>NZ_BAAGZP010000042.1:0-39562 GCF_054778355.1 Saccharopolyspora tripterygii | reverse complement strand
GCCGCCTGCTGCGCGACGTCGCCGAAAACCGCGAAGTCGGCGACGTCACCACCCTGGCCGACTCGTCGGTCATGGACCTCATCTCGAAGGGCCTCCACACCGGCGCGTAACCCGCCACAAGTGGGTGGCCGGACGGGAGCTCCCCACCGGCCACCCACCAGCCTGCGTTCCTCCGCGGCAGCAGCCCGGCTAAGTGCTCGCGGAGCTCCTGCCGGAGCCGGCGCTGATCCGGTGCCTCGCGCACATCCAGAGCAGCACGCCGAGGTGGAACGGGCGGCGCTCGTCGCGCATCTCCCGGAGCAGAGCGGCCCTGGTCGCGCTCTTCCGGACCACGTCGTCCCAAGTCCAGGTCCGTTCCCGGGAACGCAGCCCGGGCCCACTGGTCACCCAACCGGTCGAGCAGCAGGTCGGCGATCGTCTCGCGTCGCCGGGCACCGCCTCCGCTGCCTCAGGAGACGTAGCCGGCATCGGTGCCCCAGCTCTCGGAACGGGTGCTGCTGCGGTCCACCAGCACGCAGCGCGCGCCGGTGAAGTTGGTGGGCATGCACCGGTTGTTGTGGTTGCACAACGACCGGACGCTCGAATCCGCCCGCATGCGGTTGATCAGGTCCGGCTCCCGCAGCAGGGCCCGCGCCATGGCCACGAACTCGAACCCGTCCGCCATCCCGCGGTCGATCACGTCCTTGTTCGTGATGCCACCGAGCAGGATCATCGGCAGCTTCACCGCGGCCCGGATCTGCCGGGCGTCCTCCAGCAGGTACCCGTCCTGGTAGGGGTACTCGCGCAGCATCCTGTGGCCCACCAGCTTCGCCCCGAGCTTGATCGGCTGGGGCATGACCTCCGCGAAGGCGTCCAGGGGCGCATCACCCTTGAACAGGTACATCGGGTTGCTCAACGAGCTGCCCGCAGTCATCTCCAGCGCATCGAGCGAGCCGTCGGATTCCAGCCACTGCGCCACCGCGATGGCCTCGTCCAGCCAGAACCCGCCCGACACACCGTCATCCATGTTGAGCTTGCTGATGATCGCGATCCGGTCACCGACGGCGTCCCGGACGGCCTGGAGGACCTCCCGCGCGAAGCGGGCCCGGTTCTCCAGGCTCCCCCCCGTAGGAATCCTCGCGGTGGTTGATCTTCGGGCTCAAGAACGAGCTCGCCAGGTAGTTGTGCCCCAGGTGCACCTCGATCGCGTCGAAGCCGGCCTCGATCGCCATCCGCGCCGCATGAACGTGATCCTTGACGATCCGCCGCAACTGGTGCGGGGTGGCTTCCTTGGCGAAGCTCAGCGTGGTCTTGTGGAAGTGCTTGCTCGGTGAGAGCGCCGGAACCCCGTTGGCCTTCGGGTTCGCGACCGGGCCGCCGTGCCCGATCTGCGCCGCCACGGCGGCCCCCTCCTGGTGCACGGCCTCGGTGAGCTTGCGCAGGCCCGGTAGCGCCTGGTCGGTCCAGAGGAGCTGGTGACGATCGGTCCGGCCTTCCGGTGACACCGCGCAGTACGCGACCGTGGTCATGCCGACGCCGCCGGCCGCGTGCCGGACGTGGAAGTCGACCAGGTCCTGGGTGACCTTCCCCTTGTGGCTCAAACCTTCGTAGGTGGCGGCCTTGATCGTCCGGTTGCGCAGCGTCAGCGGACCGATCTTGCCGGGGCTGAAGACGTCCGGGACGAGCGGGGGTGTGGTGGTCACGAGCACTCCTGTTCCACTGGGTTGCCGGGACGGTAGGCCGGTTCGGCTGCCCGGCCCGCCGTCGGTCCCGCTCATCGGGAGCATGACCGCGGAGCCGTCCCGATGAACGGAATCGCGCCCCATCCGAAGGCCCTCGGTGCCGCACGCTGTCATGCGCAGCATCCCCGCCAGCAGCAGGAGGAACGCCCGCAGATGAGCACCATCGATCCGGAAACTGCTGTTGCAGCCGCCCGGCACCGCCTGACCGGGCCCGGTGGCCACTTCGAGCTCGTCGAGGACGATGTGCGCGGCACGCGGCTAGCGGTGTTCAAGAACCGCGCCAGGTCTCTGACCGAACTGCTCACCGCCAGCATCGATCACGGCGACCGCGACTACATCGTGACGGCGGACGAGCGGATCACCTTCCGCGGGCACGCCGAACAGGTCGCCGCGCTGGCGGCTGCGCTGCGGGACGAGCACGGGGTCGGCAAGGGTGATCGGGTCGCGATCGCCGCGGCCAACGAACCGGAGTGGATCGTCACCTTCTGGGCGGTGATCTCGCTGGGTGCCATCGCGGTCGGGTGCAACGCCTGGTGGTCGTCCCCGGAGATGGAGCACGGGCTGCGGCTCACGGAGCCGGTCCTGGTCGTGGCCGACGCCCCGCAGGCCGCGTTGGTGACGGGCTCCGGCATCGACGTGCTCCCGATGGAGCGGATCGGCGAGCTGGTCGAGCGCTTCGCGGGCGCCGCGCTGCCGAACGCCGAGGTGGCCGAGGACGACCCCGCGATCGTGCTGTTCACCAGCGGGACCTCCGGACGTCCCAAGGGCGCGGTCCACTCGCACCGCAACGTGTGCTCGGTCGTGGAATACCACCGCATGAACGACGCGTTCGCCGCCGCCATGGGCGACCCGATCGCGCCCCAGGACCGCAAGTACCTGCTGGCGCTGCCCCTGTTCCACATCGCGTGCCTGCACAACCTGGCCGTGCCCCGGCTTGCCACCGGCAGCACCGTCGTCCTGCACCGGGGCGGGTTCAAGGTGGACGAGGTGCTCAGCCTGGTGGAGCGCGAACGGGTCACCAACTGGGCTGCCGTGCCGACGCAGGCGCACCGGTTGGTGGAGCACGACGACCTCTCCCGGTACGACCTGTCGTCGCTGACCGCGTTCGCCCTCGCCACGGCACCGTCGTCCGCGGCGTTCAAGCAACGGCTGCGGGAGAAGCTCCCCGTGGCCGAGCGAACCCTCGTGGACAGCTACGGGATGACCGAGACCTGCACAGCGCTCACCGCGGCCACCCCCGCCGATCTCGCGGAGCTGCCCAACACCCTCGGCCGCCCGATCGCCGGCGTCGAGCTCGAGATCCGCGATCCCCTCGGCACCCCGCTCGCCGAAAGCCAGGAGGGCGAGGTGTGCGTCCGCAGCGCCTACAACATGCTCGGCTACTGGAACGACCCGGAGGCAACGGCCAGCACCATCCGGGAGGACGGATGGTTGCACACCGGCGACATCGGGATCATCGAGCGCGGACGGCTCCGGCTCAGCAGCCGCCGGTCCGACCTGATCATCCGGGGTGGCGAGAACGTGTACCCCGCGGAGGTCGAGGGGGTGCTCGCCGAGCACCCGGAGGTCCAGGAGTGCGCGGTGCTGGGTGCGCCCCATCCCGACCTCGGCCAAGAGGTGTGCGCGGTTGTGGTCACCGCAGTCGGCAGCCCGCTCACCGAAGACGATCTGCAGGACTACGCCCGCGATCAGCTGGCCCGCTACAAGGTGCCCGCCCGGTGGCGGATCACCCACGAAGGGCTCCCCCGCAACGCCACCGGCAAAGTGATCCGCACCCAGGTGGACCCCACCTCATGACGGCACCCGACGACGGCCCCGCCAGTGCGGCCGCCGTCGGGTGGCGCGGTGTCACCGCGCTGCGTCCCGCCCTGAAACCACGTGGTGGCCCTGCTGGGTGGCGGTGGCAGCGCACGCACTCGCCGCTCGCGAAACTCAGCTCGTGCGGGCCGGGGCGTTGGAACGAGCAGCGAGCAGGAGCTCGCACGCGAGGTTGATCTCCGACTCGACGTCCGTCATCGACAGCCGTCCGTTGAGCGCCGAGCTCAACATCCCGTACCAGCACTCGGCGACCAGGCTCACGATCCGCACGTCCTGGACCGTGGGATCCTCGATGCCCAGGATCCGCAGCACCGCGCCCTGCATCATCTTGTCGATGCGGACGGCCTCGGCCACGGTGGCGGCGTTGGCCTGCATGTTGGACTGGATCATCGCGCTCGCCAGCAGCGGCTTGCTCAGCAGCGCGCGGCTGGAGCGCAGCAGCAGGTCGCACACGGCTTCCACCGGATCCTGGCCCTCGCGCGGCGGGCGCGCCGATTCGTCCACCTGCTCCACCTGATCGGCCATCACCGCGGTGAACAGGTGCGTCTTGGAGGGGAAGTAGCGGTAGAGCGTGGCGATCGCGACGCCGGCGTCCTTCGCCACGTCCTGCATCTGCACGCGATCGAGTCCGCGCTCGGCGGCAAGGCTCGCGGCCGCCTTCAGGATGCGGCGCCGACGCGCCCGCTGCTCCCGCGAGGTGGGCTCCGCGGCCGGTCGGGCCTCGGCGATTCTAGGCACCTGATTCCCCTCGATCGATCCGGTTGCGCATCCCATTGTGCGGGTTCACCGCGTGCTGGTCGCCGTCAACGTACCGCTCACCGGGACCAGCCCCACCCGGGTCGGCGGGTCTGCGCTTGTCTGATCCCGCGCTGAGTTCCCCGATCGAGCGACGAGGAGCACGAAGTGGTGGTGGTCGGCTCCGGCGCCGATGCCGTGACCGGAGCGCTGGTGGCCGCCCGACAACGACTGCGGACGGTCGTGCTGGAGAAGACCGACCGTCTCGGCGGCACGAGCGCCTGTTCCGGAGTTGTCAGCTTCCGGGGTACCGGTCAGTGGGATCAGCACCCCCTCCGGCGAGGTGGCGACCTACTTTCAGCCGAGGCGCACCGCCCGAGGAGAGGAGGACCGGCATGACCGCTGTGGAGGAGGTCCGGCAGATCGAGGTGGACGACGCACCCACCCGGTTCGCCCGTGGATGGCACTGCCTGGGACTCGCCGACGGGTTCAAGGACGGCACACCGCACACCGTGCGCGCGTTCGGGCAGAAGCTCGTCGTCTGGGCCGATTCCCGAGGCGACCTCAACGTGCTCGACGCCTATTGCAGGCACATGGGTGGCGATCTGTCGCAGGGCGAGGTCAAGGGCGACCAGATCGCCTGTCCGTTCCACGACTGGCGCTGGGGCGGCGACGGCAAGTGCAAGAACATCCCCTACGCGCGCCGGGTCCCGATGCGCGCGCGCACCTCGACGTGGCCGACCCTGGAGCAGGACGGCATGTTCTTCGTGTGGAACGACCCGGAGGGCAACCCGCCGCCACCCGAGGTCGCGATCCCGCGCATCGAAGGTGCCACCGACGACGGCTGGACCGACTGGCAGTGGTACTCCGTGACGATCGACAACGCGCACTGCCGCGAGATCGTCGACAACGTCGTGGACATGGCCCACTTCTTCTACGTCCACTACTCCTTCCCGACGTACTTCAAGAACGTCTTCGAAGGTCACGTCGCCACCCAGGTCCAGAACGGGGTCGCGCGCGAGGACGCGCGTCCTCAGAAGTCCGGCAGCGGCGCCCCCGCGATGCTCGGCAACACCTCGGTGGCCTCCTACCACGGCCCCTCGTTCATGATCGACGATCTGACTTACCACTACGGGGACGGCGACGTCGAGTCAGTGCTCATCAACTGCCACTACCCGATCACCGCGAACTCGTTCGTGCTGCAGTACGGGATCATCGTCAAGCGCTCCGACCGGATCCCCGGGCAGGAAGCCGACAGGATGGCCCGGAAGATGGGCGAGTTCATCAAGATCGGGTTCGAGCAGGACGTGCAGATCTGGCGCAACAAGTCCCGGATCGACAACCCGCTGCTCTGCGAGGAAGACGGGCCCGTGTACCAGCTGCGCCGGTGGTACGAGCAGTTCTACGTCGACGTGGCCGACGTGGCGCCCGAGATGGTGGACCGCTTCGAGTACGAGATCGACACGACCCGACCCAACGAAGCGTGGCGCCGCGAGGTCGAGTCGAACCTGGCGAAAACCGCTGCGGGACAGGACGTCTGATGGCCGTCCGCAGCGATGTCCGGCTGGCCGATTGCCCCATGCTGCCCGTCGACTGCCACCGGTGCGGCGGACAGGTCGAGGTGCGCAAGAGCAGCTGGGACCAGACCAGCATCCAGTGGCACGCCGAGGCGATGCGCAGGTGCGTTGAGCGGCGAACCGCTCAACCGGGAACCGGGCCGAACGACCGGTTCTTCAGCGGTTGCACCGCGTTGCGGGATTCGGTGCGCGCCGCGACGGCCCGAGGAGAGATCCCGATCCAGGTGGAGGACTGACGTGTTCGATGTCGCGAAGTACGGCCCGGGGGCGCTCATCGCCGGTGGTTCCGAGGGCGTGGGTGCCTCGTTCGCCCACCAGCTCGCCGACGCCGGGATCAACGTGATCCTGATCGCGCGCAAGCCCGGTCCGCTGGCGGCCACGGCGGAGGAGGTCCGGGCCAAAGGGGTTCAGGTACGCACCGTGGAGCTGGACCTGCTCGCCCCGGAAGCGCTGAAGTCCATCAGGTCGGTGACCGACGATCTCGACGTGGGGCTGCTGATCTTCAACGCCGGAGCCAACAGCTACGGGCACGAGTTCGTCACCAGCGATCTCGACCGGGTGAATGACGTGATCGACCTGAACATCACCGCCCAGCTGACGCTCACCCACCACTTCGGCGCGCTCATGAAGGAGCGCGGCCGGGGCGGGCTGCTGCTGGTCGGCTCGATGGCGGGTTACCTGGGCCAAGCGCAGATCGGTGTGTATTCCGCTGCCAAGGCGTTCTCCCGGGTCTTCGCCGAAGGGCTGTGGCTCGAACTGCGGGACCACGGAGTCGACGTGCTGGAGCTGGTTCTCGGAGTGACGCGAACACCGGCGATGGAACGAGCCGGGCTCAACTTCGACATCCCGGGACTTCCCGTCGCCGAACCCGACTATGTGGCGCGGGAAGGCCTCGCGCAGCTCCCCCACGGCCCGGTGCTGGTGGCCGGAGGCAACGCCGAAGCCGCCGAGAAGCGCAATGGCCCCGATCGCGCCGCGCTCGCCCTCCGCGCGCACGAAGCCTCGAAAAGCCTGCTGCCGCCCGAGGAACGAACCTGACCCACCCGAGAACGAGAGTACCGCGCTCCCCGGGGAGCGCGGTGCTCTCGTTCTCGCACAGGTGATTCGGATCAGACGGTCACCGCGACCTGCGACTGCCGGACCGGGCGCGCGGTGGTTCAGTCCTGCTCGCTGAACGCCGCGAGCGGCTCCGAACCGGACCAGTCGTGGCCCCAGTAGCTGTCCTTGGTGATCTCCTCTGCCGTGTAGTAGGTCTCATCGACGCGCAGTCCGTCGCAGCCGTACTCGATGTCCCAGCCACCGGGTGCCCGGACGTAGAACGAGATGGCCTTGTCGTTGGTGTGCCGGCCCAGCGTCGAGGACAACGAGTAGCCGCGGCTGTTGACCTCGTCGAGCGCACGGCCGACGGTGTCGATCTCTTCCACCTCGACCATCAGGTGCACCAGCCCGGGCGGCTCGCCGTGCGGGGCCGGGCAGACCGCCAGGCTGTGGTGACCTTCGTTCACGCCCATGAACCGCACTCGGCGCGGCGGCACGGCGTTCGCGGCGGGACCGCCCAGGCGGACCGCGCCGCGCGGCAGGAAACCGAGCACCTCGGTGTAGAACTTCACTGTCTCCTCGGGGCAGGTGCTGGGCAGCACGACGTGGCCCATCCCCTGTTCGCCGGTGACAAAGCGGTGCGCGTGCCGGGTGCGCACCGGGCTGTGGTCGAGCACCGGCCCGAAGAACACCTCCAGGGGCGTACCGGTCGGGTCTTCGAAGCCGATGGCCGCTTCCACTCGACGCTCATCGCACTCGGCCTGCGACAACGATGTGACGGGCGTTCCCGACACCTCGACGGCGCGAGTCACCTCGGCGAGGGCGAACTGGTCGCGCACCTCCCACCCGACCGCGACCACCCGGTCGCGCTCGCCCGGCAGCACGATCAGCCGGGATTCCCGCTCGTCCATGCGCAGGTAGAGCCCGCCCGGGTTCGGGCCCGTGGTTTCCTGGAAGCCCAGTGCTTCCACCGTGAGCTCGCGCCAACGGTCGAGGTTCTGGGTCTGCACCGTGAGATATCCGAGACCGCGGATCTGGGGCATCGTGTCCATCCAATCTCTGCTCACCGGGCGCGCGATCTCGATCCGACGCACCCGGCCCTGATCTTCCGTTGAGGTCTGCGAACCGGGCGTCAGATCATCGAGCGCAACGGCCCGGGCGGCGGATCGACGTCGAGCTCGGTCAAGGCCGACACGTGGAAGACCGCACCCGGCACGTGGATGGCGTGCACCATGCCCATGTGCCCGTCGCGCCAGAAGCGCTGGATCGGGTTGTCCATGCGCAGGCCGTTGCCGCCGGAGCGGGCGACGATCTCGTCCATCGCGCGGACCGCGCGCCAGGCCGCGGAGACCTGGGTGCGGCGGCTGACCGCGCGCTCCCCGAAGCTGATCTGCTCCCCCGCCGCGACCTTGTCGTAGATCCTGGACACGTTGTCCAGCAACGCGACGCGAGAAGCGTGGATCTCAGCGGCCGCCTCGCTGATCGCGTACAGGACGTAGGGATCGTCCTTGACCTTGGTGCCGGTGATCTGAACGCGCGTGCGCTGGTAGGCCATGTGCTGCGCCAGCGCGCCCTCGCAGATGCCGATCACGGCCGAGGTGATGCCCAGTGGAAACGCGGTGGTGAAAGGAACGTGGTAGCTCGGGTTCTCCAGCCCGGCTTCCCGGGGAGCCGACCCGTCGAGCATCTTGTTGAACGGGATCACCCGGTAGGACGGGATGAAGGCGTCCTCGACGATGATGTCCTTGCTGCCGGTCCCGCGCAGGCCCACGACGTCCCAGGAGTCCTCGACGATCTCGTAGTCCGACCGCGGCAGGATCACGTGGTAGGACACCGGCGGCTGGAGGGTGTTGCCCTGCTCATCCCCGAGGAGAGCACCGAGGAAGATCCAGTCGCAGTGATCGGTACCGGACGAGAACTGCCAGTGGCCGTTGAACCGGTAGCCGCCCTCCACCGGCGTGAGCACGCCCATCGGGGCGTAGGGCGAGGCGATCCAGGTGTCGTGGTCGCCGCCCCAGATCTCCTCCTGCACCCGGGGATCGGCCATCGCCATCTCCCAGGGGTGCACGCCCACGATCCCGGCGACCCAGCCGGTCGACCCGTCGTAGCCGGCGACCTTCATCACCGCTTCGGCGAACTCGGCCGGGTGAGCCTCGGCTCCCCCGTAGCGCGCCGGTTGCAGCATCTTGATCACGCCGGTCTCGCGGAGCGCCTTGGCAGCGCGGTCGTCGAGCTTGCCGAGCCGCTCGTTGGAGGCGGCTGCGGCGGTGATCTCCTCCGCGCGCTCCTCGACGGCGGTCAGAACGGAATTCGGCACCAGCCGGCCCTCGATTCGGTGTGGTCGCCGCGGTCCGCGAGGGCCACGGCGAGTTCGATCAACTGAGAATCGCCGCACCGGACACGCCGTACCTCCGAGCGGCCCGTTCGGCGTGCTTGAGAAAGCTGGAGCAGACGCCCGCATAACCCATCGTCAGCGAAAGCCGGTCGAGCAGGCACTCGCCGTCATGGTCGGTCTTCTCGCGTCAGGAACGCCAGAACCGCGCTCTCCCAGGCGTCCTTCTTCTCGATCATCGTCCAGTGGCCGCAGTCGGGGAAGATGTGCAGCTCGACATCGGGAATCGTGCGCATCGGCAGCAACGCCATGTCCACCGGGCTGACGCGATCGTCTCGGCCCCACGTGATCAAGGTCCTGGCCTGAACCTTGTGCAGCATCGCCCAGTAGGGCGGCTCGGTGGACCTGGCCGCAGCGGCGGCCGTGGCCGCGAACGCCTCGCGGCTGTACATCTTCCGGGCGCTCGCCAGCGTGCTCGGCTCGGTGGCGTGCGCCCAGCGCTCCTCGATCAACTCCTCGGTCACCAGCCCGCGGTCGTAGACCATCGAGTTCAGCCAGGCCACGAGCCGTTCCCTGGTGGGCTCCTCGGTGAACTCCATCAGCAGGTTGATGCCCTCGCCCGGCGACGGGCTGACGATCTGACGCCCCATGCCGCCGATGGTCACCAGCCGGCGCACGCGCTCGGGGTCGCTGATCGCGAACCGGGTCGCGACGATGCCACCCATCGAGTTGCCGATCACGTCGACCTGGCCGAGTCCGAGACCGTCGAGGAACCGGCGGACAGCGGCCGGTGCGGCCGCCATGGGCGGCTCGTCGGTGTCATCGCTGACCCCGAAACCCGGGAATTCCAGCACCAGGCAGCGGAAGTGCTGCGCGAAGGCCGCGAGGTTGTCGCGGAAGTTGCGCCACCCGGTGACACCTGGGCCGGAACCGTGCAGCATCAGCAGCGGCGGCCCCGCACCGGCCTCGTGGTAGCGCAGCACACCGTGGTCCGTCCGCAGCTCGCGCAGCGTGGACTCATAGCTCAGTTCGGTCATCTCGCGGCCAGCTCCCCAAGAAGTGTCGATTGCCCCGTGCACGGTAGGTGCGGTCGTGCGAAACATGGATCGGAACTCTCGTTCAGCGGGATCCTCGCCCGTGCCCGGCGAGGTCGGCGCACGGCTTCAGCGCGCCTCCCGCTCATCGAGCTGCCCGGTGTTCTCCTGCGGGTGCACGCGCAGGTGCGCGACGTGCACTCCGCAGGTGACCACGACGTGGTGATCGGCGAGGTCGTGGAGCTGGAGAACCCTGGTGTTCTTCCGGGGTGGTTTCGGAATCGTCCCGGAACCCGGCCCTACCGGAGGTCTGGGACTGGGGCGAGGGCTGAGCACGATCCGGCGGTGTCAGAACCAGTCGCTGTTTCCCGCTGCCATCATCCGGTCCAACGTCGCGCTCGACCAGGTATTCTCGGCCTTGACCCCGTGCATTCGCTGCCACGAAAGGGATCTCGGCACGCGCGGGTGCAGAGCGTGGGCGACCTGCCGCGCCGCGTCGACCACCAAGGGCGCCACCTTCTCCAGCGGTGCCTGCACCTGGCCGACGACCGAGATGCTGCCCACCGGGCCTTCCGGTCCGCGGATCGCGGCCGCGACGCAGCCCAGCGAGCGGACGCACTCACCCCGCTCGAAAGCCAGCCCGAAGCGCTGGCGGATGCGATTGAGCTCCTGGTGCAGGGTCCCGAGCTCGGAGATCGTTCGGTCCGTCATCCGCCCGATCTCCTCGCCGAACAGCTCGTCCACCGCTTCGGGCTCGATCCAGGCCAGCACAGCCTTGCCCAGAGCGGTGGAGTGCGCAGGCACCCGGCTGCCGACTCGCGAGGGCACCGACGCTGCGAACCGGCCCCCACTTTGTCCAAGTAGCACATCTCAGCCCCCTCCAGAACCCCGAGGTGGACGACCATTCCGGTCTTCATGTGGATGTCGTGCAGCAGCGGGGCGGAGGCACTGCGCAGATCACCGTGAGCGTGGGCCTGGCCGCCGAGGCTCAACGCGCGCCGACCGAGGGAGTAGCCGACGGCGCTGTGCCGCAACCATTCGAGCCGGACCAGCTGATCCAGGATCCGGTGGGTGGTCGACCTGGGGAGCCGGGTTCGTCGAGCGACATCCTCCAGCGTGAGTCGAGCCGAGGAGGGCTCGAACGCATCGAGGATCAGGGTCATTCGCTCCACCATCGACGGTGGCCAGTCGCGACGCGAGGAGTCAACGTTCTCGCGAACGGAAGGGACGGTCATGGTTTCCCCTCGGCCCGGTTCATCGGCGAACAGAACTGAAATGAATTCCAGCTTCCGTGAGGAACGGTAGCAGCGATGTGCATGATGCGAAAGTCCTGATCTGACGCCGTTCGACCCGGCAACTCGCACACGACGCGGCGAAGTCTTCCCGGTGACCGAGACGAACCCTTCAGGCAGCGGCGCACTCGACTAGACGTGGTCGAGGGCTTCCACCAGAAGGGATGTGCGGATGAAGATCGGCATCGCGAGTCCGATCGTGACCCGAGTGCCCGGTGCGCATTCGGAGTGGGAACGCGCAGCCGACGTCGAGGATCTCGGCAAGATCGCCGAGACGGCCGACCGGCTCGGGTTCCACCACCTCACGTGCAGCGAGCACGTGGCCGTGCCCAGCGACGTCGCCGAACAGCGCGGTGCGACCTACTGGGACCCCCTCGCCACCTTCGGCTACCTGGCGGCGCGCACCACCACCATCCGCTTCGCCACGCAGGTCCTGGTGCTCGGCTACCACCACCCGCTGGAGATCGCCAAGCGCTACGGAACCCTCGACCGGGTTTCCGGCGGCCGGCTGATCCTCGGAGTCGGCGTGGGCAGCCTGGCGGAGGAGTTCGCCCTGCTCGACGCCCAGTTCACCGGACGGGGACCCCGTGCCGACGAGGCGCTCGCCGCGCTGCGGACGAGCCTGTCACAGCGCGAGCCCGCGCACCACGGCGAGCACTACGACTACGAGGGCTTCGTGGTCGAACCGCACGCCGTTCAGGATCGGGTCCCGTTGTGGATCGGCGGCCGGACCACCCGATCCCTTCGTCGCGCGACCACGCTCGGAGACGGCTGGGTGCCGTTCGGGCTCAGCTCCGAACAGCTCCAGGAGATGCTGGCCAACGCCGGCGCGCGGGAGGGGTTCGAGGTCGTGCCGCCCGCAGGTCGGCTGCTGGACCCCTCCGGGGGCCCGGAGGCGGCCCGGACGCGGATGGACGCTGTTCGCCACCCCGGCGCCACGATCGTGAGCGTCCAGCTGCGGGCGCGGTCGGTCGAGCACTACTGCGAGCAGCTCGAGGCACTGGCGAAGCTCAACCCGGCCGGAGGCGACCGATGACCGAGCCAACCGCGAGCCTCGCCGACCTGGAAGTCCGCCTGCGGCAGCTCGAAGACGAGCAGGAGATCACCCGGCTGATCACCAGCTACGGCCCGCTGGTCGACAGCGGGAGTGCCGAAGAGGTCGCCGACCTCTGGGAACCCGAGGGCACCCACGACGTAGACGAGCTGACGATGCACGGCCGCGACGAGATCCGCGCGATGATCTCCGGTCCGCGGCACCAGGGTTGGATCGCCGCCGGCTGCGCGCACTTCCTCGGTCCGGCGCACGTGACCATCGAGGGCAACGACGCCGTGGCCGTGTGCCACTCGCTGATGATCGTGCACGACGGTGGCCGGTTCGTGGTGCGCCGCGCCACGGCCAACCGCTGGGAGCTTCACCGCTGCGCTCAAGGCTGGCGCGTCACGAGGCGCACCAGCCGGGTTCTTGACGGACGGGAGGAATCCCCCCGGCTGCTGGCGGCACTGGGCTTCGACCCCGCGCCGTGAGGACGGCCTCGGGGGACCGAACCGGACTGCGGGCGCCGGGCATCAGCAGCCGCGCTGAGCGGGTGTGGGGTCCGCGATCGTGGCACCGCGACCCCACACCCTGATCATCACCGAAAGCCGTTGTGCGCCTGCGGTGTCCATTCGCCGCTGGAATCGCCACCGCCCCGCCGCAGCAGCTCCTAGAAGTGATCCGGTCCGCGCAAGGTCGCTTCGGCGCCACCGTCCGCGTAGAGCACCTGGCCGGTGATGTGCGTGTTGTCCTCGCTGATCAGCCACGCCAGGGCGGAGGCGATGACCGAGGGCTCCGAGTGCCCGTTCAAGGGCATCGGCACCGCCTCGTCCATGACCCGGGTCATCTCCTCGTCGGCCAGGAGCGACTCCACCATCGGGCTCAGCACCACGCCCGGCGCCACGGCGTTGAGCGGGATTCCGGCACCGGCCCAGTCCTCGGTCACCGACACCCGGCGCAACCACTGCGCGAGCGCCGACTTGGACGAGGGGTAGAGCTTCTGGCCACCTCCCTCGGCGACCACGGCGTCCGCACGGTCCACCGCCGACCGCTCATCGCCGGCCAGGCACGCCTCGATCACGGCCTGATCCACCGGCCGCGTGCCGGCGATGGAACCGACCACCGCCGCACGTGGTCGCGGCCCCGCCGCGAGCACCGGACGAATCCCCTCCAGCAGCCGAACGACGCCGAAGTAGTTGACCTTCACCGCGAGCGGGTCGACGGTCGAGACTCCGGCGCAGGCGACGATCCCATCGAGCCGTCCTCCGCTGCGGTCCGCGACCTCGTCCACCGCGGAGGCGCGCCCCTGCTCGGTCGCCAGGTCGGCCTGAACGTCCGCGGTGTTCGATCGATCCCGATCACGGTGTCGCCCTGGTCCCGCAACATCTCCACCAGGCTCTTGCCGATTCCCGATGCCGATCCGGTCACGGCGATTCGGCGTGTCATCGCGTCTCCTCACACCAGTCGTCCGCAGATTCGTGCGGCACACCCGAGCACATACCTATCGGAATCAATCACGCTGCCGTTCTCACCGTTACCGATGAGTGGGACTTGCGGGCGGAGCGTCCGACGACGTGCGGTTCGCTGTTTGACGACGCCGCACACCACGACGGGAGGAACGACCGTGAATCGGCTGTCCCCGACCGCGCTCGTGACCGCGACCGCACTGCTGCTGGCCGGTTGTTCCATGGGGGAAACCCCGCAGCCCCGGCCGACCCGCGGAGCCCTGACCCAGTCCGCTCCGCTGGATCATCAGCGCCTCGGCCACGCACCGCACGAATGGCTCATCGACTACGCCTCAGAAGACGCCCGCGGCAAGCCGATCACGGTGTCCGGAACGGTGTCGGTGCCCACCACACCCCCACCGCCGGGTGGCTGGCCGGTGATCAGCTGGGCGCACGGCACCACCGGCACGGCCGACATGTGCGCTCCCTCGGCCGACCGGCCGGGAGGCCCGGTGCACGACTACGTCGCGCTCACCGACCGGACGCTGGACCGATGGCTGGCGGCCGGGTACGCCGTGGCGCAGACCGACTACGAGGGGCTCGGCACCCCTGGCGAGCACCCGTACCTCAACGGCCGCAGCGCGGCGAACGCGGTGACCGACATCGTCCGCGCGGCCCGCGAGCTCGATCCAGGAATCGGCACCCAGTGGTTCGCGGTGGGACACAGCCAAGGAGGGCACGCGGCGCTGTTCACCGCCGCGGCCGACCAGCGCGGCACCGGGCTGAACCTGCGCGGTGCGATTTCCCTCGCACCCGGCGGTTTCCGGACCGGCGACACCGCCGCGTACTTCCAGGAGCTGACCGGTGAGGACCGCGTGCGCGCGATCCTGCCGTTCCTGCCGACGATGCTGATCGGGTCCGCCGCCGCTGACCCGGGAATCGTGCCGGCAGACCTGCTGGACCCGCAGGCACGGCCGGTGTTGGACGCCGCACGTCAGACCTGTCACGGCGGCATCAAGGACGCAGTCGCCTCGGTGCGCGCGGACCGCATCTTCCGGGAGGGCGCCGACCTCGACGGGCTCACCGAGTACCTGAGGTCGCAGGAGCCCGAGGACGTGGCGCTGCGGGTCCCGACGCTGGTGCTGCAGGGCACCGAGGACGTGCTGGTGGCGAAGCCGGGGACGGACCAGATGATCCAGATGCTGTGCTCCCGCTACCCGCAGGTCGGCTACGAGACCTTCGAGGGGGCCGACCACCGGGGGGTCATCGACGCCGCGCAGCCCTCGGCTCAGCGGTTCGCCGGGTCGCTGCTCGCTGGAGGCGAGGCCCCGACGTCCTGCTCCGGTGCGTGAGTCACGCATCCGCCGTTCAGCCGGAAGCCGCGGCGTCTCGTGGTCGATGATCGCGTTCGTCATCATCGACCACGAGATCCCGGCATCGAAATCAGCTCGCCCACGACTGGCCACGAACGCGAAACGCGCCCGTCCGGACCGAGAACGACACCGCTGATCAACGGAGCTTGATCGCACCACCGTCGGCCATGACCGTCTGCCCGGTCATGTACCGGGCGTCGTCACCGGCGAGGAAGGCGACGATGGGAGCGACATCGCGGTCCGGGTCGCCGAAGCGACCGAGCGGAACCTTCGACGCCGACAGCTCGTACTGCTCCGGGCGAGCCTCAGCCCACTTGACGACACCACCGGTCAGAGCCATGGGGCACACCACGTTGACCCGGATGTTGTGCTTCGCCCACTCATTGGCGACGACCCGGCTGAGCCCGCCGATGGCCTCCTTGGCCGCTGCGTACGAAGCCTGGTTGGGCTGGCCTTCGAGCCCGGCCCCGGACCCGAAGTTGACGACCGCGGCACTGCCCGCCTTCTTCAGCTCGGGAAAGGCCGCGAGCATGAAGTTGCGGGTGGCGTAGAGACCGGTGTCCATCGCGAGCTTCCAGTCGTCATCGGTCTGCTCCTCGAAGGGCTTCTGCCGCGACACGCTGGCGTTGTTCACCAGCACGTCGAGCTTTCCGAAGCGCTCCACAGCCTTCGCCACAGCAGAGCGGGACACCTCCGGATCGGACACGTCACCGCGCAGCAACACGATCGACTCACCGAGCTCCTGAACCAGCGCCTCGCCGGCCTCCTCCTGCAAGTCCACTACGACGACGCGGCAACCGCGCGCGGCGAACAGCCGGGTGGTCGCCCCTCCGATCCCGGAAGCACCTCCGGTGACGATCGCTACTTTGCCTCGAAGGCTCTGGTCTTCCATCGGGATCTCCTGGTGCGAGCAGAACTGAATTGCGAGCCGAATCTGCGGTGTTCCGGCCGAAGCAGCAGCAGCGAGCCGGAAACCTCCACCCGCGCATCGGATTGCGGACTTCTGCCGGAGAGGCCACCACCGCTGCGGCGATGCTACCGACGCTTGAGCTCTCGGCCTTCGAAGCGGGCAACGACCGAGCGGCCGCGGGCGAGCCGACCCATCAGCGCTCGGCGGACCTCCGAACGTCCCATCGCGCCGCGTCGTTCGATCGCGTGCGGCGGCGCGCCACGAGTCGGACTCACTTATCCCCAGCAGACGTCGCGTCACACTGCGGTGAACGTTCGAGGGGCATGCCCTCCAGTCGTTCGATTCCCTGGTTGAGCTCACCCAGCAAGGTCAGGAAGTGCTGCGTCACCTCATCCGGCCACTCCGTGGTCGCGAGGAGTCGCGCCGTGCCTTCGAGGCTGATCTCCCGGTCGGCCCGGAGCTGTTCGAGGCCGAGGGATGTGGGGCGGTACTTGCGGGCCATGCCTCCGTCGGGATCCGGGATCCGCTCGACCAGCCCCTTCTGGAGCATGGGACTCACCTGCCGGTTGATGGTCGAGACCCCGACGTGGAACGTGTGCGCCAGCTCCTTGAGCGTGAGCGGCTCGTCGACCTCCAGCCGGGTCAGCAGGACGTAAGCCGAGCGTTCGAGCTCCTGGCCCGAGCGAGGTCCGCGCGAGGCCACGAAGTGCCTCGACAGGAGGGTCAGCTCCCGTTCGAGGTCGATCAGCCGACGCTCTCCTTCATCCATGAGTCCGTCCTCCCTGCACCACGGTGTCGCCCCGAATCATCGCGCACGCCCCCCACCGCGCACCCCGCACGGCATCGGATTTGTGCACTATGCACATCGTGTTCATAATGAACATTTCCCTTGATCCAGCTCTCCACGAGCACGAGAAATGACGTGACGCGTGAGCCCCGAAGCCTCCGAGAAGCAACCCGCCATCACTTACCCGCACGAGCGGGAGTGCCCCTTCAGCCCGCCCACCGAGTTCGCCCACCTCCGCTCCACCCCGGGCCTACCGCAGGTCCAGGCCTTGGAAGGTGCCGAACCGCGGCTGATCACCCGATACGACGACGCCAGAACCATCCTGTCGAGCTCGGGTCTGTCAGCGCGGCTGGACAGCCCGGGCTTCCCGTTGTTCAGCCCGAGTGACGTGCAGCAACGCGACGACAAGAGCGAAAGCCTGATCCGCACCGACGACCCCGAGCACCTGACGCAACGGCGCAGGCTGTCGCGGCCTCGGCGCTCACCGGAGTGATCACCGACCCGCGCGATGCGGACCAGGACTACCCCGAACTCGCGCTCCCGGACAACGCATCGGTCAACACCGCCATGCTCGTGCGCCCCCTCCCGGAGGAGCAGGCACGCGCGGTGGAACTCGTCAAAGGACCCAACATATCCGCTCTTCCGGACTTCCCACCGCTGTCCGACAGGTTCGAGGCACCGGTCCTGCTCAAGGCCGGTGACCACGTCTCGACCGACGAGATCTCCCCGGCGGGCGCCCGCGCGCTGCCGCTGCGCTCCAACATCCCCGCGCTGGCCGAGCACACCTTCACGCGGATCGACACCGACTACCCGAACCGCACCCGCTCCCACCCCGAAGGCCACATCGTGGTCGGCGGGCACAACTACGGGCAAGGCTCCTCCCGGGAACACGCCGCGATCGCACCTCGCTACCTCGGACTGCAGGTCGTGATCGCGAAGTCCTTCGCGCGAATCCACTGGCAGAACCTCGCCAACTTCGGCATCGTGCCGCTGGAGTTCACCGAGCCCGACGACTACGACGACATCGCGGTCGACGACACACTCCTCATCGACGACCTGCGCAACCACCTGTCGACGGGCGACGAACTCGACGTGCACCAGACCACCCGCGACCGGAGCTTCCGAGTGCGCCACCGACTGTCCCCTCGACAGGTCGAGGCGGTGATCGCAGGCGGCGTGATCCCGCTGCTGGCATCCGGCGCCAGCAGCGGCTGAACCAGGTTCTCCAACTCTCGGGTGGGCCGACCGCCGACACCGAACACCGGGCAGTCTCGTGGGGGTGGGGGAAGTTTTCATGAAAACTTCCCCCACCCCCACGAGAGCACATCGTTGAGCTCCAGCACGCCCCGGACCAGTTCGGCGCACGGCCATCGGCCGGTGAGCCGTTGAGCTTCACGTGCTCGCCCGGCTCTTGACGTATTCGAGCTTGGTCAGCCCTGCCTCCTCCCACCGCTGCCCGAGGCCCCAGCCGCACGCCTCGTAGAACGATCTGGCACTCGTATTTCCCGCGAACGTCTCCAGCCGGATCGTTGAGTGCTCGGCGACGAGAACCTCTTCGGCGTGCTGGAGCAGAACGCGTCCCAGACCCCGACGGTGATGGTCCGGGTCCACCATCATCAGGTCGACCGTCGGGCCGTCGAGGATGGAGAAGCCGAGCACCCGGTCATCCTGACTCAGGCAGTGAACGCCGCCCCGCTCCAGGTGACTCGTCACGTGGGCGTCGGAAGCGCCGCTTCCGATGAACCCGTTCACCGCGTCGTCGCCGAGGAAACCTCGGTAGCACGCATCGATCGTGCGGCGCGCGAGAGCTTGGAGACCACCGAGATCTCTCCTCACGGCGGGACGGATGGTGGGCTGGTGCGGTTCTACCGTCATCGCGTTACCGGGTTCCTTCGTGGTGGCGGGCGTCCGACCGTAGCAACGCAGTCGCTGCTCGCTCGAACCGTTTTCCCGAGATCGCCGAACCCGCGACGGGCTCCCGCTGCCGAGCCCTCACGCCCGCAGTTCGGATCGCGCACCACCGGCGGACGTGCCGTGGCCTTCGGTGCCCGGCCGTTCTGGTTGCGAACAGCGCGATGGCACCGAGCGGTGTCGCTCTGCCACGATCGGGCGTGTTGCACGCCCCGCACAGGCCGAACGGCTTGCCTCGTGGCAGCACCCGTGAGTACGAACCGACCAGGAGGAATCGGAGGTGGCTCATGCAGAGCGCGGTCGATGTCATCATCGTCGGGGCGGGATCCGCGGGGTGCGTGCTCGCGAACCGGCTGACCGCGGACCCGAGGCTGTCGGTCCTGCTGCTGGAAGCCGGTCCCCGGGACCGCAACCCGCTGCTGCACGTCCCCAAGGGCTTCGGCAAGCTGCTGGGAAGCAACCGGTTCGCCTGGCACTTCCCCACTGAACCGGTCGGCTCGACCCGACGTCGCGAGCAGTGGGTTCGCGGGAAGGTGCTCGGCGGGTCCAGCTCGATCAACGGCTTGATCTACAACCGAGGTCACCAGGCGGATTACGACGCGCTCGCGCACCGCGGCAACCCCGGCTGGGGCTGGGACGAGATGCTGCCCGCCTTCCAGGCGATCGAGGACCACGCGCTGGGCGACGGGCCGACCCGGGGCGTGGGTGGGCCGCTCGGGGTGAGCATCGCCGATCCCGAGGATCGGTTGTGCGCGGACATGATCGCGGCGGGCGCCCGCACGGGGTTCGACGAGCGAACCGATGTCAATGATTCCGATGACGAGCGCATCGGCTACTCCCCCGTCACCATCCGAGGGGGCAGGAGGGTCAGCGCGTCGCGAGCGTTCCTCAGCCCGGCAGCCCGTCGGTCCAACCTCCAGATCGTCACCGGGGTGATCGTGGAATCGCTGCTGTTCGATGGCGACGCGGTCACCGGCGTCCGAGCACGCAAGGGCGGCAGCACCGTCGACTTCCGGTGCGGGCGTGAGGTGGTGGTCTGCTCGGGGAGCATCGGCAGCCCCAAACTGCTGCAACTGTCCGGGATCGGGCCGGGCGAGGTGCTGCGCCCCCTGGGGATCGCGACCAGGGTCGACGCGCCCAACGTCGGCGGACGACTGCGCGAGCACCGCTGCGTGCCGCTGCAGTTCAGGTTGAACGCCGATCTCGGCCACAACCGGCATCTGCGCGCGCCGGTGGCACAGGCGCGTTCCGCGCTGCACTACCTGCGCACCGGCAAGGGGCCGCTGGCCGGACCTTCCTTCGACATCATCGGTTTCGCCCGGAGCGACCCGGGGCAACCGCGGCCCGACGCTCAGATCCTGCTCGCGCCGTATTCGTTGAAGCCGTACCAAGCCGGCGGTGAAGCCGAGGTCGAACACGCTCCGGGCGTGCAGGGAATCGGGTACGCGCTGCGACCCGACAGCGAAGGCCGCCTGATCATCACCTCCGCCGACCCCAGCGCCGAACTCACCATCGAACCGGGGTTCCTCACCACCCACCACGACCGCGAGATCACCGCCGCCGTCTTGCGCCGGATGCGCGACCTCTTCGCTCAGCAACCGGTCGCGCAGCACATCATCGAGGAAACGGTTCCCGGACCCGGAGTCACCACCGACAACGACATCAACGACGTGGCGCTGACCGAGGGGCACTGCGGTTTTCACGCCGTCGGCACCTGCGCCATGGGGCCGAACTCCGAGGACGTCGTCGACCCCGAGCTGCGAGTTCGCGGGGTGCGCAACCTCCGCGTCGTCGACGCGTCGGTCCTGCCCACGATGGTCTCCGGCAACCTCAACGGACCCGTCATGGCCGCGGCATGGCGAGCCGGCGACCTCATCACCGAAACCCTCGCGGACTGAACAGGATTCATCGCGCCGTCGAGCGCGGAGGTCACCACGGCTTCGCTCCCACCCGCTTGAGGTGCAGCCGCGGCCAGTCCGCCACATCTCGCAGGAGTTGCCGGTCGTGGGTGGCGACGACGACCGCGGCTCGGGTGCGGCGGATGGCGTCGGTGAGCTCATCGACCAAGGTGGCCGAGAGGTGGTTGGTGGGCTCGTCGAACAGGACCAGGTGCGGCCGGCAGGCCAGGGCGAGGGCCAGCTGGAGTCGGCGTTGCTGACCTTGCGACATGCGAGAAACCGGGATCCGGCTCGCGTCGCGGTCGAGCAGGCCGAGCGATGCGAGCGCGGCCGCGTCGCCGAGCACTCCTCTGGTGACGAGCCGCCCTACGTGCTCGTCGTAGACCTCATGAGCGGTCCGGTCGGGGTCCCACCGGGGCACCTCCTGGGTCACGAGCGCGACGCGCTCCGAGGCGGATCGGGTGAGCGAACCCGCATCGGGCGCCAGCTCGCCGCCGAGAACCGCGAGCAGGGTCGACTTGCCGGCGCCGTTCTCCCCGGTCACGAGCAGCCGATCACCGGCATCGATCGCCAACGAGACCGGACCGGGCAGACGACCTCCCACTTCGACGTCAGCGGCGCGCAGCAGCGACGCGCCGGGTCTGGCACCCAGCTCCGGCCAGCGCAACGTCAGAGGCGGAGGAGGAACGGTGATCTCGTGCGCCTCAAGCGCATCGCGCTGCCGGTTGAGCGCCTGCACCACACCCGGGGACCGGGACTGGCGCTGGTGCTTTCCGGTCCCCTTGACCGGGCGCCACCCCGTGCTCAGACGATCCCGCGCCCGGGACACGGCATCAGCGAGCTGGCGTCGCTCGTCCTGCTGATCCTCGTAGTCCTGGGTCCAGCGTTCCCGCTCCCGGCGACGCGCGTCCTGCCAGGCGTCGTAACCCCCGGCGTGCAACCGGGGACGATCGTCCTGGCTGGGGTCGAGGTCGAGGAACTGCTCCGCCACGTCGCGCAGCAGGGCACGGTCGTGGCTGACGACCGCGACACCGCCGTCGTGCTCCCGCAACCGGCGGGTCAGGAACTCCAGTCCGCCGGCGTCGAGGTGGTTGGTGGGCTCGTCGAGCAGCAGGATGTCGTGCTGGGCCCCGAGCAGGCAAGCCAGTCGCACCCGGTACCGCTGGCCCACCGACAAGCTGGACAGGTCGCGTGCGCGGTCGGTGCAGGCGCCCAACGCCTCGAGGGCGATGTCGACCCGCCGCTCGGCGTCCCAAGCGCCAAGACGTGTGGCGGTTTCGAGCGCCGTGGCATACCGATCGTCGGCACCGCAGGATCCCTCCATGAGGTCCTCGGTCGCTGCGTCCAGGTCCTCCAGCGCGGTCAGCGAGGCACGCAGGGCAGCCGAGGTCAGGGTGCCGACGGTTTCGCCGGATGACGCGGTCAGCTCTTGCTGGGCCACGCCCAGCGTGCCGGTGCGCAGGACTGAGCCGTGATCGGGCACGAGCAGACCGGCGAGCACCTGGAGCAGCGTGGTCTTACCGCGCCCGTTCTCGCCCACGACAGCCAGGCGGGACCGGTGCGACACGGTGATCGACACGTGGTTGAGGACCTCGCGACCGCCCCGGGACACCGATACGTCGCCGGCGCGGACATGCGCACTCGTTCCCGCGGGAAGACGATCAACCGGTCCCGCGGACGGGAACGCGGAAGAGGACGAGGAAAGTTCAGGGTTGTGATGCACAGAGCGCTCCGCACGTCGTGACGAGCGGGCAGCACGACCAGCCGCCCGGATGAACAACCAGGACGGCGAGCGCGGGAGAAGTCAGGAAGGCGCCGCCGTCAGCGGGCGGAACGGACCTTCTGGGACCACAAACCTGAATGCATGCACGACATGTTAGCAGCACAGCCGAGAACGGCCGGGCCGTTGTCGCACCGTCGGTGGCTCATCTCACGAACTCGGGCGACCTCCACACCCGGTCTCGAACGAGCCCTCGCCAGCTCGTCGTAATGCGACGGGGGAAGCGTGCGTTAAGACATCGGTGGCACCGAAGCGTTTTCGGTTCCCGCACGCGCGGTCGCCGGATCAGGTCGGTCGGCCGCGGGGAAGACGGACCGCCCCAGCGGCGAATCGTCAGTCCGAGGTGAGCTTCGGTGGCCTTCCGCGCTTGCGCGGGCCGCTTGCGTCGGAGGGAAGGCGTCCGGCGTCGGCGAGGGCCCGCCGCAGCAGGAACTCGATCTGCGCGTTGGTGCTGCGCAATTCGTCCCGCGCCCAACCGGCGAGCGCGTCGTGGATCGCCGGGTCCAACCGGAGCAGGAACTCCTTCCGCGCCGCCATGTCCTCGCCTCACCGCCTCCCTCGACCGTCCGGGGCGCTTCTCCCCCGACTTTCCCAGCACGCCCGGCCCGCCAGGGCCGACTCCCGCGAGACTTCACCGATCAGTGGTAGAGCGAGCCCGTGTTGACGACGGGCTGGGTGTCTCCGCAGAGCACGACCAGCAGGTTGCTCACCATGGCCGCCTTGCGCTCCTCGTCGAGGTCGACGACTTCGCGTTCGGACAGCTTCTGCAGGGCGAGGTCGACCATGCCGACGGCGCCTTCGACGATGCGCTGCCGAGCGGCGACCACGGCACCGGCCTGCTGACGCTGCAGCATCGCCTGCGCGATCTCAGGGGCGTACGCGAGGTGGGTGAGCCTGGACTCGACCACCTCGACCCCGGCCGCACGGACCCTGGCGGCGATCTCGGCGGAGAGCTTGCCGGTGATCTCCTCCGCGTTGTCCCGCAGCGAGAACGGCTGTTGCTCATCGCCGTCGTAGGGGTAGCTGGTGGCGATGTGGCGCACCGCGGTCTCGGTCTGGGTCTCGACGAACTCGACGAAGCTGTCGACCGCGAAGGTGGCCTGCGCCGTGTCGGCGACCTGCCACACCACGACGGAGGCGATCTCGATCGGATTGCCGTCCGAATCGTTGACCTTCATGACAGCGGTCTCGTGGTTGCGGATCCGGGTGGACACCTTCGTCTTGCTGCTGAACGGATTCACCCAGTGCAGACCGGGAGGGCGGACGGTGCCGGTGTAGCGGCCGAGGAACTGCAGCACGCGCGCCTCACCAGGAGCGACCGCGACGAGTCCGGCCAACAGCACGAGTCCGGCAACGCCGAGCACGAGACCCACGACGATCAGCAGGAGGGCCTCGTCAGCGAGCCCGGCGAGCAGCACCCCGCCGCCGAGGAGCACGAGCACGAGCGCGGCGACGGCCATCAGCACGCCGGAGATCCGGAACGCCTGCTGTTCGGCCACCGGGGATTCGGGCATCCGCACCGGATCCACTGCCTGGTCCTCGGGTTGAACGGCCATGGGGTCCCCCTGACGTCGGAGAGCGTTCCTACTATCAGGAGTCTAGCATTCTGATATCACTTTTTCGGACGGGGGAAGTTTTCATGAAACTTCCCCCACTCCAGGCCGCTCGCTCAACCGGGCACGAGGAATGCACGAGCCGCGACCCCAGCCTGCGACACCGCGCTTCTCCGACTCGATCCCGCGGGAGCGAGCCACCTCGTTTCCCAGGGGCTCGCTCCCGTCGGGGCTTGTCGTTGCGCGGTGCAGTCGCTGAAGACCGTCAGCTCGCCAAGCGCTCCAGGCGAGCGAGACCTTCCTTGTACTTGTTGAGGTCCGTGTTGGTGCCGATGCCGGCGACGCGCCCCTTGCTGGTGTACTGCCAGAAGTCCCAGTCGCCGAAACCGGCTGGCACGGAGGGATCGTCGACGTCGTAGGAAGCCAGCCACAGCGCGTGGTCTCCGAAGGCGTCCGTACCGCCCATGCACTCCCGCCAGAACGACGGGTTGGCGTAGATGATCGCGTCCTTGCCGGTGCGCTCCTTCACCTTCGCGTTGAACGTCGTCGTCCACTGCTGCATCTCGTCGACGCTCAGCCCGTAACAACCACCGGCCTTCGGATCGACTTCCAGGTCCAGCACGGGCGGGAGCGTCTTGCCATCAGTCCGGTAGTCAGCAGTGCTCAAGAAGCGATCCGCCTGCTCCTCGACCGAGGAGGAACCGGGCCTGGCGAAGTGGTAGGCACCGGCGATCAAGCCTGCCTCCTTGGCGCCGTGGTACTGCTCGCCGTAGCGCGGGTTCGTGAAGCTGGTGCCGTCGGTCGCCAGCACGAAGGTGAACTTCTTGCCGTCGGCGGCGACCTGGCTCCAGTCGATGTCGCCGTTGTGGTTGGACACGTCGATCCCCTCGACCGGCGGACCCGGCGGGGCTTCAGGCTCGGCCTGCGTGTCGGGCGCAGCCGGAGCGGCCGCCGATCGTTGCGGAGCCTTCCACTCGTGGGCGTAGGTGTGGCGCCAGCGGTGAGCGCGGCAGGAACTACTGGAACAGTTCGATGATTTCGTTGACCGCGACACCGACGAACAGCAGCAGGCACATCCCCAGCAGGGCGTTCGACAACCACCGGGACCGGTGGGCTGCCGGCATCATCGTCTTGGAGTTCAGCAGCACCAACAGGGTGCCCGCGAGAAACGGCATGAAGAAGGCGCCCAACACGCCGTAGACGATGGTCAGCTGGAACGGCTTGCCCAGCAGCAGCAACAACATCGGCGGGAACGTCACCCACAGCAGGTAAACCCGATAGGGCGCGCTGTGCATGCCGGCCTTGTGGTCGTAATCCGCAGAGGTCTCCGGCGGGGCGTCCTTCGGCAACCGCCAAGTACGCCACCAGTCGGCGAACAGCAGACTCACACCGTTCCACACCCCGATGATCGAGCTGAAGGCGACCGCGAAGAACCCGACCAGGAACGGGATTCGCGCCCACTGACCGTAATCCGAGGCCAACGTGTCGCCGAGCGTCAGCAAGCCCTTGTCGCTGTCGGTCAGATCGTGACCGAGCAGGACTTCCGCACCGACGACCAGCATCGCCACCACGAAGACGCCCGTGGTGACGTATCCGACCGCGTTGTCGGTGCGCATGAACGGGATCCAGCGCGGCGCGCGCCAACCCTTGGCGAACGTCCAGTACCCGTAGGCGGCCATCGTGATCGTGCCGCCAACGCCACCCATCAGACCCAACGCGTAGGCCACGGAGCCTTCCGGCAACCTCGGCACCAAGCCCGCGCCGAGTTCAACCAGGTTCGGGCCGACCAGGATCGCCGTGCCCACCACGGTCACGAACATGACGCCGACCAGCACCGTCATGAGCTTTTCCAACACCGAGTAGCGGCCGAACCAGACCAGCACCAGCCCCGCCAGGCCACAGATGACCGCCCAGCCGCCCACCGGCAGCACCGGGAACAGCGCGTTGAGCGGCAGCGCTGAAGCCGACATCGCAGTCGCCCCGTACACGAAACCCCACACCACGGCATAGATGCCGAAGTAGGTGACCGCCCAGCGCCCCAGCGTCCGCCAACCGGCGAGCATCGTCCGGTTGGACGCCAGGTGCCAGCGGCCGACAGCCTCCCCGAGCGCCAGCTTGAACACCGTCCCCAGGATCACCGCCCAGAACAGCGCATACCCGTAGCGAGAACCCGCCACCAGAGTCGCCACCAGGTCACCGGCACCCACCCCGGTCGCGGCGGCCATGATCCCCGGCCCCACTTGCTTGAACCTGGCGCCCCACGTGGGCCCGGGCTCACCGACGTCCGGGGAAACTGCATCAGATGCCATACCAAGCAACGTAACCCGACAGGGCCGACATCATCATCCAGCTCGACCGAAATGAAACCCGGCCTGAGGGACGACTGCCGCACCATCTCCGCCGATGCGACTCCGAGCAGGTCGGCGACCGGCTTCATCGCCGCCCAATGCGACTCATGCTCGTCGCGGATTTCGCCGACCATCCGCACGGCCCGCTCACGCAGCTCCGGCGGGTACTTCCTCGAACCTGGCAAGGCTCCACCCTTCCCAACAGACGAAGCCTCCCGACATGCCGGGGCGATTCAAGGTGTCCATGAGCGGCGGGCTTGACCACCGGAAGCAGAACAAGAACAGAAAAGGAGGGCTTCCGCTGGCTCTGAACTGCGGAAACCCTCTCACCGGTCGAGACTTCGGGATTCGAACCCACGACCCCTTGTCCCCAGATCCCGCGCCGCTGTTTTACCTGGTCAGGCGAGCCTGACGGCACGAGGGCTGTGGTCCCGCAAGCCTCACGCGGACACGCGCACACCGTGCGGTCCCTTCTTGGTCCTCAGTCGCCGAGATCGCAGAAACTCACACGGTGCCGGGCAATCCAGGCCTTGAGGGGTTCATCCCGTTCCCGGATGTCGCCGCGAACACAACACCCGTCAGCTCGGTTCAGTGCTCACCCCTCGGCGGCTGGCCGGGCTAACCTCTCGGCATGCGATTCGGCTTCGGTCTCGGCTGGCCCCGGGTGATGGTGTGAGCACCGACCTGCGGGCGTTGACCGAGATGATCATCGCCGACCACCCCGTCAGCGAGGGCGAGCTCCGGCATGCGGCACGGGGCCTGGATGCGGAGACCACCAGCGTGCTGGTGGACGCCCGGGCTCGGCTGGATCGCCTCCGGGCGAGGGACCGGGAGCTGTCGGTGTTGATGTCGAGCTTGCGGGAGCTCGCCGAGGTGCGCGACCTGCAGCCGCTGCTGCAGAAGCTCGTGGACCGCGCTCACGAGTTGATGGGCACCGATCTCACCTACCTCTCGGAGTACGACGAGGCGACCGACGAGCTGTTCGTCCGGGCGAACAGGGGCGCGTTGTCGGCCAACATGCGGGAGCTGCGGGTACCGGCCGGGGTCGGCCTGGCCAGCCAGGTGGTGCGGACGCGGGCGCCGCAGTGGACCGCGTCGTACGACGTCGGCTCCTTCCCGCACGACAGCGAGGTGACGGCCGCGGTCCGAGCCGAGCAGATGCGATCGATCCTCGGGGTGCCGCTGATCGCCTCCGAGCGGGTGCTGGGGGTGCTGTTCGCTGCGGATCGCTCCACGCACGGGTTCAGCACCGAGCAGATCGCGCTGCTCACAGCGTTCGCCAACCAGGGCGCGGTGATCCTGCAAACCGCACGGCTGCTGGCGGCCGAGCGCGAAGCCGCTGCCCGGGCGGAAGCGGCCAGCGCCGAGGCCGAGCGCCGGGCCGCGGCGATGGAGGCCTCGGCCAGCCTGCACGAACAGTTGACGCGCCTGGTGCTCGCCGGCGAGGGGTCGGAGGCGATCGCGCGCGTGCTGGCCAACGCGTTGGAGCGACCGGTGGCGATCGCCGACAGGGACCTGGCACCTCTGGCCACCAGCGACGACGAGGCCGCCGCGTGGTGGACCGCTGGTCGGCTCTCGCCCGGGGTGTTGGAGGCCGTGGAGACCAGCCGGGGCACCGCCCGTTGGGTCGACGTCGGTGACGGCGGCGTTCTGGGATTGGTCGCGGCCATGGCCGGTCGCACCCTGCTCGGCGTGCTGCTCGTCGGGGGTCCGCCGCTCGACGAGGTGCAGCGGCGGACCATCGAACGCGGCACCCAGAGCCACGCTCTGGTCACCATGCAGCGCGACGCCGTCGCCGATGCCGAGGAACGGGTCCGCGGCGAACTCGTCGCCGACCTGGTCTCGGGCCGAGACGACCGGGCCTCGCTGCGGCGACGTGCCCAGCAGCGCGGAGTCGATCTGGCCGGGCGCTGGACACCCGTGCTCGCGGTCGGTTGGGAACAGCAGCGGTGGAGCCTTTCCCGGGCTCTGGCCGGGCTGGACCAGCGCTGGTTGGTCGCCCAGCACGACGCCGGTGTCATCGCCCTGGTGCCCGGGGAGCTGGATCCGCACGACCTGGCGGGACGCGTGCACGGCAGGCTCGCCGACGCCGGGGACCGGGGCCTCGTGGTCGTCGGTGGAACCCATCCCGTGGAGCAGGTCCCCGGCGAGGTCATCGACGTCACCGCGCTGTCCAGGATGCTGCCCGGTGTCGGGGTGACCGATGCGGGTGTCGCGGCGCGCGATTACGCCCCGTACCTCGCTCTTTTCGGCGCCAACGGGCACCGCGCGAGCGCCTTCGCCCGAGGGCTGCTCGCGCCGCTGCTCGAGTGGGAGGCCGATCATCGGAGCGACCTGATCGCGACCCTGGACGCCTACTTGGCGCAGAACACGAGCATCACCCGTTCCGCGGAAGTGCTCTGCGTCCACGCCAACACGGTCAAGCAGCGGCTGGAGCGGATCACCGAGCTGCTCGGTCCGGAGTGGCGACGACCCGAGCAGCAGTTCCGGCTCGGCATCGCAGTGCAGCTGCATCGGATGTCCGAAACCGACATGTGACCGGCGCGATCCTGGCCGGTTCGGACATGTGCGTCCGGTCACCACTGGTGTTCCCTTGGTTCGTCACACGTTCAAGGAGGAACTACTCGTGGTCAGCAGAATTCCGGATTTCCGCAACCTGAGCATCAGCGAGCGGCGCAAGATCGTCGTCGAAACGGCGGGGATCGACATCGCCGAACTCGCGGCCTTCGACGCGGACGGCTTCGACGCCGAGGCCGCGAGTCACCTGAGCGAGAACGTGCTCGGCACGTTCTCGCTGCCCATCGGCGTGGCCACCAACTTCACCGTGAACGGCGAGGACGTGCTCGTGCCCATGGTCACCGAGGAGGCCTCCGTCATCGCGGCCGCCAGCAACGGCGCCCGGTTCGCCCGCGCGCTCGGGGGTTTCCACACCTCCAGCACCGGTTCGCTCATGCAGGCCCAGATCCAGCTCGTCGACCTCGTCGATCCGAACGCCGCTCGGCTGCGCATGCTCGAAGCCCGCACTGAGCTGATGGAGCTCGCCGCCGCCCAGGACCCCAAGCTCGCCGAGGTGGGCGGCGGAGTGCGCGACCTCGTGGTGCGCACGGTCACCTTCGACGACGAGACCTACGTCGTCGCCCACCTCGTCGTCGACGTCCGCGACGCGATGGGCGCCAACGCGGTCAACACCATGGCCGAGGCGGTCGCCGACCGGGTCGCCGAGGTCACCGGCGGGCGGGTCGTCCTCCGCATCCTCACCAACAAGGCCGACATGCGGCTCGCCCGGGCGCGGGCCGTCCTCGACGCCGAGGCGCTCGGTGGCCCGCTGGTCGTCGACGACATGGTGCACGCCTACAAGCTCGCCGCCGGTGATCCCTACCGCGCCGCGACCCACAACAAGGGCATCATGAACGGCATCTCCGCGGTCGTGCTGGCCACCGGCAACGACACCCGCGCCGTCGAGGCCGGCGCCCACTCCCACGCGGTCGGAGCCGAGGGCCGCTACACCTCGCTGTCGACCTTCGAGAAGAACGCCGCCGGCGACCTCGTCGCCACGCTGGAACTGCCGATGCCCGTCGGACTCGTCGGCGGTGCCACCAAGACCCACCCCGGCGCCCGCGCCGCCGTCGCTCTCACCGGGGTGTCCTCGGCGACCGAACTCGCTGAGCTGATCACCGCCGTCGGGCTCGCCCAGAACATCGCCGCGCTGCGGGTGCTCGCCAGCGAGGGCGTCCAGCGCGGCCACATGTCGCTGCACGCCAAGAACATCGCCATCGCGGCCGGTGCGGGACCCGATGAGATCGCTTCCGTGGCGGCCCAGTTGATCGCGAAGAAGAACTTCGGCCACGATCAGGCCGAGGCCGCGCTCGCCGAACTGCGGAGCGGACGATGACCTCGCCGCTCGCGCTGGGACTGCCGACCACTGTCGCCGATCCCGCTCTCCCCTCCCGGGTGCGGATCTACGAGGTCGGTCCGAGAGATGGGTTGCAGGCCGAGAAGGCGATCGTACCCGTGGAGGTGAAGGCCGAGCTGGTGCGGATGCTCGTGGGTGCCGGGCTGACGAGCGTCGAGCTCACCAGCTTCGTCTCGCCGAAGAGGATCCCCCAGCTCGCCGACGCCCGAGAACTGGTGGAACGCATGCACTTCGACTCCAGTGTTCGGCACCCGGTTCTGGTGCCCAACGCCCGCGGCCTCCACGACGCGCTGGCCGCCGGAGTCCGGGAAATCGCGGTCTTCGCGAGCGTCACCGAGTCGTTCTCCCGGGCCAACATGGGCGGTTCGCGGGCCGAGGTCGCCACCGCGCAAGCGGCGGTGACCCGTGAAGCCCTCGCGGCCGGAGTCGGTGTGCGCGGCTACCTCTCGATGGTCTTCGGCGATCCGTGGGAAGGGCCGGTCCCGGTCACCGCGGTGGTGTCGGCCGCGGTCGCGCTGATGGAGACCGGCGTGTCGTCGATCTCGCTCGGCGACACCATCGGGGTGGCCACACCCGGCCACGTGCGGTCGGTCATCCGGGCGCTCGTCGCCGCCGGCGTCGAGGTGGAGCGAATTGCGCTGCACGCTCACGACACCTACGGGCAGGCGCTGGCCAACGTGTACGCGGCGTTGCTGGAAGGCGTCACCGAGTTCGACGCGTCGGTCGGTGGGGTCGGGGGCTGCCCGTTCGCGCTCAGCGCCACGGGAAACCTGGCCACCGAAGATCTCGTCTGGATGCTCACCGGGCTGGGCGTGGAGACCGGTGTCGACCTGGAATCGCTGATCGCGACCAGCACGTGGCTGGCCGGGCACCTCGGCAAGCCCGCCGCCTCGCGAGTCGCCACCGCGCTCAGCCACTACTGATCGAACGGAGAAACACTGATGTCCCGACTCATCGAGGTCTGGGGTGACACCGTCGACACCAGGCACATGGGCATGTCCATCGCGCTGGGTGCGGGGATCGCCGCCCCGACCTTCCTGCTCGCCAGGGCCTACTTCACGGCGACCGTGGCCGACACGACTCTCGCCGAGTCCTACGCACTGCTGCTCGGCCTCGTGGCCTGCCTCGTCGCTGCCGTGATCGCAGCCCGGTTGTTCAAACCGAAGCGGATCGTCCGGGAGAACTCGACGATCACCGAGAGCAGGCGCGAAGCGCTGGAGGTCATCGCCGCCGACGGAGGCGAGTGGACCGACCCCGCCGAGCTCTCCGCCGAGGTGCAGGAGGAGCTGCGCCTGCTCGGGCTCTACGACGTGCTCGCCGAAGCCCACGAGGACGCGAAGCGGAGACAGGAGGTCCACCCATGATGGAAGCGTTCCTGTGGGCCCTGAGCATGGGTTTGGTCGGTGCGATCGTCTTCGCGGCGATCGGCCTGGTGTCGGGCACGGACGAAACCGCCGTGGTGGCACCGCTGACGCTGTTGGTGGTGCTGCTCGGGGTCCCGCCGGCCGGCGTGTTCAGCTTCTTCCTGGCGGCAGTGGTCGCCAAGCACATCACCCACGCCATCCCCACGACGCTGCTCGGCATTCCCGGCGACACGATGACCGTGCCGCTGCTGGGCGATGCGCAGCAACTCCGCGAGCTGGGGGTGCCGCACGTCGCGCTGCGCAAGGCCATCTCGGGCGGTGTGATCGCCGCGTTCATCGCGGTGCCGATGGCGGTGCTGTTCGCCTGGATCCTCTCCCCGATCGCCGACGAGATCGGCGATCTCGCGCCCTGGATCTTCGCCGGTGCCGCGATCCTCATCGCGCTCACCTCGAAGGGGCGCTGGGCGGCAGTGGGGGCGCTGTTCCCGTTCGTGCTGCTGATCGTCGGGATCAACCAGTTCGCGACCACCCAGCTCGGCCACTCGCTGAGCATCAGCTTCTTCCTCGGCATCGCGACCGGTCCACTGGTGGCGGACCTGTTCCTGGCGCTCTCCCCCGCCGGCCGCAAAACGCTGCACCGGGACGGGCCGACCGAGTTCGCCCTGGCACCGGACGTGCGGACGTGGAGCGGCCGGATGCCGAACCCGTTGAAGGTCCTCGACCGCAAGCAAACGGCCTACACCTCCGGGGCCGCGGTCGTCTCCAGCGCGACCTTCGTCTTCTCGCCGGTGGCGATGACGGTGCTCATGGGCGAGGTGGTCGGTGCCCGGATCAAGAACGGCTACCACATGCTCACCTCGAAGATGGCGGTGCGGAACGGAACCACGGAGTCGACCTACATCGCCGAGACGTTGATCCCGCTCATCGCGCTCGGCCTGCCGCTGTCCCCCATGGCGGCGGGCCCGGCGGCCCCGTTGTTCAACGCACCGCCGGTCTACACCGTCGACACCGGGACCGGGCAGACCCACAACCTGCACAACCTGCTCGAGACCTGGGAGTTCCTGGTCTTCGGCCTGCTGGCGGTGACGATCGCCTGCCTCATCGCCTACCCGTTCGCGATGACCAACGCCCACCGCGCGGCCTCGTGGGTGCTCAAGAACGTCTCGCACGAGGCGATCATCGGCGCCTTCGCAGGCCTGATCCTGGTGATCTGCCTGTACGAGGGCGGCCTGCTCGCCGTGCTGGTGACGCTGACGGTCGGCCTGCTCGGAGGCCTCATGAACCGCATGTTCGGCGTGCACTCGGGCGTCCAGTTCATGGGCTACTACGCAGCCGTCCTGACCGTCCCCGCGATCATCGCCCTCGGTTGATCCCGACGGTCGGCGGACGACAGTCCACGCGGACTGTCGTCCGCACAGCGCGGCTGTCCGACGAACCAGCTTCGGGCGGTCGGATGAACCCACCGCTGGGTGACGGGGAATCGCGATCTGGATCTGCGGCGGTGTCGGTTCTTCACCGGGTCCGACGTCGCCGCTGGTCCGGCCCAGGCGGTGGAAGGCCTCGCGGCCCGCTCGAAACGCGCCTGACTCGATCTCGTGGATGATCCGGGTCAGTTCGGCGTTGTGCGGTGCATCCGGCTGATCTTCCGGGCCCTTTGCGGGCACTGACGGCCTTGAGGATGTCGGTGTTGCCGTAACCCGGGTGTTGATGTCCAAAGCGGTTCAGGTGAAACCCGATGCTCACGCCATCGCGGCGGCGACCTCTGCAGCTGCTTCGCGTGCTAGAGCGCCCAGTTCAGCGAAGCGGGTCTCCGGCACGCGATCCCGGGGGCCCCAGATGCTGACGATGGCGAAGGGGCGGCGGTCGGCGCCCAGCACCGGTGCTGCGACGCCGTACACCTGCGATTCCAGCTCGCCGACGCTGACGCTGTAGCCCTGCTCCCGGATTTCGTCGAGTTCGGCGCGCAGCGCGTCCTGATCGGTGCGGGTGGTCGCGGTGTACTCCGGAAGCGGGGAGGCCAGCATCGCTTCGACATCGTCCTCCGGCAGCCAGGCGAGGAAGGCCTTGCCGGCCGACGTCGCGTGGATCGGGACCTGCCGTCCGAGCCAACGAGCGCTGAGCACCACGGGCGGCACCACTTCGTCGACGTAGGTCAGACCGAGTCGCTGCACGACTGCGAGATTCGCCGTCTCGCTGGTCTGCCTGCTGAGCCGCTCCAGCACATCGTGAGCGCGGCGCACCAGGACGTCCACCCCCGCGGTGGCTGCCATCCGGCTGATCGCGAAGCCCACCGCGTACCGGTTGGTCACCGGGTCGCGCTCGATCAGCCCGTGGTGCTCCAGGGTGGCGAGCAGTCGCCACGCGGTCGCCCGGTTAAGACCGCAGTCCGCAGCGAGCTCGGCGGCCGGCCTCCCCCCGGGAGAACTCGCCGACACCGCGTTGAGCAGCGCCACCGCGCGGTCGACCGACTGCACGCGGCCAGCCGAGGACTTGTGTTCGTCCTGGTTGTGGGCCGCTTCCACACTCATGCCCCCACCCTAGGGGATTGATTTCGCGGCGCTGCGCGTGGCGCCGTCCGCTCGGCCAGATCGGCCCCCGTGTCTTGACGCCTCAGCATCTCGCCTCCTATCGTCGCATATTCCGAACCCTCAACGCACATTGTGAGACGATATGGAGCGAGTGGTCACCCCTTACGAAGGCAGCGGGCACCGCCCCTGGGACGACGCAGCGGAGATCCCGGCACCACTGCAGCTGCACCGCACGCCGGTCAACTCGCGTTGGGTCGACTACAACGGCCACATGAGCGAGTCCTGCTACCTGCTGGTGTTCGGCGACAACTCGGACGCGTTCTTCCGCTACCTCGGCATCGACGAGCAGTACCGGGAGGGAGGAAGGCACTCCCTGTACACAGTCGAGACCCACATCCACAACAGACGCGAAGCAGCCGAAGGCGAACTGCTGGTGCTCAACCTGCAGGTGCTCGACCACGACGCCAAGCGCGTGCACCTCTTCCACGAGATGCGCCACGGACAGACCGACGCGCTGCTGGCCACGGCCGAGCAGCTGCTGGTGCACGTCGACATCGACCGCGGCAAGTCCAGCGAACTGCCGCACCACCTGCAACAACGACTGGCCGCGATCCACCGGTCGCACACCGCTCTTCCAATCCCGGAGGTCGTCGGCCGGCCCATGGGCATCCGGCACTGACCGACGTGCTCTTCACAGCCGCGCGCGCTGCCCGAGCATCGGAGCGCAAGCGCCACTGCGCGGATCTGAGAACGGACTTTCAAGGAGAACACCGTGGATTTCGCCCTGACAGACGAGCAGCGGATGATCGTCGAGACAGTACGCAAGTTCGTCGCCACCGAGTTGGAACCGCACGAAGACACGGTCGAGCACCTGGACGAAGTCCCACCTGATATCGCCGACCGCATCCGGCGAAGGGCCCTCGAAGCAGGTCTCTACGCCGCCAACATGCCCGCCGAACTGGGTGGCGGCGGCTTGGACGCCACCGGAATCACGCTGGTGGAAAGGGAACTCGGCCGCACCGGCTACGCGCTGCAGATGCTCGTCGCCCGGCCGAGCAACATCCTCCAAGCCTGCGAAGGCGAACAGCGTGAGCGCTACCTGATGCCCGCGATCCGCGGCGAGCGCCACGACTGCCTGGCCATGACCGAACCCGGCGCGGGCTCGGACGTGCGGTCCATGACCACCCGCGCCGTGCGTGACGGCGGCGACTACGTGCTCAACGGGACCAAGCACTTCATCAGCCACGCTGACGCCGCCGACTTCGTCGTGCTGTTCGCCGCCACCGGCATCGAGCAGACCTCGCGCGGTCCGAAGAACCTCATCACAGCGTTCCTGGTGGACCTCGAAACCCCCGGGTTGACCGTTCGCCGCGGGTCGGCGTGCGTCTCTCACCGCGGCTACCACCAGTGCGAACTCGTCTTCGACGAATGCCGGATCCCAGCCGGGCAGCGGCTCGGCGAAGACGGCGAGGGATTCGATCTGATGGGTCAGTGGCTTGGGGCAAGCCGGCTGAGCGTTGCGGCCACCAGCGTCGGCCGCGGGCAGCGCGTGCTGGAAATGGCCACCCGGTGGGCGGCGGAACGGCAGCAGTTCGGCCAACCCATCGGCAAGTTCCAAGGCGTCGGGTTCCAGCTGGCCGACATGGCCACCGAGCTGGACGCGGCGGAACTGCTCACCCTGCGTGCCGCCGCCAAGCTGGACACCGGTGACATGACTGACCAGGAAGCGGCGATGGCCAAGCTGTTCGCCTCCGAGACGCTGGGGCGGATCACCGACCGAGCGTTGCAGGTCTTCGGCGGCATGGGACTGATGGCGGAGCTGCCCGTCGAACGGTTCTGGCGCGATGCGCGTGTGGAGCGAATCTGGGACGGCACGAGCGAAATTCAGCGCCACATCATCTCCCGCTCCCTGCTCCGCCCGCTGGGCGCATGAGCCCCCGAGTTCATGAACCGCAGTTCCAGTTCGACCACCATTCGCGAGCACCGGAGACCCCCGAGGGTGTGTCATGAGCGTTGATCCCATGCCCGTTCCCACATCGCGACGAGAGAACCTGCGCCGGATGCTGGCACCCCGGCACATCGCCGTGTTCGGGGGCGAGGCCGCGTCCGAAGCGATCAGGCAATGTCGGCGAATCGGTTTCGACGGACCCATCTGGCCGGTGCATCCGACCCGGAGCACCGTCGAGGGCTTGCCGTGCTACCGCAGTGCAGCTGAACTCCCCGACGCGCCCGATGCAGCCTTCGTCGCGGTACCGAGAGAGGCGACGGTCGAGGTCGTCGCCGACCTCGCGGCACGCGGCACCGGCGGAGTGGTGTGCCACGCCGCCGGTTTCGCCGAGCACGGCACCGACGGCGCGGCCCTCCAGCGGTCCCTGGTGGACGCTGCGGCCGACATGGCGCTGGTCGGCCCCAACTGCATCGGCACCCTCAACTACCTCGACGGAGCCGCGCTGTGGCCGGACCAGCACGGCGGCCACCAAGTTGGGCGCGGAGTCGCCGTCATCACCCAGAGCGGAAACATCGGCCAGAACCTCACCATGCAACGCCGCTCGCTACCCCTCGCGCAATTGATCACCCTCGGCAACGGTGCGGTGACCGGCGTCGCCGACCTCATCGAGGCCATGCTCGCCGATCCCCGCATCACCGCCATCGGTCTGCACCTCGAAGGCATCGACGACGTCGCAGGTCTGTCCCGGGCCGGACTCCAGGCGCTGCGCGCGGGAGTCCCGGTGGTGGTGCTGAAATCGGGCACCTCCGAACTCGGAGCACGCGCCAACCTCAGCCACACCAGTTCGCTCGCAGGATCCGACGTCCTCTGCGACGCGTTGTTTCGGCGCCTGGGCATGGCTCGCGTGCACCAGGTCGAAACATTCGTGGAGACGCTGAAGTTCCTGCACACGCACGGTGCGCTGCCCGGCAACCGCATCACGTCCGCCAGCTGTTCCGGGGGCGAAGCAGCGCTGGTGGCCGACCTGGCGGAGCGGTGCGGGCTGGAACTGCCACCGCTCCCGGCCACCACCGGGACGAACCTGCGGGCACTGCTCGGCGATCGGGTCGCCGTGGCCAACCCTCTCGATTATCACACCTACATCTGGGGCGATCGCCCTGCGCAGACCGCGTGCTTCACCGAACTGCTCGCCACCGGCCTCGACTGCCACCTGCTGTTGGTCGATTTTCCCCGCGACGACCGCTGCGTCGACGGGCCCTGGACGACCACCACGGACGCATTGCTAGCAGCGCACCGCGCGGTGGGCGGTACGGCCTGCGTGGTCAGCTCCTTGCCCGAGGGAATCCCGGAGTTGACCCGAGAACGACTCCTCAACTCGGGCATCGCGCCTATGCAGGGCATCAGCGACGGCCTCGCAGCGATCGCTGCCGCCGCGCAGATCGGTGCGGCGCAGCGGAAAGCGGAGTCACCGCCCCCGTTGGCGACCCCCGCAGCAGGTACCGGTGAGCACCACCAGCTTGACGAGCAAGCAGGCAAGCGCGAGCTGCGAGCCGCCGGACTCACCGTCCCCGAGGGCGTGCTGACCGCAGCCCACGAGGCACCGGACGCGGCCACCGGTCTCGGGTTTCCCGTGGTGGTCAAGGCAGTTTCAGCCGACTTGGCGCACAAGAGCGAAGCCGGCGGCGTGCGCGTGGGCCTGACCAGCCGCGAACAAGTGCGAGAGGCCGTGGCCGAGATGGCCGCGCTGACCGATGCATTCCTGGTCGAGCACATGGTCCAGGACGCGGTCGCCGAACTGCTGGTGGGCGTGCACCGCGACCCGCAATTCGGCCTCGCTCTGACCATCGGTGCGGGCGGCGTCCTCGTGGAACTGGTGCGGGACTCGGCGACCCTGCTGCTGCCCGCGACGCGTGACCACATCGAGGAGGCTCTGCGCGAACTGCGGATCTGGCCGCTGCTGGCAGGTTTCCGGGGGCCTGGCGCCGACGTGTCCGCCGTGCTGGATGCGGTCGGCGCCGTCGTCGAATACGCGTGCAGCGACGACCGCCTCGTGGAACTGGAGGTGAACCCGCTGCTGGCGCTTCCGAACGCGGCCGTGGCGGTGGACGTCCTGGTCCGGAAGGCGTGCGCTGCTGAAAGCGCGCGTTGTGCACCGACGTGATCTCGCCGCGGCAGCAGCGCACCGATCAGTTCGGGCGCTACTGCCGCGGCGAGGTGCGCATCGTCCACGTAACGACGACGGAGACGAGAACCCGATGACTGAACAAGTGCGGACCGACATCGACGGCGGCGTCCTGACCGTGACGTTGGACCGTCCCAAGGCCAACGCGATCGACGTGGCCACCAGCCAGGCGCTGCACGCGGCGTTCGACCGCCTGCGGCGCGAGGACTCACTGCGGGTCGCAGTGCTGACCGGGGCGGGAGACAGGTTCTTCTCCGCCGGCTGGGACCTCAAGGCCGCAGCCGAAGGCGAGGGTATCGACGCCGACCACGGTCCCACCGGATTCGCCGGGCTCACCGAGTTCTTCACCCTCGACAAGCCGGTGATCGCGGCGGTCAACGGGCTGGCACTCGGCGGCGGGTTCGAGCTCGTCCTCGCGGCCGATCTCATCGTCGCGGCCGAGAACGCGGAGTTCGCTCTCCCCGAGGTCAACCTGGGCATGGTCGCCGACTCCGGTGGCGTGCTCCGGTTGCCGAAGCGTCTGCCACCGGCGATCGCGTCTGAGCTGCTGCTCACCGGCCGCCGCATGACGGCCTGCGAAGCGCAACGATGGGGCCTGGTCAACCGGGTGGTCCCGCCCGCGGAGCTCGTGACCGAGGCGACCGAACTGGCCCAGCAGATCTGCGCGGCCGCACCACTGGCGACCGCCGCCGTCAAGGAGATCACGCGCAGCACCGGGACGCTGGACGTCGAATCCGGCTACCGCCTGCTGCGCAGCGGCGACCTGCCGAACTACCGAGCCGTGCTCACCTCGGCGGACGCCGAAGAGGGCCCCCGCGCCTTCGCCGAAAAGCGCCCGCCCCGATGGACGGGCTCATGACATCGACACCTGCAACCCACTACGACCGGGGAGAACGCGGGCGGGGCATGCGGTTGCCAGCGCACACCCCGCCCGCAGTTCTCAATAACTGACACGGGCAGAACACTTCAACCAGGCGCCAGCGTCAGAGCCTGTTCCTGAACTTGATCTTGGGTGGTGGGTGGGTGCGGGCATGAGAAGGGA
>NZ_BAAGZP010000041.1:0-20224 GCF_054778355.1 Saccharopolyspora tripterygii | reverse complement strand
CAACCGATACGCTTCCCACCGAGGTCTCCGGATAGATGTCGATCTTCTTGGTCGTTGATCCATCTACCGGAGACCTCACTACGTCCAACCACCGGGCCGGACGTTCCTAAACAGCTCCTAGAGCAGGGCGTGGCTGCGTCCGCTACAACTACGGGGGTTTGATCCGCCAACTCGGCGCGGTATGCGCAACCTTGGACGAGTTGGAGACACGGATGCCATTAGATCTTCTACAACCGCCAGCGGCGACACTCCCAGCTCGACTACGTCTCGCCGATCGAGCACGAGCTATCCTCCGAGAGTCCACCCATCCCGCCTGAGCTTCACACCGGCCGGGGTAACGAACACTGGGGCAGGTCAAGGTGTCAACCAGACCCTGGGCAGCCCCGGGCGTTCACCGCGGTCGATCTGGTCTTGGCGGGCCCAGTTGTGCAGGGTGCCGGCGCTAATGTCCAGCTCCGTGGCGACGGTAGTGATCGGCTTCCCGGCTCGAACGAGCGCGACGGCCCGAAAGCGGAACTCCGGTGGATACGGTCGGGCATAGATCGCAGCCTTTCAGCAAGGTCCGATCTTCACGCCGAAAAGGGTAAGAAAGTCTGGGCAGGTCAAGGGGGTCAACCAAAGTCTGGGTAGTCCCGATCGACCACGCCCTGGCTGTGGAGGTGGACGGTCCGGGGTTGGTTCGTTTGGCCTTCGAGGTAGGCCATGGCGGCTCTGCGGAGGGGCTCGCTTCTGTCATCGGGAAGTGAGTCCGCTGGGATCAGGTGTCGCCAATTTCGGCATAGTCGACACGATCAAGGCCCAGAGCGAGTTCACGCGAAACCTCCCATACGCGTTGCCTATGGCCGGGGTAGGGCATCGCTCATTGTCTGCACCCCGCACGAGCGCTTTGACTCGTGGATGACGGGGCGTCCGCGAGGCAGCAGCGCCTGGCGGGCCCGTGCAGATGGAGAGGGGCGCGGCACATGGGTGCTGATCTGGTTGGAAAGGTCGTGCTGCTCACGGGTGCGACCGGTGATATAGGCGTTGCCTACACCAGGGCGTTGACCGCGCTCGGCGCGAACGTGGTCGCCACCGACTTGGACGGCTTCTCCGAAGCCGGTCGGGAGATCGCGGAGAAGGCCACGGCGCAAGGTGGCGGGCGAGCGGTCTTCGCCGGCTGCGACATCACCTCGGACGAAGACCTGCAGCGCGTCGTGGACCTGGCCGTGGAGCAGTTCGGCGGCGTGGACTGCCTGGTCAACAACGCGGCGATCTACCGGACGTTGGGGCCGAAGCGAACGCTCACCGAGCTGACCAACGACGAGTGGGACCTCGTGCTGCGGGTCAACGTTCGCGGCTGCTGGCAGTCGATCCGCGCCGCCGTTCCCGCCATGCGGGAGCGAGGTGGCGGGCGGATCGTCAACATCGCCTCCGTCGTGTCCCGGACCGGGGCGGCCGGTTTCGCGCACTACGTGGCGTCCAAGGCGGCGGTCGAGGGCTTGACCAGGGCTGCGGCGCGCGAGCTGGGACCGGAAGGCATCGCGGTGAACGCCGTCTCTCCCGGCCTGGTCGACGACGCGGCCACTCGCGACATCAACGACGCGCACTACGTGGAACGCATGAAGTCCACGCGTTCCGTGCCGCGTGCCATGGATCCCGAGGACCTGGTCGGCGCGGTGGTGTGGTTGTGCGGGGACGGCAGCGGTTTCGTGACCGGGCAGACGATCGTGGTCGACGGCGGAGGGGTGTTCGTGTGATGCGCCCCGACGAGTTCCCCCCTCGCATCATCGTCGGCATCACCGGTGCTTCCGGTGTGATCTACGGGGTCCGCGCGCTGGAGCTGCTGGCACAGCTGGGAGTCGAGACGCACCTGGTCATCACCCGAGCCGCACGGGCGACGCTGGCGCAGGAGACCTCCTGGACGGTCGCGGACGTGCGGGAGCGGGCGTCGGTGACGCACTCCGAGCACGACCTGGGTGCGGCGATTGCGAGCGGCTCGTTCCCGACCGACGGCATGCTCGTCGCGCCGTGCAGCGTCAAGACGCTGTCCGCGATCGCCACCAGCTTCGACGACAACCTGCTGGTGCGCGCAGCTGATGTGACGTTGAAGGAGCGCAGGCCCCTCGTGCTGATGCTGCGCGAGACACCGCTGCACCCCGGGCACATCCGGCTGATGGCGCAGGCCGCCGAGGCGGGAGCGGTGCTGATGCCGCCCGTGCCGGCGTTCTACACCCAGCCGTCGTCGATCGACGAGGTGGTCACGCACACGGTCGCTCGCTCGCTGGACGCCCTGTCGTTGCCGCACCCGCACGCGACCCGATGGTCCGGAGAGCGGAGCGCGCCGTCGGCTACCGATCGGCGGTCCGTTCGCGCATGATGTCGGCATGGAGCTCCACCAACTGCGCTACGTGCTCGCGGTCGCGCGCGCCGGGAGCTTCAGCCGAGCGGCCGAGGACCTCTTCCTGGCTCAGCCGTCGTTGTCGGTGCAGATCCGCAAGCTCGAGAAGGAGCTCGGCGTCGCCCTCTTCGACCGGCTGGGCCGCAGGGTGGTGCTCACCGCGGCAGGGGAGGAGTTCGTCGCCCACGTCCAGCAGGCGTTGGCGCACCTCGACCGGGCGCGGGCGGGCGCCGCCGCAGTGCGCAGCCTGCAAGGCGGTCGGGTGTCGATCGGTGTGTTGCCCAGCGTCGGCGCCGGATTGTTGCCCGGGGTGCTCGCGGATTTCCGCCGCGAGTACCCGGATGTCGAGGTCAGGCTCACCGAGCACAACGTCTCCGCCGAGTTCGAGCGGATGGTGGAGGACGGGCGATTGGACCTCGCGGTGATCAGGGCCCCTTGGGCGCGACCCGGACTCGCGGGCCGGTCGATCGTGCGCGAACCGATCGTCGCTCTGCTCCCGCCGGACCATCCGCTGGCCGATCGGAGCGATATAGCGCTGGTCGAGTTGAAGTCCGAGAAGTTCGTTGCCATGCAACGGGACTACGGACTGCGGGAGCTGCTGGAGCTGGTCTGCAACCGGGCTGGTTTCGAGCCGACGGTGACGGTGGAGACCACTCAGCTGTCGGTGCTGCAGGGCATGGTGTCCAGCGGTCTGGGTGTTTCGTTGCTGCCGGAACTCGCCGGCGCCGGCTATCCCGTCACGATTCCGATCGACGACGAGGGCGCGGCCCGGGAACTGGGCATCGTTCACCGCGCCAGGACCCCGCTGTCACCGCCTGCCGCTCTGTTCCTGGAGCTGCTCGCGGGCGCCGCCGCCGATCGGCCCGCTCGCGGCTAAGCCTCGAACTCGCCTCGCTCGGCGCGTTCTGCGAGCGAGGTCCAGAACCGCAGGGCCGCGTGTTCCATCTCCAGGCCGAGGCCGAGCGTGACCATGCGTCGTGAAATGGCTGATTCGTGGCCGAAGCGCTCCTGCATCTGCTCGTACTCGGCGATGCGGTCCTGGTGCTGCTTGATCTGGTCCTGTGCGAGCCGCTTGATGTCGTCGGGGTCGGCGAGCTCGTTGAAGAAGAGCTTGATCTCGGCGATGTCGCGCAGCTCGTAGTGCTGGTCGGTGGGCTCGGCCAGCCATGAGCGGAGAGCGGCGAGGCCGGGGTCGGTGATCGTGTAGGTGCGGCGGCGACGGCCGTCGTCCTCCTCCTCGACTTCGAGCAGTCCCAGCTGTTCGAGCCGCTTCGGCTCGGAGTAGAGCTGGGCGTGCGGGAAGTGCCAGAAGTAGCCCACCGAGTGGCCGATGGCCCGTTTGAGGTCGTACGAGGTCGAAGACCCGCGCATGGCGATCATCCCCAGCACGACGTACGAGGTCGTGGAAAGCCGAACCGTTGACACGCTCCAAACCCTACCGTACGTTTCCGATCGTCTGTTTCAGACGATGTGAAACGGATGATCTGCTTCTGACTTGTGTCGCACCGCTGACGCTGCGAGAGGACTGGGAATGGATCTCGGGACAGTGCTGAGCTGGACCGCCGAGCGGTACCCCGCCAGACGTGCGGTTGGCGGCGAGCTCGCGATGACCTACGCGGAATGGGACGCCCACACCAACCGGCTGGCGCGGGCCTTGGCCGAGCTCGGTGTGGGGCACGGCGACAGGGTCGTGTTCCTGCTCGCCGGTGGCGAATCGATGGCCTCGCTGCACCTGGCCGCCCAGAAGCTCGGAGCGGTCTCGGTTCCGCTGTCGTTCCGGTTCGGTGTTGACGAGCTCGCCTACTGCTTGTCCGATGCGGCACCGACGTTGCTGGTCACCGATCAGTCCACGGTCGAGACGGCGAGCGCGGCACTGCAACACACCGAGCCCGTGCCGCACGCGCACGTCGGTGAAGGCGCTCCGGCGGGTGTCACAGCGCTGCTGGAACTCGCCGCCGATCAGACCGGGAGCGCGATCGACGTGCAGGTCAGCGATTCCGACACGAGCGTCATGCTCTACACCTCCGGCACCACCGGGAAGCCGAAGGGCGTTCCGCGCACGCACCGCGCGGAGTTCCACGCCGCCGTCGCGCACCTGCACCAGAGCCGGTCGGCCGCCTTCGAGACGACCCTCGGCGTGATGCCCATGTTCCACACGATGGGCCTGCGCACCCTGCTGGCCAGCGTGGTCAGCGCCGGGACCTGGGTCCCGCAGGTCCGGTTCGACGCCGAGGAATCGTTGGAGCTGATCACCCGCGAGCGCGTCTCCGCGCTGTACCTGGTGCCCACGATCTACTGGAGCCTGCTGGGCACGGGACGGCTGGGGGAGACCGGTGTCCGCAAGCTCGCCTACGCGGGAGCCGCGATGACCCCCGCGCTGGCCGAGGCGCTCGTCGACGCGCTCGAACCCGAGGTGTTCGTCAACCACTTCGGGAGCACCGAGATCTACACCTTCACCATCGGCCCGGACGTCGCGGCCAAACCGGGATGCGCAGGGCGCCCCGGCGTGTTCACCCGGGTTCGCCTCGTCGACCCGCACCCGCAGGCCACCCCGGACGCGTTGGTCGGTGCCGGTGAGCAGGGGCAGATCGCGATCTCCATGGAGTCGCCGGAAGCGTTCGCCGGGTACTGGAACCGGCCCGACGCCGACGCGAAGTCCATCCGCGATGGCTGGTACTTCCCCGGTGATCTCGCCGTCGCGGACGACGACGGCGACCTGTGGGTGTCCGGACGCGTCGACGACATGATCAATTCGGGCGGCGAGAACATCTACCCCGACGAGATCGAGGACGCGCTGGTCCGCTGCCCGGAGGTCGCCGACGTCGTGGTCGTCGGGATGCCGGACGACCGCTGGGGACAGGCCGTCACCGCCTTCTTCGTGCCCGCAGCGGGGCGCACCCCGGAGGACGCCGCCGCCGCGCTGAGCGCCTACATCCGCTCCGGCTCCGGGCTGCCGCCGCTCAAGCGGCCCAAGAAGGTGGTCGCGGTCGCCGAGGTCCCCAAGTCGGCGGTGGGCAAGATCCTGCGCCGCGAACTCGCCGGTGGGCGGTTCCACCCGCTGGCGGAGCTGTCCGCCGCTTCGATCGGATCGCGAAAGTGAGCACGTCGATGACGCCTGCACGCACCACGGCACGCATCGAGGACCCGGCCCTGCTGACCGGCCGCGGCCGGTTCCTCGACGACCTCGATCCGCTGCCCGGCACGTTGACCGCGGCGATCGTGCGCAGCCCGCACCCGCACGCCCGCATCCGCGGCGTCGACCTCACCCGAGCTCGCGCGCACCCCGGGGTGGCGGCGGTGATCGGACCCGACGAGGTCCTGGAAGCCCTGAACCCGTTCCCGCTGTCGCTGAAGACGCCCATGTCGTACTACCCGACGGCGACCGATCGGGCGCGCTTCGTCGGCGAACCCGTGGCGGTCGTGGTCGCCGCCGACCGCTACGCCGCCGAGGACGCAGCCGAGCTGGTCGCCGTGGACTACGAGCCGCTGCCGCCGGTCGTGGACGTCGACGTCGCGCTGCGCCCCGAGGCGCCGCGACTGCACGACACGGCCGACAGCAACGTCGCCACCGACCGCACGTTCCACTTCGGACCCGTGGACGAGCTCTTCGCCGCAGCCGATCACGTCGTCAGCGGCGAGTACCGGTTCCCGCGCTACTCGTCGACACCGATGGAGTGCTACTCGGTGATCGCCGAGTGGCAGGACGAAGTGGACGGTCCGGCGATCGCGGCCTGGGCGAACTTCCACGGCCCGTTCTCCATGGTCCCGGTGATCGCGGGTTCGCTGGGCGTCCCGACCTCGCGCGTGCGGCTGATGATCCCGGCCGACAACGGCGGCAGCTTCGGCATCAAGGCCGGGATCTACCCGTACGTGGTGCTCATGGCGCTGGCCAGCAAGCACGCCGGACGGCCGGTGCGCTGGACGGAGGACCGCAGCGAACACCTGCTGGCCAGCTCAGCGGGTTCGGACCGGTCGATGCGCTTCGAAGCGGCGGTCAGCGCCGAGGGGAAGGTCCAGGCGTTGCGGGCGGATCTCGTCGACAACGTCGGCGCCTACCTGCGCCCGCCGGAACCGAGCACGCTCTACCGCTGCTTCGGCAACCTCACGGGCGCCTACGACGTCGAAGCCGTGCAGATCCGCTCGCGCGCGGTGGTGACCAACAAGACGCCGACCGGGCTCAACCGCGGTTTCGGCGGCCAGCAGCTCTACTTCGGGCTGGAACGGCTGATGGACAAGATCGCCGCGACGTGCGGGGTCGACGCCGCCGAGATCCGCCAGCGCAACCTGGTGCAGGCCGACGCGTTCCCGTACCGGACGGCGACCGGCGGCATCTACGACTCGGGTGACTACCCGCGGGCCTTGGACATGGCGCTGAAGAACGCCGACTACCCGGCGCTGCTGCAGCGCCAGCGGGAGGCGCGGGAGCGCGGCGAGCACTTCGGCATCGGGCTGGCCACCATCGTCGACCCGTCGGCGACCAACATCGGGTACGTGGGACTGGCCACGCCGGCCGACGAACGCCCGCCGGGGCGCGGCAAGTCGGGTTCCACCGAGCACGTGCGGGTCAGCGTCGACGTCAACGGGGTCGTCTCGGTCCTGCTGGGCACCGTCCCGCAAGGCCAGGGCCACGCCACCGTCGCGCAGCAGGTCGTGGCCGACAGGCTCGGACTGCCGCTGGAGAAGGTCCGGCCGGTGGTGGAGATGGACACGGCCACGACTCCGTGGACCATCAGCTCCGGCAGCTACTCGTCGCGGTTCGCCCCGCTGCTGACCAGCGCGCTGGTCGAGGCGTGCGACCGGCTCGCCCGCACGATGCGGACGGCGGCCGGCTCCATGCTGGGACTGGACCCCGACGAGCTCGAATTCGCCGAAGGCCGGATCCGGCACCACGAAGACCACGCGCAGTCGGTGGATTTCCGCCACGCCGCCGGAGTGGTGCACTGGGACCCCGGCTCGTTGCCGGACGGGACCTCGGCCCGGCTGTACGAGGAAGCCGCCTTCACACCACCGCAGGCCAAAGCGGCCAGCCGGGACGACCAGATCAACTCCAGCCTGTGCTACGGCTTCGTCGCCGAGCTCGTGGTCTGCCGCATCGACCCGCAGACCTACGAGCTCACCCTGGAGCTGGTGTCCACAGTGCACGACGCGGGCACGATCCTGAACCCGGTGCTGCTGGAAGGGCAGGTCCACGGTGCGCTGGCGCACGCCATCGGCGGCGCGATGTACGAGGAGATGCGCTACTCCGACAACGGCCAGCCCACCTCCGCGACGTTCATGGACTACTTGTGCCCGACCACCGCGGAGGTCGGCTACGAGCTGCGCAGCGACCACCTGGAAACGCCCTCGCCGCTGACCCGCCTCGGCGCCAAGGGCTGCGGCGAAGGCAGCTGCATGAGCCTTCCGGTGGCCATCGCCAACGCCGTGGCCGACGCGCTCGCGCCGTCCGGCGCCGACATCACCACGCTGCCGATCCACGGCGACGTGATCCACCGCCTGCTCACCGCGGCGACAACGGACACCGCGGTGCTCGAAGGAACAGAAGGGGAGAACTGACGACATGGCCCTCACCGGAGGCGAGATCAAGCTGACCCGCGGCCACGACGGCCGGGTCGCGTACCTGACGCTGGACCACGGCAAGTACAACATCATCACCTGGGAGACCCGGCAGGTCATGGCCGACCGGTTCGCCGAGATCGACGACGACGACGCCATCCAGGTCGTGGTCATCCGGGGCGAAGGCGAGCACTTCTCCTCGGGCGGCGACATCGCGGGCTTCATGGAGGTCGACCCGGTCGACTTCACCGACCTCGGCCACAACGTGACCGCGCCCTCCCGCAGCTCCAAGGTCGTCATCACCGCCGTCGACGGCTACTGCTTCGGCGTCGGGTTCGAACTCGCGCTGTCCTCGGACATCCGCGTGGCGACCGAGCGCAGCCAGTTCGCGCTGCCGGAGATGAACCTCGGCATGATCCCGGGCTCGGGCGGAACGCAGCGCCTCGCCCGGCTGATCGGGCTCTCCCGCGCCAAGTACCACGTGCTGACGGCGTCGCGGATCAACGCCGACGACGCCAAGGACTGGGGACTTCTCGCCGACCTGGCGGCCGACCGAGCGGAGCTCGACGAGAAGGTCGAGCAGCTGGTGACCAAGATGATCGGGTTCTCCCCGCTGGCGGCGCGCACCGCCAAGGAGGTTCTCGACCGCGGCGTCGACGCCCCGCTGTACAGCGGGATCGAGCTGGAGCGCAAGGCCTACGCGATGCTGCGCTCCAGCAAGGACTTCGCCGAAGGCGTGGCCGCGTTCAACGAGAAGCGCGCACCGAAGTTCCAGGGGCGGTGAGGATCTAGATGAAGGCCGCACCTTTCGCGTACGCGCGCCCCGCGGCGTTGTCCGACGCCGTTGCCGAACTCGTCGACGCCGACGGAGGCGGCAAGGTCATCGCCGGCGGGCAATCCCTGGTGCCGGTGCTGGCCATGCGGCTGGCGCGGCCGACCACCCTGGTGGACATCAACGCGGTCACCGGGCTCGACGCGCTGCGGACGGTCGGCGACCGGCTGGAGGTCGGCGCCACCGTCCGGCAGCGTCGGGTCGAGCACGCGCCCGAAGCAGCCCGAGTGCCGCTGCTGCGGCTCGCGCTGCCCTGGGTGGGGCACCGCGAACTGCGCAGCCGCGGCACGATCTGCGGGAGCCTGGCCCACGCCGATCCGGCCGCCGAGCTCCCGGCGGTCGCCTGCTGCCTGGACGCGGAGCTGACCCTGGCCGGACCCGAGGGCGAACGCGCCGTTCGAGCCCGCGAGTTCTTCGACGGCGCGATGACGACGGCACTGCGCGCGGAGGACGTCCTGGCCGCGGTCTCCTTCCCGACGGCCGGGCCGGGGGAGGGCTTCGGCTTCGCCGAGATCGCCCGCAGGCACGGCGATTTCGCGCTGGCCGGAGTGGCGGCGCACGTCCGCGTCGATGACAGCGGCGGCGTGTCCGCCGCGACGATGACGGCCTTCGGCGTCTCCGACCGGCCCGTCACCCGCGACATGACCAGCGCGGTCCGCACGGCCGGTGGCGACGAATCCGAGCTGGCCGGTGCGCTCGACGCGGTGGTGCGCGAGGTCGTCGACACCGACGGCGACGCGCACGCGTCGAACGGCTACCGGCGGCGCCTCCTGCGCGCGCTCGCAGCTCGGGAATTGGCCAAGGCGTACCGCCGCGCGGTGCGCGGCACAGCGGAGGTGGAATCATGACGAGCACTGAAGAACCCGTGCAGGAGGGCCTTCGACCGGTTCGCGCAGAAGCCGGCGAGACCGTCGAGGTGAGGTTCACCGTCAACGGCACAACCGCGGTGCTGCACCTCCCCGCCCGCGTCACGCTGGCGGACGCGCTGCGCGACCACCTGGGGCTGACCGGGACCCACGTCGGATGCGAGCACGGGGTCTGCGGGATGTGCACCGTGCTGGTCGACGGCGAAGCCGCCCGCGCCTGCCTGCTGTTCGCCTGCCAGCTCGACGGTTCCGAGGTCGTCACCGTCGAAGGGCTCGGGCGCCCGGACGACCTGCACCCGCTGCAGGAGTCCTTCGGGCGGAACCACGCCCTGCAATGCGGTTTCTGCACCCCGGGCTTCCTGCTCAGCTCCTACGACCTGCTCAGCACCAAGCCCGAGGTCACCGACGAGGAGCTCCCCGCGGAGCTGTCCGGCGTGATCTGCCGCTGCACCGGGTACCGGAACATCATGACCGCCGTCTCCGAAACCCGCTCCGCGCACCCGGAGGGGATCCCCGAGCCGGGCAACTGCGCTCGGCGGGCGCTGGTCGGCCGCTCCGGCGGCCAGTCCGCGACGGTCGTCGAGGAACCCGCGGAACCTTCGGGCGACGCTGCCAGGAACGTGGAGATCGTTCTCCCGGAAGGAGATCCGACCATCGCGGTGCAGGTGGACACCGCCTTGGACGTGCCGTTCGACCAGGTGTGGCGGGTGCTCGACGACGTGCACGTGCTGGCGCGATGCCTCCCTGGTGCGGAGCTCACCGAAGAACTCGGCGAGCAGCTCTACGCCGGACGCGCGCGGGTGGCGGTCGGACCCATCAAGCTCTCGTTCCACGGGATCGCCCGGGTGCTCGACCAGGACCGGGACACCGGCACGATCCGCGTGCTGGCGCAGGGCCAGGACACTGGCGGGGCGCAAACCCAGGCCGACATCACGCTGCGGGCGCACGCCACCGCAGCGGGGACGGAACTGCGCGCCGACGCGGCGGTGTACCTGACCGGCCGCATCGCCCAGTTCGGCCGAGCGCTGGCCGGTGACATCAGCCGGCGCATGTTCGAGCAGTTCGCCGACTCGGTCCGCCAGGCCGCCACCACCGGAGAAGCACCGCAGCAGTCCCACGCCGCGCCGAGCGCGTTCCGCATGATGTTCGGCACCTTGCTGGACCGGATCAAGCGAATCGGCCGTCCCCGAGGCGGGAAGTCATGAAAACGCCCCTCCAGCCGGTCAACCCGGCGACGCTCGAACCACTGGACATCGCGGAACAAGCCACGGACGCCGAGATCGGCGAAGCGGTGTCGGAAGCGACCCGCGCCATGCGCACCGGGTGGCCGCGAGATCACCGGCTCCGAGCGCAGTCCCTGAACGCCTGGGCCGACCTGCTCAGCGACCACAGCTCGGAACTCGCCGAGGACCTGGTGCGGGAAACCGGGAAACCCATCGGTGAAGCGCGCAAGGAGATCGCGGGCGCGATCGATTCCCTGCGCTTCAACGCCGGTCTCGCCAGGCTTCCGCTGGGCCGTGCCGCAGGCTTGCCCGACGGGAGCGAGGCGCACCTGGTGCGCGAACCGGTCGGCCCGACGGTGTTCATCACCCCGTGGAACTGGCCCGTGCTGCTGTTGCTGCGCGATCTGGCTCCGGCGTTCGCCGCCGGGGTGACGGCGCTCGTCAAGCCCGCCCCGCAGACCACGCACATCACCCGGCGCGTGATCGCGCTCGGCCACCGGGCCGGAGTACCACCGGAGGTGCTCCACGTGCTCCCCGGTGACGCCGAAGTGGGCGCTGCACTCGTAGCCCACCCCGACACCAGGGCCGTCGCGATCACCGGCTCGACCGCGGCCGGGCAAGCGGTCATGCGCGCCGCTGCCGACACCATGACCAGGCCGCTGCTGGAGCTGGGCGGCAAGGCCTCGATGCTCGTGCTGGCCGACGCCGACCTGGAAGCCGCGGTGGAGGTGGCCGCCCGCGCGGCCGTGATCACCAGCGGTCAGATGTGCATGGCGTGCACGCGAATCCTCGTGCACGCGCGCCACGCGAAGGACGCCGAGGAGCTGCTGCGCGAACGACTCGGCGCCTCGACCCCGGGAGATCCGAGGGACGGGAGCACCGACCTCGGTCCGCTGATCTCCGAAGCCGCGGTGGACAAGGTGTGCCACGCCGTCGACCGCGCGCGTGCGGACGGTCGCGTCCTCGTCGGAGGGGAGCAGGTGCACCCCGACGGCCTGCCGGGTCACTTCCTCACGCCCGCGCTCGTGTCCGAACTGGACCCGCGATCACCCGTGGTGCAGGAGGACATCTTCGGCCCGCTGCTGTCGTTGGAGGTCTTCGACTCCGACGAGGACGCGATCGAGCTGGCCAACGCCACGCCCTTCGGGCTCGCCGCGGCGGTGTGGACGCGTGACCTCACGCGCGGCTTCGCCGTGGCGCGCGAGCTGCAGTCGGGCACCGTGTGGCTCAACGGGTACAACCACTCCTACGCCGAGATGCCCTCCGGCGGCGTGCGGATGTCCGGGATGGGCCGCACCCGCGGGGTCGAGGGCGTCGAGCAGTTCACCGAGCTCAAGCACGTGCACTTCCCCGTCGGGCTATAACCCGAGCCAATAGGAGCTATGCGCAACAGGTTCTGGCTGGGCCTCTCGCACCGGTCTAACTTCGCTCGTAGTTTCTCTAGCCGCAACGGAGCGGCGTTGGAGGGTTCCCTTGCAATCAGGTTGGTTAGTGGTTCTCATCGTCGCGGGCTACATCGCGTTGCTCGCCCTGATCAGCTTCCTGGCCGGGCGTTCGACGCGGACCGCGTCAGGATTCACCAGCGGCGGCAAGAGCTTTCCCGCCGTCCTCATCGGATTCCTGCTCGCGTCCGAGTTCATCGGCACGAGCGCGAGCATCGGCACCGCGCAGGAGGCCTACCGATCCGGTCTCTCGGCCGCGTGGAACATCATCTCGCTGGGAATCGGGTTCGTGCTCTTCGCCTTCCTGCTGGCGCGCAAGTTCAGCGAGCTGGGGGAGAACACGATCTCCGGTGCCCTCGACCGCTACTACGGGAGGAGGGTGCGCACCGCGACGTCGATGATCATGGTCTGCTCCTTGCTGATCGTCGCCGTCTCGGTCTACGCCAGCGGTGGTGCGATCCTGAGCGGGCTGCTCGGCGTCGACCACGACCTGGCCGTCGTCCTGGTCGGTGTGCTCGCCACGTTCTACGTGGTGGTGGGCGGCATGCGATCGGTCGTCTACACCAACGCCGTGCACGCGATCGTGAAGATGGCCGGGGTGGTCATCCTCGCGGTCATCGGCGCCCAGCGCGCAGGCGGCGTGGACGGGCTGCGAGCAGCGCTGCCGCCGACGATGTTCTCCTGGCACGGCGTGGGTTTCGGGCAGATCTTCGCCTGGCTGATCGCCGGGGTCGGTGCCATCTTCGCGACCCAGTACGTCGTGCAGGCGATCACCACCGCCGGCAGCGCTCGCCGCGCGCAGCGAGCCGGGTTCTACTCGGCGCTGATCCTGGTTCCCTACGGTCTGCTCGCCGCGTTCATCGGCATGTGCAGCGCGGTGGTCTACCCGCACATCAAGAGCATCCAGGCCATGCCCGCGTTCGCCATGGACATCGACCCGGTCTTGGCCGGGATCGTCGTCGCCGGGCTCGCCGGTGCGATGTTCGGGACCATCGCTGCACTGGTCATCGGCGCTTCCACGCTGCTGCTCAAGGACTTCTACCAACCGCACTTCAACGCCGCCGGGGACGACCGCCGCGACGTGCTGTTCCTCCGGGCGGCGACGGTGGTGACCGGCCTGGTGCCGATCGCCCTGGCCCTGTTCGCCACCGACGTGCTCACCGTGACCTTCCTGGCCAAATCGCTGCGCGCGGCACTGGCGGTGCTGGTGCTGCTGATGTTCTACGCGCCCCGGTACGGCACGAGGACCGGTGCGTTCTGGGCGATCGTGCTCGCGCTGCCGACCACCATCGGCTGGTTCCTGCTCGGTGACCCCTTCGGCATTGACAACGCCTACATCGCGGTCGCCACACCCTTGCTGGTGATGACCTGCACCCACCTCACACCGGGCCGGTCGAAGGCCGTCCCGGCGGTCACCGGGGAGAAGAGATGACGAACAACGCCCTGCCCGTCGGCGCTGATCTGCGCGGGTGGCTGGACCACCTGCAGACGACCGGACGGCTGTCCGCGGCCAGGCCGGGAGTGGACCTCCGCTTCGAGCTGGCCGGAATCGCCAACCGGCTCGACGGCGACCGCGCGGTGGTCTTCGGCGAGCCCGGCGGGAAGGACATCGCCGTCGTGTCCGGGCTGCTGTCGCGCCGCGAGTGGATGGCGGAAGCGCTCGGGGTCGCCGAGACCGAACTCATCGACCGCTTCCAGCAGGCATGCCAGGACCCCGTTCCGTGGACCGAGGTCGAGGACGCCCCGTGCCAGAACGAGGTGATCCGCGAGGTCGACCTCGGCTCGTTGCCGGTTCCCACGCACAACGAGCACGACCACGGCCCGTACATCACCGCGGGCCTGCTCATCGCGCGCAACCCGACGACCGGGTCGCAGAACGTGTCCATCCACCGCTTGCAGGTCAGCGGGCCGGACCGGCTCGGGGCCCTCCTGCTGCCCCGGCACACTGCCGCGTTCTTCGGGCAGGCCGAAGCGTCGGGAACGGACCTGGAGGTGGCGATCGTCATCGGCGTCGACCCGCTCACCTTGATGTCCTCGCAGGCGGCGGTGCCGATCGGCCACGACGAGCTGGAGATCGCCGGGGCGCTGCGCGGCAGCCCGCTGTCGGTAACCAAGGCGGTCACCAACGAGGTCCGGGTTCCCGCCGACGCGGAGATCGTGCTGGAAGGCAGGCTTCTCGCCGATGTCCGCGAGCCGGAGGGACCCTTCGGCGAATTCCCCCAGTACTACGGGCCTCGCGCCGACCGCCACGTGGTGCGCATCGACGCGATGACGCATCGCCGAAACCCGATCTACCACACCATCGTCGGCGGCGGACTGGAACACCTGCTGCTGGGGTGCATTCCGCGCGAAGGCTCCTTCCTGGCGCACCTGAGGCAGAACTTCCAGTGCGTGCGGGCCGTGCACCTGCCGCGCGGCGGCGTATGCCGCTACCACCTCTATGTGCAGGTCCGCGATCCCCGGCCCGGCGAGGTGAAGAACCTGATCCTCGCGGCGCTGGGCGCGCACTACGACATCAAGCACGTGACGGTGGTCGACTCCGATGTGGACGTCTTCGACCACCACGAGGTCGAGTGGGCCGTCGCCACCCGCTTCCAGGCTGACCGCGACCTGGTGCTCGTCGGTGGTGCGCAGGGGTCACGGCTCGATCCGTCCACAGCGGACGGTGTGGGCGCGAAGATGGGGCTCGACGCGACGATTCCGCGCGTCGGCGACGAAGGCCGGTTCACCAGGATTCGCGTTCCGGGGGAGGAGGAGATCGACTTGGAACGCGCTGTGGCCCCCGCGTCGGCAAACTGGCGTTCCGCGCCCTGACCCGACCGAAGCCGCGGAACCTCGTTCCGCAACACCACACCAACAGACCTCGATGAGGAGGTGGGCATGTCCACTGCGAACACCGGACTGTCCAGAAGAGCCACGCTGTACGCGAGTTTCGCCTCGGTGGCGGGGTGGGCGTTCGACCTGTTCGACCTGTTCATCCTGCTCTACGTCGCCAGCACGATCGGCGACCTGATCTTCCCGGTGGCCAGCCCCACCCTGAGCCTCGCCGCCGTCTACGCCTCGTTCGCGGTGAGCGTGCTGCTCCGCCCGGCCGGAGCGGCGATCTTCGGAGCGGTGGCCGATCGCAACGGGCGCAAGCAGACGATGGTCATCGTGCTGGCCGGCGTGGGGTTGTCCACGGCGGCGATGGGTGTCGTGCCGACCTACGCCGCCGCCGGTATCGCCGCACCGCTGCTGTTCCTGGCGCTGCGCCTGGTGCAGGGCGTGTTCGTCGGCGGCGTCGTCGCGGCGACGCACACCCTGGGCACCGAGAGCGTCGGGCAGCGCTGGCGAGGCCTGATGTCCGGGCTGATCGGTGGCGGCGGCGCGGGCATCGGTGCGGCCCTGGCCAGCGGCGTGTTCATCCTGGTCAGCGCGATCTTCCCGGGCGAGCAGTTCAACGTCTGGGGGTGGCGCGTCATGTTCTTCTCCGGGCTCATGGCGGCGCTGATCAGCTTCCTCGTGCTCCGCGGGGTCGAGGAGTCGCCGCTGTGGAAGGCGCAGCAGCAGGCCCCCGGCCCGAAGACGCGCTTCACCGACCTGGCCCGCGGCGGCAGGGGAGGGCTGCTCGTGCTCAACCTGGTGCTGGTCTCCGGCGCGGGTTCGCAGTACTACCTGACCTCCGGATTCCTCCCGACGCTGCTGGGCAAGGTCAGCGGTGTCGCCCAGAGCGCGCAAGGCACGATCCTGCTGGTCTCGAGCCTGGGAGTGATCGTCGCCGCGGTGGCCGCGGGTGAGCTCAGCGAGCACTTCGGACGCCGACGCACGATGCTGGCGATCGGCTCGTTCAACCTCGTCGCCCTGCCCCTGCTGGTGTGGCTGATCACGAGCACCGACCCGGCGAGCACCGGCCTGATCATGTTCTACGCATCAGCCCTGGCCTTCTTCGCCAACGCCGCCTACGCCCCGGTCCTGGTGTTCCTCAACGAGCGCTACCCGACGGCGCTGCGTGGGCGCGGAACCGCGATCTGCTGGAACCTCGGCTTCATGGTCGGTGGTCTGATGCCGAGCTTCGTCAACCTCGCCAGCCCGGAACTGGCCGACGTGCCCGGTCGGCTCATGGTGTTCCTCTTCGCCATGGTCCTGGTCTTCGTCGTCGCGGGAGTGCTGAGCCCGGAGACCCGCGGAGCCATGAACGCCGAGGAGACCGAGGAACGAGCGGTTCAACCCGCAGCCGAATGAGAGTTCCACGGTCGTCGCGCGGAAGACGGGCGGTCCCAGCGCCGCTGGGACCGCCCGTGCTTCGCGACGCGCGCTCAGGCGGAGGTCTCGGCCAGTGCCGGGATCCCGTGAGGTGTGGTGGCGTCGAGCCACTGGGCGAGCCGGGCGGGCGGGAACAGTTCGTCGAGGACCATGAAGCCGCTCCGGTGAGTCCTGCGCGGTCGTGGAGAGCCGACTGCTCGATGCGGAGCTCCCGGGTGACTAGGGGGAGGGAGCGTTGATAGACGTTCTGCCGGATGGTGGCCAGCAGCAGTTTCCCCGCCTTGGCGACGCCGCTGGGATGCTCTACGCCGGGCGGCTGGAATCCGGCCGCTACCAGGGGTGATGGCGACGAGCTGTCGGTGATCGCCGCCGTCATGCTCGGCGGTACCAGCTTTTTCGGCGGCAACGGCAGCGTCGCGAGCTCTCTTCGGCTCCTTGCTCGTCGGGGTCATCAACAACTGCCTCGTCCTCGCAGGCCTCGACGTCAGCCAACAGGGGGTCGTCCGCGGCGCGGTCTACCGCTTCTATCCCTCCGTCCGGGTAGCGCGTGCCCGCATCGCCGCCGGAGAAGCCGGCGCGCTGCGGCTGATCCGGGGCGGGGAAGTCGGCGGCGCTGACGAGCGAGATGGTGGGGATGCGGCCGCCGCATTCGTCTTCGGCGACGAGGGCGTGCTCGCAGAAGTCGTGGGCACCGCGTCAGTCAGCGCCGAGTTTCTCGACCAGTGGCGGATCCCGGGCGAAGTCACTTCCCGCGCCTGGGAAGAGCGCTTCGGCGAGCGGGAGTACGTCGGGATTGCCGAACGCGCTCTCGAGCAGCTCGTAAAGAGCAGCGGGTGCGCGGTGTATGAGATCGATGCCGTCGCGCTGGCCGACACGAACCCGCGGGGTCAAGGCGGTGCGGCGTGACTTCATGCGTCGGACCGGGGGGCGCTCCGCCGGCGCTGATCTGGAGGTTGAGATCGGCAATTCCGGGGCCGCGCAGATCGGGTTGATGCTGGCCGTCGGGCTCAACGAGGCGGCTCCGGGGGTCTGGGCGTCTCGCTCGCCGACGGCGCGGACCTGCTTCTGCTGCGGGCCACCGAGCGAGTCGCCGAACGCTCGGTTCCGAGACGCTAGTCTGGCAGCCGCGCGTGTCTTACCCGACATACTTGGTGTGGCGGGGAAGGCTCGACCGCGTCCTGCCTCGGCGCCCGGAACCCGTTCGGCTCTCGGCACCGTTCGTGGCACGAAACGTGGACTACAAGTTCGGCTTCGCCGGGGGCCGCTGCCGGTCGTGTGAGACGGTGCAGTTCCCGCTCCCGCGCCTGTGCTTGCGCTGCCGTGCCACCGATTCCTTCGAGCCCGTGCCGGCGTCGGGGATGCGAGCTCGGGTCGCGACGTTCACCGTCCCGCCTGGCCTTCAACCCGAATCCGCCCGTGGTCAGGGCGGTCCTCGACTTTGACGGCGGTGGCCGGGTTCAGTGCGAACTGACCGATGTGGATGCCGACCAAGTGCGGCTCTGGGATGCCATGTACGGAGTCCTGTCCTGCTTCATCCCGCGAACAGGTGGCAATCTGCCCCTGAATTCCTCTGCGGGCGTCGAGGAGTGTGCGCAGTTCGTGCCCAGGACCGGTTGTTCCAGCCATTGGCCCAGCGTCGAGAACGAGGTAAGCGGGACGACTAATGGGCTGCCCGGCACGTCGACAGCCGCATCCCAGGCGGATGTTACGAGAGGATGCTCCTACCCGCACGGTCAGCATTCCCCCGGTAAAGGCCTAGGTTCGGGTTTGGAGGTTCCATTGGAGCGAGATCTTCTCGGCGATTTCCACCCGTGCGATCCGCGACTCGCCTGCGGGCACGTGCAAATCTTGGTCCATCCCTGCAGCTTGACGGGAGGATCGAGCCCAGAACCGGGTTCAGCTATAAACCTGGACGACTTTGCTCCCGTCCCGGGCACTCGTGTTGGGCACGGTCAGCTCGACGTTCAGGCAGGTCGGGTCGTCCACCGACGGCGCGATGACCTTGAGATCGAATCGGAACTCCGAGTAGGAAAGGCCATCGGCGAAGGTGGGGCCGACTTCGAGCCCACGTACATCGAAGCGCGCACCGGGATCGTCTCGGTCAGCTTCCCGCTCGGATTGATCTCTCCCAGTAGAACGTCTCCGACCTCGTGCGTTGGATCGTCGCCAGTCAGGGTTTCGCCGTCATCACCGAGAAGGACTGGACTCGGCGCCGGCCATCGGCGTTGCGCCGAGTCGCGACGAGCACCTCGTCGACGAACTTGGAACGGCCTTCCGGAACCACTTCCATGTCCGGACGTTGGGCGAGGGGCCGGTAGTGCTTTTCGGGGACGGCGCGCAGCAGCTGCTGCTTGCCCCGAAGTGGTGATGCAATGCCGACTGGACGGACTCCCACCCGCTGTGCGATTGCTTGAGCGAGGTCTGATGGTAGTCCTTCTCCCCGAAGAGCTCGACGGCTGCGTCCACGGCCGCGCCCACTCTGCTCCGCAATCCGCTGCGCACGCGGCGACAACTGCTCCGATCCTCCTCGGGCTTATTGAACCTCCGAAGTCGTTGTCCAGCGTGGGGTTCGCCCCTGGCTGGTCGCCCAGCAGAGAGGGAGGAGCGGGCCGTGCTTTGGTGTGAGCACGGCCCGCTTGTTCGCGTCAGGGCCTCAGCTCTTGCGTGTGGTGATCTCGTCGGCCAGTTGTGGGGTGACGGTGAACAGGTCTCCCACGATGCCGTAGTCGGCGATCTCGAAGATCGGCGCTTCGGCGTCCTTGTTGACCGCGACGATCGTCTTGGACGTCTGCATGCCCGCCCGGTGCTGGATCGCACCAGAAATACCGAGGGCGATGTAGAGCTGCGGCGAGACGGTCTTACCGGTCTGACCGACCTGGAACTGGTGCGGGTAGTAACCCGAGTCCACCGCGGCGCGCGAGGCACCCACAGCCGCACCGAGGGTGTCGGCCAGCTTCTCGACGACCTCGAACTGGTCGGCCGAACCGACACCACGACCACCGGAGACCACGACGCTGGCCTCGGTCAGCTCCGGGCGGTCGCCAGCCTCGGCCGGCTGACGACCCGTGATCTTGGCACCAGTGGCGGCCGGGACCTCGACCTGCTCGACCGCGGCGGCACCCGAGGCCTGCTCGGCCTCGATGGAACCGGGCAGCACGGTGATCACCGGGGTGCCCTTGGTGACCTTCGCCTTGGCGTCGTAGGTGCCACCGAACAGCGAGTGCGAAGCCACGCCCTCACCGTCGACGTCCACGACCTCCGACAGCAGACCCGCCTCCAGGCGGATCGCCAGACGACCGGCGACCTCCTTGCCATCCACCGACGCCGGGATGAGCACCGCCGCCGGGTTCGCCGAACCGGCCAGCGCGGCCAGCACGTCGACCTGCGGCGTGACCAGGAACTGCGCGGCCTCCGCGGACTCCGCCGCGTAGACCTTCGCCGCACCGTAGGAACCCAGGGCCTCCGACAGCTTGCCCGCCGTGCCCGGCTCGCCGACGACGACCGCCGACGGCTCACCGATGCGACGCGCTGCGGGCAGCAGCTCGTAGGTGACCTTTTTGACCTCGCCGTCCACGTGATCGACGAGGACCAGAACCTCAGCCATGAAACCTATGCCTCCTCGAAAACCCGTGAACGACTCAGAGCAGCTTCTCGCCGGCCAGGAACTCAGCGACGCCCACGCCGCCTTC
>NZ_BAAGZP010000040.1:0-473960 GCF_054778355.1 Saccharopolyspora tripterygii | reverse complement strand
GTCGGCGGCGAGCACGCGTGCGGTGTCCACAGCGCGCTGATCCAGCTCGGTCCAGTCGTTGGGCAGTCGCTTGGTCGTCAAGCGGGCAAGGTCGTCGGTGACGGACACGGACGCAGCTCCAGTTTTCCTTCGGCGGTATTTCCCTCAACGCGGCGAACGGTCCACTGGACCGATTCGAACCGCAGTTATCCCTCGTCCGTCGGGCAGCCTAGTCGCTGCCGATCAGGTGCCCGGCGGCCCGTTTGAGAAACGGTGTCGTCCCCCTGCTGAACCAGCCTCGACCTGCGAGAACCGTTCCTTCGCACGGTGGGGGAGCCGGCGATTCGTCGACCAGCGTGCACCAGAACCGGTCTTCGCGCTGGTGAACCGCCGTAAACGCGGCTATCGCCGAACGGTTCCAGTTTAGCCCCACGACCGTGTGAACAGGCGCACTCGCACCCGCGCGGGACGGGGTTCTGTAGCGCGACTACTATTGCTTAACGGTTCGGTTCCGTTCTTCTCCGGGACCGGCGGGAGTGCGATCAGCAAGTGCGGGGAGTGCCATGTCAGCGGTGAGCGCAGCGTCGTGACCACCGCCGCGCACCTCTCCCGTCAGCCCACCCGCAAGGTCGCTGACCTGCTCAAAGCCTATCTGGGCCTGGTCAAGCCGCGGGTCATCGAGCTGCTGCTGGTGACCACCATCCCCGCCATGCTGCTGGCCGTGCGCGGCATCCCCTCGCCCTTCCTGGTGCTGGCCACGCTCGTCGGCGGAACGATGGCCGCCGGCAGCGCCAACGCGCTCAACTGCGTCGTCGACGCCGACATCGACCAGGTGATGAAGCGCACGCGGGCCCGACCCCTGGTGCGCCACACGGTCTCGAACCGGCACGCGCTGATCTTCGGCATCGCGCTGGGCGCCGGATCGTTCCTCGTCCTGTGGGCCGCCACGAACCTGCTGGCAGGCGTGCTGGCCGTGGTCACGATCCTGTTCTACGTCTTCATCTACACGATGGTCCTCAAGCGGCGGACCGTGCAGAACATCGTCTGGGGCGGCGCGGCGGGCTGCATGCCCGTGGTGATCGGCTGGGCCGGGGTGACCGGCCGCGTCGACTGGCCCGCGCTGGTGATGTTCGGCGTGGTGTTCTTCTGGACGCCGCCGCACACCTGGTCGCTGGCGATGAAGTACAAGGACGACTACGAGCGCGCCGGTGTCCCGATGCTGCCGGTGGTGGCGCAGCCGACCGCGGTGTCCCGGCAGATCGTGCTGTTCACGTGGCTGATGGTGGCGTGGACGCTGCTGCTGGTCCCGGCCACCGGCTGGCTCTACGCCGCCTTCGCGGTGGTCTCCGGCGCCTGGTTCATCGTGCTCGCCCACCGCCTGCACGCGGCCACCAAGCGCGGGGTGCCCACCAAACCCATGCGCCTGTTCCACATGTCCAACACGTACTTGATGATCGTGTTCGTGGCCCTCGCGGTGGACTCGGCCCTGAGCCTCCCCGTCCTCGGCTGGCCCTGGTGACCCGCTGACCGTTCTCGTTCGTGGGGACCGTTGTCGTTCGTGGGGTCGGGGAAGTTCTCATGAAAACCTCCCCGACCCCACGACGTCACCGCACCCGAGTGCCGCGCGAACGTCGGACCGGTCAGGGGACGATGAGGAGCTTGCCGGTGGTCCGGCGGGCTTCCAGGTCCTCGTGGGCCTTGCGGGCGTCATCCAGCGCGTAGGTGCCGCCGACGCGGAGGGTGATCGTGCCGCGGGCGATCCAGTCGAAGACCTCGCCCGCGCGCCAGTCGAGCTCGGCGCGGGTGAGGATGTGGTGCGCCAGCGACGGCCGGGTCAGGAACAGCGAGCCGCTGGAGTTCAGCCGCTGCGGGTCGACGGGCGGGACGGGGCCGCTGGAGGCGCCGAAGAGCGCCAGCGTGCCGCGCGGGCGCAGGCTCGCCAGGCTCGCCTCGAAGGTCGACTTCCCGACCCCGTCGTAGACCACGTCCACGCCGCGCCCGTCGGTGAGGTCGCTAACCTCGGCGGCCACGTCGGCGTCGGTGTAGCGGATGATCTCGTCCGCTCCCGCCTCGCGCGCCAGCCGCTCCTTCTCGTCGGTGGACACGGTGCCGATGACGTTCGCGCCCTTGGCCTTGATCAGCTGGGTCAGCAGCAGGCCCATGCCGCCTGCGGCCGCGTGGACCAGCGCCGTCTCGCCGGTGGCGACCGGGTGCGTCGAGGTCACCAGGTAGTGCGCCGTCATGCCCTGCAGCATCGCCGCGGCGGCGGTGTCGGCGGCGACGCCCTCGGGAACCTTGACCGCGGCGCTCGCCGGGACCAGCGCCTTCTCGGCGTAGCTGCCGGGCGCCATCGCCCACGCCACCCGCTCACCGACGGAGAACCCGTCGACGTCCGCGCCCACGGCGACGATCTCGCCCGCGCCTTCGGAACCCGGGGTGAAGGGCAGCTGCATCGAGTAGACGCCGCTGCGCTGGTAGGTGTCGATGAAGTTCACCCCGGCCGCGGCGACGTCGACGAGCAGCTGCCCGGAGCCCGGCTCGGGCACCTCGACCTCACCGAGTTCGAGGACCTCGGGCCCGCCGTTGGTCGCCACCCGGATCGCGCGCATGTGTCTTCTCCTTCGCAGGGGCTTGCTTCTGTGTCCTTGAGGAGCAACGCCGTCGTCGCCGTCGATCATCCCGGCCGCGACGACCTGCTCGCATCTTCGGCGTCGCGCGCGCGTCCCGCGCGATTCGCGCGCCGCCGAACCGCAGAGATCGAGTGTCGTGCGCAACGACCGGTTCTGCCCGGGGGCGGGAGCTGTTTAGGATCCCGGCATGACAGCCGAGAAGGACACCGAGCAGAGCACCGCGCCGACCCCGAAGGCCCTGGCCGTGGCCAAGGCGTTCGTCGCCGACCACGGCGGATCGGCCCGCGCGGTGGTGGAGAACATCGGCCGCGCCGGCGCCCGCGTGGTGCTGGTCGGTGAGGACGGCCGCCTCGGCGACGTCATGGTCACCAGCCCCGCTGTCGGCGAGGCGCTGGTCGAGGCCGTCGACGGCCTGACCTCCAGCGAGTGGGACGCCGACACCACCGCCGCGCTGAAGATCGGTGCCGCGCACCGTCGCAAGATGGCCGGTCCGCGAGCCCGCTGACCTGGTTCTTCGGCGGACACGCCGCCGCGCCGGCTGGTCGAGTCGTTCGTTGTGGTTTATGTTTTCAGCGGATACTGAACTCGATCTAGGGAGGCGGCGTGTCCGAGGCCGACGACTACCTGCAGCGCACCGACCGACCGGCCATGTCCGAGTGGATCGAGCAGATGGCCGCTCACTTCGAAGCCACCGAGGGGATGCCGCTGATCGCCGGCCGCATCCTGGCGTTCTTGCTGATCTGCGACCCGCCGGAGCGCACCGCCAGCGAGCTCTCGCACGCGCTGGCCGCCAGCACCGGCTCGATCAGCACCAACGTCCGGCTCCTGATGCGCCTCGGCGTCATCTCCAAGACCACGCGCCAAGGCCGTGAAGCCGCCCTCTACCAGGTGGAGGAGGACCGCTGGCCCGCCCTGGTCCGCCAGCGGATGGAACGCGTCACCGACCTCGAAGAGCTCACCGCCACCGGGCTGCGCATGTTCAGCGGCCAGGGCGAGCGCGCCCGCCGCCTGCGGACGGTCAACGAGTTCTACAAGTGGCTCGCCGGCGAGATGCCGGAGCTCTGGCGGCGCTGGGAGCGGGAGGGCAAGCCCAAGCTCCGGTTCTGATCTTGCTCGGGAGTCGCTCCGGGTGGCGGAAACTCCCGAGAGGGAAGGCGCAGCTCCTCGGCGGTCTCCGAGCGGTGGGTCAGACCGCCACGGACTCCTGCTCCTCGGCGACCTCGGGGTGGGGGAGCGGGCCGCGGTTGCGGGACTCCGTCCACAGGGCCGCGGTCGTGATGATCACGCCCGTGGCGGCGGCGACGTGCAGCACCACCATCGCCTCCGGGACGCCCAGGTAGTACTGGGCCGAGCCGATCGCGCCCTGCACCAGGACCATCGCGCAGGCGGTGATGTAGGCCTTGATCAGCGCCTTGGTGGGGCGGGCCGAGCGCAGCCAGACGCCGAAGACCGCCAGCATCAGCACGTAGGCCATCACCAGCAGGCCGTGCAGCTGGACCGCTGTGGTGACCGCGAGGCCCAGGCGAGGCGTGTCCGGGTCGCCCGCGTGCGGACCGGCCGCAGTCACCAGCGTGCCCGCCACCAGCACGGCCGCGGTGACCACGACCAGCGCGGTCAGCAGGCGCCGCATCGGCTTGGGCACGATCCCCAGCGGTGCGCGGTCGCCCTCGGTGGTGGCCTTGACCAGCATCGCGGCCAGCCAGATCAGGATCGCCGAGGCCATGAAGTGCACGGAGACGCTCCACCAGGCCAGGTCCACCAGCACGGTCATACCGCCGATGACCGCCTGCGCGAGGACGCCGAGCGGCATGAGCAGCGCCAGCCGCACCAGGCGCGTGCGGCGGGGCAGGCAGCGCCACGCCGCCAGGAAGCAGGCCAGCGCGATGAAGCCGACGACCCCGGTCAGCAGCCGGTTCCCGAACTCGATCGCCTGGTGCAGGGCGGCGACCTCCGCGTGCGGCACCGGGACCATGCTGCCCGGGAAGCACTGGGGCCAGGTCGGGCATCCCAGACCCGAGCCCGTCACGCGGACGGTCACACCGGTCACCGAGATCAGTGCCTGCGTCACCAGCACGGCGATCGCGAGGATCCGCACGGTGCGCGGTGACGGGCGGGAGATCCAAGTAGGTAGCGCCACAACTGAATGGTATTCCGCCGCTCGGATCAACCCGCCCGCAGGTCACGCCTGGGCAGTCCGGGTCACTTGAACAGGCCGGATGGCAGCGCACCCGCCCCGGCCAGGGCCTTGCTGAGCTTGCCGCCCTTCTCCACGAGCGTGGCGGTGCGCTCCTCGCCGAGCGCCTGCCACGGCGCCAGCGCCATCTCGTCGGTGCGGACCTCGATCTCCTCGCGGAACTGCTCGCCCTGCTCGGTGAGCACGGCCTCGGCGTCGACCAGGCCGCGCTCGCGCAGCTGCTCGGTGGCCTCGGCCCACTCCTGCTCGGACCACTCGCGCAGCGTGCGGGCGGCCTCCGGGGTGAACCCGCCGCGCACGCTGCTGTGCAGCACGAGCGACTGGATGCCCGAGACGCCTGCCTGCTGCAGCGCCGCGATGTGGCCGTCGCCGCGGAACTCGCGCAGCAGCGTGATCGCGTGCCACAGCTTGAGGTGCGGTGCCTCCGGCCAGGCGAGGTCGGCGTGCCCGGCGTAGAGCGGCTTGCCCTCCGGGCTGCACCCGCCGGTGGCGATCCGCGCCAGCTCCGCGGCCTCGGCGACGTCGTCGGAGGCCAGCACCTCGTCACCGAGCAGCCGGTGCAGCGCGGCGTCCACGGCGTCCAGGCGGGCGTCCAGCACGTCGGCCGGTGCGGCGATGTCCCAGGCGTCCGGGATCGACTTGGCGACCGACACCGGGTTGAAGTTGTAGAAGGTCGCGGCGACCACACCAGCGCCGACCGGGCCCATCGCAGCCGAGCGGCCCGCGTAGTAGCTCATCCGACCGGGCTTGAGGCCGAGGGAGGTGAACCGGTCCTCGGCTTCCGGCGCGAAGTAGATCATCGCGTGGACTAATTCGAGAGATGCCTTGGCGTGGCGAGCGATCTTCGTCATGCCGCCACTGTAGGGATCCCCGTCGTCCGGTGGTGCGCCCGCGTCAGGTCAGCTTGGTGGTGCGCAGCGCGGTGGCCCCGCACGCGACGCCCCAAGCGAGGAGCACGAGGATCGGCTGCACGCCGGGCAGCGCGCCGTGGACCAGACCGGCGTCGAGGGCTTCGGCCAGCGCGCCCGAGGGCAGGAACCCGGCGATGGTGCTGAGCGGGCCGGGCAGGTCCTCGGCGGGCAGGGCCAGGCCTCCGGCGAGCAGCAGGACGAACCAGATCGCGTTGGCCAGGGCCAGCACGATCTCCGGGCGCAGCGAGCCGCCGACGAGCACGCCCGCGGCGCCGAAGACCAGCGTGCCCAGCACCAGCAGCCCGGCCCCGGGCAGCAGTCCGGCCAGGGCCGGTGACCAGCCCAGGAGCAGGGCCGTCACGCCCAGCACCACGGCCTGCAGCGCCACGACGAGCAGGGTCGCCAGCACCCGGCCCGAGATGAGCGTCCAGCGCGGCAGGGCGGTCGCCGAGAGCCGCTTGAGCACGCCGTAGCGGCGGTCGAAGCCCAGGGCGATGGCTTGGCCGGTGAACGCCGTGGACATCACCGCCAGCGCCAGGATGCGCGGCATCACCGAGTTCACCCGGGGCTCCGGGAGGTCGCCGATGTGGATGACGCTCATGCCGATGAGCAGTGCGATCGGGATGATCAGCGTGAGCAGGGCCTGCTCGCCGTGCCGGACGATCAGCAGCGTCTCGATGCGGGTCTGCGCGGCCAGCATCCGGAGCGGGCGGCCCCGGCCGGGGGCGGGCTTGAAGGTTCCTCCGGGGAACCGGTCGCCGAGCTCGGCGGTCACGATCGAAGCTCCCGTCCGGTCAGGTCCAGGAAGACGTCCTCCAGGCTGCGGCGGGTGACCCGCAGCTCGTGCGCCAGCACGCTGTGCTGAGCGCACCACGCGGTCACGGTGGAGACCACCTGCGGGTTGATCTCGCCGCGCACGACGTAGTCGCCGGGCCGCAGCTCCTCGGCCTTGTAGCCCTCGGGCAGCGCGGCGAGCAGCAGGTCCAGGTCCAGGCCGGTCTGCGAGCGGAACCGGAGCTCCTGCTTGCCGTCGGCCGGTGAGGTGAGCTCCTCGGCGGTGCCGTCGGCGACCGCGCGGCCGTGATCGACGATGACGACCCGATCGGCCAGGGCCTCGGCCTCGTCCATCAGGTGCGTGGTCAGCAGCACGCTCACGCCGTCCCGGCGCAGCGCGGCGATCAGGTCCCACACCAGGCGGCGGGCCTGCGGGTCGAGGCCTGCGGTCGGTTCGTCGAGGAAGACCAGCTCGGGGCGGCCGATGAGGGCGCAGGCCAGCGACAAGCGCTGCTGCTGACCCCCGGAGAGCCGCTTGTAGGAGGTGCGGCGCACCGACTCCAGGCCCAGCACTTCCAGCAGCCAGGCCGGGTCGAGCGGGTTGGCGGTGCACGCGGCGACGAGGTGCAGCATCTCCTCGGCGCGCACGCCCGGGTAGGCGCCGCCGCCTTGGGGCATCACGCCGATGCGGGGGCGCAGCTGCTCGCCCTCGGTGCGCGGGTCGAGGCCCAGGACGCGGACCTCACCGCCGTCCGGGCGCTGGAAGCCCTCGCAGATCTCGACCGTCGTGGTCTTGCCCGCGCCGTTGGGGCCCAGCAGCGCGAGCACGCTGCCGCGCGGCAGGCGCAGGTCGAGCCCGGCGACCGCGGTGGTGTCCCCGAAGCGCTTCTCCAGCCCGCGCAGCAGGACGGCCGGACTCTCGTTGCTCACGGATTCACAGCCTATTGCGTGACGGGGCGAACGCGGTCGAGGGTGGGCCAGAGCGCGGGCATGCGCTTCCTCACCAGCACGACCGTGATCGCGAAGGCGATGATCGCGGCGATCACGGCGAGCGGGATCTGGTAGGCGCGCAGCACGAATCCGGCCCCGGTCGGCGGGATCACCAGGGACACGGCCGCGCAGATCACGGTCGCGGTGATCCGGAACCGGGAGCTGTTGGTCGACAGCGCCAGCGGCACCACGGACCACAGCAGGTACCAGGGCCACAGCACCGGCACGGCCAGCGCGAGGGTGAGGAAGGTCGCGCCCATCGCCACCAGCGGCTGGACGCGGCCGCGGAAGGACAGCCACAGCATCCACAGGCACACGCCGGCCACGATCAGGTAGCCGATGATCTTGGTGATGACCAGCATGGCGTCGGTCTGGTTGCCCAGCCCCAGCAGCGTGGACACCCCGCCGCCGGTCATGCCGAAGGCGGTCAGCGGTGCCATGAAGGTCTTGACCCGGTTGGGCACGTCGAAGGTGTCGATCCAGCCCAGGCCCCACCCGCTGCTCAAGGTGATCACCGTCATCGTGGTCAGGAACACGGCGCCCAGCAGGCCGCCGACGCGCACCAGGTCGCGCCATCGACCGCCCTGCAGCAGCACCAGGCAGATGCCGAAGAACCCGAGCGCGATCCACCCCGGTGGTTTGATCGCCCCCGCGATGGTCAGCAGCACTCCGGCCCCGACCGTGCCGGGGATCGACTGGTACCGCAGGCCCAGCTCGATGGCCGTGAGCATGATGCCGACCATCAGCGCCTCGTTGTGCATGCCGCTGATCACGTGGAACAGCACGATGGGGTTGGCGACGCTCAGCCACAGCGCGGCGGCCGGGTGCACCCCGCAACGGCGGGCCAGGCGGGGGATCGCCCACACGGCCAGCGCCAGCCCGCACAGCATCACGACGCGCCAGAGCAGCACGCCGAAGATCACGTTGTCGCCGATGATCCGCGAGATCTGCTGGCCGAACATCAGGAACAGCGGGCCGTACGGCGAGGGCGTGTCGCGCCAGATGTTGGGCACGTTGCTGGTGAACGGGTGGTCCACGCCCAGGCCGATGGCCGGGCTGACCAGGTACGGGTTGAACCCGCGAGCGGCTACCTCGCTCTGCGCGAGGTAGCTGTACATGTCGGTGCTGAACAGCGGCGGGCACAGCGCCAGCGGCAGCCCCCACATCCCGGCGGTGCGCGCGAGCTGGCCGACGCTGACGATCCGCTCGCGACCGGGCAGGCACAGCCGGCCCAGCCACAGCCAGGCGGCGACGATCATGAGCATCCCGAGCCAGCAGATCGCCATCGCGACCGTGGGCATCCGGGTGAGCAGGCCGAGCAGGCGGGCGCCGTAGAGCGGGTTGATCACCGGGTTGGCGCCCGCGCCGAACGCACCGGCGGCCAGGATCAGCGAACCGGTGGTGCCGAAGCGGCGGACGTGGTCGAGCTGCCTCCGTTCGGCATGGTCGATCGGCGACGTGCTCGTCCGTTCGGTTGAGTCCGATCCGGGGAGCAATTCCGCCTGGTCCGTCGTTTCGCCTGCAGCCACGAGGACGCAGCCTAATCGCGTGAGTCAGATCACGTGCCCGCCCCGCGCCCTGGTGCGTGCGATCGAAATAGGTAACATTCGTGTTGTGAAAAAGGTCGGGACGTCGACGCCGACCGCAGCCGCCACCGAGACGGGGCCTGCGGGCCACCCCGGCGCGGCTGCGCAAGGCGACGGCAGGACCCGGCACACGGTTGCGCGGTTGCTGCTGGAACGGGGGCCGATCACCGCTGCGGCGGTGGCCGAAGAGCTCGGGGTAAGCCCCACCGCGGTGCGCCGGCACTTGGACGTGCTGGTCGCCGAGGGTGAGGCCTACACCCGGGAGTCCTCTCCGCGCGGTCGCCGTGGTCGTGGCCGGCCGGCGAAGCTCTACCTGCTCACCGAGTCAGGCAGGGCCAGGTTCGGGCACGCCTACGACGACCTGGCGGTGGCCGCGTTGCGGTTCATCGCCGAGAACGAAGGGGAACAGGCGGTGCGCGAGTTCGCCGAGCGGAGGATGGCAGCCCTCGTGGCCCATCACCGCGACGCGCTCGTGGCCGCCCGGACCCCGGCCGAGCGCGCGGAGGTACTCGCCGACGCGCTCACCCGGGAGGGCTACGCTGCCTCGGCGCGCAGCGTCGGAAGCGGCGAGCAGCTCTGCCAACACCACTGCCCGGTGGCGCACGTCGCTGCGGACTTCCCGCAGCTGTGCGAAGCCGAGACGGCGGCGTTCGCCGAAGTACTCGGCACCCACGTGCAGCGGCTGGCCACGATCGCGAACGGTGATGCGGCCTGCACCACGCACGTACCAACCGCGCGGTTGTCGGATCCGGGTCGGCACGACCCGGAGACCGAACAGACCTCTGCCGGTCCGGTCCCGAAGGACCGGCAGAACACCGCCCCGATTCCTGCTGGAGGGGAGTCCGTATGACTGCCGCTGCGGAGCAGCGCAATCCCACCACCGACGGTTCTGGTCAGCTCACCCAGGAAGAAACCCTGGCGACGCTGGGCAACTACGAATACGGCTGGGCCGATGAGGACGTCGCGGGCGCTTCCGCCAAGCGAGGTCTGTCCGAGGACGTCGTCACCGACATCTCGGACAAGAAGAGCGAGCCCGAGTGGATGCTCGAGACTCGCATGAAGGCCCTGAAGCTGTTCGACCGCAAGCCCATGCCGAACTGGGGCGCGGACCTGTCGGGCATCGACTTCGACAACATCAAGTACTTCGTGCGGTCCACCGAGCAGCAGGCCCAGACCTGGGAAGACCTGCCCGAGGACATCAAGAACACCTACGACAAGCTGGGCATCCCGGAAGCGGAGAAGCAGCGGCTGGTCGCGGGTGTCGCCGCGCAGTACGAGTCCGAGGTCGTCTACCACCAGATCCGCGAGGACCTGGAGGAGCAGGGCGTCCTGTTCCTGGACACCGACACGGCGCTGCGCGAGCACCCGGAGATCTTCAAGGAGTACTTCGGCTCGGTCATCCCGGCCGGTGACAACAAGTTCTCCGCGCTGAACACCGCCGTGTGGTCGGGTGGCTCCTTCATCTACGTGCCGCCGGGCGTGCACGTCGACATCCCGCTGCAGGCCTACTTCCGGATCAACACCGAGAACATGGGCCAGTTCGAGCGGACGCTGATCATCGTCGACGAGGGTGCCTACGTGCACTACGTCGAGGGCTGCACCGCTCCGATCTACTCCAGCGACTCGCTGCACTCGGCGGTCGTGGAGATCATCGTCAAGAAGGGCGGCCGCTGCCGCTACACGACGATCCAGAACTGGTCGAACAACGTCTACAACCTGGTGACCAAGCGCGCCAAGGCCGAAGAGGGCGCGACCATGGAATGGGTCGACGGCAACCTCGGCTCCAAGGTCACCATGAAGTACCCCTCGGTGTTCCTGATGGGCGAGCACGCCAAGGGCGAGGTCATGTCCGTCGCGTTCGCCGGCGAGGGCCAGCACCAGGACGCCGGCGCGAAGATGGAGCACCTGGCGCCGCACACCTCCTCGACGATCGTCTCCAAGTCGATCGCCCGCGGTGGTGGCCGCACCTCCTACCGGGGTCTGGTCAAGGTCGCCAAGCGCGCCCACCACTCCTCGTCGAACGTGAAGTGCGACGCGCTGCTGGTCGACACCATCAGCCGCTCGGACACCTACCCGTACGTCGACGTCCGCGTGGACGACGTGACCATGGGTCACGAGGCGACGGTGTCCAAGGTCAGCGATGACCAGCTGTTCTACCTGATGCAGCGCGGTCTGACCGAGGACGAGGCGATGGCCATGATCGTCCGGGGCTTCGTCGAGCCCATCGCGCGCGAGCTGCCGATGGAGTACGCGCTTGAACTCAACCGACTGATCGAGCTGCAGATGGAAGGGGCCGTCGGCTAAAGATGAGCACCACTGAGACCGACGCCGCTCAGCACGGCTTGACCGAGCACTCCCACGGGGGGCCTGTGATCCCGCAGGCCTCCCGGGGCGAGCGCTTCCGCTCCTACGACGTCGAGGCCTTCGAGGTCCCCGGCGGGCGCGAGGAGAACTGGCGGTTCACCCCGCTGAAGCGGCTCAAGGGCCTGCACGACGGTTCCGCGACCGCCACCGGCAACCTCAAGATCGAGGTCACCGGTGAGGCCACGACCGAGACCGTGGGCCGCGACGACGCGCGCATCGGCAACGGCGGCGTGCCCGCCGACCGCGTCGCCGCCCAGGCCTGGAGCGCCTTCACCGAGGCCACCGTCGTCACCGTGCCCAAGGAGACCAAGCCCGACGGGCCGATCACCGTCACGGTCGACGGCCCCGGTGCCGGCCAGGTCGCCTTCGGCCACCTGCAGATCCACGCCGAGCAGTTCGCCGAAGCCGTGGTCGTCATCGACTACCGCGGTTCCGGCACCATCGGCGACAACGTCGAGTTCGTCGTCTCCGACGGCGCGCAGCTGCGGGTCGTGTCCATCCACGACTTCGCCGACGACGCCACGCAGGTCAGCTCCGAGCACGCCACGCTCGGCCGCGACGCGGTGTTCCGCCACTTCGCCGTCACCCTCGGCGGCGACCTGGTGCGGGTCAACACCACCGTCAACTACGCCGACAAGGGCGGCGACGCCGAGCTGCTGGGCATCTACTTCGCCGACGCGGGCCAGCACCTCGAGCACCGCATGCTGGTCGACCACAGCGTGCCCAACTGCCGCAGCAACGTGCTCTACAAGGGCGCGCTGCAGGGCGATGGCGCGCACTCGGTGTGGATCGGCGACGTGCTCATCCAGGCCGCAGCGGAGGCCACCGACACCTACGAGCTCAACCGCAACCTGGTGCTGACCGAAGGTGCGCGGGCCGACTCGGTGCCGAACCTGGAGATCGAGACCGGCGAGATCGAGGGTGCCGGCCACGCCAGCGCCACCGGCCGGTTCGACGACGAGCAGCTGTTCTACCTGCAGGCCCGGGGCATCCCGCAGGACCAGGCCCGGCGCCTGGTCGTGCGCGGCTTCTTCGGCGAGCTGCTGCAGAAGATCAAGGTTCCCGAGGTGCGCGAGCGCCTCGAAGCCGAGATCGAGGAAGAGCTCGCAGTCGTCGGCGCCTGAGCGCACCACGATCGAATCCAGACCTTCGGTACCACCACACCAGGAGAACGAGAAGAAATGGCCACCCTGGAGATCAAGGACCTGCACGGTTCGGTCCTCACCGAGGAAGGCGCGAAGCCGATCCTCAAGGGCGTCAACCTGACCATCGACTCCGGTCAGATCCACGCCATCATGGGCCCCAACGGCTCCGGCAAGTCGACCCTCGCCTACGCGCTGGCGGGTCACCCCAAGTACCAGATCGACTCGGGCACCGTGCTGCTCGACGGCGAGGACGTCCTCGAGATGACCGTCGACGAGCGCGCCCGCGCGGGCCTGTTCCTCGCGATGCAGTACCCGGTCGAGGTGCCGGGCGTGTCGATGTCGAACTTCCTGCGCACCGCCGCCACCTCCGTGCGCGGCGAGGCCCCGCAGATCCGGCACTGGGTCAAGGAGGTCAAGCAGTCGATGTCCGACCTGGACATCGACCCGTCCTTCTCCGAGCGCAGCGTCAACGAGGGCTTCTCCGGCGGTGAGAAGAAGCGCCACGAGATCCTGCAGCTCGACCTGCTCAACCCGAAGTTCGCCGTCCTGGACGAGACCGACTCCGGCCTCGACGTCGACGCGCTGCGCGTCGTCTCCGACGGCGTCAACCGGTTCAAGGACAAGGGCGACAAGGGTGTTCTGCTGATCACCCACTACACCCGGATCCTCAACCACATCCGCCCGGACCGCGTGCACGTGTTCTCCGACGGCAAGGTCGTCGAGTCCGGTGGCGCCGAGCTCGCCGACGAGCTCGAGGCCAACGGCTACGTGCGGTTCACCGGTAAGAAGGAGGCGGCCGCCCAGTCATGACCCAGCAGCCTCTTCGCACCACTGGTGCGAGTGCTTCGGCCGACGTCGCAGTGCCCTTGGACGTCAGGGAAATCCGCGCGGACTTCCCGATCCTCGGGCGGACGATCCGCGATGGCAAGCGCATGGTCTACCTCGACTCCGGGGCGACCTCGCAGCGGCCGCGCCAGGTGCTCGACGCGGAGCGTTCCTTCCTGGAGACCTCCAACGCGGCCGTGCACCGCGGCGCGCACCAGCTGGCCGAGGAGGCCACGGACGCCTATGAAGGCGCGCGGGAACGCATCGCGAACTTCATCGGCGTCGGGGATGACGAGGTGGTGTTCACCAAGAACGCCACCGAGGGCGTGAACCTCGTCGCGTACGCCATGAGCAACGCCGCGACGGCCGGGGCGGAAGCCGAGCGCTTCCGCCTCGGCCCCGGGGACGAGATCGTGGTGACCGAGATGGAGCACCACGCCAACCTCGTGCCGTGGCAGCAGCTGTGCGAGCGCACCGGTGCCACGCTGCGCTGGTTCGGCGTCACCGACGAAGGCCGGCTCGACACCTCTGATGTCGCCTCGGTGATCTCCGAGCGGGCCAAGGTCGTGGCCTTCACCCACCAGTCCAACGTGCTGGGCACGGTGAACACGGGCGAGGAGATCATCCGCCGCGCCCACGAGGTCGGCGCGCTGGTCGTGCTCGACGCGTGCCAGTCGGTGCCGCACGCGCCGGTGGACTTCAAGGCCATGGGCGTGGACTTCGCGGTGTTCTCCGGGCACAAGATGCTCGGGCCCTCCGGGGTCGGCGTGCTCTACGGAAGGCGCGAGCTGCTCGACGGGATGCCGCCGTTCATCAGCGGTGGATCGATGATCGAGCTGGTGCACATGGAGCGCTCCACGTTCGCCCCGCCGCCGCAGCGGTTCGAGGCGGGCGTGCCGATGACCTCGCAGGTCGTCGGGCTCGGTGCCGCCGTCGACTACCTCTCCGGGGTCGGCATGGACCGGGTCGCGGCGCACGAGCACGCGCTCACCGAGGCGGCGCTGCGCGAGCTCGGAGCGATCGACGGGGTCCGGATCATCGGCCCCGAAGACACCGGGAACCGCGGTGGCGCGGTGTCCTTCGTGATCGACGGGGTGCACCCGCACGACGCCGGTCAGGTGCTCGACGACCAGGGCGTGGAGGTCCGGGTGGGCCACCACTGCGCGTGGCCGCTGCACCGGCGGATGGGAATTCCCGCGACCGTGCGCGCGTCGTTCTACTTGTACAACGAACTGGACGAGGTCAAGGCGCTGGTGGACGCGGTGCGCGAGTCGCAGCGCTTCTTCCGCGTCGTCTGATCCGCCAGTACCTGGCGTGACCGCTAGCCGGTCCGATACCGCCGAGGATCGCGACATGCAGCTTGAGCAGATGTACCAGGAGATCATCCTGGACCACTACCGCAACCCGCACCGGCACGGGCTGCGGGAACCGTTCGACGCCGAGTCCTTCCAGGTCAACCCGACCTGCGGGGACGAGGTGACGCTGCGGGTGCGGTTGACCGGCGACAACGACAGCGCCGTCGTCGAAGACGTCTCCTACGCGGGACAGGGCTGTTCGATCAGCCAGGCGGCGGTGTCCGTTCTGACCGACCTGGTCGTCGGCAGGCCGCTGAAGGAAGCGCTGGAGACCGAGGCCGCCTTCAGCGAGCTGATGCACGGCCGCGGCAAGGTCGAACCGGACGAGGACGTGCTGGAAGACGGCATCGCCTTCGCCGGCGTGGCCAAGTACCCGATGCGGGTCAAGTGCGCCCTGCTCGGGTGGATGGCCTTCAAGGACGCCGTCTCCCGATCCCAGGGGTGACGTTGGTTCGCCGTCCTCACCGCGAAGCCGCTCAGGACCCGCGACGGCGCCGGGTGCTGAGGCGAGGTGACGGGGGAGCGGCTCCGCCGCTTGCCCGACAGCACGGCTCCGGGCCAGAGTGAGCAGAGACTTTCAGGAGGCAATGTGAGCGACGAGACCCAAGTGCAGGACGACGTGGCGCGCAATGCCGACGCCCTGCCCGAGCAGGCCGCCCCGGCCGCCGAGGTCGCCAAGCTGGAGGACGTCGAAGAGGCGCTCCGCGACGTGGTCGACCCCGAGCTGGGCATCAACGTCGTCGACCTCGGACTGGTCTACGACGTGCGCGTCGAGCAGGACAACTCCGCCACGGTGGACATGACGCTGACGTCGGCGGCCTGCCCGCTGACCGACGTCATCGAGGACCAGGCCCGCGCCGCCCTCTGCGGTGGCCCGGGCGGCGGACTCGTCTCGGACTTCCGGATCAACTGGGTCTGGATGCCCCCGTGGGGTCCCGAGAAGATCACCGAGGAAGGGCGCGAGCAGCTCCGAGCCCTCGGTTTCACCGTCTGATTTTCTCCGAGGCGGTTCCCGCAGGTGGGGAACCTCGGATGTGAGCAGCCCCCGGCACGCGTGCCGGGGGCTGCTTCGCGCTCAGTGCCCGTGGTGCATCTGCTCCGGGTCCTGGGTCGGGAAGCCCATGGGCGGTGATGGCGGAGGCCCCTGGGCGGGGGGTGCCGGTGGCGGGTTCCGGGTGAACGGCGTGTCGTGCGGTGCGGCTCCGGTCGGCTGGCCCCGGAGGACCTCGATCCGGTCCGTGCCCGGCCGGGACATGACCCAGCTGGAGCCCGCGAGCTGCTTGGCGTAGTGCTTGAGCGGGGCGAGCTTGCTGGAAGCCTGGTCGTAGTCGGCGACCGTCTGCGTCGTGCACACCAGCGTCGCCAACGACACGGTGATCTCCACGTCGCCGGCGGCGCGCGCCGAGCCGAGCACCGAATCGGCCAGCGTCACCAGGTCGTCCAGGTCTGCGACCAGCAGGAAGTCGTCGCCTCCCACGTGGCCGACCTGCACCGAGGTCAACGCCGCCGCCGCGTCGGTGAGGCTGCGGCCGATCGAGCGGATCACGTCGTCCCCGGCGGAGAAGCCGGCGGTGTCGTTGACCGACTTGAACTCGTCGATGTCCAGCCAGCTCACCGCGAAGATCTCCCCGGCGGCGATCCGGCGGGCCACGTCGCGGGCGATCGACTCGCTGCCAGGCAGGCGGGTCAGCGGGTTGAGCGCAGCGGCCTCCTCGACCTTCATCTCGGCCATGCCGCGGATAAGGTCGCCCGCCCGGACGGCGCCCAGGCACCGCCCCGCCTCGTCGACGACGATCGCGTCGTCGTACATCCGGTACTGGTCGGAGCGGGTGACCATGCTCAGCGCTTCCATCGCCGTGGTGGCGGTGTTGACCACGCGCGGCTCGTCGGCCAGGCGCGAGGCCGGGCGCTTCGCGTGCAGCGCGTGCCCGTACGGGCCGGTGACCGCCAGCAGGAAGCGGTTGCGGTCGATCGTGTACCGCGGCCGGTTCTGCTCGTCCACGAGCACGACACCGCTGATCTCGGTGTGGTCGGCCAGCACCTCGCGCACCTTGTCGGCCGTGACGTCGATGGACAGGGCCGTCGCGGGGGACAGGAACTCGGTGACGCGCGGGCCGCTGGCCAGGGTGTTGACCGACGGGGCCTGCGGGTCGGTGACCTCGGCGGCCACGCCCGGGACCGTGCTCGTGGTCGGTGGCCTGCGGCCGGCCGGGGCCAGGAGGTTGCCCTGCACCAGCCGCACGCCGTTGCGGCGCAGCGCGTTGAGCTGGCGGTCGCTCTCCACGCCCTCGGCGACCAGCTGGCTCTCTGTGGCCTCGCACAGGTGGCGGACCGACTCGACGACGGCGACGCGGGCCGGGTCGTCCGGGAGCCCCTGCACCACACCTCGGTCGAGCTTGATGGTGGCCGGGCCGATGTCGCCGATCAACGTCAGCGGGATGTCGCCCTCACCGACGCCGTCGAGGGCGATCTGGAAGCCGTCGGACCGCAGCTTCTCGACCCCCTCCAGCAGCTGGGCGGGGTCGATCCGCGCGAACGGCGGGCCGATCTCCAGGGTGATCTCCTGCTCGCGCCTGCCGACCTCGCGCAGCTTGTCGCGCAGCAGCTGGATCCGGTCGCGGTCGTGCACCACGGTGCCGCCGAAGAGGTTCAGGTGCAGGGGGAGCAGCGACTCGTGCTCCGCCGCCGCCTGCGCCGCGTTCACCGCCAGGTTCACATCGAGCTCGGTGAGCCGCCGGACGCGCGCCGCCTCCTGGAAGAGGTCTTGGACGTGCGCCCCCGCAGGCCGAGCCAACGCCTCGATCGCGACGATGGCACCGGTCTTGATGTTGATCAATGGCTGGAACGCGAAGCGCACTTCGTCCACCAGCGCGAGCACGGAGTCGATATTGCCTCGACTCATGTTTCTCCAGCGACCGTGTTCACGATCTGTTCACCGACATCTCAGCTCCTCCACTTCGGCGGAGCGCCGCCATTCCCGCCGACCAACTTAGCGTGCTTGACCAGCGCCTAACATCAGCCGGACGAACGGTGTGTGGCACTGGGCACGTCATACTGAGTCTGCCTGCTCACCCTGCGTGGACAATGCCCAAAGCCTATCGGGTAAAGCCCTGCACGCTCCGTGAACGTTCCGTGAATAGGCCGACTCGAAAACCGTTTTGTGATGTGCGCGTCTTGCGCGCGGAAGAAAGCGGACGGTATTTCGCCGGAAATTCATCCGAGATCTGGTGCAGATCAACTTCCGCCGAGTCCGTGCTTGGCCGGGGGCCGCCCGAGCGACATCCCGCCCCAGACGATGCTACGGCGGACGCTCCAGGGCACTCGGGCGAACAACGCCGACATGGCGCGTGCGGTGCCGCCGGAGGTGCCCTCACCGGCGAGGAACTCGATCCGGTGGGCTTCGGGCAGCGAGAAGAACGCCTCGAAGAACTCCGGCACCGACTCGGGCGGCAGGGACAGCAGCGCGCGCAGCGCCCGCTGGCGGAGGACGTGCGCGGCGATGGCGTCCGGAGGCCACAGCACCTGCCAGCCCGCCCGGGCGGCGGTGGCCGGTCCGGTGGTCAGGCCACCGCTCAGCGCCGCCGCCAGCCACGGCGCCCGGAGCAGTGCCCGCGCGACGCTGAACCCGCTGGCCGGGTGCACGAAACCGGCCGCCGCGCCGAACGGCACGACCCTGCCGGGGCGGGGCAGCGGATCATCGACCGGGAACCGCACCCGCTCCTCGCCGAGCTGCGCCTGCGGATCGATCCCGGCGTCGGAGAGGCGTCCGGCGAGCCTGCGCCGCAGCAGGGCCAGGGGCAGCGCCGGGCGGCGGGCCAGCGACGTCTCCTCCAGCAGCACCCGGTCCGGACCCAGCCGCACGGCGTAGAGGAACGTCGGCCAGCCGCCGCGGGTGCGCGGCGCCGACCGCCAGTCCATGAACACGCCCTCACCAGGACCGCAGAAGGCGCCGGCGGTGGCGGAGTCGACGACCCAGCCGATCGCGGTCTGCTGCGCGGGAGGGTGCGGTGGCCGGCCGCTGGACAGCGTCCGGGCAGGTCCGGTGGCGTCGACGACCACGCCGGCCGCCAACCGCCTGCCGTCCTTGAGGATCACCGTGGAACCGGTGGGCCCGTGCTCGGCGGCCACCGCGCGGCCGGTCACCTCGGTGACGTCGGCGCGCCAGAGGTGCTTCCACAGGGCGGTGTTGTCCAGCACCGCGTAGGGCCGTCGCCACACGTGCGCGCTCGTGCCGTGCAGGCGGACGCGATCCATGATCGTCGACAGCGCTGCGACGTCCGGCGGCAGCTCGTCGGCCCAGGAGCCGAACGTGCTCGCCCAGCCGCTGCGCGGGGCCGGATCGACCAGAGCCACCGCCAGACCGGCATCGCTGCAGGCCGAAGCGGCGGCCCGACCCGCAGGCCCGCCACCGACCACCACGACATCCGCCACCCGATCATCAGATCACGACCGCGGTGGGGCGCGCGTGGTGGTCGCCGATACCTTGACCGCATGGAGGAAGTGCACGCACGCGCCGCCCGCCGCAGCGACCGGACCGGGCACACCATGCCCGGTGACCTGGCCGCGAGCCCGTTCCGCGCCGACCGCGACCGGATCTCCGCCTCGGCCTTCTTCGCCCGGCTCGGCGGCGTCACCCAGGTGGTGAGCCCGTCCGGCTCGGGCCTGCTGCTGCACAACCGGCTCACCCACAGCCTCAAGGTCGCCCAGGTGGCCCGCGCGATCGCCGAACGCCTGCTCGCCGACCCGGTCACCAGCGCCAGGCTCGACGAGCTCGGCGGCTGCGACCTGGACGTCGTCGAAGCCGCCGGGCTCGGCCACGACCTCGGCCACCCGCCGTTCGGGCACCTGGGGGAGAGCGTGCTGGACCGGCTCGCGCGCGAGCGCTTCGCCCTGCCCGACGGCTTCGAGGGCAACGCCCAGACCTACCGCGTGGTCACCCGCATCGACGTGCGCGGCGTGGAAGGCAAGGGCCTCGACCTGACCGCAGCGGTGCGGGCGGCGCTGCTGAAGTACCCGTGGACCAGGCAGTCACCCGTTCCCCGGCAGGCCGCTGAACTGCCGCGCGGCGCCTCGGAGCCCGCCGGTGCACCGGGCACCGGGGCGGCGAAGTTCTCCGCCTACAGCACGGAGCTCGACGACCTGCTCGACGCGCGGATCCCGTTCGAGAAGGCGGTGCCGGAATGGCAGCAGACCGTCGAGGCGTCGATCATGGACACCGCGGACGACATCGCCTACGCGATCCACGACCTGGAGGACTTCCACCGCGTCGGCATCCTCCAGTTCACGACCGTCCACCACGAGCTGCAGCAATGGCTCGGCCACAGCGTGGAGTTCGCCGCCGATGAGCACGTCGCCGCGAGCGACTCGCGGCCCGGTGCCTCCCTGGAGCTGCTGCGCCGCCGCCTCCACGCCAAGGACGCCTGGATCGCCGACGACGAGGCGTTCACCGACGCGGTGAAGAAGGTGCGCACCGAACTCGCGATCGACCTGCTCGAAGTGCCCTTCGACCGGTCGCAGCAGGCGGAGCAGGCCGTGGCGCGGTTCTCCGGGGACTGGACGCGGCGGCTGGTCGAGGGCATTCGCGTCGACTCGGCCCTCCAGCCCCGCTCGGGCCACGTGGCGCTCGCCCCCGAGCAGTGGCACGAGGTGCAGGTGCTCAAGTTCGTGCACCGGCACTTCGTGCTGCAGCGCCCGGACCTCGCGCTGCACCAGCGCGGCCAGGACCGGTTGATCAGCAACCTGGTGGAGGCCCTCGACGAGTGGCTGGTCGACGACCTCGAGGTCGCACCGCACCGGTTGCGCGACCTGTTCGACCTGGCGCGCGAGGAGTTCGACGAGCTGCCCCGCGAGGCACTGCCCGCCGAGGCCGACCTGACGACGCTTGCCCGGGGCCGAGCGGTGATCGACTTCATCGCCTCGCTCACCGATGACCAGGCCGCCGCGCTGCTGGAAGCCCTGTCGGGACGCACCACGCAGCTGTGGAACGACACCTTCGTCCTCTGAGGGGCGTCCCGGAGTCGGCCTTGCGGGCCGACTCCCACCTGACGCAGCGCCTTCGATGTCGAGCACCGAGCGGAGCGGGATGTGAGCAAGGTTCGTCAGCTGGCCGGCGGCGGCCGAGCCGTCGAGGTGGCACCGGCGCGGGTCGCGGGCTGGTTCGAGCGCTTCGCCACCTCCCACGGCGGCGCCACGGCCACGGCCGTGGAACCGCGCACGGTGCTGGTCACCGCCGAGGACGGTGCCACCGCGACCGTTGCGGTCCCCTTCGAAGCCCTCCCGCCCCCGCACGGAGAACTGCCCGGCCTGGACGTGTCGTCGTTGGTCGAGCACGTGGCGCGGTCCCGTCGGATCGGACTGGTGCTGGTGCGGCTCGGAGCGCACAGCATCGGCGTCGCCGTGGACGGCGTCGTGCAGTCCTCGACCACCGATCGGCACCTGGTGCACGGCCGGAACAAGGCGGGTGGCTGGTCGCAGCAGCGGTTCGCCCGGCGCCGCGAGGGGCAGTCGGCGCGGTCGCTCGCGTCGGCGGCCGATGCCGTCGCCAAAGCGCTGCTGCCCGTCGCCGGTGAACTGGACGCCGTCGTCCTCGGCGGTGACCGGCAGGCGCTGCAAGCGCTGCACGAGGACACCCGGTTGACCAGCTTGTTCGACCGCGCGGAGGCGCGCGTGCTCGACGTGCCGGAGCCACGCCGGGCCGTGCTCGACGAGGCCGCCAAGCGGGCCGTCGCGGTGGAGATCGAGGTGCGCGACCCGCGGTGAGGTTCACCGCAGGGAAAAAGGGGTGGATGCCGCCCGGTAGACTGGGTGACGTGGTCAGCAAGCGAATCCTGGTGCGTTCCCGCGCCACGCCGCGCGTCGATTAGCTCCGCGCCCGCACGCCCACCCGTTTCTCGCCGGTGGGCGCACTCATGCCACGCAGACCACCTATTACCCGGAGTTCTCCTTGATTTCAGCCACTGGCCTGGAACTGCGCGCCGGTTCCCGCATCCTGCTCTCCGACGCCACGCTGCGCGTCCAGCCCGGCGACCGGGTCGGCCTGGTCGGGCGCAACGGCGCGGGCAAGACCACGACGCTGAAGGTGCTGGCCGGGGAGGGCCAGCCGCACGCCGGTGACGTCACCCGGCGCGGCGAGCTCGGTTACCTGCCGCAGGACCCGCGCGAGGGCGACCTGACCGTCACCGCCCAGGACCGGGTGCTTTCGGCGCGAGGCCTCGACAAGATGCTGCGCGACATGGAGAAGGCGCAGACCGCGATGGCCGAGCTCGTCGACGAGAAGGAGCGGGACAAGGCCATCAACCGCTACGGCAAGCTGGAGGAGCGCTTCGGCGCCCGAGGCGGGTACGCGGCCGAGAGCGAAGCCGGGCGCATCTGCAGCAACCTGGGTCTGCCGAGCCGCGTGCTCAACCAGCCGCTGAGCACGCTCTCCGGTGGTCAGCGCCGCCGCGTCGAGCTGGCGCGCATCCTGTTCGCCGCTTCCGAAGCCGGCCCGGGCGGTCGCTCGGCGACCACGCTGCTGCTCGACGAGCCCACCAACCACCTCGACGCCGACTCGATCAGCTGGCTGCGCGACTTCCTGAAGAACCACGACGGCGGTCTGGTCGTCATCAGCCACGACATCGATCTGCTCTCGGCCGTGGTCAACAAGGTCTGGTTCCTCGACGCGGTCCGGGGTGAGGCCGACGTCTACAACATGGACTGGACGCGCTACCAGGACGCGCGCGCCTCTGACGAGAAGCGCCGCCGCCGCGAACGCGCCAACGCGGAGAAGAAGGCGTCCGCGCTGATGACGCAGGCCGACAAGATGCGGGCGAAGGCCACCAAGGCGGTCGCCGCGCAGAACATGGCCAAGCGCGCCGAGAAGCTGCTGGCCTCGGCCGAGCAGGAGCAGGCCAAGGACAAGGTCGCCAAGATCCGCTTCCCGGAGCCCGCGGCGTGCGGCAAGACCCCGCTGACCGCGGACGGCCTGTCCAAGTCCTACGGCTCGCTGGAGATCTTCAGCGGCGTCGACCTGGCGGTGGATCGCGGGTCCAAGGTCGTGGTGCTCGGCCTCAACGGTGCGGGCAAGACCACCTTGCTCCGGCTGCTGGGCGGGCAGGAGAGCGCCGATTCCGGCGGGGTCGTCCCAGGTCACGGCCTACGCATCGGCTACTTCGCGCAGGAGCACGAAACGCTCGACCACGACGCCACGGTCTGGGAGAACGTGCGTGCCGCGGCGCCCGACGCCCCCGAGCAGCAGCTGCGCAACCTGCTGGGCACCTTCCTGTTCCAGGGGGAGCAGCTGCAGCAACCGGCAGGAACCCTCTCGGGCGGTGAGAAGACCCGGCTCGCGCTGGCCGGACTGGTCTCCAGCCAGGCCAACGTGCTGCTGCTCGACGAGCCGACGAACAACCTCGATCCCGCCAGCCGCGAGCAGGTGCTGGACGCGCTGCGCAACTTCGCGGGCGCCGTGGTGCTGGTCACCCACGACCCCGGCGCCGTGGAAGCACTGGAGCCCGAAAGGGTCATCCTGTTGCCGGACGGCACGGAGGACCACTGGTCGGCGGAATACCTGGATCTGGTCCAGTTGGCGTAGCGCTCCGTATACGTCGCCGCCGGGCTACTACGGATGGATTAGTGCATTCCGGTGATCGCCGCGTGCACATCTCGACCGATGGCCGATCTTTTTTCCATGATCGCCTGGCGTTCGGGCCTTTCCTGTTCGATCATTGCGCTGACAGGGGTCGCGAGGCCCGACCTGCTCAGAGGGAAGGCGGGGACACCGTGGCTGAGCTGAAGAAGGGCGCGCGCATTACGGGAAGCGCGCGCGACAAGCTGGCCAGTGATCTGAGAAAGAAGTACGAGAAGGGGGCGAGCATCCGCGCACTGGCGGAGTCGACCGGTCGGTCCTACGGCTTCGTGCACCGGGTCCTGAGCGAATCAGGAGTGCAGTTGCGTGGTCGTGGCGGCGCGACGCGGTCCAAGAAGAAGTGACACCGACGGCCGGCCGCTCCCGGCCGAGCCGTCAAGCCTGGAGGTCCGCTTGGCGGAGTCGGTAGTGGACGCCGGCCTGTTGGATCGTGGCGGTGTGGGGCTCACGATCCACGGGCGGCGTGCCACCATCTCGTTGGACCGCCCGGACAAGCTCAACGCGCAAACTCCGCACACCTGGCAGGCGTTGCGGGAGATCGGCCGATCGCTGAGCGCTGAGATCCGGGTCGTCGTGCTGCGCGGATCCGGCCGGGCGTTCTCGGCCGGACTGGACCGGAGGATGTTCAGCCCTGACGGGGTGGACGGTGCTCCGGGCCTGGCGGCGTTGGCCGAGCGCCCCACCGAGCAGTCCGACGCCGAGATCGCCGGCTACCAGCAGGCGTTCAGCTGGCTGCGCGAACCGGAGCGGGTCACGATCGCCGCCGTGCAAGGGCATGCGATCGGGGCCGGGTTCCAGCTGGCGCTCGCCTGCGACCTGCGGGTGCTGGCCGCCGATGCGCGGTTGCGGATGGCCGAGACCGGGCTCGGGCTGGTGCCCGACCTCGGCGGGACGCTGCCGCTGGTGCGCGCGGTCGGATATTCGCGGGCCGTGGAGATCTGCGTGACCGGACGCGAGGTCGACGCCGACGAGGCGTTGCGGATCGGTCTCGCCAACCAGGTCGTCGCGCCGGACGCGCTCGACGCGGCGGTGGACGCTCTGGTCGAGTCCGTGTCGGGACCGCCTGAGGGCGCGGTGCGCGAGACGTTGTCGCTGCTCGCCCTGGCCGACGAGGCGGTCGACCCGGAGCAGCAGCTCGCGGCCGAGCGCGCTGCGCAGCTCCGCCGCATCGCCGAGCTGGCCGACCAGCTCGGCGCGACCAGATGATGATCATCGACTGGTAATAGCGTCCCGCGCTGCGCAACACCCGTACGCCCTCGCACCACTTCTGTGGTGACGGGGATACGATCTTGCTCAAGTGAGCGAGATCTAGGGGATGCATGACGCAGCGAGGAAACCGTCGGGAACTGCTCGCCGACGCCGCCACCGAGGTGCTCGCACGTGACGGCGGCCGCGGGCTGACCCATCGTGCGATCGACCGCGAGGCGCGGGTTCCGGAAGGCACGACCAAGAACTACTACCCGACGCGCAACGCCCTGTTCGAGGCGATCGCGCACCACCTCGCCGAACGTCACGTCGCCGCGCTCGAAGCGCTCTGCGCTCACATCCCCGACGACGTCTGCCCGGACGACGTCACCGCGCTGTACGCGGCGATGCTGCGCCGCATGTCGGGCAACGCCCGATCCCAGTTCCTCGCGCTGTTCGAGCTGCACCTGGAAGCCGTCCGCAACGCCGAGGTGCGCGCGAAGCTCGGCGCGATCAGCCGGGCGAGCGTCGACACGGCCGTCCAGCTGCACACCGCGGTCGGGCGCGGGATCAGCAGGCGCGGCGCGGGACTGCTCGACGCGGGCATGCTCGGCGTCGCGCTCTCATCGTTGAGCCTGCCCGGCGACCTGGTCGGCGAACTCGGGCTGGACGACGCGGACGGGATCACCCGAGCGCTGCTGACCTTGGGCGCCACCCACGACGAACCGGCCCTGGAAGTGCTGCGCGACTGGGCGGGTTGATCGGTTCGAAGATCAACCGGATGCGCTGCGGGACCGGGAGATGACTCGCGGTAGCCTCACTGTGAACGAGCTGCGCCTGGGGTGCCCGAGCTGGTGCCCGTGATCGGAGTGGATGCAGGGAAGGCATGTCGAATCCAGCACAGGATGAGCCCGACCCGCACGCACCGCTGGAACCGCCCGCGGTGGTTTTCGCGCGTCTGACCGATGTTCCGGTCGACGCCATGGACAAGCTGATCGAGGACACCCGCGCCGTCTACGACGACCTGAACAAGGTCCTCGGCCACCCGTACTGGGGCGATCTCGTCTACCACCAGGGTTCGGCGATGAAGGCGCTGATCGAGGCCAAGGAGTGCCTGGAAGGCCTGCGGGCCGAGGCGGTCGGTGCCCGCAACACCGAACTCGGCGTCACCGTCACCACCGCGGTGATCCGGGGTGAGCGGCACTACGCCCAGAACGGTGACGACAAGGCCGAGCTCGTCGACAAGCTGCTGCGCTCCACGGGCGACGGCGCCGGCCACGTCTACGTCTGGGACCGGCCGCACACCGATCCCGACGCCCCCGGACCGTACGAGCAGATCAGGATCGTCACCGACGCCGAGAAGGAGATCGGGGTCCTCAACTTCACCGAAGAGGACGCCGAGGGCGAGATGACCTCCTGGCACACCTGCAACCCGCAGCCCTCGGCGGACGCGCCCGCGTTGCCCTTCGACGCGGGCAGCACGCTCAAGTTCCCGCGAGACGCCGTGCTGTCGTTCCGCGAACTCCGCGGCGCCCTGGACGAGTTCACCCGGACCGGAGCTCGTCCGGAATGCGTGCAGTGGCAGCCGGCCCGCTGGGGTGACGTGTAGGTCAGCGGACCCCTGGGTAACGGTTTCGCGTCCGAGAGTGACGCGGGTTCGCGACAACCCGTGGTGAAGCATTGACTAACAGCAGGAAAAGGTGGTTCCTTCTTTCCATTCGCGCGAGGACGAAGGGGGCCACACGTGCGTAGACGACTCGTCGCGCTGGGGGCCGCGTTGCTGGTCGGCTTCCTGCTGCCCGCACCGGCGTCGGCACAGGAGAACGGGGACCGCCCCGAGGGCGCCACGCTGCGCATCGGGCTGCAGCAGCAGATCGACTCGCTCAACCCGTTCCTGGGCTACTCGCTGGCCGCAACGGACATCTTCCGGGCGATCTACCCGACGTTGACCACCTACAGCGCCCAGGACTTCGGGGTCGAGCCGGAGCTGGCGGAGCGGTGGGAATCCACTCCGGACAAGCTCACCTGGACCTTCCACATCCGGCCCGGGGTCACGTGGTCGGACGGCCGTCCGGTGACCGCGCGCGACGCCGCCTACACCTACAACCGGATGATGAGCGATCCGGCCGCGGCCACCGCGAACGGCAACTTCGTGGAGAACTTCGAGAACGTCTCCGCGCCGGACGACTCGACCCTGGTGATCCGCACCAAGACACCGCAGGTCACGATGCTGGCCATCGACGCGCCGATCGTGCCCGAGCACGTCTGGTCGAAGGTCTCCGACGTCGCGAACTTCGCCAACGACCAGATGCCGATCGTCGGCAGCGGCCCCTACACGCTCACCGGTTACCGGCAGGAGCAGGACGTCACGCTCACCGCCAACCCGAATTTCTGGCGGGGTGCGCCGAAGGTGTCCGAGCTGCAGTTCGTCCAGTACAAGAACAGCGACGCCGCGGTGCAGGCGCTGCGCAAGGGCGACGTCGACGTGGTCCAGAAGGTCACCCCCGCGCAGTTCGACGCGCTGGCGGGCGAGGCCGACATCAAGCAGGTCAAGGGCCAGGGCCGGCGGTTCTACGAGATGATCCTCAATCCCGGCGCCACCAACAGCGAGAACCAGCCGATCGGCAGCGGTCACCCGGCGCTCAAGGACGCCCGCGTCCGGCAGGCCATCGAGCACGGCATCGACCGGAAGGCGCTCGTCGACCGCGTTCTCGGCGGGTACGGGCAGGTCGGCGGGGGATACCTGCCGCCGATCTTCGGCGACTACCACTGGACCCCGCCGCAACCGCGCACCTTCGACCCCGCCGAGGGCAACCGGATGCTCGACGCGGCCGGCTACACCCGCGGTCCCGACGGCATCCGCCGCACGCCGCAGGGCGAGCCGCTGAACTTCGACTTCGTGCTGCACGGCGACGAGTCGATGGACTCGCAGGTCGGTGAGTTCGTCAAGCGCTGGCTCGCCGACCTGGGCATCAACGTCGAGTTGCAGCCGGTGTCGGACAACCAGCTCAACGACCGCACCACCGCCGGTGACTTCGACATGGTCATCAGCGGTTGGTCGGCCAACCCCGACCCGGACTACGTGCTGCGGTTGCAGACCTGCGGGGCGCGACCGACGCCGGACGGCAACGGCACCCCGGACACGCTGCAGTGCGATCCGGTGTACGACGACCTGTACAACAAGCAGCTCGCGGAGTTCGACCCGGCCAAGCGGATCGACCTGGTCAAGCAACTTCAGGCGCGGTTCTACGACCAGGCGACCGGACTGGTGCTGTTCTACGCGAACTCACTGGAGGCCCACCGCACCGACCGGTACCACGGGTTCACCACGCAGCCGGCGTCCGAAGGCGTGATCACCGGGCAGCAGGGCTACTGGGGCTACTACGGCGCCGAGCCCACCGAACAGGCGATCAACGGCTCGGACGGCACCGACTACACGACCATCGCCTGGGTCCTGGGCGGGCTCGTGGTGGTGGTCGTGCTCGTGGGCGTGGTGGTCGTCGTGCGGCGCCGGGCCACCGCGGACGACCGGGAGTGACCGCGTGTCGGACCTTCTGACCACTGTGGACGAACAGGAACCGGCCTCCGGCAACGGGGGTCGGCTCCTGCGCTTCGTCGGCGGCAAGATCGGCGGCGGGCTGGTGAGCCTGCTGCTGGTCGCCGTGCTCGGCTTCTTCCTGTTCCGGGTGATGCCGGGCGATCCGGTGCGCACCATGACCCGCGGTGCTCCGATGACCTCGCAGCAGATCGCCGACCTGCGCGAACGGCTCGGCCTCGACCAGCCGCTGTGGAAGCAGTTCCTGGACTTCCTGGGCAACCTGCTGCGGGGTGACCTCGGCACCTCCTACACCTACAGCCGTCCGGTCGGAGAGCTGATCGTGCAGCGAGTCGGCCCCACCGTGCTGCTGGTCGGCACCGCGACGGTTCTGGCGATCGTGCTGGGGCTGTGGATGGGTGCGCGCGCGGCGTGGAAGCACGGCGGCGCCTTCGACAAGGCCACCAGTTCGGTGGCCCTCGCGCTGTGGTCGGTGCCGACCTTCTGGCTGGGCCTGATCGTGCTGATGGCGTTCGGGGTCGGGGTCGGCCCGATCCCCGGGCTGTTCCCGGTCGGCGGCATCTCCGACCCGGACACGCCACCGGAGTTCCTGCCGCAGATCCTCGACGTCGCGCACCACATGGTGCTGCCGGTGCTGACCATGCTCGCGGTGATCTACGCCGAATACCTGATGGTCATGCGGTCCTCGTTGCTGGAGGAGATGGGCGAGGACTACCTGACCACGGCCCGCGCCAAGGGGCTGCGGGAGGACCTGGTCCGCAGCAGGCACGCGGTGCCCAACGCGCTGCTGCCGGCGGTGACGCTGATCTTCCTCCGGCTGGGTCTGGTAGTCGCCGGAGCGATCACCGTGGAAACCGTGTTCTCCTGGCCCGGCCTGGGGCTGCTGACCTTCGAAGCCCTGCGGGTGCCCGACCTGCCGCTGCTGCAGGGCATCTTCATCGTGCTGGCGGGGAGCGTGGTGGTGATGAACGTGCTGGCCGACCTGCTCTACCGGGTCATCGACCCCCGGGTGCGTGAATCATGACCGCGCCCACCGCGGCTCAGGTCGTGCGCGCCCGGCGGAAGGCGCGCTTCGCCGAGGGCTGGCGGATCTTCCGGACCGACCGCGCAGGCCTGGTGGGACTGGTCCTGCTGGCCGCGATCGTGCTGCTCGCGCTGCTGGCTCCGCTGCTCACCGATTCCGGGGGGCTGGACGTCACCCGAGCCACCGGTGCGGCCTTGCAGGCGCCCAGCGCCGAGAACCCGCTGGGGACGGACGAATCCGGGCGATCGGTGCTGCTGCTGACCTGGTGGGGCGCTCGCGTCTCGCTGGTCGTCGGGCTGTCGGCCGCGATCCTGTCGGTGCTGATCGGTGCGCTGGTCGGGGTTGCGGCAGCGCACTTCGGCGGCTGGACGTCGCGAATCCTGCTGCGGTTCACCGATTTCTTCCTGGTGCTGCCCTCGCTGGTGCTGGCGATCGCCCTGTCCACGGTGCTCGATCGCGGGCTGTGGACGATCGTGCTGGCCATCGGCGTCACCTCCTGGCCGCACACCGCCCGAGTGGTCCGCGCCCAGACGCTCACCATCGAGGCCCGCCCCTACATCGAGCGCTCCCTCGCGCTCGGAGCCGGGCACGGGCACGTGATCTTCAAGCACGTGCTGCCCGCCGTCCTCCCGCTGGTGTTCGCCAACACCACGTTGTCGGTGGCCAGCTCCATCATCTCCGAATCCACCCTGTCGTTCCTCGGCCTCGGCGACCCGAGCCGGGTCTCCTGGGGCACCATGCTGAAGTCGGCGATGGACACCGGCGCGGTCACCGGAGGAGCCTGGTGGTACCTGCTGCCACCGGGATTGGGAATCGTGTTGGTGGTGCTCGGTTTCACGCTCTGCGGCCGGGCGCTGGAAGCGGTGTTCAACCCGAGGCTGCGGGGGCGACGGTGAGTCCGATTCTGCAACTGAACGACGTGTCGATCACTTACGGCGGCTCCGACGAGCCTGCCGTCTCCGGTGTGAACCTGAGCCTCGAACCGGGCGAAACCATCGGTCTGGCAGGGGAGTCGGGCTGCGGCAAGACGACCCTGGCGATGTCGGTGCTCCGGCTGCTGCCGCGGACCGCCCGCGTCGACGGCGAGGTGCTGCTCGAAGGGGAGGACGTCCGGGGCATGAGCTTCGGGCGGTTGCGGGCGGTGCGCTGGGCCGGTGCGTCGGTGGTGTTCCAGGGGGCGATGCACGCGCTGAACCCGGTGCGCACCGTCGGCGAGCAGATCGCCGAACCGATCCGGTTGCACGGGGGCACAGGCGATCTGAGCGAACGCGTCGCCGAGCTGCTGGGCCAGGTCGAGCTCCCGGCCGAGCGGGCAGGCGCCTACCCGCACGAGCTCTCCGGTGGGCAGAAGCAGCGCGTGATGATCGCGATGGCGCTGGCCTGCGAACCCAGCCTGGTCATTGCCGACGAACCCACCACCGCGCTGGACGTCGTCGTGCAGGCGCAGGTGCTGGACCTGCTCAAGCGGCTCGTCGCCGAACGCGGCATCGCGCTGGTGATGATCAGCCACGACCTCTCCGTGCTGTCGGCGACGTGCTCTCGGCTCGCGGTGATGTACCGCGGTGAGGTCGTCGAGCACGGCCCTACCGAGCAGGTGATGGGCGAACCCCAGCACGAGCACAGCCGGGCGCTGGCCGACGCCTTCCCGACGGTGGGAGACCCGCGGTTCCGCCTCACCGACGGTGATTCCGGAGGTGAGCCGCTGCTGTCCGCGGAGGGGGTCGCGGTGACCTTCCGCAGCCGGGCCGGGCACTCGGTGCGCGCCGTGCGCGGGGTGGATCTGGCGGTCGGGCACAACGAGATCGTGGCGCTGGTCGGGCAGTCCGGCTCCGGCAAGACCACGCTGGCCCGCACGCTCCTCGGGCTGCAGCGCCCCACCGAGGGCGCGGTCCGCTTCGGCGGCGTCGGGTTGCCCAGCGGGACGGCGGCGCTGCGCGACTACCGCCGCAAGGTGCAGTTGGTCCTGCAGGACCCGACCGGCGCCCTCAACCCCCGCCACACCGTGTACGAAGCGGTCGCCGAGGGACTGCGGATCCACGGCGTCACCGATGGCGAGCCCGAGCGGGTGGCGGCGGCGCTGGAAGCGGCGGAGCTGCGCCCGGCGGAGAAGTACTTCTCCCGCTTCCCGCAGGAGCTCTCCGGCGGGCAGCGCCAGCGAGTCGTCATCGCGGGTGCTCTGGTGCTGGAACCGGAAGTCCTCATCGCCGACGAACCCGTCGCCTCGCTGGACGCCACGGTCCGCGGCGAGATCCTCTCGCTGCTGCTGCGGCTGCGCGTGGAGAGGGGGCTGTCCACGCTGGTCATCACCCACGACCTGGGACTCGCGTGGAACATCGCCGACCGGGTCGCGGTCATGTACCAAGGCGAGATCGTCGAGCTCGGAACGGTCGAGCAGGTGCTGCTCGACCCGCAGCACGACTACACCAAGACCTTGCTCGCCGCGGTGCCCACCACCACGCGTCGCGTGGCCTAGGTGTACTGACCTGAGAGGTTAGGTACGCGGTTGGCGGGTGGTTGGCCTGCGAGTGCGGTGTGGGCGCGGTGGTGGTTGTAGTAGTGCAGCCAGGCGGGCAGGGCGGCGCGGCGTTGGGTTTCGGAGTCGTAGGGGCGGTCGTAGGCCCATTCGTCGAGCAGGGTGCGGTTGTAGCGCTCGACTTTCCCGTTGGTTTGGGGCCGGTAGGGGCGTGTGCGTTTGTGCGTGATCCCGGCTTGGGCGAGGGCGTCTTTCCAGGCGCGGGAGATGTAGCAGGGCCCGTTGTCGGTCAGGACTCGTTCGACGGTGATTCCGTGGGTGTGGAAGAAGGTCTGGGCTCGTCGCCAGAACGCGACGGCGGTTTCTTTGCGTTCGTCGGGCAGGATTTCGCTGTAGGCCAGCCGGGAGTGATCGTCTACGGCGTTGTGCAGAAGTAGCTGTAGCCGACATGACTGCCGCCGTTGCGGTCGAGGGTCTTGCCCGGCGTGTGGGTGCGGTGGCGTTTCCCGGCCCAGCAGCCCGGCGATCCGTGCCGGCCCCCACCTGCGCAGCACACGGACCTTGATGATCCGCCGTTCCGTGCGGGTGGGTGTGCGTCCGGGACTGCGGCGTGGCCGGCTGGACCGGTCGAGCATGCCGACCTCGCCGTGGGCCCGATAGCGATCAGCCCACCTTTTCGCGCAGGTCACCGATACCTGAAACCGTTCCGCGGCCCGCCGCAGCACCCACCCGTCTTCCACGACACACCGGGCCAGGCGCAGCCTGCCCGTCTCGGTCAACGGGGCGTTACGGTGATACACGAGGACCTCCTGCGTGTTCGGCGTGTGATGTGGTGATCCACACCGAACCCGGAGGTCCTCACTCATTCCAAGATCATCCGCCCCGTGTCCCGTACACAACCTCCCGAGGCACTACACCTAGGAACCGCCGCGATCCGAGCGGGCTGAAGACTGCTGGGGAATTGCGTTGCCCGGCGGTGCGGGTGGCGGAAACCCCCGAAGGGGAAGGCGCAGCGCCTTCGTGGTGCGCTGCTCCTGATGCATGCCGAACGCGGCGTCCCGGCGCACTCGCCACGAAGGCGCTGGCGAACACGCGGCGGTGCCGGTTGTTCAGGTGGCGGAAGAGGATGCGGTTCCGCCACCTTGATGAACAGCCGCTAGGCGAAGCTGTCGATCACGGCCGGACGGTCGGGGTGGTCGGTGCGGACCACGAGATCCGCCAGCGAAGCGGGAGCGACCTCGTCCGCGTAGCGCTCGAAGGCGGGCAGCGTCCAGCGCTGGTCCTCCGGGGTGGTGCGCTGCAGCGCCGCGTCGGAGAGCCACAAGTGGATCACGAGGTCGAAGTCCAGGCCGACGCCCTGCAGCAGCGGACCGTCCACGATGGCCACGCCGCGCTCCGGCAGGGCGATGCGGTTCATCCGAGGGGAGCGGTCGGCGGCCGGGTCCCAGAGCGCGGGCAGGACCTGCCCGGTGCCGTTCGGCGCCAGCGGCTGCAGGACCTCCCGGGCGAGGCCCGCGGTGTCGAACCAGGACAGGTAGTAGGAGTCCGGGTCGTGGTGACCGTGCTCCAGGCGAATCGAGGCCGGGCGGAGGTAGTCCTGCGCGCGCACCCGCACGGCCTCGCGGCCCCGCTCCCGCAGCGGAGAGACCAGGCGCTCCGCGAGATCACCGGTGCCGGCCGCCGGTGCGCCGTCGACGGCGACTCGCGCCCAGCGCCCCTGCACGGCGTCAACGCGCTCCACCACCTCGGCCACCAGGGCTTCAGGGGAGATCGGCCGCGCACGCACACCTCGAAGCTACCAACGCGTGCGGCGGGACCGTGCGCTGGTCGGCGAGCTGCTGATCCTCGACCGGGCGCCTAGCGCAATGCCGGTTGGAGGATGGACAGCCGCTGGGCGTCGGCGTCGAGTTCTGCTGCGACGCCGAGCGGGACCGTGCGCTGGGCCTCGCAGTGGCCGAAGCCGAGTTCCCACAGGATCGGCACCCCGAGGTCGCCGAGGAGGTTCTCCAGCATGGCGTAGACCTCGTCGACCTCGCCGCAGTCGGTCCAGGAGCCGAGGGCGATCCCGGTGGCGCCCTTGAAGAAGCCCGCGCGGATCAGTTGGATCAGGAAGCGGTCCAGGCGGTACGGCTCTTCGGTGACGTCCTCCAGCAGCGCGATGCCGCGCTCCGGTGGTCGAGCGGCCAGACCCGCGCCCAACGAGCCCGCGAGCAGGCTCAGGTTGCCGCCGTAGGTGATGCCCAGCGCCCGCCCCGCCACCATCGTGCGCGCGCTGCGGCCGGTCAGGATGGTCACGCCCTGCGGCTCGAACAGGGTGCGGCGCAGGTGGTCGCGGGCCTTCTCGTCGTGGACGAACGCCTTGGTCGCCACCATGGGCGCGAAGATCGTGACCAGTCCCAGCTCCGCGGCGAACACCTCGTGCAGGGCGGTGATGTCACTGGAGCCGACCAGCGGCTTCGGGCCCGCCTTTGCCAGCTCGGCGAAGTCCAGGTGATCGATCATCCGGAGGCTGCCGTAGCCGCCCCGGGCGCACAGCACCGCCGAGACCTGCGGATCGCACCAGGCCTCCTGGAGGTCGGCGGCTCGGTCCGCGTCGGTGCCTGCCAGGTAGTCCAGCCGGGGGTGGCGGTCCAGGACGTGCTTGCCGACGCGCACGTCGAGCCCCCACGTGCGCAGCTGGGCGATCCCGGCCTCCAGGAGCTCCTCGGGCACCGGGCCGGCCGGGGCGACCAGCGCCACGGTGTCGCCCCGGCGCAGCCGCGGAGGGCGGGTCAGTTCGCGCATGCTCATCGGCGTGCTCCATCCGGATCGGTTCGAACAGCCCTGATCTTGCCGCGAGGGTATCGGCAGTCAGCGTGGCGCGCCGCAGTTCGCCGACAGCGAACACGACCGGGAAGCGGCGTCACCGGGACTGTTCACCGCAGGTCACCGCGTTGTGGGAGAAGGTGATGTACAAAACGGGGGCCAGCCGCGCAGGACGCGCACTCGGTGGCCTAATGTCGGAGGGGCCATGGCTCGTGTCATCCACGTCTTCCGTCAACCCGACCGATTCGTCGCCGGAACGGTCGGGGAACCCGGTGAGCGCACCTTCTACCTGCAGGCGTCCGAGGACGTCCGCACGGTGAGCGTGCAACTGGAAAAGCAACAGGTCTCGGTCCTCGCCGAACGAATCGGCGCGCTCCTGGACGAGGTGCAGCGGCGTTTCGACGCCGACATGCCCGGTCACACCCCCGAGGACCTCGTCGACACCGAACCGCTCGCGGTTCCGGTCGACGAGGAGTTCCGCGTCGGCACCATGGGGTTGGGCTGGGACGCCGAGTCCGAAGCCGTCGTCGTCGAACTCCTCGCGGTCACCGAGGAGGAGATCGACGAATCGGTCGTGCTCGACGACACCGAGGAGGGACCCGACGCCCTGCGGGTGTTCCTCAGCCCGGTGCACGCGCGCGCCTTCGCGGAGCGAGCCGAGCGGGTCATCAGCGCTGGCCGCAAGCCCTGCCCGCTGTGCAACGAACCTCTGGACCCGGCCGGGCACATCTGCCCCCGCCAGAACGGTTACCGCCGCTCGGAAGAGGTCTGAGGACCGTGGCCGTGGAGGAGCCCGCGACCTGCGAGCTGCTGCGGCACGGGAGCTTGGAGGTCCAGGGGCGGCTGGTGGAGGCGTCCAACGCGACCCTGTTCTGCTCGGTCGAGCTGGACGGCGTCTCGGGCGAGTGCGTGTACAAGCCGGTGCGCGGAGAGCGGCCCCTGTGGGACTTCCCCGACGGCACCCTCGCCGGTCGGGAGGTCTCGGCGTACCTGCTGTCGGAGGCCGCCGGCTGGGGCCTGGTCCCGCCGACGTTGCTGCGCAACGGGCCGTTCGGCCCGGGCATGGTCCAGCTGTGGATCGACGAGGTCGTCGAGGAGGACGCGCAGCTGGTCGACATCACCCACCCCAGCGAGGTGCGGGACGGGTGGCGGCAGGTGCTGCGCGCGCAAGACCCCGACGGTGACCCGGTGGTGCTGGCCCACGCCGATCACGACCAGCTGCGGCGTCTCGCCGTGCTCGACATCGTGATCAACAACGCCGATCGCAAGGGCGGGCACATCCTGCGAGCGCCCGACGGCCGGGTTTTCGGCATCGACCACGGCGTCAGCCTCAACACCGACGACAAGCTGCGCACGGTGCTGTGGGGCTGGGTCGGCCAGGCCGTCCCAGAGGCCGAGATCGCGAGCCTCGGCGAGGTCCGCGCCCTCATGGAGGGGGACCTCGCCGAACAGCTGTCCGAGCACCTCACCATCAAGGAGGTCCAGGCGGTCAGCGCCCGGATCGACCGGCTGCTGGAAGCCGGGGTGTTCCCGGAACCGTCAGGCGACTGGCCTGCGATTCCCTGGCCCGCCTTCTGATCGCCGTTCCCGCTCAGTCCACCAGGGCCTGGTAGACGAGCTGGTGCAGGTACGGCCTGATCGGGTGGGTGCTGGAGGGCATCAGCTGGGTCAGGAACAGGACCGTGAGGTCTTCGGCGGGGTCGACCCAGAACGCGGTGCTGGCCAGACCGCCCCAGGCGAACTCGCCCTTCGAGCTGAGGACCTTGGCCGCGAGTGGGTCGTCGACGACGGAGAAGCCCAGGCCGAAGCCCTTGCCCGCGTTGGCGACCTCGGAGAAGGACCCCATGGCCAGCGTTTCCAGGTCCGCGCCCCCGGGCAGGTGGTTGCGGGTCATGAAGTCGACCGTGCGCCCACCGAGCAGCCGCACCCCGTCCAGCTCACCGCGCCGCAGCAGCATCTGGCAGAACCGGTGGTAATCGCGGGCGGAGGAGAACAGGCCGCCACCGCCGGACGGTGCCTTCGGGGACTCGAACGCTGTCCTGCGCAACTGGTCGTGCTTGGGGTGCAGTCGAGCCCTGCCCCGCGCATCGGCGGAGTACAGCGAGGCCAGCCGGTCGGCGTCGGAGTCGGCGACCTGGAACCCGGTGTCGTTCATGCCCAGCGGGTCCAGGATGCGGGTGCGGAAGAACTCGTCGAGGGACTGACCGGAGGCGACTTCCACGACCCGGCCCAGCACGTCGGTGGCCACCGAGTAGTTCCAGCGCGTGCCGGGGTCGAACAGCAGCGGGATCTCGGCCCAGGCGTCGCAGCAGGCCGCCAGGTCGAGATCGGGCGCCATGCCGAACTCGAATCCCGCGCGGCGGTGCAGCTCGTCGAGCGGGTGCAGGTAGTTGAAGGCGTAGGTGAGCCCGGAGGTGTGGGTGAGCAGGTGCCAGATCCGCATCGGCTCCGTGGCCGGCCGGGACTGGACGTTGCGCGCCGGACCGCCCGTGTAGACGCGCAGGTCGCCGAACGACGGGATGAAGTCGCTGACCGGGTCGGTGAGCTCGAACGCGCCCTCTTCGTAGAAGCATCATCGCCGCGACCGAGGTGATCGGCTTGGTCATCGAGTAGATGCGGAACAGCGTGTCCGTCTCCACCGGTGCGCCGGCTTCGACGTCCCGCAGGCCGTGCGTGGACAGGTGCGCGATCTTGCCCTGGCGAGCGACGAGCACGAGCCAGCCGGGCAGCTTGCCCGTCGCGACGTAGTCCTCGAAGTGCCGATCGATCCGCTGCAACCGGGCAGGGTCGAAGCCGACCTCACCGGGATCCACCTCGATTTCCAGTGCCACCAGGGCCTCCTACTGCGTCGTGCGACATGACGTTCCCAGGCCTTGTCTACTCCTCCGATCCAGCATCCGAAATCCTCGACGCGGTGGCGGCGTTCACGTTTGCGCGGGAGTAGCGTCGTACGCGTGACGATTCCGACCCCACCTCCTGGGCTGCCCCGCACGGCGGGGGAGCTGCGGAACAGCGGCCACGCACCGCGCAGCATCAAGGTCGAGATGCGCGAGAACCTGCTGACCTCGCTGCGCTCCGGGCACGCGCTCTGGCCCGGCATCGTCGGGTTCGACCGGACGGTGCTGCCGCAGCTGGAACGCGCCTTGATCGCCGGGCACGACGTGGTGCTGCTCGGCGAGCGCGGCCAGGGAAAGACCCGCTTGCTGCGCGGTCTGCACGCCTTGCTGGACGAGTGGACCCCGGTCATCGAGGGCTCCGAGCTCGGCGAGCACCCGCTGCAGCCGATCACGCCGGTGTCGCTGCGCCGCGCCGCTGAACTGGGCGATGAGCTGCCGGTCGCCTGGCGGCACCGCAGCGAGCGCTACGTCGAGAAGCTGGCCACGCCGGACACGTCGGTCGGTGACCTGGTCGGCGACGTCGATCCGGTCAAGGTGGCCGAAGGGCGGTCGCTGGGCGACCCCGAGACCATCCACTATGGACTCGTACCGCGGGCTCACCGGGGCATAGTGACGATCAACGAGCTCCCCGACCTCGCGGAGCGGATCCAGGTCGCGTTGCTCAACGTCATGGAGGAGCGCGACATCCAGATCCGCGGTTACAGCCTGCGGCTCCCGCTGGACGTGCTGCTGGTCGCGACCGCGAACCCCGAGGACTACACCAACCGCGGGCGCATCATCACCCCGCTCAAGGACCGCTTCGGCGCCGAGATCCGCACGCACTACCCGGAGGAGATCGACGACGAGGTCTCCCTGATGCGGCAGGAAGCCGACCTGCCTGCCGAGGTCGGTGACCACCTGCTGGAGGTGCTGGCCCGCTTCGTGAACCACCTGCGCGAGTCCAGCGCCGTGGACCAGCGCTCGGGCGTCTCGGCCCGCTTCGCCATCGCGGCAGCCGAAACCGTCGCCGCAGCAGCGCTGCACCGATCCGCGTTGACGGGCGAGGAACCTCCGGTGGCGCGCCCGGTCGACCTCGCGGCCGTTCCCGCCGTGCTCCGCGGCAAGATCGAGTTCGAGGCCGGCGAGGAGGGCCGCGAGGACGAACTGCTCGGGTACCTGCTGCGCAGATCCGTGGCCGACACCTCGCGGGGGTTGTTCGCCGGCCTCGAACTGCAGTCGCTGGCCGACGCCGTCGTGGACGGGCACCCGGTGGCCACCGGCGAGCAGATCACCGGCAAGGGCGTGCTCACCGCGCTGCCGGAACTGCCCGTGCTGCACCAGGTCGCCGAACGCGCCGGCGTGCGCGCGGAAGACCCGCCCGGGCGCATCGCCAGTGCCGTGGAGCTCGCACTGGAATCCCTGTACCTCGCCCAGCGGCTGGGCAAGGACTCCGACGACGACCGCTCGGTGTACAGCTGATGAGTCCGCGGTACCGGTACTCCGCGTGGCACGGCGGGCCCGACCCGCTGCAGCCACCGGTCGACCTGCGTGACGCGCTGGACCAGATCGGCCGGGACGTGATGGAGGGCGCTTCACCGCGCTCGGCGCTGGAGGAACTGCTGCGCACCGGTACCCGCGATTCGGCGGGCCTGGACGAGCTGACCCGCCGGATGTGGCAGCGGCGCAGCGAGATGCAGCGCAGGCACCGCCTGGACGGCACCCTGTCCGAAGTCCGCAGGTTGCTGGAGCGCGCCCTCGAACAGGAGCGGCTGGCGCTGTCGGCCGACGGCGGCGAAGACGCCCGGTTCCGCGAACTGCAGTTGAGCGCACTGCCGCCGGACGTCTCCGGACAGGTCAACGAGCTCTCCGGGTACGACTGGCGCTCCGCCGATGCCCGCGAGACCTTCGAGGAGATCCGGCAGATGCTGGGCACGGAGGTCCTCGAACAGCGCTTCCAGGGCATGAAGGAAGCGATGCAGCAGGCGTCCCCGGAGGACGTCGACCGGGTTCGGGAGATGCTCGACGACCTCTCGAACCTGCTGGCCGCGCACGCACGGGGCGATGATGACGTCCAGTCCCGGTTCGAGGAATTCATGGACCGGCACGGCGAGTTCTTCCCGGAGAACCCGCGCGACGTGGACGAACTGGTCGATGCCCTGGCAGCCCGGTCAGCGGCCGCGCAGCGGATGCTCAACTCGATGAGCGAGCAGCAGCGCGACGAGCTGATGGCGTTGTCCCAGCAGGCGTTCGGTGACCCCCGCATCCCTCAGGCCCTGCAGCAGATCGATCGCCAGCTGCAGGGGCTGCGTCCTGGCGAGGACTGGAAGGGGCGGGCTCGGTTCCGCGGCGACCAGCCCATGGGCCTGGCCGAGGCGACGGCGGCGATGGCCGAGCTGGGCGAGATGGACCGGCTGGCCGAGCAGCTCGGCCAGTCCTACCCGGGCGCGAGCCTGGAGGACATCGACCTGGAAGCGTTGCAGCGCCAGCTCGGTCCGCAGGCCGTGGTCGACGCCCAGCGCCTGTCCGAGATCGAACGCCAGCTGCGCGAGCAGGGCCTGCTGCAGCGCGCCCCGGACGGCAGCCTCCGGCTGAGCCCCCGCGCGATGCGGAGGCTGGGGGAGAACGCGCTGCAATCGGTCATCTCGCAGCTCAAGACCCGCAGGGGCGAGCGCGACGCCGATCGCGCGGGAGCTGCGGGAGAGCTGACCGGAACGAGCAGACCGTGGACCTACGGCGACGCCGAACCCTGGGACGCGGTCCGCACCGTGCGGAACTCGGTGCTGCGTCGTGCCGCGGAGGGCGAGAACTCGCCCGTGCTCGACCTCTCCGACCTGGAGGTTTCCGAGACCGAGCAGCGTTCGCGCTCAGCGGTGGTGCTGTGCGTGGACACCTCGTGGTCGATGGTGCAGGACGGGCGGTGGGTGCCGATGAAGCGCACGGCGCTGGCGCTGCACCACCTGGTCGCGACGCGGTTCCGCTCGGACGCCCTGCAGCTGGTGACCTTCGGGCGGTACGCCTCCACCGTGGACGTCGGCGAGCTCGCCGCCCTGGAAGGCGTGTGGGAGCAGGGGACGAACCTGCACCACGCGCTGCTGCTGGCCGGGCGGCACCTGCGCCGCCACGCCGACGCGCAGCCGGTCGTGCTCGTGGTCACCGACGGTGAGCCGACCGCTCACCTGGAACCCGACGGGGAAGCGGTCTTCCAGTACCCGCCGAGCCCGCACGCGCTGAGCGTCACGCTGTCCGAAGTGGACGCTCTGCGGCGGCTGGGCACCACGCTGAGCGTGTTCATGCTCGGGGAGGACCCCAGCCTCGCCGCGTTCGTCGACGTCGTCGCCAGGCGCGGCGGAGGCCGGGTCCTCGCCCCGGATTCCGACGGGCTCGGTGCGGCGGTGGTCGGCGACTACCTCCGCACCAAGCGCCGTCGTTGAGCGGCCCGCTGGTGTTCCCACTCTGGAGTTGTCAAAGAACAAGCGCCACAAGGGCATGAGGGGTCGGCCGATCATCAGGTCATCGGCTGCATCAGCTGGTCGTGGTCGGGATGGCTCGGGTTCGCGGTCTTCTCGTCGTGGGGCGAGGTGCCGGATCGCGTCGCGGGTGGTCCTGGGCTTCGTCATCGCTCTCGAACGCATGTGTCAATGGTGCACGCCGCGGTTCGAAAATGCGAGCGAATAGCGGCCACACGATCAGGTGGTCGTCGTGAAAGGCGCGTCGATTCGCCGCATTTCATCCGTGTACGTCGCCGAACGCCCGGTCAGGAGGCGGTTTCGGCGGTCTCCGGATCGGTCCGCTCGGCCCTGGCGCGGTGGTGCGGCAGGGCTCGGTTGCGGACGCCCGTTGACGTTTCGTGCACGCCGAGACGCTCCGGGTGCCTCAACAGGGTGAACAGGAACGCGCCGGACGCGCTCAACCCGAGGCCGACCAGGAAGGTGCCCACCAGTGCCGGGGCGAGGTAGTCCCGCAGCGCGCCGACCAGCCGCGCCGGTCGGTTCGCCGCCTCCGGAAGCCACTCCAGGATTGCGATCGTCCGGTGCGCGGTGGTCGAGGGCGAGTCGACCGCCAGCATCACCGCGAACAGCGCGATCACCGCCAACGGCAGGACGGGTGCGATCAGCAGCACCGCCCGCGCCAGCAACCGGCCGGCCGAGGGGCGTTCACCGCCCGGACCGGTGAGCTCCAGCAGGAGCAGGCGCTTGCCCGGTGTGGCGCGGAAGGCCAGCGGGAACACGACGAACTGGACCAGGGCTCCACCGATCGGCCCGAGCCACCAGCTCTCCCGGCCCAGCCCGAGCAGCACCACGCAGCCGAGCATCACCGCGAGCACCACCCACGGCAGGACGAGCAGATCCACCAGCAGCGCGGTGAGGCGCCTGCCCAACGGGACCTCCTGGCGGGCCAGTGCGGCGTCGTCGAGCGCCTCCAGCGCGGGCAGCCGCCGGGTGATGCCGCCCGCCAGCAACCAGCCCACCACCGCGCCCGAGGTGTTGATGACCAGGTCGTCCACGTCGAACAACCGGTACGGGCACTCGTAGAGACCGAAAACGCCGGTCACCTGCGTTATTTCGAAGAACAGCGAGGATCCCAGCCCGGCTGCGGCGGTGAACGCGAGACCGCGGCGGAAGTGGTACCTGAGGTACACGCCGAGCGGCACCAGCAGCAGGAGGTTCAGCAGCGCGTCCCTCACGGCGGAGTTGTGCAGCACCAGCGCACCGAAACCCGTTGCGCCACCGGCCTCCTTGCGGATGTCGGCGACGGTGTTGCCCAACGTCAGCTGCGGCTCGGCCATGCTCGGGTACGCCGCGCACACGTCCACCGACGGACCGGGCAGCGGCACCAAGGTCATGCAGAACGCGGTCAGCCCGTAGAACAGGAAGCTGTACGAGGACAGCGTTCGCCAGCTCGACATGATCCCGTGCCTGCGATAGGTGATCACCGCGGCGGGCAGGTACAGCAGCAGGGCGAGCAGCGGGAACACGAGTGCGGCCGACTTGACCGGCAGCAGGTAGGTGCTGGGCACCGACCCAGATTACGGAGCCCCGACCGGCCGGGGTCCCGGGAGTGGTCAGTGGGAAATTCCCACCGACCACGCTCTTCCGCGTCATCCGGCGAAGGAGTTGATGATCTCCGGGTTGGCGTCGGCCCACTTCTTGGCCGCCGCCTGCTCCTGGCCCTTCGGGGCGCTGTTGATCTCGTTCTCCAGGCCTGCCAGCTGCTGGTCGTTCAGCCGGAACCTCTTCACCATCTCGGTGACCTCGGGGAAGTCCTTGCTGAAGTTCTGGCGGCCGACGGCGTGAATCTGCTCCGCCGCACCCATCGCACCCATCGGGTCCTGCAGATCCTTGATGCGGAACCGGGCGTAGGCCCAGTGCGGGTGCCACAGCGTGACCACGATCGGCTTCTGCTCCGTGGTGGCCTTCTGCAGCGCGGCGAGCATCGCGGTGGTCGACGAGGTCTGCAGCTGGAACTCGTTCTGCAGCCCGTACGCCGGGATCGCCTTGTCCTTGGTGGTCCGGCTCAGGCCCGCACCCGGGTCGATGCCGGTGATGACCCCGCCGAACTCGGCGCCGCGCCCCTTGAGGTCGGCGATGGTGTTGACGTCGGTCATGTACTGGGGCACGGCGATGTTCAGGGTGGCCTGGTCGTACCAGACGCCCAGGTCCTCCAACTTCGGACCGTACTGTTGCCAGTAGTCGGCGTGGGTCTCCGGCAACCAGGCGTCCAGGAACAGGTCCGGGTTCCCCTGCGCGAGACCGGCGTAGATCGGCCCCGCTTCGAGCTCGGTCGCGTTCACCTTGTAGCCGCGGCGCTCGAGGAGCTCCTTGTACAGGTAGGTGACCGCGATGTCCTCGTCCCACGCGATGTACCCGATGTTGATCTGCTTGGCTTCCTGACCCGTCTGAGCCTCTCTCCCGCCGCAGCCGGCTGCCATCGACAGCGTCGCCGCCAGAGCGGCCAACAGCGCCAGGAGACGTGTGGATCTGCTGTGCGACATCATCATCCGCCCTTCTGGTCAAGGCCGGGTCAACCGGTCTTGGCCGCCTTGCGCTCCGCTCGCGCGACCGGCGAGCGGTCCGACAGCACTGCGGTGATCCGGTCCAGGTAGACGGCGAGGATCACCACCGACAGGCCGGCCTCGAACCCCTGGCCCAGCTGGACCCGGGTGACCGCCTCGTAGATGTTGGTGCCCAGCCCGGGGGCGCCGACCATGCCCGCGATGACCACCATCGACAGCGAGAGCATGATCACCTGGTTGATGCCGGCCATGATCGACGGCATCGCCAGCGGCAGCTGGATCCCGGTGAGGATCTGCCCGGTCCGCGCGCCGAACGCCTCACCGGCCTCGACGACCTCGCCGTCGACCTGGCGGATGCCGAGCTCGGTGAGCCGCACGCCCGGGGGCAGCGAGAAGATCACCGTCGCCACCACTCCGGGAACGACGCCGATGTTGAAGAAGACGATGACAGGCACCAGGTACACGAACGCGGGCAAGGTCTGCATCAGGTCCAGCACCGGCCGCACGACGCGGCTGACGTGCTGGTTGCGCGCGGCCAGCACGCCCAGGGGGATGCCGATCAGCACCGCCAGCACGCTGGAGACCAGCACGAGCCCCAAGGTCTCCATCGCAGGACCGAACTCCTCGATGCTGGCGATCAGCCCGAAGCCGATCAGGCTGAACAGCGCGAAGCGCCAGCTGCGCAACCACCAGGCCAACGCGGTGAACACCAGCACCATGACCAGGTCCGGCAGCCAGGTCAGCGCGGCGGTCAGACCGGCGACCGCACCGCTGACCACGAGCTCGATGAAGTCGAACACCGGGCCGATGCTGTTGTTCAACCACTCCACGACGGTCTGGAACGCGTCGCCGATCGGCACCCGGGGCAGCTGGGTGAGCAGGACCGGATCAAGCATCGGAGGTCGCCTCCCGGTGGCTCAGCGCCGCGAACAACGCGGCGGGGGTGATCACTCCCAGCACCCGCTTCTGCTCGTCGACCACCGGTCGCGGTTCGGCCCGGTCGCTCATCAGCGCGAACAGGTCCTTCAACGGGGTCGAGCCGGGCACCGGTGCGACCCCGTCGGCGGGTTCGGCGTGCGGGTCGGCGATGGCCGCCGCGGTGAGCACCCGGCTGCGGTCGACGTCCTGGACGAACTCGGCCACGTAGTCGTCGGCGGGCTCCCGCAGGATCTCCTCGGCGGTGCCGATCTGCACGATCCGGCCCGCGCGCATCACCGCGATCCGGTCCCCGAGGCGCATCGCCTCGTTGAGGTCGTGGGTGATGAAGATGATGGCCTTGCCCAGCTGCGCGTTGAGCTCCAGCAGCTGGTCCTGCATCTCGCGCTTGATCAGCGGGTCCAGGGCGCTGAACGCCTCGTCCATCAGCAGCACGTCGGTCCCCGCGGCCAGCGCGCGGGCCAGGCCGACGCGCTGGCGCATCCCGCCGGAGAGCTGCTGCGGATAGCGCTGCTCCCAGCCCTCCAGCCCGACCAGCCGCAGGGCCTCGTTCGCGCGTTCGGAGATCTCGCCTTCGTCGGTGCCGCGCACGTGCAACCCGTAACCGGCGTTGTCGAGCACCGTGCGGTGCGGGAACAACGCGAAGTGCTGGAAGACCATGCTCATCTTCTGCTGCCGCATGGAGCGGAGCTCACGGGCGCTCATCGCGGTGACGTCGACGTCGTCGACGAAGACCTCGCCGGCGGTGGGTGCCAGCAACCCGTTGAGCATGCGGATGAGGGTCGACTTCCCGGACCCGGAAAGGCCCATCACCACGAACGTCTCGCCCTCCGAGACGGTGAAGGTGGCGTCCACGACGGCGGCGGTCGCCCCTCCGGCCACGAGGTCCGCCGGATCGGCCCCCTCCTCGAGGAGCCGAACCTTCTCCGCCGGTTGTGGCCCGAAGATTTTGTACAGCCGTTCCACGCGTACCGAACTCACCGATCGCCTCCAGCGTTGCAGCTCGGCGAAAATCGTCGATCTCGTTTGTCGCGTTTGTGTTCCGCAGTGCCTTGTGTGGCTCGTGTTGCACGGTTGACCTGGAAACTCGGCGTTCTCAGGAAAAGATAGACCCACTCTCGGGGTGGCGTGCGGGAAGTGTCCGAAAAGGAACCGAAGAATCGTTACAGTTCGTCGTGAATTGCCGTAACCGGAAATTAGGAAACCAAATGCGGGTATCTGCGGAAAAGATCTGCGACCGCGGGTGTCCCAGCATGTGACACGGGCGATGGTCCAGATGGCGGCGGCACCTCTGCCCGGACGTTTAAGGTCGGATGCATGCAACCCTGGTCATCGGTTTCCGTCCCCAAGGTGGAAGGCACCCCACGTCCACTCCAGCTGTTCGACACCGCGGCCGGTGAGGTCAGGCCCACCGAACCCGGGCCCGAGGCGCGGATGTACGTCTGCGGCATCACCCCGTACGACGCCACCCACCTCGGTCACGCCGCGACGTACCTCGCGTTCGACCTGATCCACCGGGTGTGGTTGGACAACGGTCACCAGGTCCACTACGTGCAGAACGTCACCGACATCGACGACCCGCTGCTGGAGCGGGCCGAGCGGGACAACGAGGACTGGGTGGTCCTCGCGATGCGCGAGACCGCGCTGTTCCGGGAGGACATGGAGGCGCTGCGGGTCCTGCCGCCCGGCGACTTCATCGGCGCGGTCGAGTCGATCCCGGAGATCGTCGAGGCGGTCGAGAAGCTGCTGGCCTCCGGCGCCGCCTACCGGGCCGACGACAGCGAGTACCCCGACGTCTACTTCCGGCACCAGGCCACCGGCCGGTTCGGTTCCGAGTCGAACTACGACGAAGCCACCATGAACACCTTCTTCGCCGAGCGCGGGGGAGACCCGGACCGGCAGGGCAAGGAGCACCCGCTGGACGCCCTGCTGTGGCGGATGGCCCGGCCCGGCGAGCCGTCCTGGGAATCGGAGCTGGGCGCCGGTCGTCCCGGCTGGCACCTGGAGTGCTCGGTCATCGCGCTGAACAAGCTCGGGCTCGGGTTCGACGTCCAGGGCGGCGGTTCGGACCTGATCTTCCCGCACCACGAGTTCAGCGCCGCGCACGCCGAAGCGCTCTCGGGCGATTTCCCGTTCGCCAAGCACTACGTGCACTCCGGCATGATCGGGCTGGACGGCGAGAAGATGTCCAAGTCGCGCGGGAACCTCGTGTTCGTCTCGCGGTTGCGCGGTGACCGGGTGGACCCGATGGCGATCCGACTGGCGCTGCTGGACGGGCACTACCGCCAGGACCGCTCCTGGACCGCCGATGCGCTCACCGCGGGCAGCGCCCGGCTGGCACGGTGGCGGGAGGCCGTCGCGCTGAACTCCGGCCCTCCGGCCGCGGAGGCCATCGCCGGGCTCCGCGAGGCGTTGTCGAACGACCTGGACGCTTCGGGTGCGCTGCGCGCGGTCGACGCCTGGGTGGAGTCGGCGCTGGTCTCCGGCGGCGGCGAGGGCGGTGCGCCGGCTCAGGTCCGCGCGGCGGTGGACGCTCTGCTCGGCGTCGAGCTCTGAACGAAGCACTGCGAAGCTGACCGGTGAGTCCGCAATGGACTCACCGGTCACTCTTTTCCCATCGCATCTGGCAAAAACGGCAACTGCGGGTTGATCTCGGCTCCGCCGAAACGAGATCCGCCGTCCATCGACAGGTCCGAACGGGTTTGGTTTGATCATCGCGTAGTCACGGGGAGCGATGGTGCCGATCCGAAAGGCCGCCCCGCGCCCCGCAACGCGAATCTGCGGATGGTCGAGAGGTGACGGGGAAATGCGGAGAGTCCTGATCGTCGGTGCCGGGCAGTCGGGCCTGCAGCTGGCTCTCACGTTGCAGGCGCAGGACTACGACGTCACGTTGGTCTCGGCGCGGACGCCGGAGGAGATCCGCGGCGGAGGCGTCATGTCGACGCAGACCATGTACTACCGGGCGCTGGAGATCGAACGGCGGCACGGACTCTCGCTCTGGAACGACACGGCCCCGAGGCTCACCGGGCTGCGCATGTCGGTCGCGGGTCCCGACGGGCAACGGGCCGTCGACTGGCTCGCGCCGCTGAAGGGATACGCGCTGTCGGTCGACCAGCGCGTCAAGTTCGCCGCCTGGTTGGAGTTGTTCGCCGAACGCGGCGGCAAGGTCGACCACCGCGCGCTGACGGTGTCCGAACTGGACGAGATGGCGGGCGACCACGACCTCGTGGTGGTAGCCGCGGGCGGGGGAGAGCTCGCCGCGCTGTTCGAACGCGACCCGCAGCGCTCGCCCTACGCCGAACCGCAGCGCGCGCTCGCGGTCGCCTACGTGCGGGGCACCCGGAGCGGAACCGACTCGGCGGACTCGTCCGCGGCTCACTTCAGCGCGCTCGCCGGCCTCGGCGAGGTCATCAGCTTCCCCGCGGAGACGGTCGACGGCACCTGCGAGATCGTGCTGCTGGAAGGTGTTCCCGGCGGCCCGCTGGACGCCTTCGGCGACCGGCCCGCGCCGCAGCAGCAGTGGGAGCGGATGCTCGGCCTGCTGCGCGAGCACTGCCCGTGGGAGTTCGACCGGTTCGCCGAAGCCGAGCTCACCGACGAGGGCGCGACCCTGGTCGGCGCGGTGACCCCGACGGTGAAGAAGCCGATCGGGCAGCTGCCCTCCGGACGCCTGGTGCTCGGCCTGGGGGACAGCGTGGTGCTCAACGACCCGGTCACCGGGCAGGGCTCCAACGCCGCGTGCCAGGGCGCCCAGATCTACCTGGAGAGCATCCTCGAACGCGCCGGCGGTCCGTTCGACTGGGACTGGATGCAGCGCACCTTCGACCGCTACTGGGACTTCGCCCAGCACATCACGATGTGGGCGAACGCTGCCCTGCAGCCGCCGCCCCCGCACGTGCTGGAGATCTTCGGCGCCGCCGGGCAGCTGCCCGCGGTCGGCGAGCGGTTCGCCGACGGCTTCGCCAACCCCGATGACCTGACGTCGTGGTTCCTCGACCCGGACGCCGCGGGGGCCTTCATCGCGGAGTGCGCGGCCTGACGAGCAACGGCCGAGGCGCGATCAGCCATCGCGCCTCGGCCGCTCGTGGATCAGGTGCTCAGCCGGGACCGGGGCCCAGCGGGCCCTTGCCGCCCGGCCCGCGGCGGCGCAGGTAGCGCTCGAACTCGGCGGCGATCGCGTCGCCGCTGGCCTCGGTCAGCCGGACCTCCGCGTCGCCGCGCTCCTCGAGGGCGCGGACGTAGTTGCGCACGTCCTCGTCCTCCTCGGCCATCTCGCTGACCGTCTCCTCCCACTCCTCGGCCTGGTCGGGGAGGTTGCCCAGCGGCACCTCCACGTCCAAGGCCTCCTCGACGCGGTGCAGCAGCGCCAGCGTCGCCTTCGGCGAGGGCGGCTGCGAGACGTAGTGCGGTACCGCCGCCCAGAACGAGATCGCCGGGATGCCCGCCTGCACGCAGGCGTCCTGGAAGATCCCGACTATCCCGGTCGGGCCCTCGTAGCGGGTGCGCTCCAGACCGAACGTCTCCGCCGAATCGGCGTCGTAGGCCGTCCCGCTGACCGGGACCGGGCGCGTGTGCGGGGCGTCCGCCAGCAAGGCCCCCAAGGTCACCACGGTGCGCGCGCCGAGCTTCTCGATCCGCTCCACGAGCTCGCTGGAGAACGCCTGCCAGCGCATGTTCGGCTCGATGCCGTGCACGAGGATCACGTCGTGCTCCGCGCCGGGCGGGCGGCAGACGGTCAAGCGGGTGGTCGGCCAGGTGACCTGCCGGGTGACGCCGTCGACGAGCTTGACGGTCGGACGGGTGACCTGGAAGTCGTAGTACGGGTCGGGGTCGATCTCGCTGAGGGACTCGGCGTCCCAGATGAGCTGCAGGTGCTCGATCGCGGAGCTGGCTGCGTCCCCGGCGTCATTCCATCCTTCGAACGCGCAGACCACGATCGGGTCCGTCAACCGCGGCAGGTCGGCGTTCGGTTCGGGTGTCTGTTCGCGATCGGTCACCGCGCAAGCCTACGACCTAAGCCATCCCCCAGCGCTACTCCCTCGGGTAATTCATGATCACGTGGCGAAGCCCCTCGCAGGCCCGTCGGCGGCCCGCCCGCACGCGGTCCCGGGCTGTCTCTGAAACCCCGGTTGCGGTGCGGTTTCTCCTCGGCAGGGGCCCGGCGGCGAGGTCGGTTTGACGGCGTTGTCCCGGAGTCCGAGGCTGGGTTGACAGTCTGTGCGGAGCAGGTGCCTGTGGAGCGGAGTCCTTCAGCGCCGAGTGGGAGAACAGGTGTTTCCCCACGTTCGCGGCTGCGGTTGTCGATCGGACGTCACCCCGGTGACCTGGGCAAACTAGGCCTGGTCGCCGGGCTGCTGGTGCTGGGGGCGTTGCTGGCGCTGATCCCGGCGAACCCGGTGGAGCTCGCTGTTCACCAACAGCTGATCGCTCTCTCCCGCGTCGCCGATCCCTTCTGGGTGGTGTTGACCTGGGTCGGGTCGTGGGCCGGGATCGTCGGCGTCGTGGTCGTGACCTCCTACCTGGGCTGGATCAGGGTGGCGCTGCTGTGCGGCGGCTCCGGGGCGCTGACCTGGTGCATCGCGATGCTCATGCACCAGCTGCTGGGCCGGTCCTTCCCGTCGGAGGAGGTCGCGGTGGTGACCGTGCTGGCCGTCGTCGCCACCCCCTACGTCGGCCGGGTCGCGCGCTACCTCGGGTGGGGCGTGGTCCTGCTGACCGGCATCGCGGTGGTGCACCTGAACCTGGACCTGCCGCTGGGCGCGGTCGGAGGGGCGCTGCTGGGGTGGGGCGTCGGGCTGCTGTGCCACGTCGCGTGGGGCGCACCCGGCAGGAAGGTCTCGCAGCTGCTCATCTTCGACGAGCTGGAGCAGGCAGGGCTCGCGCCGGTGGCGATCACCGCGCTCCGGCACCGGCTGCTGCAACCGCGCGAGTTCGCCGTGGACACGGTGGACGGGCCGCCGCTGCGGGTGAAGGTCGTGCGCAGGCTCAGCCGCCGCGCGGGCGGCTGGTACAAGTTCAAGCGGCTGCTCATGCTGCTCGACGTGCAGGACGAGCCGAGCCTGTCGACGCCGCACCACGAGGTCGAGCACGAGGCCTACGCGACCCTGCTGGCCTCCCGCGCAGGGGTGCGGACCCCCGAAGTCGTGCTGGCCTGCGACGTCGCCTACGCGCCCGCCCTGCTGGTGGTGCGGGAGGTCAGCGGGCGGCGGCTGACCGAACTGCGGCCGGAGGAGATCGACGAGGAGCTGCTGGCGGACATCTGGGAGCAGGTCGCGCTGCTGGCGAACGCGCGCATCGCCCACCACGACCTGCGGGCCAAGAACGTCCTGGTGGACGAGCAGGGTAGGACCTGGCTGCTGTCGTTCACCTTCAGCCACCCGGGTGCCGACGACGCGCGGTGCGCGCAGGACCTGGCCGAAGCGCTGGTGTCGGTTGCCGCGCTCGTCGGCGTGGAGCGGGCCGTGAGCAGCGCGATCTCCGCGCTGCCGGTCGAATCGCTGTCGGCCGCGCTGGGCAGCCTGGTGCCGCTGGCGCTGCCGCGCCGAATCCGGGCGCAGGCCCAACGCGGCCGGTACTTCCTGGCGGAACTGCGCGAGACCCTCGCCGACCGGCTCGGCCTGCCGATCCCGGGGTTCCGCTCGCCCGTGCGCCCGACCACCGTGCTGAGCCTGCTGCTCGTCGGCGCCGCCGTCTACCTCCTGATCCCGGAGCTGTCCAACACGCGCGACGTGCTCGGGGCGCTGCGGCACGCCCACTGGGGCTGGCTGGCGGTGGCGGTCGTGACCGGGTTCGTCGCGATCCTGCTGTCGTCGATCTCGGTGCAGGGCTCCAGCCGTATCCCGCTGCCGTTCTGGCAGACCCTGCAGGTGCAGATCGCCGCCGGGTTCACCGGGCGCACCACACCGGGCGGTGCCGGGTTCTTCGGCATCAACGTCGTCTACCTGGAGCGGCTCGGTCTGCGCAGGCCGCTCGCGGTGGGGGTGACGCTGCTCAACCAGGCGGGCACCGGAGCCGTGGCGTTCGTGGTCTCGGTGGTCGGCGTCTTCGCCGTCGGCCTCTCCGGCACCTTCACCAACCTGTCGCTGCCCGGCTGGCAGCTGATCGTCGCCGTCGCGGCGCTGGTGGTGGTCGCCGTCGTGGTGCTGCTCTCGCCACCGGGCCGTCGCCGGTTGATGCCCTCGGTGCGTGAGGTCGGCCGGGAACTGGTGGACACCCTGCGGCACCCGGTGCGAGCGCTGCAGCTCTTCGGGGGAGCTCTGGGATACCTGGTGGTCTCCGGGCTGGGGCTGGCGACGTCGCTGGCCGCGCTGCACCCGCACTTCTCCTGGATCGCGGTGACCATCGTGTTCGTCGTCGGCAACACCCTCGGCCACCTGGTGCCCTCACCGGGCGGGCTTGGTGCGGTCGAAGCCGTCCTGCTCGCCGGGCTCGGCGCGATGGGCGTGCCGCCGACCGAAGCCGTGGCCGCCGTGCTGCTGTCACGGCTGCTCACCTACTGGATCCCGGTCCTACCGGGCATCCTCATGTTCCGCTACCTGCAACACCGCGGCGTCATCTGAGGAGTCTTCGGACACGTTGGGTAGGAATCGGTACAGAGAGTCGTGTGTACTGGTGGCGGAACCCTCTACCGCTGTGAACGGAGTGTTGCGCGTGGCCCAGCCCGCCGCCGTGCTGTTCGACATGGACGGCACGCTCGTCGATTCCGAGAAGTTGTGGACCATCGCACTCGACGACTACGCGGCGCATCGGGGCGGCAGCCTCTCGCCGCAGGTGCGCGAGGACATGGTCGGTTCCAACATGACCCGCAGCATGCGCCTCCTGCTGGTCGACCTCGGACTGCCCGAGGGGCCGTCGGAGATCGCGGGCGCCGCCAGCTGGGTCGCGCGCCGCATGACCCGCCTGTTCGGCGAGGGTCTGCCCTGGCGTCCGGGCGCCGAGGAAGCGCTGCGCCGCACCAAGGAGCTGGGTCTGCCGACCGCGCTGGTGACCTCCACGATCCGGCCGCTCACCGACATGGCTCTGGACACCCTCGGCCACGACTCCTTCGACGTCACGGTCTGCGGTGACGAGGTCGACGGCAAGAACAAGCCCGACCCCGAGCCGTACCTCAAGGCCGCCCGCCTGCTCGGCGTGGACCCCGCCGACTGCGTCGCCGTCGAGGACTCGCCCACCGGCGTCGCCTCCGCCGAGGCCGCCGGCTGCGCGGTGCTGGCGATCCCGTGCGAGGTGCCGCTGGAGGACGGCCCCCGGCGGACGCTGCGCCATTCGCTCACCGACGTCGACTTCGCCGCGCTGGGCGATCTGCTCGCCCCGGCGGCGTGACCGACCCGCTGCCGATCGTGCTCGCCGGCTGCGGGCCGGTCGGCCGGGCCTACGCCGGCCTCGTCACCGAACGCGGCCGGCGGCACGGCCTGGACCTGCGGGTTGTGGCCGTGCGCGGCCGGGACCGCCAGCGGGAATCAGGGGAGTGGGAGTCGCTCACCGACCTGCCCGAGCTCCTGGAGCGGACCGGCGCGCGCGTGTTCGCGCAGGCAGTGCCCTCCGACGGCGACCCGCGTGCGGCGCGCGAAGCGCTGCAGGCGCTGCGCGCGGGCGCGCACGTGGTCACCGCGACCAAGTCGCACCTGCTCACGCACTGGAACGAGCTGGACGCAGCGGCCGAGGCCGCCGGGCGGTCCGTGCGGATCTCGGGCGCCACCGGCGCCGCGATGCCCGCGGGCGACCTCGCCCGGTCGGTGCTGCGCGGCTTCGACGTGCCCGAGGTGTCCGGTTGCGTCAACGGCACCGCCACGTTCGTCCTCGACCGCCTCGCCGACGGTGTTGAGCCTGCGCAGGCCGTGGCCGATGCGCAGCGCGCAGGCATCGCCGAAGCCGATCCGAGCAGCGACCTCTCCGGTGCCGACGCCGCGACCAAGTTCCGGCTGATCAGCGCGCTGCTGTGGGGTTGGGACCCGGCGGGGACCCGGGTGGAGGCCGAGCCGATCGCGACTCCGCTGCCCGCTGTCCCAGCAGGTCATCGCTTGCGGCAGGTGGCGAGGGCGGTGCGCGACGAGCCCGGGGTGGTGCGGGTGGTGCTGTCAGCGGAGCCGGAGGGCTCGTCGCTGGGGGCGCTGCGCGGCCCGGACAAGGCCGTGCGCTACGACTGCGGCGACGCCGGGGAGATCACCGTCTCCGGCGGGCGCTCCAGTCCGCGAGGAGCGGCGCTCGCGATGATCAAGGACACGCTCGGCGCGGTCTTGGAAGCCACCACCGGCTTCCGCTGATCGGCCGTGATCGAGCCCGCAAACGGACGGGTCCGATGTGAACCCGCCCAGGACGGATGCAAGGATCGAGAACGTGAAGACCTTCGACGAGTTGTTCGCCGAGCTGCAGGAACGTGCCCGGACCCGCCCAGAGGGTTCCTCGACGGTGGCCGCGCTCGAGTCCGGTGTGCACGCCCAGGGCAAGAAGGTCCTGGAAGAGGCCGGAGAGGTCTGGCTCGCCGCCGAGCACGAGTCCGACGAGGAACTCGCCGAGGAGATCTCGCAGCTGCTCTACCGGCTGCAGGTCATCATGCTGGGTCGCGGACTGTCCTTGGAGGACGTCTACCGCTACCTGTAGTACGCAACCAGAGCTCAGGTCGCCGCGGGCGCGTCGGAGCCGCTCCGCGGCGCACATGAGCTCCGAGATCTCGAACCGGTGGGCGTCCGCGTTCCCGGTTCGTCAAGCCGAGTGCTGTCCCAGGAGGAGTTCCCCATGCTGCGCGTCGCAGTGCCCAACAAGGGCACGCTTGCCGGTCCCGCGTCCGAGATGCTCGCGGAAGCCGGGTACCGGCAGCGCCATGAGCAGCGGGACCTGACGGTGATCGACAACGCCAACGAGGTCGAGTTCTTCTTCCTGCGGCCCAAGGACATCGCGATCTACGTCGGCTCCGGTGAGCTCGACCTCGGTCTGACCGGACGCGACCTGGCGCTCGACTCCGGAGCACCGGTCGACGAGCGCCTGGCGCTGGGGTTCGGCGGGTCGACCTTCCGCTACGCGGCGCCCGCCGAGGCCGGTGAGTGGACGGTGTCCGATCTGCAGGGCAAGCGCATCGCGACCTCCTACCCGCGGCTGGTGGCCGACGATCTCGCCCGCTACGGGGTGACGGCCGAGGTGATCCGCCTGGACGGAGCGGTGGAGATCTCCATCCAGCTCGGGGTCGCCGACGCGATCGCCGACGTCGTCGGGTCGGGCCGCACTCTGCGCCAGCACGGGCTCGTGGCCTTCGGCGACCCGATCTGCAAGTCCGAGGCGGTGGTCCTCGAACGTCGCGGCTCCGACCAGGAGCAGGTGAAGAACCAGCTGATCGCGAGGTTGCAGGGCGTGGTGTTCGCCCAGCAGTACGTGATGCTGGAGTACAACTGCCCGAAGGAACTGATCGACGACGCCACGAAGATGACCCCGGGACTCGGCTCGCCGACCATGTCGCCGTTGGCCGACGAGCGCTGGGTCGCGGTCCGCGCCATGGTGTCCCGCAAGGACGCCCCGGCGATCATGGACCGGCTCGTGGAAGTGGGAGCCAAGGCGATCCTCTCCTCCGACATCCGAGCCTGCCGCCTCTGAGCAACGGCCGGTTTTAGGAGTTCTTGCAGGATCGCCTTGCTTGGCGGTGCGGGTGGCGGAACCTCACACGCCGCCTGGGCTCCGTGCGCTACTCCTTTTGTATGCCAATACACGGCGTCGCGGCGTACTCACCCAGACGGCGTGTGAGAACCCGCGGCGGTGCGGGCTGAGTCCCACACCTGGAGCAACGGCTCCGCCGCATCCCGAAACGACTCCCTAGTCCAAACCGAGCCATGATCATGTCCGTTTTGTCGGCTCAGTTTGGACCTAAACTGGGAGTGGTTGCGCCATTCGGGCGAACAGGTGTCTCAATCGTGTTCACCTGGCCCTCGTCGGGGGACGCTGGGTCGGGTGAGCGCGAGTTGGTCCGGCGCGTCCGCGGTTGTCACACCGGAGGCGTATTTTCGACGGTGACGATCTTGGGCGACGCCGATGGGGGTTGGCATGGCAGTAGTGGTCCCGGGGAAAACGCCGCCGCAGTGGCAGCTCTACGCAGGTATGCCCTGCTGGATCGAGCTGATCACGACGAACCTCGAGAAAGCCCGTGAGTTCTACGCGAACCTGTTCGACTGGGAGTACGAGACCCACTCCGACCCGGTGTCCGGGGAACACGTCATCGCGCTGCGCGACGGCTTCCCGGTCGCCAGCCTGCGCGCGGCCTCCGGTGACCAGTCGATGTGGCGGCTCTACCTCGCCGCTGCCGACTGCGCGGAGAAGGTCGCCGAAGCCGAAGAGCACGGCGCCGTGCAGACCGTGCCGCTGAACACGGTGCCCAGGGTGGGCCGCAAGGCCGTGCTGATGGGCCCCTCCGACGCGGAGTTCGGGCTGCTCGAACCGGAGGAGTCCTGGCAGTTCGACGTCGGGCTGCCAGGCACCCTGATGTGGGCCGAGCTGGTCACCATCAAGGCGCAGGCCGCCGACAACTTCTTCCAGGAGCTGTTCGGCTACAGCGCGGAGCAGTTCGGCACCGTGCACCGCTCGGACTACTCGGTCTGGTACCTCGGCGAAGAATCCGTGCTGGCCCGGGTCAGCATGATCCGCGACTTCATCACCGAATCCACCCACCCGCACTGGCTGCTGTACCTGGGGGCCGACCCGGACATCGGCACCGACGAGCTCGTCCGCACGGCCATCGCCAACGGCGGCCGCGTCCGGGTCGATCCCTACGACTCCAGCATCGGCCGGATGGCCGTGCTGCGGGACCCGACGGGCGCGCGGTTCGCGGTCATCGACCAGACGCAGGCCGGCGAGTACGGCACCGCGGCCAACTACGACCCGTACGAGGACTGATCGTCCCGTTCATCGGGTGCTACCGACGGATTTGCTTCTGTTGTGCCGGTTCACCGCATCTGCTCAGGGAGCTCGCTGCTTCGCGGTGCGGGTTCTACTGCAACTACTCAGTGGTCTGTTTGCTTTGCGGTGCGGGATGCGGAACCTCAGACGCCTTCTGGGTCCGGGATCCGAGACTTGAGTATGGAACGGATACGCGGCGCTACGGCTGTCCTCCCCAGAAGGCGTCTGAGAACCCGCGGCGGTGCCGGTTGCTTGCGTGGGGCACTGAGAAACCGGCTTCGCCGGTTGCCTGGGGTGGGGAAGTTTTCATGAGAACTTCGACCTGGTCCCCCAGCAGGAACCGAGTCCGCGCGGCGGTGTCGCTCACCTGGCGGCGCGTTTACCTCAGTCCGTTCGGTCCAGGATGGACTCTTCGTTGGTGGTGGGGTCTTCCGGCCAGCCGGGGTAGGGCGGCGGGGTGCCGCCGAAGGCAGGGCAGAGGGCCTTGTGATCGCAGTAGTCGCAGAGCTTGCTCGGATTCGGCCGGAAATCCCCGGTTTTGCCCGCGCGCAGGATCGCCTGCCAGATCGCTTCGAGCGTGCGCTCGAAGCGGCGCAGCTCGTCCTCGTCGGGGGAGTAGGCGAGCTTCTGCTTGTTGGCCAGGTACATCAGCAGCAGCTGCCGGGGAACCTCACCGCGCAACCGCCACAGCACCAAGGCGTAGAACTTCATCTGGAACATCGCCTTGGCTTCGCCGATCTCACGCGGAGCGTTGCCGGTCTTGTAGTCCACCAAGCGGATTTCACCTGTCGGGGCGACATCCACGCGGTCGATGAAACCGCGCAGCAGCACACCCGACGGCAGCTCGGTCTCCACCCGCAGCTCGCACGACTCGGGTTGCAGCCGCTGCGGGTCCTCCATCTCGAAGTAGGCGTCCAGCAGGCTGCTCGCGGACGTCAGCCACTGGGCCAGCTCGGGATCGTCCGGGCCCTCGAACAGCTGCTCCAGCTCAGGCTGCTCGGCGAGGATCTCCTCCCACGCCGGTGTCAGCAGATCTCCCGCCCGCTGCCGGTCGCGCTGCTCGGTGGGCAGGCCGTAGAGCCGCTCCAGCACCGAGTGCACGACCGTGCCGCGCACCTGCGCGCGCGTCGGCTTCTCCGGCAGCCGGTCCACCGCGCGGAAGCGGTAGAGCAGCGGGCACTGCTTGAAATCCCCGGCCCGCGAAGGCGAGAGCGCCGGACGCCGCCGGGTCGCGTCCGCGGGCTTGGCGGTTTCCTGCTGCACGGTCTCGGCCATGACCACGGACCTTAACGAAACCGCCTGACACCACGTCGGCGCGGGAGGGACCTCCGATCGACATCGTCGCGAATTCGCGTCACGGCATCCGGGCGTCACAGTCGCCTCACCTCCGACGGACTACCCTTCGGCCATGCCGCCGACCGCGTCCTCGCCCGTCCGGCCCAAGCTCGACGACGGCGGGTTGCTGCTGTGCCGAGTGGCCGGAGTGCCGGTGCTGCTGTCCACATCCTGGTGGCTCGGCGCCGCGCTCATCGTGCTGCTCTACACGCCCATGGTCGGTCGCATCCTGCCCGGCGCCGGGGTGTGGGCGAGCGCGGTGCTGGCGGCCGTGTTCACGGTGCTGCTGGCGGCGTCGGTGCTGCTGCACGAGCTCGGGCACTGCATCGTCGCGCTGCGGATGGGGCTGCCGGTGCGGCGGGTGCGGTTGTTCCTGCTCGGCGGTCTCTCCGAGATCTCCCGCACGCCGCCCAGACCGTCCCAGGAAGGCCTGATCGCCGCCGCCGGCCCCGCGGTGTCGCTGGTGCTGGCCGGTGCGACGGGCATCGCCTGGTACGCCATGACGCCGGGCGGTGCCATCTGGCTGCTGGTCGCCCAGACCTGCGTGGCCAACCTCGCCGTCGGCGTGTTCAACCTGCTGCCCGGACTGCCGCTGGACGGCGGGCGGATGCTGCGGGCGCTGCTGTGGCAGGTCACCGGACGCCGCGTCGCGGGCACCACGGCCGGCGTCGTGGGCGCCGGTGCGGTCGCCGTCGCACTGCTGGTCTACGCGCTGGTCGGGCTGTTCAGCGGAGCCGAGGACCAGTGGCTGCGCCTCGGCGTGTGCGTGCTGATGGCCTGGTTCGTCGTGGCGGGGGCGAGCGCGGAGCACCAGGCGGAGCAGCGCCGCCGCTGGCCCAGCGGGCTCGAACTGTCCGATCTCGTGCGCCCGGTGCTGCAGCTGCCCGCGGAGAGCCCGGTCTCCGACGCGCTGGTGGCCGCCGCAGGGCGCGGTGTCGTGCTGGTCAGGGCCGACGGCATCGCGGTCGGCCTGCTGGACCAGACTGCCGCCGAGCGCTTGGCCACCCACGCCCCGAACGAGCCTGCCGAACGCGCCGCCGAACCGGTCGAGGCGGACACGATCCTGCTGGACAGCGAGTCCCCGGACGCCGTGCTGGAGAGGGTGCAGTCGGTGCTGGCGTGGCAGTTCCTCGTCATCGACTCCGAGGGTCGTCCGAGCGGCGTGCTCCGCCGCGAAGACCTGCGCTCCGCGCTGCGCTCCCGGCGGGGGTGAAGACCGGTCGGTCTGCGACGATGGTTCGCCGTGCATCGAGCACGCGAGGTGAGCGTGGAGAAGGTAGGCAGCAGTTGAGCAGCACCGTCAGCGGTGAGTTCCAGCCCGGCGACCGGGTCCAGTTGACCGACCCCAAGGGGCGCAAGTACACGGTCCTGCTGGAAAAGGGAGGGGAGTACCACACCCACCGCGGCGCGCTCGCGCACGACGACCTCATCGGGCAGCCGGAGGGTTCGGTGGTGGTCTCCGCAGGCGGCACGTCGTTCCTGGCGCTGCGCCCGCTGCTGGCCGACTACGTGCTGTCCATGCCGCGCGGCGCCCAGGTCATCTACCCCAAGGACGCCGCCCAGATCCTGATGTGGGGCGACATCCGGCCGGGCGCGAAGGTGCTGGAAGCCGGTGCCGGTTCCGGCGCGCTGAGCTGTTCGCTGCTGCGCGCGGTCGGTTCGGAGGGCAGCGTCACCTCCTACGAGGTGCGCGAGGACCACCACGAGCACGCCGAGCGCAACGTGAAGCGCTTCTTCGGCGAGATCCCGGAGAACTGGGACCTGCGGCTCGGCGACCTGCTGGAGTACGACGGCGAGCCGGTCGACCGCATCGTGCTCGACATGCTCGCTCCCTGGGACGTGCTGGAGCTGGTGAAGGAGAAGCTGAACCCCGGCGGCGTGCTGATCGTCTACGTGGCGACCACGACCCAGCTCTCCCGGGTCACCGAAGCGATCCGCGAGCAGCAGAACTGGACCGAACCGCAGGCGTGGGAAACGCTGCTGCGGCCCTGGCACGTCGTCGGCATGGCCGTCCGCCCCGAGCACCGGATGGTCGCCCACACGGCGTTCCTGCTCACCACCCGCCGCCTCGCCGACGGAGTCACACCCCCGCGCGTCCAGCGCCGCCCCAGCAAGGGCTGATCCAGACGTCAGAACGGCCCGCACCGATCGCTCGGTGCGGGCCGTCCTGACATCCGGGGCCGGACGTCAGCAGATCTTCCACTCGCCGCCTTCGACGACCATCTTGAAGTCCTCGTCCAGCGGGAACGGGGGCATCTGGCTCAGGTCCCTGCCCATGACCGTGCCGGTCGCCCGCATCTCGCCGGTGACCTTCGCCGTGGCGGTGTCGTCGCCGTTGTCGACGACCGGGCCGAGGGTGGCGCGGAAGGACAAGCCGTCGACGAACTTCTTGACGTCGGCGTCGGTCAGCCCCAGCTCCTTGAGCTGGGCGACGTCACCGCCCTTGCCCTCCATCGAGTCGATGACCTCCTGCAGCCCCGCTCGCTCCTTCTTGCAGCTGACGGACTGCAGCGCCGCGAAGTCCTTCGCGTTGATGCTCTCCACGGCGTCCTGCGCCACGGCCTTGGGATCACCGGGGCCGCCGGTGAAGACGACGACCAGGGCGATGATGACGCCGATGACGACCAGGCCGCCGAGACCGCCGAGGATCCACGGCAGCGGGGACTTCTTCTTCGGGGGCTGCCCGTAACCGCCGAACTGGTTCGGGTACTGCTGCGGGTAGCCGCCCTGCTGGAACTGCTGGCCCCCGCTGGGCGGGTAGGCGCCACCGGGTTGCTGCGGGTACTGCTGGCCGCCGCTCGGCGGGTAGGCGCCGCCCGGCTGCGGGTGCTGCTGGCCGCCGCTGGGCGGGAACTGCCCGCCGGGTTGCTGCGGGTACTGGCCACCGGGCTGCTGCCCCCACCCGCCCTGTCCGGGCGGCTGCTGCGGTGGGTACGTCACGTGGAATCCCCCTGATTCTCTTCTGTTGTTCCCCTTGAAAACGCCCCCGGCTACCCGCCGAGGTCGCAGACCTTCCACTCGCCGCTCTCGACGACCAGGCCCATGGTCTGGTCCACCGGCTGGGACGCTCCGTCGGCTTCGTAGGTTCCGGTGAGCCGAGCCGAGGCCTTGTCACCGTTGCGGGTGACCTCGCCCAGGCGCACGTCGAACTTCCACTGCTTGAGCTGGCCGACCGCGGTGTTGAGCTGGCTCTTGTTGGAGTCGCAGAACAGCGCGCCGATGGTGCCGAAGTCGCCCGCGTTCACCTTGGACACGACTTCCTGGGCGACCGGACGCGGCTCGCCGGGTCCGCTGCCGAGCCAGAAGAAGAGGCCGACGCCCGCGCCGGCGAGCACCAGCACGCCCAGGACGATCCCGAGGATCACGGGCAGCTTCGACTTCTGCGGTTCCGGCGGTTCGACGTCGCCGAAGCCGCCCGGCTCGTTGAGCCAGGAACCCGGCCCGAACTCGCTGCCCCACTGCGGCGGCATCGGCTGGCCGGGCTGCTGCGGCTGCGCGGGTTGCGGCTGACCCGGGTGCATCTGGCCGGGTTGTCCCTGCTCCGGGCCCTGCTGTCCCCATCCGGTGTGCTGGTTGCCGTACCAGTTGGGCTGTTGCTGCGGGTTGCCGGAAGGCTGAGGGGGGAATCCGTTCCCCGTGGGTTGCTGCCCCCACCCGCCCTGTCCAGGCTGCTGCGGCGGATAGGTCATGGACTCCTCCCAGGAGTGTTCTTGCGGCATTCGACGCCGGGTTGTGCGCTAGCGGCGGTAAGTAGACCAGAGGCTTTCGGCCCGCGGTTGCGGAGTAACCGGATTACAACCTAAGTCGAGCTCCTCATCGGGAGTCCGGAATGTCCGGACGCCGCAAGTTGTTCCAAATGATGGGAGAAGTCGCGCGGCTCCCGATGAAATGCCACCCGGATGCCGGAGTGGTTAACCCGGTTGATCGCAGAGCGCACACGACCGCTGTGGCGCAACGGAAAAACCCGTGGTCGCGGGGTTTCCGAGGGGGTGTCGGCGACCCCTCCGGGAGTATCGAACGGACCATGATCGACAACCCACCGTATCCGCCCCGACCAGCCACGATGTAACGCGGGAGGAACAACCTTGTTTAAGTCATGGGTATTCGGGGATTTCTGTGGCACGCTGGGCGATCCGGCGGACACCTCACGACGCCGCCGTCGTCGGTGATCGCCGGTACCGTGGTGGTACGAGCACGGGAGGAGGGTGCCGACATGCAGCACGACCGTCCCGGCAGCCGGCCTGAGGAGGGCGACGGCGAGCAGGGTGCGGGCTCCGCGGAGCTCCGCAGCCAGATCCGTCTTCTCGAAGACGAGGTCGCACTGCTTCGCCGCAGGCTCAACGAGTCTCCTCAACAGGCCCGCCTGCTGGAAAAGCGGCTGGCCGAGGCATCCGAGAGAGTGAGCCAGCTCACCGAACGGAACGCCAAACTCACCGAGACCCTGAAAGAAGCGCGAGGCCAGCTGACGGCCCTGCGCGAGGAGGTCGACCGCCTCGCCCAACCCCCGAGCGGGTACGGCGTGTTCCTGCACGGCTACGAGGACAGCACGGTCGACGTATTCACCTCCGGTCGCAAGATGCGGGTGGCGGTGTCGCCGAACGTCGAGATCGAGGGCTTGAAGCTGGGGCAGTCGGTTCGCCTCAACGAGGCCCTGACGGTGGTCGAGGCGGGCGCGTTCGAGCAGACCGGTGAGGTGTGTTCCTTCCGGGAGATCCTGTCCTACGCCGAGGGCGAGGCCCCCCGCGCGCTCGTGACCGGGCACACCGACGAGGAACGCGTCGTGTGGCTGACCGAACCCCTGGCCGACTCCGGGCTCAAGTCCGGCGATTCCCTGCTGGTCGACAGCAAGGCCGGCTACGCCTACGACGTCGTGCCCAAGGCCGAGGTCGAGGACCTCACGCTCGAGGAGGTGCCCGACGTCGGCTACCGCGACATCGGTGGCCTGGGCGGGCAGATCGAGCAGATCCGCGATGCCGTGGAGCTGCCGTTCCTGCACTCCGACCTCTACGTGCAGTATCAGTTGCGCCCGCCCAAGGGCGTCCTGCTCTACGGACCACCGGGCTGCGGTAAGACGCTCATCGCCAAGGCGGTGGCCAACTCGCTGGCCAAGAAGGTGGCCGCGGCGCGAGGCGACGACGATGGTCAGGCGAAGTCCTACTTCCTGAACATCAAGGGCCCCGAGCTGCTCAACAAGTTCGTCGGTGAGACCGAACGGCACATCCGGATGATCTTCCAGCGCGCTCGGGAGAAGGCCTCCGAGGGCACGCCGGTGATCGTGTTCTTCGACGAGATGGACTCGATCTTCCGGACCCGCGGCAGCGGTGTGTCCTCCGACGTGGAGACCACCATCGTCCCGCAGCTGCTGAGCGAGATCGACGGTGTGGAAGGGCTCGAGAACGTCATCGTCATCGGTGCCTCCAACCGCGAGGACATGATCGACCCGGCGATCCTGCGGCCCGGCCGTCTCGACGTGAAGATCAAGATCGAGCGTCCGGACGCCGAATCGGCCAAGGACATCTTCTCCAAGTACCTCACCACGGAACTGCCCATCCACGAGGAAGACCTCAAGGAGTTCGGCGGCGACAACTCCGCGTGCCTGGACGCGATGATCCAGGCCACGGTCGAGCGCATGTACGCCGAAACCGACGAGAACCGGTTCCTGGAGGTCACCTACGCCAACGGTGACAAGGAAGTCCTCTACTTCAAGGACTTCAACTCCGGCGCGATGATCCAGAACATCGTGGACCGGGCCAAGAAGGCGGCGATCAAGTCGGTGCTGGAGACCAACCAGCCCGGCCTGCGGGTCCAGCACCTGCAGGACGCCATCATCGACGAGTTCGCCGAGAACGAGGACCTGCCCAACACCACCAACCCGGACGACTGGGCCCGCATCTCCGGCAAGAAGGGCGAGCGGATCGTCTACATCCGCACCCTGGTCAGCGGGAAGAACCAGGAATCCGGCCGAGCGATCGACACCGCCACCAACACGGGTCAGTACCTGTAAGGACCCGCGCGGCCGCCGGTGCTTCGGGGCCGTCACCCCACTTCGGGGTGGCGGCCCCGAGCTCGTGCGGGCCGCTTCGCGACGGGCTACGTTGCTAGGCATGATCTCCGCGCAGAAGCCCGTGCAGCGACTGGGACTCGGGCTGGCCGCGCTGGGCAGACCCGCCTACATCAACGTGGGTCGCGCCGACGTGCTCCCGCAGCAGCGCACCGCCGAAGCGATGCGCGAACGGACCCGCGCCGTCCTGGACGCCGCCTACGCGCGCGGCATCCGCTGGGTCGACACCGCCCGCTCCTACGGCAGCGCCGAGCAGTTCCTGGCCGACTGGCTGGGGGAGCGGGGCCACGAGGACGTGACCGTCTCCAGCAAGTGGGGCTACGCCTACGTCGCGCAGTGGCGCATCGAGACCGAGGTCCACGAGATCAAGGAGCACTCGCTGGAGCGGCTCCGCGGTCAGTGGGCCGAGACCCGCGCGCTGCTGGGCGATCGCATCGACCTGTACCAGGTGCACTCGCTGACCAACGCCAGCCCGCTGTTCGAGGACATGGAGCTGCAGCACGAGCTGGCCCGCATCCGAGACTCCGGAGTGCGCCTCGGGTTCTCCACCAGCGGCGCCGCGCAGGGCGAGAGCATCGAGCGGGCCTGGGAGCTGGAGGTCGGCGGCACGCAGCTGTTCAGCGCCGTGCAGTCGACCTGGAACACCCTCGAACCGTCGGTCGGGCGGGTCCTCAACGAGGTGCACACCGGCGGGTGGCGGGTCCTGCTGAAGGAAACCCTGGCCAACGGCCGGCTCGCGATGAAACCGCCGGACGAGGTCGCCACCATCGCCGCGCGCCACGGCGTCGGGACGGACGCCGTCGCCGTCGCCCACGCACTGGCCCAGCCGTGGGCCGACGTGGTGCTGCTCGGCCCCGCCAGCGTCGAACAGTTGGAGACCAACCTCCAGGCCGTGAACGTGGAGCTCGGCGACCAGGACCTGGCCGCGCTGAAGTCGCAGGCATCGGATCCGGCCACCTACTGGGGCGACCGGGCCGAACTCCCGTGGCACTAGGACCCTGACCGTCAGCGTCCGGCCGGAGCTCCGGTCATCGGGGTGACCCGGTGGTGTCAGCCGGCTCCTCGCGGGACCGGAGCCAGCGGAGGGCGAACTGGCGGCCGTCCGGCACGAACGGCCAGTCCGGGTCGTCCAGGCGCTGCCGCAGTTCGGTGATGGGCATCCACCACCCGTCGGCGACCTCCTCGGGCTGGTGCACCACGGGCCCGTCCCAGCTCGCCTGGAACAGGAAACCGTGGTAGCGGACGGTGCCCTGCACGAAGTCCTCGCGGAACAGGAACTCCGGCTCGGCGTGGACGCCGAGCTCCTCGGCCAGCTCGCGGCGAGCGGCGTCGTACGGGTCCTCGCCTGCGCCGACCACGCCTCCGGCGGCGCAGTCGTGCATGCCGGGGTAGACGTCCTTGGTGTCGGTGCGCCGGTGCACGTAGATCCGCCGGCCGTCGCCGGAGACCACCAGGACTGCCGCCGCCGCGTGCCACGAGCCCCGCTCGCGCATCTCGCGCCTCGAAGTCCGGCCCACGACACGCCCGGCCGCGTCGTACAGCGCGACCTGCTCCTCATCCGCACCCACACCACGATCGTGCCACCCGGTCGGTGCAGCGGTTTCGGGGCACGATCGGCGAACCTGTTGCTTCAAGCACTCTGCTCGGTCGCCGATACCCCGTACTCTGCGAGGTATGCGGCGGATCATGGGAACCGAGGTGGAGTACGGCATCGTCGTACCGGGCGATTCCAGCGCCAATCCGGTGCTGACCTCCACCCACATCGTGCTGGCGTACGCGGCGGCGGCCGAGATCCCCCGGGCGAGACGTGCCCGGTGGGACTACGAGGTCGAGTCGCCGTTGCGCGATGCGCGCGGGTTCGACCTCAGCTCAGCGGCTCAGCAGTCCAACGGTTCGGACGGCGACGACCTCGGCGCGGCCAACGTCATCCTCACCAACGGCGCGCGGCTCTACGTCGACCACGCGCACCCGGAGTACTCGGCGCCCGAGGTCACCAACCCGCGCGACGCGGTCATCTGGGACAAGGCAGGCGAGCGCGTGATGGAGGAGGCCGCGATGCGCGCGGCCAGCGTGCCCGGCACCGCGCCGATACAGCTCTACAAGAACAACGTCGACGGCAAGGGCGCCAGCTACGGCACCCACGAGAACTACCTGATGGCCCGCAACACCCCCTTCACCTCCGTGATCGGTGGTCTGACGCCGTTCTTCGCCTCCCGGCAGGTGATGTGCGGGTCCGGCCGGGTCGGCATCGGCCAGGCAGGCGAGAAACCGGGCTTCCAGCTGTCCCAGCGCTCGGACTACATCGAGGTCGAGGTCGGCCTGGAGACCACGCTCAAGCGCGGCATCATCAACACCCGCGACGAACCGCACGCCGACGCCGACAAGTACCGGCGGCTGCACGTCATCATCGGCGACGCCAACCTCGCCGAGACCGCGACGTACCTCAAGCTCGGCACCACGGCGCTCGTGCTGGACATGATCGAGAACGGGCTGCGGTTCGACGACCTCAAGCTGGCCGACCCGGTGCAAGCGGTGCACCTGATCAGCCACGACCCGACCTTGAAGCAGTCCGTGGAGCTCGCCGACGGCCGCCGGTTCACCGGTCTGGACCTCCAGCGCGCCTACCACGATCGGGCCGCGGAATTCCTCGACGCCCACGGCGCCGAGCGCGCCTCCCGCGACGTGCTCAACACCTGGGGCGAGGTGCTCGACATGCTCAGCACCGATCCCATGTCCTGCGCCGACAGGCTGGATTGGCCCGCCAAGCTGCGCCTGATGGAGAGCTACCGCAGCCGCGATGGCCTGGGCTGGGCCTCGCCCCGGCTGCACATGATCGACCTGCAGTTCTCCGACGTGCGGCTGGACAAGGGCCTCTACAACCGCCTGGTGACCAGGGGATCGATGAAACGCCTGGTCAGCGAGGAAGAGGTGCAGGAAGCCGTCGGCGCCCCGCCGGAGGACACCCGGGCCTACTTCCGCGGACGCTGCCTGGAGCGCTACCCAGCCGAGGTGGCCGCCGCGTCCTGGGACTCGGTCATCTTCGACCTCGGCCGGGAATCCCTGGTGCGGATCCCGACGTTGGAACCGCTGCGTGGCACCAAGGCCCACGTCGGAGCGCTGCTGGAAGCCAGCAACAGCGCCGAGGAACTGGTGGACTCGCTGACGAGGGGATGACCCGCCGAAACTGCGTTTCGCGCACGTCAGGTAGTCGGAAAGATCGTCAAAGACGCCCGGCTGGGCGTGGGCGAACGGGTGGTCGGCTAGGTAGTGTTCAAGGCAGGACGTCCCCGAATCCGGGGGTGTCCGGGACTTCAACACCGGGAGGCGAGATGTCTCAGGAGAAGGCTCAGCGGCAGGGCGGCGGCGACGGCGAGGAAGAGAACGGTCCAGAGGCCGCCGGTCAGGAACGCCGCGAAAAGCTCGGCGAAGATGTCGACGCCATCCTGGACGAGATCGACGACGTCCTGGAGGAGAACGCGGAGGACTTCGTGCGCGCCTACGTGCAGAAGGGCGGCCAGTAGGCCCCCTGCCGCCGGTGCGACCGGGCGGCGATCGAAGCGAGAACCGGTCACCGGGCCGGAGAAACACCGGCCCGGTGACTCTCGCTGCGCACTCGATCATGACTACAGTGCATCCTGTCGCAGGAGTCCTGTGAGAACGGAGACGATGTCGCTGATGGACCAGAGCTCGGCCCAGTTCCCCGGCCAGGCGCTTCCCGCCGCCTACTTGACCCCCGGATCCTCGTCATTCACCGACTTCCTCCGAGAAACGTCGCCAGAACTGCTGCCGGGCGGGCGCAAGGCGCCCGAAGGCACCGTGCAGGCACCGCACGGCACCACCATCGTCGCGGTCACCTTCCGCGGCGGCGTGCTGCTGGCAGGCGACCGCCGGGCGACGATGGGCAACGTCATCGCGCAGCGCGACATGGAGAAGCTGTTCGTCACCGACGCCTACTCGGCGGTGGGCATCGCCGGAACGGCCGGTGTCGCGCAAGAACTCGTCAAGCTCTACGCGGTTGAGCTGGAGCACTACGAGAAGCTCGAAGGAATCTCGCTGTCCCTGGACGGCAAGTCGAACAAGCTCGCCACCATGCTGCGCGGGAACCTCTCCGCCGCCATGCAGGGCCTGGCGGTCGTACCGCTGTTCGCCGGGTACGACACCGACGCCGAGGACCCCGATCGCGCGGGGCGGATCGTGTCCTACGACGTGGTCGGCGGCCGCTACAACGAAGCCGGCGGCTACCACGCGGTCGGATCCGGCTCGCAGTTCGCCAAGTCCGCGCTCAAGAAGCGCTTCGACCCGGACGCCGACCGGGACACCGCCGCGCGCGCCGCGGTGGAAGCCCTCTACGACGCGGCCGACGACGACAGCGCCACCGGTGGCCCGGACGTGACCCGGCGGATCTACCCGTCGGTCATCACCATCACCGCCGCCGACGGCGCGGTGCGGCTGACCGAGGAGCAGACGTCGGAGATCGCCACAGCCGTGGTCAGCGGACGCATGGAGAACCCGGGCGGCTGACCAGCGCCGTCCCACGATCCCGCCTGCCACAGCGAGCAGATTCAGGAGTGCAGAAGCCGTGACGATGCCGTTCTACACCTCCCCCGAGCAGTTGATGCGGGAGCGTTCCGAGCTCGCCCGCAAGGGCATCGCCCGGGGCCGCAGCGTGGTGGTGCTCAAGTACGCCGGTGGAGTGCTGTTCGTCGCCGAGAACCCGTCTCCGACCCTGCACAAGGTGTCCGAGATCTACGACCGCATCGGTTTCGCCGCGGTGGGCCGCTACAGCGAGTTCGAGGCGCTGCGGGTCGCCGGAGTGCGCATCGCCGACGTGCGCGGTTACTCCTACGACCGCCGCGACGTGACCGGGCGGTCGCTGGCCAACACCTACGCGCAGCACCTCGGTGCGATCTTCACCGAGCAGATCAAGCCGTTCGAGGTGGAGATCTGCGTCGCCGAGGTCGGAACGACCGCCGAAGCCGACCAGCTGTACCGGCTCACCTACGACGGTTCCATCGTGGACGAACCGCAGTACGTGGTGATGGGCGGCCAGGCCGACACGATCACCAGCTCCCTCAAGGACTCGTTCAGCGACGGCATGGAACTCGGCGACGCCATCCGGGTTGCTGTCAAGGGACTTTCGTCCAGCGGCGACTCCGGCAGGGAACTGGGCACCAAGGCCCTGGAGGTCGCGGTCCTCGACCGGGCCCGTCCCAACCGGACGTTCCGCCGGATCCAAGGTGCCGCCCTCACCGCCCTGCTGCCCGAGTCGACTGAGGACTCCGGCAAGTCCGGGGACGAGGAAACCCCCTCCGGCAAGTGAGCCGGCGCTTGAGCTGACCGCTCCCGCACCCGCCGGTGGGTGCGGGAGCGCGTGCGCCGCCGCGGGTGCGGCGCGCCCACATCCCGGGAAATCGTACGGATGTACGGCGATTTCGGCTGCTCCGTGCGGGGGCGTGCGGAACGGGTGCGTGACGGCCTGCGACCAAAATCTGTCGAACTCGATCTGACACTTGCCCGAACGGCGGACCGCCGCGAGGGCGGTTTTGCGCCTAGTGTGGAGACATGCAGCGGCGGATCTTCGGCATCGAAACCGAGTTCGGGGTCACCTGCACGTTCCACGGGCAGCGCAGACTGTCCCCGGACGAGGTGGCCAGGTACCTGTTCCGGCGGGTCGTGTCGTGGGGAAGGTCGTCGAACGTCTTCCTGCGCAACGGTGCCCGCCTCTACCTCGACGTGGGTTCCCACCCCGAGTACGCCACGGCCGAGTGCGACGACCTCACGCAGCTGGTCACGCACGACAAGGCAGGCGAGAGAATCCTCGAAGACCTGCTCATAGACGCCGAACGCCGGCTCTCCGACGAGGGCATCGGCGGGGACATCTTCCTGTTCAAGAACAACACGGACTCGGCGGGCAACTCCTACGGCTGCCACGAGAACTACCTGGTCGGGCGCTCCGGCGAGTTCTCCCGCATCGCCGACGTGCTGCTCCCGTTCCTGGTCACGCGCCAGCTCATCTGCGGTGCCGGGAAGGTCCTGCAAACCCCGCGCGGCGCCGTCTACTGCCTGTCGCAGCGCGCCGAGCACATCTGGGAAGGCGTCTCCAGCGCCACCACCCGCTCCCGCCCGATCATCAACACCCGCGACGAACCGCACGCCGACGCCGAGCGCTACCGGCGGCTGCACGTCATCGTCGGCGACTCCAACATGTCGGAGGTGACCACCCTGCTGAAGGTCGGGGCGGCCAACCTGGTGCTGGAGATGGTCGAGCAGGGCGTGCAGTTCAGGGACTTCAGCCTGGACAACCCCATCCGCGCCATCCGCGAGATCAGCCACGACCTCACCGGTCGCCGCACCGTGAGGCTGGCAGGCGGCCGCGAAGCGTCAGCCCTGGACATCCAGCGCGAGTACCACAGCCGGGCCGTCGACCACGTCGCGCGACGCGGGTCGGACCCGATGTCCGAACGCATCCTCGACCTGTGGGGCCGCGCCCTCGACGCCGTCGAGCAGGAGGACTACTCGCTGATCGACCGGGAGGTCGACTGGGCGATCAAGCTCCGGCTGCTCGAGCGCTACCGCAGCAAGCACGGCCTGGAGCTGTCCAGCCCGCGCATCGCGCAGCTCGACCTCGCCTACCACGACATCCGGCGCGGACGCGGCCTATTCGACATGCTGCAGCGCAAGGACCTCGTCGACCGGGCCACCGAGGACGGCGAGATCGAGGCGGCCAAGGACACGCCGCCGCAGAGCACCCGGGCCAAGCTGCGCGGAGACTTCATCGCCGCCGCTCAAGCGGCTGGGCGGGACTTCACGGTGGATTGGGTGCATCTCAAGCTCAACGATCAAGCCCAGAGGACAGTGCTCTGCAAGGATCCGTTCCGGGCTGTAGATGAGCGGGTCGAGCGGTTGATCAGCTCTTTGTAGGCGGGTGCCGGTGACTGCTCAGCGGTTCGTGTTGCTGGGTTGTGCCGGTTCACTGACAACTGCTCAGGGGGTCTCGCTGCTTCGCGGTGGCGGGTTCCGGCGCTACGGCTGTCCTCCCCAGAAGGCGTCTGAGAACCCGCGGCGGTGCCGGTTGCTTGCTTGGGGCACTGAGGAAGCACCTTCGGTGCTTGCCTGACGTGGGTTGCTCGGGTGCTCCCCGGCTGGGGTTTTGTGCCTTTCGTTCAGCTCTGCGGGGCTTGGCCTGTGGGGCGGATGGTGAGTTCGTTGACGTCCACGGTCTCGGGTTGGGTCAGGGCGTAGAGGATGCCCCGGGCCACGTCGTCGGCTGCCAGCTTGGGGACGTCTTGGCGGTCGGCCGTCATGTCCGTTTCGACCATGCCCGGTTGGACCAGCGTGACGCGGACACCCGTGCCCACGCATTCGGCGCGGATGTTCTGGGCCATGCCGGTCACCGCCCACTTGGTGGCGGAGTAGAGGTTGCCCGGGCGGATGCCCCGGCCGGCGTTGGAACCCGTCAGCACCAGGTGTCCCCGGCTGCGGACCAGGGCGGGCAGCGCCGCTCGGGCCGTGATGGCCGCGCCGTAGACGTTGGTGAGCACCATCTCGCGCCACTGCTCGGGCTCGGCACCGCCGTTGCCCAGGAACGAGGTCGGCACGCTCATCCCGGCGTTGGCCAGCACCGCGTCCACACCGCCGAAGCGTTCCTCGGTCGCCGCGACCGCCTCGGTCAGGCTCGTGTGATCGGTGACGTCGCAGGGCAACGCCACCGCGCTGGTCGAGCCCAGCTCTTCGACGAGACCGGACAGCGCATCGGCATCCCTGGCCAGCAGGGCGAGCCGGTAGCCCTCGGCGGAGGCGAGCCGGGCGGTGGCGGCCCCGATGCCCCGCGAGGCACCGGTGATCATCAGAACGGGCATGGAACCAGGATAGGAACCCGAACGCGACATGAACGACTTTCGCGTCGACGATGGTTTCAGGGCCGATCGAAATCAACCGTCCGTCGAACGGGTCTTTTCGGCGACGACACGCCCGCACCCGAACTCATGATCGAACGCTGTGGCGCTAGAGTTTCGGAGTGGCCACTGCGCGTGCTGAACGCTTGGTGAACTTGGTGCTCTGCCTGCTGTCGACCCGCCAGTACCTCACCGCAGAGCGGATTCGTCATATCGTCGCGGGGTACGCCGACGCGCCCTCCGACGAGGCGTTCTTCCGGACCTTCGAGCGGGACAAGGCCGAGCTGCGAGACCTGGGCATCCCGCTGGAGACCGGGCGCAACTCGGCGTTCGACAGCGCTGACGGGTACCGCATCGCCCGGCGCGACTACGAACTCGGCGACATCGACCTCGAACCGGACGAAGCCGCCGCCGTGGCGCTTGCCGTCCGGCTGTGGGACTCCCCGGAGTTCACCTCCGCCGCTCACGGTGCGCTGCTCAAGCTCCGCGCCGCCGGCGTCGACGTGGACGAGCACGCCTCCGCGGCCGTGGAACCGAAGGTGCGCACCAGCGAACCCGCCTTCGGCGCGCTGCACTCGGCCGTGCAGGCCGGTCGCGTTGTGGAGTTCGACTACCGGAGGCCCAGCAGCACCGAGGTCCGGCACCGGGTCGTCGAACCCTGGGGCGTGGTGTCCTGGCGCGGTCGCTGGTACGTCGTCGGCCACGACCGCGACCGGCAGGCACCGCGCTGCTTCCGGCTCTCCCGCATCCAGGGCCAGGTCGAGGCCGTCGGGAGAAGCGGCGTCGTGCACCGGCCTCAGGACGTGGACCTGCTGCGCATGGTCGCCGGCGACCAGCGTGACGCGCCACCGCCGACCGCGTCCCGGGTCTGGGTGGCCGACGGTCGCGCGCACGGCGTGCGGCGCATCGGCAAGGTCGTGGAGCGCGCCGAGCTCGACGGCGATCCCGGCGAGGTGCTGGAGCTGGACGTGAAGTACCCGGAGTCCGCCGCGAGCTGGCTCGCCGGGTACGGGCCCGACGTCGCCGTGCTGCAGCCCGACACCCTGCGCAAGGCCGTCCACGAGATCCACCTGGACGCACTGGGGGAGGAGCGGAGATGACCAGCGCGACGCAACGCCTGCCCCGGCTGCTGGCGCTCGTTCCCTACCTGCTCAGCCGTCCGGGCATCCCCGTCGCCGACGCGGCAGCCGACTTCGGCGTCACCTCCCAGCAGTTGCGCAAGGACCTGGAACTGCTGTGGATGTGCGGGCTGCCCGGCTACGGACCGGGCGACCTGATCGACCTGTCCTTCGAGAGCGACTCGATCACCGTCACCTACGACGCCGGGATGCGGCGTCCGCTGCGGCTGACCGCCTCCGAGGCGACCTCGCTGCTCGTCGCGTTGCGGGCGCTCGCCGACACCCCCGGCGTGCCCGACTCCGACGCGGTGCAGCGGACGCTGGCGAAGGTCGAGAACGCGGTCGGCCAAGCCCGCCCCTCGGGCGTCGTGATCGGGTTCGGTGCGGAGGAAGCGGTGGACGCCGATGTCCGCCGAACGGTCCACAGCGCTGTCACCGGCGGCAAAGCGTTGCGCATCCGTTACTACACGGCTTCGCGCGACGAGATCAGCGAGCGGACGGTCGATCCGATGCGGCTGCTGCTGGTCGACGGTCGCAGCTACCTGGAAGCGTGGTGCCGCAGCGCGCGCGGCGTCCGGATGTTCCGGCTGGACCGCATCGACGAGGCCGGGCAGCTCGACGAGCCGGCCAGGCCGCCGTCGGAAGCCGAGCCGACCGACGTTTCCGCAGGTCTGTTCCAGCCGGCGCCCGATCAGCAGACCGCCGAGCTCGAACTGGAACCGGACGCCCGGTGGGTCGCCGAGTACTACCAGGTCGACGAGGTCACCGAGCTCGACGGCGGTCGCACCCGGGTGCGGATGCGCTACGCCGACCACGCGTGGATGACCCGGCTGCTCCTCGGCCTGGGAGGCCAGGTCGAGGTGATCAGCCCACCGGAACTCGGGGGTGACGTGCGTCAACGAGCCAATGCCGCGTTGAAGCGGACCCGTCACCTACCGTCCACCTGAGCCCGATACGGTGAACAGCGTGCCGTTCGTGTGGACTCTCGTGCTGCTGGCCGTAGGCCTCGTCCTGCTGGTGTTCCTGCTGGTCAGGACGTTTCTCGGGGTGCGCCGCTTCCAGCGCGTGCAGCGCGGGGCGACCCGCGACCTCGCCGGCCGGAGCGGCATGGTCAAGGCGCGGATCGCCGGCCTCAAGGTCGCGGTCTCGCAGCGCCGGGGTAGTTGACGAGAACCAGAAACGGCCCTATTTGCCGACCCCTGCCCCGCGTACCATGGCGTCTGCAGGGACATCACGAAAGGTTGTGTACGGATGGGTTTGCCAGGTGGCTGGGAGCTGGTCCTCATCGTCTTGGTGCTGGTGCTGCTGTTCGGCGCCACCAAGCTCCCGCAGATGGCCCGTTCTCTGGGACAGTCCGCTCGGGTGTTCAAGGCTGAGACGCGAGGCATGAAGTCCGACGAGGAAGCTGCGAAGAAGACTCAGTCGGAGAAGGAGCAGAAGCCGGAGCTGACGGCTGGTGAGCCGAGCGCGCCCCCGGCTACGTCACCGGTCGAGGACAAGCAGCAGAACGAACAGAAGAACTGACTGAGGACGGGGCTAGCGAAGTGGGTGCCAGTCCACTGCGTCGCTTGAACCCGTTCCGAAATGATCGCCGTCGGTGGGGACGCAGGCACAACCCCGACGGCACCATGACGATCATCGATCACCTCTTCGAGCTGCGTTACCGGCTCGGGGTGGCGATGACCGCAGTGATCATCGGAGCCATCCTCGGGTTCATTTGGTTTTCCACCGCACCGTTCGGTTGGCCGACGCTCGGTGATGTGCTGCTCGGACCGTACTGCGCGCTGCCCGTTGAGCAGCGGCTGAGCCCGAACGGCACGTGCCAGCTGTTGCAGACCGAGCCGTTCGAGATCTTCATGCTCCGCATGAAGGTGGGTCTGTCGGTCGGTGCGGTCCTGTTCAGCCCGGTGTGGCTGTACCAGCTGTGGGCGTTCATCACGCCCGGTCTCCACCTCAACGAGCGCAAGTTCGCCCGGTCCTTCGTGTTCTTCGCGACGGTCCTCTTCGTCGCGGGCGCGGTGCTGGCGTACTACATCGTTCCCGAGGCGCTGAGCTTCATGGCGGGCTTCGGCGGGGAGGCGTTCTTCACCGCGCTCACCGGTGGCAAGTACATCAACTTCATGTTGCTGCTGCTGGTGATCTTCGGGGTCAGCTTCGAGCTGCCGCTGATCCTGGTGATGCTCAACCGCGCGGGCGTCGTCACCTACGAGAAGCTCCGCAGGTGGTGGCGGGGACTGGTGTTCGCGTTGTTCGTGTTCGCCGCGATCGCCACGCCCGGCCAGGACCCGTTCTCGATGCTGGCGCTGTCGGCGGCCCTGTCGCTGCTGTTCCTGATCGCGGCGTTGATCTGCCGCTCTCACGACCGGCGCAAGGCCAAGAAGCTGGCGGCCGAGGGCTTGACCGGTGTCGGCCTCGACGAGGCGTCCGACATCGACCCGATGGCGTCCAAGCTGGACACGACTCCGTCGGCACCGCCGAAGCACGACGACGTCACCTGACGGTCCATCCCGTCGAACCCTGGCCAACGGGGGCGCGCATGCGATTAGATGCATGCCCATGCGCTGCGTCCTGGTGATCAACCCGGTGGCCGGTGGTGGCCTTTCCGCGAAGGTGGTCGGTGAACTCACCGACCACCTTCGCGCTGTGTGCGAGGTCCGGACGGTCATCGCCACCGATGCGGCTGGGACGGAGTCCGCGGTCCGGCGCGCCGTGGAGGACCACGCCGACGTGCTGGCCGTGGTGGGCGGGGACGGGATCGCGCACCTGGCCGTGCAGGCGTGCGCCGAGTCGGCCACCGCCCTGGCGCTCATCCCCGCGGGCACCGGCAACGATCTCGCCCGAAGCCTGGGCGTCCCGCGTGAACCGGTCGCGGCCGCGCGTGCGGCGGCCAAGGCGATCTCCGCGGGGGTCAGGCAGCACATCGACCTCGGCAAGATCGCGGGCACCGGCTGGTTCGCGACCGTGCTGTGCGCCGGGTTCGACGCCAAGGTCAACGCCCGCGCCAACCGGATGCACTGGCCTCGGGGGCAGCGCCGCTACGACATCGCGCTGGTGCGGGAGCTGCTGGGTCTGCGCGCCAGGTCGGTCCGGTTGGAGACCGAGCACGGTGTGCGCGACGTCGAGGCCACGCTGATCGCGGTCGGCAACACCGGCTCCTACGGCGGGGGCATCCCGATCTGCCCGGACGCCGTCGCCGACGACGGCCTGTTCGACGTGACGGTGGTGGGCGAGGTGGCCCGCCGCGAACTGGTGCGCATCCTGCCCAGGTTGCGCACCGGACGCCACGTGGACCACCCGGCGGTCACCACGCTGCGCGCCAAGTCCGTGCGCCTGGGCGGTGACAACGGGTGGCTGGCTTACGCCGACGGCGAACCCCAGGCCAGGTTGCCGCTGACCATCCGCTGCACGCCCGCTGCACTGAGCGTGGCTTGCGCCCCAACACGCGGGTGAGGCCGATTCGGTTGAGACACCGGTCGGGGTGATGTGAAAACCTTGGGGTGTGGCTGCCAGCCGTTCCAACCCGACCAAGCTCTCGCCGGCCGACGCGTTCGCGGCGCATTCCCGTCGCAACGCCCACCCGAAACTGGCCGACTTCATCGCGGAGCTGTCCTTCGAACTAGACCCCTTCCAGCTCACCGGATGTCAGGCGCTGGAGGCCGGGAGAGGCGTGCTGGTGTGCGCGCCGACCGGCGCGGGAAAGACCGTGGTGGGCGAGTTCGCCGTGCACCTGGCGTTGTCGGAAGGGCGCCGCTGCTTCTACACCACGCCGATCAAGGCGCTGTCCAACCAGAAGTTCGCCGACCTCTGCGAGCGGTACGGCAACGACGCGGTCGGGCTGCTGACCGGCGACACCTCGATCAACGGTGACGCGCAGGTGGTCGTGATGACCACAGAGGTGCTGCGCAACATGCTCTACGCCGGGTCGCGCGGGCTCGACCAGCTCGGCTACGTGGTGATGGACGAGGTCCACTACCTGGCCGACCGGTTCCGGGGCGCGGTGTGGGAGGAAGTGATCCTGCACCTGCCGGACTACGTGCAGGTCGCGAGCCTGTCGGCGACGGTGAGCAACGCCGAGGAGTTCGGCGAGTGGCTGCAAGAGGTGCGCGGTGAGACCACCGTCGTGGTCGACGAGCACCGGCCCGTGCCGCTGTGGCAGCACATGCAGGTCGGCCCGCGGATGTTCGACCTGTTCGGCGGGGAAGCCGAAGACCACGAGCTGAAGATGAACCCGCAGCTGCTGCGGCAGACCCAGCAGCTGGCCCGCACCCACCTGCCCCAGGGCGGACGCCGGGGCGGGCCGCCGCACAAGCGCAAGGGCCCCCGGCCGCCGCGGTTCTCGCCGCCGTCCCGGTTGGAGATGCTGACCAGCCTCGACGCCGCAGGACTGCTGCCAGCGATCGTGTTCATCTTCAGCCGCAACGGCTGCGATCAGGCGGTCGCGCAGTGCGTGCGGGCAGGGCTGCGCTTGACCAGCGAGTCCGAGGTCGAGGAGATCCGCGAGGTCATCGACGAGCGCACCGCCAACCTGCCCGACTCCGACCTGGGCGTGCTGGGCTTCTGGGAGTGGCGGGAGGCGCTGGAGCGCGGAGTGGCCGCGCACCACGCGGGCCTGCTGCCTGCCTTCAAGGAGACCGTCGAGGAGCTGTTCGTGCGCGGCCTCGTCAAGGCCGTGTTCGCCACCGAGACGCTGGCCCTGGGCATCAACATGCCTGCCCGCACGGTCGTGCTGGAGCGGCTGGTGAAGTTCAACGGCGAGTCGCACGTCGACCTCAGCCCGGGCGAGTACACGCAGCTGACCGGTCGTGCCGGGCGACGCGGCATCGACGTCGAGGGCCACGCGGTGGTGGTCTGGCAGCCCGGTGTTGACCCCAAGCAGGTGGCCGGTCTGGCCTCGACCCGCACCTATCCGCTGCGCTCGTCGTTCCGCCCCGGCTACAACATGGCGGTCAACCTGGTCCAGCGCGTCGGGCAGGACTCGGCGCGCGATCTGCTCGAGCAGTCCTTCGCCCAGTTCCAGGCCGACCGGTCGGTCGTGGGGCTCTCGCGCCGGGTGGAGCGCAACGCCGAAGCGCTGACGGGCTACACCGAGGCGATGGAGTGCCACCTGGGCGACTTCGCCGAGTACTTCGACCTCCGGCGCCGGATCTCGGAGCGCGAGAAGGCCCTGGCCAGGCAGAACCGGCAGTCGCGGCGCGCCGAGGCGGCGAAGTCGCTGGAGAAGCTGCGCAAGGGCGACGTCATCGCGGTGCCCGCCGGACGCAGGTCCGGGCTGGCCGTGGTGATCGACCCGGGGCTGGAACCGATGAACGAGCCGCGCCCGCTGGTGGTGACCGAGGACCGCTGGTCGGGTCGTCTGTCGGTCGCCGACTTCACCTCGCCGGTGGAAGCGCTGGGCAAGCTCAAGCTGCCCAAGCACGTGGACACCCGTTCGCCGAGGTCGCGCCGGGACCTTGCGTCCTCGCTGCGCAGCACGGGGTTGAGCTCCTCGGAGGGGCGTGGCCGTAAGCGCTCCAGCGCGGGAGATGACTCGGAGCTGGCGACCCTGCGGCGCGCGTTGAAGGCGCACCCCTGCCACGGCTGCGACGAGCGCGAGGCGCACGCCCGCTGGGCGGAGCGCTACGAGCGGCTGCGCGGCGAGAACGAGAACCTGCGCCGCAAGGTCAGCAGCACCACGCATTCGCTGGCCCGGTCGTTCGACCGGATCGTCGCGCTGCTGACCGAGCGCGACTACCTGCCCGCTCCGGAGGGCAAGCCCGGTGACGTGGACGAGCCGGAGACCCAGGCGGGGCAGGTCACCGAGCACGGCCGGCGGCTCTCCCGCCTCTACAGCGAGTCCGATCTGCTGGCCGCCGAATGCCTGCGGGTCGGGACCTGGAAGGGGCTCGGTCCGGCGGAGCTGGCCGCGGTGGTGTCCTCCCTGGTCTACGAGTCGCGGCGGGAAGGACCTTCGCCGCAGGTGCCTGCTGGTCCGATCACCGACGCGCTGACCTCGACCTGGCAGCTGTGGGCGGAGCTGGAGGACGACGAGCGGCGGCACAAGCTCGACCGCACCCGCGAACCCGACGCCGGTTTCGCCTGGCCGGTCTTCCGGTGGGCGCGTGGCGAGTCGCTGGAGAAGGTGCTCACCGCCGCCGAGTCCAGCGGGCACGAACTGTCCGCCGGTGACTTCGTGCGCTGGTGCCGGCAGGTGATCGACCTGCTGGACCAGATCCGCGACGTCGTCGGGACCAAGCAGCAGGTCGGCGACTCGGCGGCCAAGGCTGTCACGGCGATCCGCCGCGGTGTGGTGGCCGCCGGTGGTGTGTGACCCGGCTGTGGTTGGATCACTGGCAGCCGGCCGCGCCGGCTGAAGTCGTCCGGAGGTGAAGATGTCGTCGCCCTACGGCCCGCCAGGGGGTTACCCCCAGTGGGGGCAGCAGCCCCAGGGGCCCGGGATGCAGCCGGGCGGGGTGCCGCAGGGCTACCCGCAGCAGGGCTATCCCCAGCAGGGCTATCCGCAGCAGGGCGGGTACGCGGCCCCGCCGCCCGCGCAGCCGGTGCAGCAGCAGCCGATCCAGCAGCCCCAGTACGCGCCTCCCTACGGGTACGGGCAGCCGCAGCCCTACTACCAGTCGCCGGGCGGGTTCGGCTTCCCGACGGTTCCGCCGAAGCGGAAGCGTTCGGCGCTGCCGTGGATCCTCGGTGGTGCCGGTGCGCTGGTGGTCCTCGCCGTGGTGCTGATCCTGGGATTCGTCGCGCCCGGGTTCTTCGTGCGCTCGGTGTTCGACGCGGCCAGCGTGGAGAAGGGCGTCACGCAAACGCTCAAGGGCTCCTACAACATCGCGGGTGTGGGGGCGGTGACCTGCCCGGACGATGAGCCGGTGGAGGTGGCGCACCGCTTCGACTGCCGTGTCCAGATCAACGGCGCCGACAAGACCGTCAGCGTGACCGTGAAGAACGACCAAGGCGTCTACGAGGTCGGGCACCCGAAGTAATCTCGGTGGACGCGGTGCGCGCGGTCGGCGACGATCGTGGGCGTGGGCGAACCCGAACTGCGCGTGCTGTCCGAATCCGATTACTTCGCGGCCAACGAGCTCTTCCGGCAGGCGCTGCTCCTGCCGGCGACCGACGAGGAGACGTGGTCGGCGCACACGCGGGCCATGATGGAACCCGGCAGGGTGCTCGGCACGTTCGTCGACGGCGAGCTCGCGGGCACCGCCTTGTCGATGACGAGCTCGCTGGCGGTTCCCGGCGGAGCAGCGGTGCCGGCCGCTGCGGTGACCGGGGTGGCCGTCCGAGCTGACGCCACCCGGCAGGGCCTGCTCACGCGGATGATGCGGCACCAGCTGGACGACGCCGCGCAGCGCGGCGAAGTCGTGGCGATGCTGCACGCCAGCGAGGGACGGATCTACGAGCGGTTCGGGTACGGCGTGGCCTGTCGCACCCGCACCGTCGAGATCGACCGCGCGCAAGCGCGACTGCGCGATACCGTGCCGCGCGGCGGGCGGGTCCGCCTGGTCACTCAGGAACGCGCCGGGGAGCTGCTGCCCGAGCTACACCGGACCTGCGCGGCGGACCGGGCTGGCCGGATGCACCGCCCTGACGGCTGGTGGCCGGGCCGGGCCGGTGTGATGAAGAAGAACCACGTGATCGCCGTGCACGCCGACGATTCCGGTGTGGACGACGGGTTCGCGGTGTACCAGTCGCGCGGTGAATCGACCACTGTGGACGTCTGGGACCTGGTGGCGGACAACGAGATCGCGGCGAGCGAGCTGTGGCGCTTCCTTCTGGGGATCGACCTGGTGAGCACCGTGGCCGGTCTCGGACGCCCGGTCGACGAACCCGTGGAGTGGTGGCTGTCCGACCGCAGGGCGTGCCGCACCACCGGAGTCGACGACGACCTGTGGGTTCGGCTCGTCGACGTCCCGGCGGCTCTGCGGGCTCGCAGCTACGAGCACGGGGCGCCGCTGGTCCTGGAGGTCACCGACGGATTCTTGCCCGCCAACGCGGGCCGCTACCTGATCAGCCCGGACGGCGTCACGACCGCGGACGAGAGCCCGCAGCTGACCGTGGACGCCGCTGCACTGGCGGCTCTCTACCTGGGCGACCAGCCGGCGTCGGCGCTCGCCGCGGCAGGACTCGTCCAGGTCCACGAGCCGGGGGCGCTGGCGGTGGCCGACCAGCTGTTCCAGACGAGGCGCGCGCCGTGGTGCGGCACCGGCTTCTGACAGGCGCGCGCCCGTAGGGGTGGCTCAGGGGTTCTTTCAGGATCACCTTGCTTGGCGGTGCGGGCTGGTTCCCCACCTGGGACAACGGCTCCGCCGCATTCTGCAACCACCCCTCAGTCCTGGAGGGCCGCGATGAGGCGGTCGATGCTGGCACCGAGTCCCCAGCTGGACTGGAGTTCGCGCAGCCGGTCGAGGTCGGGGGCGGCGGGCACGGCGTCGGACTCGCGGTCCATCACGACCGGGGCGTCCCGGACCACGTTGACCACGGCCGGTGCCGCGGCCAGGTACCCGGCGGACTCGGCGAGCTTGGTGCGGACCCGCGAGGTCAGGCGTGCGTCGCCGTCGGCGGCTGCGCGCAGCAGCGCGTTGAGCGACCCGAACTGGGTGATCAGCTTCGCCGCGGTCTTCTCGCCGATCCCGGGCACACCGGGCAGGCCGTCGGAGGGGTCGCCGCGCAGCACGGCCATCTCCGCGTAGTCCGCCCCCGCGCGGCGCGGTGACAGCGCGTACTTCTCGGCGAGCTCGTCGGGGCCGAAGTCCTGCGCCTTCGCCAGACCCGCGCCGATGTAGATGACCCGGACCGGCGGCTCGTCGCGCACCAGCTGGAACAGGTCCCGGTCACCCGTGACGACCTCCACCGGGTCGGTGCGCTCGCGGTCGGCCAGCGCCCCGATGACGTCGTCGGCCTCGAAGCCCTCCGCCTCGGCGGTGGCGACGCCCGCCGCGTCGAGGACCTGGAGGATCACCGGGACCTGCGGGGACAGCGTGTCGGGGACGTCCTCCGCGTCCGGGTCCTCCTCGGCCACCCGGTGGGTCTTGTACGACGGCAGCGCGTCGACCCGGAACTGCGGACGCCAGTCGTTGTCCAGGCACGCCACCAGCCGGGACGGGCGGCGGTCGGTGATCAGCTTCGCCAGCATGTCGCAGAAGCCGCGCACCGAGTTCACCGGCGTGCCATCAGGAGCGGTCAACGAGTCGGGCAGCGCGTAGAACGAGCGAAACCACAACCCGGCCGAATCGACGAGCATGAGAGGTCCGGTCACGTGCCCCAGCTTGTCATGTTCAGACCGGCTCACGCTTCCGACCTGCCGATCCGCGCGCTCGCCGACCCCGAACCGGTCGCGGTGCGCCGGTGCGGTCCGGCGTCGAGAGCGCGCACCACCGCGGGGTTTCCGCGGAGGACCGCAGACGACCGGAGGCGTCCCAGCGCTCGTCGGTCGGCAGGCGGTCCCGGAACCTCCCGCAGCACGTCCGGACCGTGCGAACCGCGTCGACGCGCTGCGGGATTAGGCTTGGCGCATGGCCACTGTCTCGCTGAAGCAGGATCCCGCAGTGCTCGCGGCTCGCCTGACCCGTGCCGCGCAGACCGCAGCGGCGTCCGACCTGGACGCGCTGCTGATCACGCCTGGATCCGACCTGCAGTACCTGCTGGGCGCCGGAGGTGAGTCGCACGAGCGGCTGACCTGCCTGGTGCTGCCCGCGCAGGGCACACCCGCGCTGGTGGTGCCCAAGCTGGAAGCGCCCGGGTACGACGACCTCCCGCTGGCCGAGCTCGGAATCGAGGTCGTGACCTGGGTCGACGGGCAGGACTCGCACGGCCTGGTGGTCGACCGGCTCGGCGCGCCCTCGCGGGTCGCGCTGGCCGACGCGATGCCCGCCCTGCACACCCTCCCGCTGCGCGCCAAGCTGCCGGGCACCGAGCAGGTGCTCGCCTCGCCGGTGCTGCGCGAGCTGCGGATGCGCAAGGACGCGACCGAGCTGCAGGGGCTGCGCGACGCCGGTGCCGCGATCGACCGGGTGCACGCCCGGATGGCCGAGTTCATCAAGCCCGGCAGGACCGAGGCCGAAGTCGGCGCCGACATCGGCGAGGCCATCCTCGCCGAGGGCCACACCGAAGCCGCCTTCATCATCGTCGGGTCCGGCCCCCACGGCGCGAGCCCGCACCACTCGGTGTCCGACCGGGTCATCGAGCGCGGTGACGTGGTCGTCATCGACATCGGTGGGCCGATCGCCAACGGCTACAACTCCGACTGCACCCGCACCTACGCGGTCGGCGAGCCCGCCCAAGCGGACGTGCGCGAGACCTACGCGGTGCTGCAGGCGGCCCAGCGGGCCGCGGTCGATGCCGTCCGGCCCGGCGCTACCGCCGAGTCGATCGACGCCGCCGCCCGCGAGCCGATCGCCGCTGCCGGTTTCGGCGAGAACTTCGTGCACCGCACCGGCCACGGCATCGGGCTCGACGTGCACGAGGAGCCCTACATCGTGGGCGGCAACGAGTTGGTGCTCGAACCGGGCATGGCCTTCAGCATCGAGCCGGGCATCTACCAGCAGGGCCACTGGGGTGCGCGGATCGAGGACATCGTGATCGTCACCGAGGACGGCGTGGAGAGCGTGAACAACCAGCCGCACGAGCTGGTGGTGCTGCCGGCGTGAGCGAACGGACAGGGGGCCCGGGGCCGCTGGAGAACACCGACCGGGCGATCTTGCGCGAGCTCGCCCGGGACGGCAGGTGCAGCTTCACCGACCTGGCCGAACGCGTCGGGTTGAGCGTGTCCGCCGTGCACCAGCGCGTGCGGCGGCTGGAGCAGCGCGGGGCGCTGCAGGGCTACACGGCCAAGGTGGACGGTGAGCAGATCGGTCTGCCGCTGACCGCGTTCATCTCGCTGACGCCGATCGACCCGGCAGCGCCCGACGACTACCCGCAGCGGCTGCAGCACCTTCCGGAGATCGAGTCCTGCTACTCGGTCGCGGGTGACGAGTCCTACATCCTCCAGGTGCGAGTGGCGTCGCCGCTCGGACTGGAGGAGCTGCTGCGCCAGATCCGCGAGGCCGCGAAGGTCTCCACCCGGACCACGGTCGTGCTCTCGACGCCGTTCGAGAACCGCCCGCCCGCGATCTAGGACGAACGGCAGCCGGTGATCCGGGCCGTGGTGAGAAGTCGCGCTCCTCGCCCGGTTCCGGGCTGCTAGCGGTGCGCGTCCGACAGCGCGACCGCCGTGAGGTTGCCGCGTTCGTCGGGCACGCACGAGGCGCCCGGATCGGTGGTGGCCATGAACTCGCCGAGGCAGCGGGCGAACTGGGCGTGACCGGTCGCGTTGGAGTGGAAGGACTCCTGCATCGCGTGCGGTGCGCGCTTCTCGTCCTTCAACGCCTCCCAGTCCACGGTGAGCCGGGTGAACCACTCGCCCTGAGCCGTCTTCGGGTCGCCCGTGCACGCCTCGTGACCCACGCCCGCGCGGGAGAGGTCCAGGAACCGGGCCCCGGCCTCGCGGGCCACGTCGTGCAGCCCGGCTGAGAGCTGCGGCACGCCCACGTCCCTGATCCACGCCAGGTCCTCGGTCCGGAACGGGCAGCCGGACAGGCCCTGCAACTCCGGTCGCACCTCCGGACCCACCGGTGAGGCGTAGGACTGCATGATCAGCTGGTAGCTGTCGTGCGCGTAGCCGGCGCCGTCCATCGCCGCGCGGATGTCGCGCACGGCTGCCAGCGCCTTCGGCTGCATCCGGGCGATGCGCTCCTGCCACGGGCCTTCCAGCTGCGCCGAGCAGCCGACCGGTGCGCGCCGCGCCCAGGCCTCCACGCACTGGTTGACGACCTCGGAGAACCCCGGGTCGTCGTTGGCCCCGATCTGCACGATCACGTCGGTGATCCGGTAGCGCTGGGTCAGCTCCGCCAGCTGGGCCGACTGCGACTTCTCCACGCCGACGTGCTCCGGGCTCGACCGCAGCGACTCGGCGCGGGCCCCCGAGCAGGCCAGGTTGATCCGCGTCACGTCGGGCGGCAGCGGCAGCTGGTGCACCGGTGCGGCGGGGGAGCGGTGACACCAGTTGTCGCCCTCCCCGTTCGTGCCCGCGGTGTAGTTGCCGCCGCCTTCTCCGGACAGCGTCGAGTCACCGACCGTCACCACGGCGGCCGGGAGTGGCTTGGGCTGCAGCGGCAGACCAGGGAGGTTCCGATCGCTGATCAGCACCGCGAGCGCCAGGAGGCAGCCCGCGAGCACGAGGATGAGCGATTTCGACTTGTACGCCCGCATCACCAGGCAGTCTACGAACTTCTCGCCGGAGGCACGGCAGCACCGCCGAGTTGCGGGTCCGCTTTCACGCTCCTGCTGCGCGGCGGTGTGAGCGCCGACATGCCCGCGCGAGCGAGGAGCCGGGTCGCCGAGCGGTGGCCGAAGGCGGTGCGGGGAGTTCGACTACGCGGCGTTGTGGCCGCCCGCACCCGGTGGAACGCCGAGGTCGAGAGGTTCGCCCGAAATGCGCCGATGCGTTTTGGGAGAATTTCGAGCGCCCCGTTCGTTGGGGCGTTGAGAAGGCTTTATCACTGGAGGTCCTGGGTGCCGATTCTCGTGCTGCTGCTCGTCGCCGGAGTCGCCGAACTCGCGGTGCTGATCGCGTTGGGGCAGGCGATCGGTGTGCTGCCCACCATCGGTCTGCTGGTGCTGGCCGCGGTCGTGGGCAGCTGGCTGCTGCGCCGCGAGGGGCGCCGCACCCTCGGCGAGGTCCGCGAGGCCGCACGGATGCGCAGGCCGGCCGACCGCGAGATCTCCGACGGCATGCTCATCGCGGCCGGTGGCCTGCTGATCGTGCTGCCCGGCTTCCTCAGCGACGTCGCGGGCCTGCTGCTGCTCCTGCCGCCGACCAGGGCGCTGGTGCGCAAGCGGATGATGAGCGCGGCGGAGAAGCGGGCCAAGCAGATGCAGGACCAGGTGTGGCTGCACCAGCAGCGGTTCAACCGGGCCGGCGGTCGGCCGGGCGACTTCGTCGACGGCGAGGTCGTGGACGAGACCGAGGGCGACGGGACCGCCGCAGGTGCCTCCCGCGGCACGCCGATCATCCTTCCTCCGCAGTCGGTGCGCGCCGAACGGCTCGATGAGCCCCCGCAGCGCTGACGTGCTCAGACCGGTGTGATCGCGGGCGGTGTGCCTGAGCTTTGCGTTCTCGCTAAGCACGACACTTTCAAACTCAGGTGTTTAGTGCGGGTAAGCTCGTCAGAACGATCGTTGCCGGGGCGGATCGGGGGCTGAGTTCGATCAAGGGGTCGGGCGCCTTTGAGTCGCCCGGACGAGAGCGAACGGCGCAGTTGAACCCCGGAACGCGGAAAGCACGAAGGACATGCCCGAGACCACGTTGTTGCTCGGCGGCCGAATCCACTCGCCCGCCGACGCCGCCGCCACCGCGATGGCCGTCACCGATGGCGTCATCTCGTGGCTCGGCGCCGACGAGGTCGGCCGTGCGCTGCACCCCGATGCCGAGGTGGTCGATCTGGAAGGCGCGTTCGTCGCGCCGGCCTTCGTCGATGCCCACGTGCACGCCACCTCGACCGGACTTCTGCTGCGCGGCCTGGACCTGACCGGCTGCGCGTCGCTCACCGAGTTCCTGCACGCCTTGCGCGACCACGTGGCCGAGTACCCGGGCGCGCTGGTGTGGGGTCACGGGTGGGACGAGACCTGGTGGCCGGAGCGCCGCCCCCCGACACGCGAGGAGATCGACACCGCCTCCAGCGGAGCTCCTGTCTACCTCTCGCGCATCGACGTCCACTCCGCGCTGGTGTCCACGGCTCTGGTCGACCTCGCTCCGCTGGCGCGCAGCGCCGAGGGCTGGAGCGAGGACGGCCCGCTCACGCGCGTCGCCCACCACCACGTGCGTCGCGCCGCCCGCGATGCGCTGGGATCCGGGCAGCGCAAGGAGGCGCAGCTGGCGTTCCTCCAGCAGGCCGCCGCCCGGGGCGTGGCCTGCGTCCACGAGTGCGCCGGCCCGGACATCTCCGGTGCCGACGACCTGGTCGAGCTGCTGGCCCTGTCGCAGCAGGGCGGTGTGCCGGAGGTCGTCGGGTACTGGGGTGAGCTGAGCGCCGTCGAGCGCGCTCGCGAGCTCGGTGCCCGGGGCTTGGCGGGTGACCTGTTCGTGGACGGTGCCGTCGGGTCTCGCACGGCCGCCCTGCGCGAGCCCTACACGGACGACCCGAGCACCGCCGGTGTGCTCTACCTGGACGCGGATGCGGTCGCCGAGCACCTGGTGACGTGCACGAAAGCCGGTCTGCAGGCCGGGTTCCACGTCATCGGTGACGCAGGCGTCGCCGAGGTGAGCGCCGGGTTCCGGAAGGCGGCCGAGGTGCTCGGCGCTCCCGCGCTGGCGAGCATGCGGCACCGGCTGGAGCACCTGGAGATGATCGACGAGGAGCAGGCCGCGGAGCTGGGCTCCTTCGGCGTGGTCGCGTCGGTGCAGCCGGGTTTCGACGCCTCGTGGGGCGGCACCGGTGACATGTACGCGCGTCGTCTCGGACTGCCGCGCGGCACGCAGCTGAACCCCTTCTCGCAGCTGGCCGCCAACGGCGTGCTGCTGGCGCTGGGTTCGGACGCGCCGGTGACGCCGGTCGATCCGTGGCGTTCGGTGCAGGCCGCGGTCAACCACCGCACCGACGGTTTCGGGATCTCGCCGCGGGCCGCGTTCACCGCGCACACCCGTGGTGGCTGGCGGGCTGCGGGCGTCGATGACGGGGTGACCGGCACGCTGGTGCCCGGTGCCCCCGCGACCTACGCGGTCTGGGACACCGGGGAGCTCGTGGTGGCCGCCACCGATTCGCGCGTGCAGCGCTGGTCGACCGATCCGCGTTCGGGCGTGCCGCCGCTGCCGGACTTGTCGCCGGAGGCGGCCATGCCGCGTTGCTTGCGCACGGTCCTGCGCGGGCAGACGATCTTCAAGCACGACCCCGAAGACGACGAACTCGTCTGAGTCCGGCGCCGTCGATGGAGTTCCCCGATCTCCCGGTCCGGCCGGTCCTCGGTGAGGTCACCTCCGCGTTGACCGCGCACGGCACGGCCGTTCTCGTCGCTCCGCCGGGCACAGGCAAGACCACCCTCGTGCCGCTGGCGCTGGCGGAGGCCGGGCTCCGGGTCGTGGTCGCCGAACCGCGCAGGCTGGCGACCCGAGCTGCGGCCGGGCGCATGGCCGAGCTGCTGGGGGAGCAGGTCGGGCACCGCGTCGGCTACTCGATGCGCGGCGAGCGCAGACGAGGACGGGACACCGTCGTCGAGGTGGTGACCTCGGGGCTGCTGGTGCGCCGGTTGCAGGCTGATCCGGAACTTCCCGGGGTGGACGTGGTCGTGCTCGACGAGTGCCACGAACGCCATCTCGACGCCGATCTGCTGCTCTCGCTGCTGCTGGACGCGAGGGAGGGGCTTCGTCCTGATCTGAAGGTGCTGGCGACTTCGGCGACGGTGGCGGCCGAGCGCGTGTCCGAACTGCTCGCCGGTGCCCCGGTGCTGCACGCCGAAGCCCGCACCTATCCGGTCCGGGTGGCGCACGTGGCGCCGCAACGCGGCGAGCGGGCGGAATCGGTGGTTTCCCGGGCGACTCGCCGCGCTCTGTCCGAACAGGACGGTGACGTGCTCGTGTTCCTGCCGGGAGCAGGTGAGATCCGGCGTGTCGCCGAGCAGCTCGCCGATCTGTCCGGTGTGGACGTCGTTGCGCTGCACGGCCGTCAGGCGCACGCGCAGCAGGACAGCGCGCTGCGTGAGGGCGACCGGAGGCGGGTCGTGCTGGCCACGGCGATCGCGGAGTCCAGTCTGACCGTCCCCGGGGTGCGGGCCGTGGTCGATTCCGGGCTCGCCCGGGTGTCCCGCGTCGACACCCGGCGGGGCCTGTCCGGGCTGGCGACGGTGCGGGTGTCCACCGCGGTCGCCGAGCAGCGAGCGGGTCGTGCCGGCAGGCAGGGGCCCGGGTCGGTGTACCGCTGCTGGCCGGAGCACGAGCATTCGACGCTGCCCGCCTACCCGGAACCGGAGATCCGCACCGCTGAGCTCACCCGGCTCGCACTGGAACTGGCCTGCTGGGGCACTCCCGACGGTTCGGCGCTGTCGTGGTGGGACGCCCCGCCGAGCGGAGCGCTGACCGCCGGTCGCGAGGTGCTTCGAGGCCTCGGTGCGCTCGACGACTCGGGCACCGTCACCGAGCGGGGGCGGCGGATGGCGGGGCTCGGCCTGCACCCGCGACTCGCGCGGGCCCTGCTCGACGGTGCGGACAGCGCGGGCAGCGAGGTCGCGGCCGAGGTCGTCGCGCTGCTCGACAACGATGACCGGACTGGTGAAACAGACGTGTCCAGCGCGTTGTCCCGGCTGCGTCGCGGTGGGCCCGGCGCGAAGCGGTGGAAGGACGAGGTCCGCAGGCTCGCCTCGCAGGTGCCCGACGCGCCTCGCCGGAGCCGGGACGGGGACGCGGCGCTGGTGGTGGCGCTGGCCCAGCCCGAGCGGCTGGCGCGCAGGCGTGACGAGGACTCCGCCACGTACCTGATGGCCTCGGGCACAGCGGTCGAGCTCCCCGGTGGATCCGCGCTGCGCGGTTCGGAATGGCTGGCCGTGGCGGTCGCGGATCGCTCGCCCGGCCGTTCCACCGGGATCGCCCGGCTCGCTGCGACCGCGGACGAAGAGCTCGCCCGCCGCGCCGCCCCAGCGCTGGTGAGCAGCGAGGACGAGATCGGCTGGGCGGACGGGGACGTGCGGGCCGTCCGGGTGGAGTGGTTGGGTGCGATCGCGCTGGCCACGCGGGCGCTGCGCGACCCCGAGCCGCACCGCGTCCGCGAGGCGCTGCTGGAGGGGCTGCGCGCGGAATCCCTCGGCCTCCTCCGGTGGAGCGAGGACGCCCGCCGGTTGCGACAGCGCCTCGGATTCCTGCGAGGGGCGATCGGCGAGCCCTGGCCGGCCACCGACGACGAGTCCCTGCTCGCGGCGGCGGAGCACTGGCTGGAGCCCGAGCTGTCGCGAGCGCGCCGCCGCGCGGACCTGCGTCTGTCGGCGGGGGAGGCGTTGCGGCGGTTGATCCCGTGGTCGCAGGCGGGGCGCTTGGACGAGCTGGCGCCGGACCGAATCGAGGTGCCCACCGGATCGCACATCCGGGTCGACTACGGAGCCGAGCAGCCCGCCTTGCCCGTCAAGCTGCAGGAGGTCTTCGGCTGGCGGCAGGCGCCGCGCATCGCCGAGGGCCGGGTCCCGGTGGTGTTGCACCTGCTGTCGCCCGCCGGCCGCCCCGCTGCCGTCACCGGGGACCTCGAATCGTTCTGGCGGAACGGGTACCCGCAGGTCCGCGCTGAACTCCGCGGCCGCTACCCGAAGCACCCGTGGCCCGAGGACCCGACCGACGCGGTGCCGACGCGCGGTACGAACCGCCGCCGGTGATCGACCGGGCTCTTTTCCGGGGAACGCCGAACGGCCCTTTGACCGATCTCGTGCGCCGCTTTATGTTCTTGGCGCTGGGGCGTTTTCCCGGTCCTCGCCCGCGCTGATCGCGCGTCGGGAGGGACCGGATCACCGCGGGAGGCGACGTGACCGAGCACGAAGGCGTGGGCGCCTGGATCGCCCGCCGGGCCGTCATGACACCGGGCCGCACGGCCGTGCTCTTCGGCGAGCGGTCGCTGACCTACGCGGAGCTGGCCGATCGGGTCGCGCGGTTGGCCGACCGGTTCCGCGCAGCCGGTGTGGGGCCGGGAAGCAGGATCGCCTACCTCGGTACGAACCACCCGTCGCTCGTCGAGGCGATGTTCGCCGCTTACCGGCTCGGCGCGATCTTCGTGCCGTTGAACTTCCGGCTGGCCGCTCCCGAAATCGCTTACGCGCTGGCGGATTCGGACCCGGAGGTGCTGATCTACGGGCCGGGATCGCGGGAGGTGGTCCGCGCGCTCGACGACCTGCCCGGCGCGGTGGTGGCGTTGGAGGGGCCGGACGACGGCCAGCTCGACTACGAGACGTGGTTGCACGAGAGCGAAGACGCTCCGGGGGCTGCCGACGTGCCGGCGCGGGGCGAGGACATCGCGCTGATCCTCTACACCTCGGGCACGACCGGGCGGCCCAAGGGCGCGATGCTCAGCCACGCCAACCTCGTCTGGAACACCTACAACCTGCTGGTGGGCGTGGACATCACCAGCGAGGAGCGCACGCTGATCAGCTCACCGCTGTTCCACGTGGCCGCGCTGAACCAGTGCCTGCTGCCAACGCTGCTCAAGGGCGGGTGCGCGGTGATCCTGCCGGGCTGGGACGTGGACCTGGCCTACGACCTGATCGAGCGCGAGCGCATCACCCTGCTGTTCGGCGTGACCACGATGTTCGCGGGACTCGCGGGATCTTCCCGGTGGGCGGAGGCGGACCTGTCGTCGGTGCGCACGGTGATGACCGGCGGTTCCGCCGTGCCCGAATCGCTCATCCGCACCTTCCAGGAGCGCGGGCTGGTGTTCTGCCAGGGCTACGGGCTGACCGAAACAGCGCCGGGAGCAACCTTCCTCGAGGGGAGCGAGAGCGCGCGCAAGGTCGGGTCGGCGGGCGTGCCGACCATGTTCACCAGCGTCCGCGTGGCGCGCGGCGACGGCAGCGGCGCAGCGCCGGGCGAGCCCGGCGAGGTGCTGGTCAAGGGACCGAACGTGAGCCCGGGGTACTGGCGGGATCCCGAGGCCACGGCGGCGTCGCGCACCGCCGACGGCTGGTTCCGCTCCGGGGACGTGGCGAAGGTGGACGACGAGGGCCACCTCTACGTCGTGGACAGGGTCAAGGACATGTTCATCTCCGGGGGCGAGAACGTGTACCCCGCGGAGGTGGAGAACGCGATCTTCGACCACCCGTCGGTGAGCGAGGTGGCGGTGATCGGAGTGCCTCACCCCACGTGGGGTGAGGTCGGGTGCGCGTACGTGGTGTGCGGATCGGGCGAGCGGCCGACGTTGGAGGCGCTGCGGGAGTTCCTCGTCTCGCGGCTGGCGAAGTACAAGATCCCGCGGGAGCTCCACGTCGTGGACGGATTGCCGAAAACGGGTTCGGGCAAGGTGCAGAAAGCACGGCTGCGCTCCTCTCGTTGAGCGTGAACGGGTGCTGCGGAGCGGTGGGGCGGACGTCCTCGCTCGTCCCCGGAGCGGTCCGGGGCGCTGGTTTCCCACTCTTGAGTTGTCAAAGGGCAGCCAGTTCGAACTGGTATTCCCATTGTGCCGGACGGTCGAACGGAACGGCGAGGAAAAGCGGACGCACGATCCGGTGAGATGTTCGGTCACGCTTCGAAACCGACGCCAAAACAACACCATTGAGCGACCACTATGGACGAATCCACAGGTGAGCGTGGATTCCGATGCCGCTATTCCCAGACCTCGACCGTCACCCGATCTTCCGAACCGGAGGCGGTCATCGATCGTTAGCATGAGACCTGCGGGACTTGCTTCGTGATCCGCTCACGCTGCGAGAGATCGGTGGAACATCGACCGTGGAGAGCTCGATGGACAGCACCCCGACTCCGGTGCGCCCCTGGCGCACCGCGCTTCTCGCCGGGATGGCCTCGTTCCTCGACTCCAGCGCGCTGGTCTCGGCCGGGATCGTCGTCGGCGCGCTCTACGCGGAGGACATGGGGCTCTCGGAAGCGCAGATCGGGATCGTCCTCGGCTCGCAGACCCTGGCCTTCGCGATGGGCGCGCTGTTCGGCGGCAGGCTCGGCGACAGGTTCGGCCGTCGCCGCGTGTTCACCTGGTCGATGGCCGTCTACGCGCTCGGCGCCGCGTTGCTGGCCGTCGCCGGCGGGCCGGCCCCGCTGGTCATCGGTGCGGTGGTCATCGGGCTGGCGATCGGTGCGGACCTGCCGGTGTCGCTCGCGATGATCAACGAGCAGGCGCCGGAGGGCAAGAAGGCCACCCTCGTCGTGTTCTCCTCGGTCCTGTGGAACATCGGCATCGCCGTGACGATGCTGATCAGCGCGGTGCTGTCGGGCTTCGGCGCGGCCGGTGGGCGAGCGCTGTTCGGCTACCTGGTCGTGGTCGCGCTGATCGTCCTGGGTTTGCGGCTGACGATGCGGGAATCCGCCGAGTGGCAGGCCGCCCGGCGTGCCGTCGAGGTCGGAGAGTCGGTCCGGTTCCGCGACCTGGCGCAGCTGGTCCGCCCGCCACTGCTCGTGGCCCTGCTGGCGACGGGGCTGTACTACGCGATGTGGAACGTCGGCGCGAACACGATGGGCCAGTTCGGCTCGTTCCTCTACGTCAACGTCGGCGGCGGTGAAGTCGCGACGTACTCGCTGGTGAGCACCGTCGGTCTCGGGGTGGGCCTGCTGGCCGGCCTCGTGTTCATGCGGTTCGTCGACACCACCGCGCGCCCGCACATGTTCGCCGCCGGGTCGGTGCTCATCGTGCTGGCGTGGCTCGTCCCGCTGGTGCTGGGCTTCAGCGAGTTCTCGCTGCTGGCGACGTTGCTGCTGTCCGGGCTGGGCAACTCCTTCGCCGGCGAGACCATCTACAAGGTGTGGTCGCAGGAATCGTTCCCGACGCTGCTGCGCGGAACGGCGCAGGGAATCACGATCGCGTTCGGCCGCGTCGTGGCGGCGCTGGTCGGGTTCGGGACTCCCGCGCTGGCCGCGGCCAGTCCCGGGCTGACGTTCGCCGGGGTCGCGGTCCTGGCGGTCCTGGCCGGTGGCATTGGCCTTCTCTGGATACCGCGGCTTCCGGGCGCGCGGCAGCTCGCGGTGACCGATCACTGACACGCACGGCGAAAGGACCTCGTGGAACCGCAGTCCCCTGCAGGAATCGACAACTCCGCGCTCTGGATCGGCCGGTGGACCGACCCGGCCCACCGGATCCGGCGCTCGATCGACTCCGACGAGATCGCCTGGATGAGACCGGGGGAGTGGTTGGGGCAGTCCTTCACCGCGCCGGGGAGGTTCACCGCGGTCTGCGTCGACCTGGTCTGCGAAGGGCAACCGCGCGGACGGCTCGAACTGCGCGGTCCCGAAGGTGCCGTGCTCGTGAGCGCTGCGGTGGAGGTCGGCGGGTTCCGGTGGGACCGGTTCGCCCACTACCTGGAGCTGCCCGAACCGGCCGAGCCCGGCGACTACCTGGTCAGGCTGAGCCTGGAGAGCGGGAAGGTCGGCTGGCGGACCAGCTCCTCACCTGTGCCCGCAGGCGAGGACGACGGGGTCTCGCCGCTGCCGATCGAGGGCATCGCGACGCGCGACGGGATCGAGGAGGCAGGAACCCGTGCGATCGCGGTGGAGGCGGTCCCGGCCCCGAACCCGGTGTTCCGCACCACCTTCGAGGCACCCGGTGGAACGCGCGACGCTCGGCTGACCGCGGTGGGACTCGGCTACGGGGTGTTCCGCATCAACGGGCGCGAGGTGACCGAGGACGTCCTCGAACCCGCCCAGACCGCCTACGACAAGACGATCCTGCACCGCACCTACCAGGTCGCGGAGTTCCTGGAACCTGGTCACAACACGCTCACCGCCGAACTCGGGCGCGGTTTCTACGCGGCGCGCGGAGCCAACACGTGGGGCTGGAACCTGGCGCCGTGGCACCGGGAACCCGTGCTGCTCGCGCACCTCGAGCACTTCGACGAGGAGGGCGTCCGGCACGTGGTCACCTCGGGGCCGGACTGGGAAGCCGCGGCGGGGAACACCACCGAGGACGTGCTCTACACCGGGGAAGCAGTGGACGCATCAGCCGAAACCCGCTGGGAGCGCGCGATCGTCGTACCACCGCCGGGTGGACGGCTCCGGGAGGCGACCGCGCCACCCGTCCGGCGCACCGAAGTCCTGTCAGCGCAGCGGGAAACGCGAGTCGGCGACGTGACGGTCCACGACTTCGGCACGATCCTCGCGGGCCGGGTGCGGTGCACGATCAGCGGTGAGCCGGGAGCCGAGGTCGTCGTGCGCTACGCGGAGCAGCTCGCCGCAGACGGCTCCGTGCGCTGCGACAACGTGCTGGCAGCCGGAGAGTCGCAGGTCGACCGGTACGTGCTGGGCCATGACCCCGTCCGGTGGGAACCGCAGTTCAGCTACAAGGGCTTCCGCTACCTGAGCGTGCAGGTCCGCGGTGAAGCGTCGGTGAGCGACGTGCGGGCCGTCCGGCTGGGCGCCGATGTGGCGGCGAGCGGTTCGTTCACCTGCGAGGACCCGATCCTGAGCTGGATCGACGCGGCCACCGCGCGCACCTTCCTGAACAACCTCCACGGCGTGCCCACCGACACGCCGGTGTACGAGAAGAACGGCTGGACCGCCGACGCGCACCTCGGCACCGAAGCGGTGCTGCACCACTTCGACCTGCGCTCCTTCCTGGTCAAGTGGCTCGACGACCACGTCGACGCGCGCGATGCGACCGGGATGGTCCCGATGATCGTGCCCACTCCCGGGTGGGGGAGAGAACCCGATCCGGCGTGGAGCGCCTCCATGGTGCTCATCCCGTGGAACCTCTACTGGGAGCACGGAGATCCGGCCCTCTTGGAGCGCTACCAGGACCCGATCCGCACCTACACGGACCGGTTGCTGGAGCTCTCCGACGACGGTCTGTGGCACGGGGACAGCTGGGGCGACTGGCTTTCTCCCGGTCACTGGCACGCGCCCGAAGGTCCCGAGCCGACCGCGACGATGATGCTCCACCGCGTCACCAGCCGCACCGCCGACATCTGCCACGCGCTGGGGATGACGGGCGAGGCGGAGAGCTACCGCGACGCCGCACGCACCATCGCCGCCGCCTACCACGCGAAGTACTTCCACGAGCCCAGCGGAACCTACCGGTCGCCAGCAGCCGGTTACCGGCAGTCGATGAACGTGCTGCCGCTGGCCTTCGGCGCTGTTCCGGCCTACGTCGCCGGGGCGGTGGGTGCCGGGCTCGTCGACGACATCGAGGAACGCACCGGCGGGCACCTGGACTGCGGAGCGGTGGCCGCCAAGCACCTGCTCGGAGTGCTGGCCGACGTGGGACGCGCCGACCTGGCCGTGACCGTCGCGACCCAGCCGGACAGGCCGGGATGGGGCGTCTGGCAGCGGTCGGGAATGGAAACCCTGATGGAGTCGTGGGACGAGACCGCCCGATCCCACAACCACTACTTCCTCGGCGCCGCCTCCGCGTGGATCCAGCAGCGCATCGGCGGACTGCGGGCCACGAGTCCCGGGTGGCGGACCTTCGACATCGCACCGGTGCAGGACGAGCGGGTGAACTGGGCGGACGTCCGCCACTCGACTCCCGAGGGGCACGCCGGGGTGGCCTGGCGGCGGCGCGAGGACACCTGGGAGTTCGAGGTGGAGGTCCCCCGGGGCAGCGTCGCCACCCTGCGGTTGCCCGGACAGTCGCCGACCCGGCTGCCGGGCGGGCGGCACGGTCTCAACCGGCCGGCCACGCCCGGGGCGACTCGCTAGCCGGGCACACGTGGGTGGGAACGACCTCGGGCCGGCGCCGCCTGCGGAGGAGGGCGCGCAGCAACGAGAGCAGCGAATACCGCGTCAGATCCCCGGTTCTGCCCGCCAGCCACGGCACGCCCTTGATCAGCAGCCACCGCACGTGGTCGAGCCGCGTCACCGGGACCCCGCCCGAGCAGGTCAGCGGGACCTCCGAGGGCACCGCGACGCCCTGATCGGCGAGGCCTTCGGCGAAGGCCGCTGCCAGCATCCGGTGGCCCAGCTCGGAGGGGTGCAGGCGGTCCACGCTCCACGCGTCCGGGTGGTAGGCGCCCGGAAGGCGGTCCAGGTCCACGATGGCGGTGCCGTGGGTTTCGGCGACGGAGGTGAGGACGCGGTTGAGCGCTTCGATGCGCCGGGTCAGCAACCGCCGCAGCGGTCCCGGAACCCGGAACACCCGTGCGTGATCGTGGTAGCGGATCGTCACCACGGCCGCGCCCGCCCCGACCAGCGAGCACACGACGTGGTCGAGCTGCTGCCGCAGCAGCAGGACGTCGAAGTCCGAGCGCATCGTGTCGTTCATGCCGATCATCAGCACCGCGGCGTCCGGTCGCGCGTCCAGCGCGGCGGGCAGCTGGCTGCGCCGGACGTCGGCGACCCGGGCGCCGCTGGTGGCGAGGTTGGTGAAGCGCGCGGGCTGCACGGCGTCGGCGAGCAGTGGCGCGAAGCCGCGCCACCCGCCGCCCGCGACCGGATCGCCCATTCCCGCGGCGACGGAGTCACCGAGGACGGCGAGGCTGCGCGCTCTTCGCGAGCCGGGCCACCCGGCTGTCGTCGCGTCTTGCACGTGATCATCGTGCGGTCGGGAGTTCCTCGCGGGGTAAGGCGAGGGTGAAGCGAGAACGACCCTTCGGCGAAAACTCTCCCCACATCCCCGGGCAGTCGCTCCGCGCCGGGACCGCGTGCGGCGGTGCGCGGGGCATTTCCCAGTTTTAGTCCAAACCGAGCCATGATCATGTCCGAAATGTCGGCTCAGTTCGGACTAAAACTGGGACTTGGCGACGTTTCTCGCGGGGAGTGATCAGCGGTTGCGGACGGCTTTGGCGAGGGTGGCGATGATGTGCTCGAGGATGGGGCGCGGGGTGGCGAAGTTGAGGCGCGCGTGGCCCCGTCCCTCCTCGCCGCACGCCGGGCCGTCGGTGAGCACCACGCCCGCCTTCTCGTGGAAGAACTCGCCCGGGTGGTCTCCGAGGTCCAGCGCGCGGAAGTCCAGCCACGCCAGGTACGTGCCCTCGGGGATCCGGTAGCCGACTTCCGGCAGGTGCTCGGCCAGCGAGGACCGGACGGCGTGGCGGTTCCCGTCGAGGTAGTCCAGCACCTCCTCCAGCCACGGCCGACCCGAGACGTAGGCCGCGGTGTTGGCGATGACACCGAGGTTGGAGGCCCCCTCGGTGACGTGCTCGCCCAGCGAGCGCAAGGTGGCGGCGTCGGCTTCGTCGGAGATGATCAGCTGCGCGCACTTCAGGCCCGGGAGGTTCCAGGCCTTCGACGCGGACGTCGCGGTGATCGTGTGACCGGCGGCGGTGTCCGACAACGACGCGTAGGGCACGTGCCGGTGACCGGGGTGGACCAGCGGAGCGTTGATCTCGTCGGAGAACACCCGGCCGCCGTTGCGGTCCACGACCTCGCAGACCGCGGTCAGCTCTTCGGGGGTGAACACCCGGCCCAGCGGGTTGTGCGGGTTGCACAGGACCAGCAGGTCCCCGCCCGCCTTGAACGCCGCGTCGAGCGCGTCCAGGTCGAGCGCGGGGCGGTCCTGGTCGACGACCATCGGCACGGTGATCAGCTCGCGGCCCATCCCGCCGGGGACCTTCAGGAACGGCATGTACGCCGGAGTGGGCAGGATGACCTTGCCGCCCGGCGCGCTGAAGTGCTCGATGGTCAGGGTCAGGGCGCGGATCACGTCCGGGATCGCGTGGACGCGCTCCGGGGACACCCGCCAGCCGTGCTGCGCGAGCTGGTAGTCGGCGCACGCCTGCGACAACTCGGCGAACAGGCGAGGCGGCTGGTAGCCCAGGTGCAGCGAGTCGACGCCCACGTGCAGGGCCTCCAGCACGGGCGGAGCCGTGCCGAAGTCCATCTCCGCGATGAAGGCGCCGATCGCGTCGCCGTGCAACGTCCACTTGAGACTGCCGCGCGCACGAAGGTCCTCGATGGTCACGGCGTCGAAAGCGTTGCCCACCACACGTCCTCTCCACAGGGTCTTCTCGAACCAGTGTGAGGCGTAGGGCGCATCGTTGTAAGCCGGGATTTCGACGTAACCGCGCGTGGCGTACAGACCACGCGCTTCGACCAGATCGGACCGCGTGTCCAGCCGGATCGCGTGGTATCCGAGAGCGGTGGTGCGCTGCTCGACCTCGTCGAGCAGCGCACCACCCCACCCGCGCCCGTGTGAGCGGGGGACGACGTACATCCGCTTCAGCTCCGCGACGCCCGGCGTGAGCTCGCGGACTCCGACGCAGCCGACGGCGTCGGGTCCGTCGAACGCGACCAGGAAGACGCCCTCCGGCGGGTGCAGGCCGTCGTTCGGGTCTTCGGCGATCGCCGCGTCCACCTCGGACCCGGTGGCCGCGCGACCGTGGTACCGGCTGACCATCTCGTCGGTGTACTCGCGCAGCAGGGCGAGTGCGAGCGGCCCGTCGACCGCGGTGGGAACGACCTTCCGCTGAGTGCGCACGTGACGATTCTCGTCGCCGCGTCCACCGGATTTCGCCGCCCGTGGTCGCGCGCCACCCGCTCCGCCGGCCGGAGCGGGTGGCGGAACAGGTCCTATCCGAACTCGACGCCGAAGACGTTGAGGAGGGTGTAGATGCCGAGCAGCGTGATGGCGATGCTGCTGACCAGGAGCACGACGTTGAACCAGCGCCCGCCGTGCAGCTCCGGGTCGACCTGGTGGTTGCGCAGGTACCAGGTCGCGATCACCACCGCGGGCAGGAAGATGCCGGTGGCGACGCCGCCGATCTGGACCATCACCACCGGCGAGGAGATCGACAGGTACGTCGCGCCCCACAGGATCGGCAGCACCACGATGAAGCCGCGGACCCACTTCTCCCTGGCCACGGGGTTGTTCCAGTCGAGCACGCCCATGGTGGCCAGCACGTTGGTGTACATCCGCGACCAGCTCGGGATCGAGGCCCACAAAGTGGAGCCGAGCACCGCGATCGCGCCGATGAGGAAGCCGATGGCCGCCCACTCGCCGATCACGTCGGTGTACATCTGCGAGAGCGTGGTGATCATCTCGTTGCCCTCGAGCACCAGGCCCTGCGGGTGGAGCACCGCCGCGCCCATGATGAAGAACGCCAGCGTGCCGACCGTGTAGATGATCCACGAGACGAAGACGTCCTTGTACATCACGCGGATCCAGCCCTGGGCGCGGTTCTTCCACTCCGGGCTGCCGTCGTTCGGGCCGACCCAGCGCGCGTAGCCCTTCTCCACGCACCAGTAGGTGTAGAAGGTGATCTCGTCAGCCCCGACGCCGGTGATGCCGAACATCGCCACCGCTGCGCCGATCGCCCCTGCGGGGATGGTGAAGGTCAGGCCACCGAGCACGTCCTCGCCGCCGTAGGAGAAGGGAGTGAACGGCAGTCCCAGCGCGATGACCACGGTGGCCACCGAGAACACCACCACCAGCGCGAACGCGCCGCGCTCGATCAGGGAGTAGCTGTTGGAGTACAGCAGCGCGATGCTGCCCGCCACCACGATGAGGGTCCACACGCCCAGCGAGGTGGCGCTCAGCGGTTCCCCGCCGACCGGGATCAGCAAGCTCAGGGCCGAGGCGGTGCCACCGACGATCCCGCCGATCTGCAGGAACTTCGACATCGCCATGAGGATCCACAGCACGTTGATCCAGCCGAGCTTGCCGATCTTGGGCGGTACTTCGTTGAACCCGGTCAGCGCGGGCTTGCCGGTGAGGATGGTCCAGCGGGCGAGTTCGGCCTGCACGGCCACCTTCACCGCCGTCGAGAGGATCACCATCCACAGCAGGGCGAACCCGACCTTCGCGCCGAGCGCGGTGGTGGCGATGAGTTCGCCGGAGCCGACGATCGAGGCGCTGACGATCAGTCCCGGGCCGAGATAGCGCAGGCTGCCGGCCCAGCCGGTGGGTGGTTCTTTGATGCCGTCGGCGGTCAGGAGGTAGGGATCGCCGTTGGCGCTCGCGACCTTGGTTCCCATCGGGCACTCCCTTGTGCCTAGAGGTTCTGCAAGAGACGACCTGAGTTTTCACGGTTGTGAAAGTTTTGTTGGGTTGTGAAAAGCTACCCACGCGAACAGGGGCGGTCAATCGGTCCGGTGAGCCGGGAATTTTTCCCCCGCGCTCCTGGTTGATCACCCATCGCGACGCGGTTTTTCGACCGCTGCCGGTGTTCGTCCGGAGGGATAGGGTTTTTCGCATGGTGGGTTCACTGCTGGGGACTGAGGTTCAGCGCGTCGAAGATCCGGATCTGCTGCGAGGACGCGGCACCTACATCGGCAACCTGGGCGTGGAAGGACTGCTGCACATCGGTTTCGTGCGCTCCCACGTCGCGCACGCCGAGATCGCCGAGATCGACACCTCCGCGGCCGCGAGCGCACCGGGCATCGTCGGCGCCTACTCCGCGGCCGACCTGCGGCTGCCGATTCCAGCGCCGTTCGTCGAGGTGAACCCGGAGGTCGCGCGCCCGCCCCTGGCCACCGACCGGGTCCGGTTCGTCGGAGAGCCGGTGGCAGTCATCGTCGGCGAGTCCGCCGCAGCCGTGGCCGACGCGATCGAACTCGTCGACGTCGACTACCGCGAACTGCCGGTGGTCAGCGACGTGGAGCGCGCGCTGGACGACGACGCCGAGCGCCAGTTCCCGGAGCTCGGGTCGAACATCGCCGCCGGTTACCGCGACCGCGCGGGAGATTCGGTGCTCGACGGCGCGGACGTGGTGGTGCGGGCCCGCATCGAGAACCAGCGCGTCGCCGTGGTCCCGCTGGAGGGCAACGCCGTCGCGGTCCAGCCGGGCGGGCCCGACCAGGACCACGACATCACCGTGCACGTCTCGACCCAGATGCCGCACGGCGTGCGCGGGGGCCTGGCCAAGGCGTTCGGTTTCGACGCCGATCGCGTGCGGGTGATCTCGCCGCACGTCGGCGGCGGTTTCGGCGGCAAGGCCGGTGCGATCTCCGAGCACGTGGTGGCCGTCGGACTGGCGCTGAAGCTGGGCCGGCCGGTGCGCTGGGTCGAGGGCCGCTCCGAGAACATGCAGGGAATGCCGCACGGCCGCGGCCAGGTGCAGTACGCCGAGCTCGGGTTGCGGCGCGACGGCGAGATCGTCGGGATGCGCTGCCGGGTCGTCGGGGATTGCGGTGCCTACGCCGGTTTCGGCGGGTCGCTCGCGCTCGGGCCGACGCGGACCATGGCGCAGGCCGTCTACGACATCCCGAAGATCAGCTACGACGGGATCGCCGCGCTGACCAACACCACGCCGGTCGGAGCGTTCCGCGGTGCCGGCCGCCCGGAGGCCGCGGCGATGGTGGAGCGGATGATGGACCTGGCCGCCGCCGAGCTGGGGGTGGATCCGGTCGCGTTGCGACGCAAGAACTTCCTGGTTCCCGACAGCTTCCCCTACAAGACGCTGACCGGTGCCACCTACGACAGCGGCGAGTACGCGGTGCCCTTCGACGAGGCGCTGCGTCTGGCCGGGTACGAGGAGCTGCGCGCCGAGCAGGCCCGCCGGATCGCCGCCGGTGAGCAGAAGCTGCTGGGCATCGGTGTGAGCGCCTACGTCGAGATCACCGGCGGTGGCGCGGGCGAGTACGCCGAGGTCGAGGTGCACTCCGAGGGCGCCCGGATCCGGGTCGGCACCTCCGCGCACGGTCAGGGGCACGCCACGGCGTTCGCGATGATCGTCAACGACGCGCTCGGGATTCCCCTGGAGTCCATCGAGTTCGTCCAGTCCGACACCGCCGAGGTGCCGCGGGGTGGCGGCACCGGCGGCTCCCGCTCGCTGCAGATCGGTGGCAGCGCGGTCCGCGAGGCGGGCGCGAAGGTGCTGCGGCGGGCCAAGGAGATCGCGGCGTCCCGCTTGGAGGCCAACGTCGACGACATCGAGGTCACCGACGGCGGTGAGCTCGGCGTGGCCGGAGTCCCGAGCGCGACGGTGGCGTGGGCGGATCTGGTCGAGGCCGCCGCGAGCGAGGGGGAGCGGCTGGCGGCGAACGTCGACTTCGCCCCGGATGGCGCGACCTTCCCGTTCGGCGGGCACGTCTCGGTCGTGGAGGTAGACGTCGAGACGGGGTACGTCACGCCGCTGCGGCACATCGCCGTCGACGACTGCGGCCGGGTGCTCAACCCGTTGCTGGTGCGCGGCCAGCAGCACGGCGGGGCGGCGCAGGGCATCGCGCAGGCGCTGTGGGAGCAGGTCACCTTCGACGCCGACGGCAACCCGGAGACCGCGACCCTGGCCGACTACACGATCCCGTCGGCGGCCGAGCTGCCGTTCTTCGAGGCGTCCAACACCGAGACGCTGACGCCGCTGAACCCGTTGGGCGCCAAGGGGATCGGCGAGTCGGCGACGGTCGGGTCCACCCCGGCGGTGCAGAACGCCGTGGTCGACGCGCTCAAGCACCTGGGCGTGCGCCACATCGACATGCCCACCACGCCGGAACGGGTGTGGCGGGCCATCAGCGAGGGTTCCTCGGCGACGTACTGGCAGGATCCGCCCGCGGCCTTCGCGAGCCTGCCGACCCGCTCCGACGACACCCCGGACGAAGAAGAGGCCGTCGTGTGACCGCGGCGTCGGGTTCCGGATCCGAATTTCGCGTGGGATTCGAACCGCGCCTGCGGGGCGGGAGGCGGGTGCGGCCAGGTGTTTCCTCGATCGCTGCGGAGGCGTAGATGGGTTGGGAGCTCGCCGAGGTCTACGAGTCCCCGCACGGGAAGGTCCGGTGGGACAGCTTCGGGGAGGGGCCGGACGTGGTGCTCATGCACGGCACGCCGTTCTCCTCCTTCGTGTGGCGGGACGTGGCCAACGCGCTGAGCGCGCGCTACCGCGTGCACCTGTGGGACATGGCCGGCTACGGGACCTCGGAGAAGTTCGAGGGGCAGGACGTGTCGCTGGCCGCGCAGCAGGAGGTCTTCACCGGGCTGCTGCGGCACTGCGGGATCAACGAGCCCTCGGTGATCGCGCACGACTTCGGCGGCGCGGTGTCGCTGCGCAGCGCGCTGCTCGACGGGGTGCGGTACCGGCGGCTGGCGCTGCTGGACGCGGTGAGCGTCCGGCCGTGGGGCTCGGAGTTCTTCCGCCTGGTCAACGTCAACGCACCGGTGTTCGCCGCGCTGCCGCCGCACCTGCACGAGTCGCTGGTGCGCGGCTACCTGGCCACCGCCGCGCACCGCGAGCTGCGGCCCGAGGTGCTGGACAGGATGGTCGAGCCGTGGCTCGGCGAGGACGGCCAGCCCGCCTTCTACCGGCAGATCGCCCAGGCCGACGAGCGCTACACCCGGGAGGTCGAGGACCGCTACGGCGACCTGGACTGCCCGGTGCTCATCGGCTGGGGCGAGGAGGACTCCTGGCTGCCGGCGGACCGCGGCCGGGAGCTGGCGCGGCGCATCCCGCAGGCCCGTTTGGAGTGGATCCCACAGGCCGGACACCTCGTCCAGGAGGACAACCCGGCGCGGGTGACTGCGCTGATCATGGATTTCCTCGCCTCCTGAGCGTCCAGCATGCGGGAACCCCGTCTCGGGACGTGGTCGCCGAAGGTTTAGGGTGTCGTTCGTCCGTTCGTGTTAATCAGGAGGTTCGGCGCTATGGCTGTCGGCCACGCCTCGGCATCGCATGTGCCAGGCTCCGGGGAATCGGGGCCGCCGGCCCCGCGGAACTCGACCCGACAGGTCGTGCTCGCCAGCCTCGTGGGCACCTCGATCGAGTTCTACGACTTCTACGTCTACGCCACGGCCGCGGTGCTGATCTTCCCGAAGCTGTTCTTCCCGGCGGGCGATGAGGCGGCGGCGACGCTGAACTCGCTGGCGACCTTCGGCATCGCCTTCGTCGCCAGGCCGGTCGGCTCGGCGCTGTTCGGCCACTTCGGCGACCGCATCGGGCGCAAGGCGACGCTGGTGGCGTCGCTGCTGACGATGGGCATCTCGACGGTGCTGATCGGCCTGCTGCCCGGCTACGCTCAGATCGGCATCGTGGCGCCGCTGCTGCTGGCGCTGTGCCGGTTCGGCCAGGGACTGGGCCTGGGCGGCGAGTGGGGCGGAGCCGCCCTGCTGGCCACCGAGAACGCACCACCGCGCAAGCGAGCGCTGTTCGGCACGTTCCCGCAGCTGGGGGCGCCGATCGGGTTCTTCTTCGCCAACGGCCTGTTCCTGATCCTCTCCGGCGTGATGTCCGACGCCGCGTTCGCCTCGTGGGGCTGGCGGATCCCGTTCCTGGTCTCGGCGGTGCTGGTGATCGTCGGCCTGTGGGTGCGGCTGAGCCTGAACGAGACCCCGGCGTTCGCGAAGGTGCTGGAGAACAACGAGCGCGCCAAGGTGCCGTTCGTGCAGGTCTTCCGCACCGACCTCAAGGCGCTGGTGCTGGGCACGCTGATCATGCTCGCCACCTACGTGCTGTTCTACCTGATGACGGTGTTCTCGCTGTCCTACGGCACCTCCGAGTCCGGTCTGGGCTACGAGCGCTCGACGTTCCTGGTGATGCTGCTGGTCGGCGTCGTGTTCTTCGGGCTGACCGTGCCGGTGGCCGGGCTGCTGGCCGACCGCTACGGGCGGCGTCCCACGCTGGTGGTCACCACGACCGCGATCATCGTGTTCGGCCTGCTCATGGGGCCGTGGTTCGGCGCCCACTCGACGGTGGCGACCGTGCTGTTCCTGGTGGTCGGCCTGGGCCTGATGGGCATGACCTTCGGTCCGATGGGGGCGCTGCTGCCCGAGCTGTTCCCGACCGCGGTGCGCTACACGGGCGCTTCGGTGTCCTACAACCTGGCGAGCCTGCTGGGCGCCTCGGTCGCGCCCTACATCGCCACCTGGCTGGCCGGTTCGTTCGGTCTGGGCTGGGTCGGCGTCTACCTGGCGGTCGCCGGCGCGATCACGCTGGGCGCCCTGCTGGCCAGCCGCGAAACCAGGGACCGCTCCCTGGAGGCCTGAGGCTCTGGCGGGTCGGGCCCCGTCCGGTCACTCCGGGCGGGGCCCGATCGCGTCATTCCCCGGTGGCGCCGTGCAAGACAACCCCTGAACAGCGCTTAGTCCCCCGTCTTGCCGTCGATGGCTTCGCGGAGCAGGTCAGCGTGACCGTTGTGGCGCGCGTACTCCTCGATCATGTGGAGGACGATCCAGCGCAGCGACAGGTGCTCGTCCCACCGCGGGTGCCAGAGCACGGTGTCCAGCGAGTCGACGGAGCGCTCGATCTGGCGGGCTCGCTCGACCTCCGCCTCCCACGCGCCGAACGCCTCGTCGGTGCCGGCATCGGAGACGTCGAAGGCGACCTGGAAGTCCTCGTGCGCCCACACCCGGGTCAGGTCGTGCTCGCCGTTGACGCACAGCCGGAGCCAGACGCGCTCCACCTCGGCCATGTGCCGGACCAGCCCGAGCAGCGTCAGCGTCGACGGGGGCGAGGCGGGCAGGCGCAGCTGCTCGTCGGTGAGCCCCGCGCACTTGCTCGCGAGGATGCCGCGGTGGTGGTCGAGGAAGCGGCGCAGCGTCTCGCGCTCGCCGCCGGTCATCGGTGGGTCGATCTGCTCCATGGCAGCAGTGTGCCGGAGGCGGGCCCCCGAGATCAGCGCAACAGTTCGACGAGGCGGTCGACGAAGGTGGCTTGGGCGGGGTTGAGCTTCTCGCGGGCGGTGTCCGGGTCGCACCACAGTGCGCGGTCGACCTCGGGGAAGGTCTGCCTGCGGCCGGACCGCGGCGGCCACTCGATCTCGAAGGTGTTGCTGCGCAACGAGTCCACGTCGAACTCGCCCTCGACGGCCCACGCGACGACGACCTTGCCGCTGCGCATCCGGACCTCGCCCAGCGGCAGCATCTCGCGGTCGTCCAGGGACATGCCGGTCTCCTCGGCGAACTCGCGCAGCGCCGCGGCCCGGGGCTCCTCGTCCGGTTCGTGCTCGCCCTTGGGCAGCGTCCAGGCCCCGGCGTCGGAGTTCCTGAAGAACGGTCCGCCCGGGTGCACCACCAGCACGCTCGGTCCGTCGAGTCGGTACAGCAGGATTCCGGCACTTCGCTTGCTCACCGCATCAGTCTCGCGCATCGGCGCGGGACCTGGCGCGACCGGGCGTTTCCGACGATGCTGACCGTCGTGGAACGGGTGGTGCTGCACATCGATCTCGACCAGTTCATCGTCGCGGTGGAACTGCTCCGGCATCCTGAGCTGGTCGGCAAGCCGGTGCTGGTCGGCGGATCGGGTGATCCGACCGAACGCGGCGTGGTCGCCGGAGCGTCCTACGAGGCTCGCGCCCAGGGCGTGAAGTCGGGGACGCCGCTGCGCACCGCGGCGGCGCGGTGCCCGGAGGCGGTGTTCCTGCCTGCGGACCGGGAGACCTACCTGGCCGCGTCCGCCGACGTGATGACCGCGCTCGGCGAGCTGGGCGGGATCTTGGAGGTCATCGGCTGGGACGAGGCGTTCATGCTGGTGGACACCGAGGACGCCGTCGACACGGCCCGCTACATCCAGCGCTACGTGCGCGAGCGCACGGCGCTGAACTGCTCGATCGGCATCGGCGACAACAAGCTCCGGGCGAAACTGGCCTCCGGCATGGGAAAACCGGCTGGCGTGTTCCGGCTGGACATGTCCAACTGGGTCGAGGTGATGGCGGGCAAGCCGACCGACGCGTTGCAGGGCGTCGGCGGCAAGACCGCCAAGAAGCTCGCTGCCCGGGGCATCGCCACCGTCGCCGACCTGGCGGCCACCTCGATGGCGGACATGGCCGGCGAGTTCGGGCCGAACATCGGTCCGTGGCTGGTGGCGGTCGCGCACGGCTACGACTCCAGCCCGGTCAGCGACGAGCCGTTCCGCGCCCGCTCGCACGGCCGCGAGGTCACCTTCCAGCGCGACCTGCGGGAGGTCGAACCGATGCGCGCCGAGATCACCCGGCTCGCCCGCCAGGTATCCGAGGACCTGGCCGCCGACGACACCCTGGCCAGGCGCGTGGTGGTCAAGGTCCGCGACTCCCGCTTCGGCACCCACACCCACGGCGTCACGCTGACCGAACCCACCAGGGCGTTCGGGCCCATCGACGTCGCGGCGCAGCTGGCCCTGGGCCGGTTCCCGCTGGACCGGCCGGTCCGGCTACTGGGCGTCCGTGCGGAGCTTGTCCGCGAGTAGCGGTGTGACGCGGAAGTCGACGAGAGTGCGCATGGCCAGCGAGAAGCTGGTGCGCTCCACGCCCGGGGTGTCCAGGACGCGACCGGCGATGCGGTAGAGCTGGTCGGCGTCGGTGGCGACCACCCGCACCAGCAGGTCCGAGTCACCGGTGAGGCCGAAAACCTCCACCACTTCCGGGATCTCGGCCAGGGCGTCGGCGAGCCGGTCGAGGTGCTGCTGGGTGACCTGGACGGTGATGAACGCGGTCAGCGGGTAACCGAGCGTCGACGGGTCGATGCGGCGTTCGAACGAACCGAGCTTCGGTTCCAGCTTCGCCAGCCTCGCCTGAACGGTGTTGCGGGACAGACCGACTCGATCGGCCAGTGCGACCACGGTCGCCCGCGGTTCCTCGCGCAGGGCCAGCAGCAGCCGGATGTCGATGTCGTCGAGCGGCTCGGCGGTGGGCAATCTGTTCACCTCGTCGGTCGTTCCCGCCCCGCCCGGTGAGCAGATTGCTCGATTCGCCGGACAGGGCTTGTGCAGTGATTCTTGTCTTGGTGTTCTTCTGAGCGCAATGTGGCAACGCGAGGAGGCGTGATGACGAGCCTGGTACCGGAGCGCACCGAGACGGCGGATCTGCGCGCGGTCGAGCAGCGGGTGCTCTGGCTGGCGACCGCGATGATCGACCACGCCAACCGGGTGCGGCCCAACAACTCCGGGCTCAAGGTCGGCGGGCACCAGGCGTCGTGCGCCTCGATGGTGTCGATCATGACCGCGCTGTACTTCGAGCACCTGACCGCCGCCGACCGCGTCTCGGTGAAACCGCACGCCTCGCCGGTGCTGCACGCGATCAACTACCTGCTCGGCTCGCTCGACGAGAAGCACCTGGGCACGCTGCGCTCCTACGGCGGCATCCAGAGCTACCCGAGCCGCACCAAGGACCCCGACCCGGCGGACTACTCGACGGGTTCGGTCGGCATCGGTGCCACCGCGCCGATCTGGGGCGCCGTCGCCCGCCGCTACGTCGACACCCACGGCGGCGGATCCGGCAAGGGACGCCAGTACTCGCTGCTCGGAGATGCCGAACTGGACGAAGGTGCTTGCTGGGAGGCGATCCTCGACCCGACCGTCGCCGATCTCGGCGAGGTGGTCTGGATCGTCGACCTCAACCGGCAGTCGCTGGACCGCGTCGTGCCCAACATCGCCGCCCACCGGTTGCAGGGCATGTTCACCGCCGCGGGCTGGCAGGTGATCACCCTCAAGTACGGGCAGGTGCTGGAAGAGCTGTTCGCCCGCCCGGGAGGTGCGGCGCTGCGCGAGCGCATCGACGGGATGAGCAACCCCGAGTACCAGCGCCTGCTGCGCTGCACCCCGCAACAGCTCCGGGAGCGGATTCCCGCAGGGGACAGCGCGCTCGAGCAACTGCTGTCCGATGTGGACGACGACACCCTCGCGACGGCGATTCGCAACCTCGGTGGGCACGACCTGGACGCGCTCGACTCCGCGTTCAAGGCCATCGACGACACCCGGCCCACGGTCATCTTCGCCTACACCATCAAGGGCTACGGCCTGTCCACCGAAGGCCACCCGCAGAACCACGGTTCGCTGCTCGGCGAGGAGCAGATGCGGCAGCTGGCGACGCTCCTCGGCGCCGACCTCGACGACCCGTGGCACCGCTTCGCCGACGACAGCCAGGCCGGGAAGCGCTGCGCGGAAACGGCTTCGCGGCTGCGTCGTCGCGAACGCGCCCGCGTCAAGCCGCCGAAGCTGCCCGCCGACATCGGGCGCACCCCCAGCGGGACCACCACGACGCAGGCGGCGCTGGGACGGACGTTGCTGGACCTGACCCGCGAGGCGCCGGAGGCAGCCGAGCGGATCGTGACGCTCGCGCCGGACGTCAGCTCCACCACCAACCTCGGCGGCTGGCTGAACAAGGTCGGCGTGTGGTCGCCTGCGGAACGCGTCGACTGGTTCGCCGACGACGCCGAGACGATCCTGCACTGGCGGGAACGGCCCGCCGGTCAGCACATCGAGCTGGGTATCGCCGAGACCAACCTGGTCGGTCTGCTCGGCGAGCTCGGGTCGACGTGGAGCCGGTGGGGTCAGCCGCTGCTGCCGATCGGGGTGGTCTACGACTGCTTCCTGGGGCGCGCGCTGGAACCGTGGTCCTTCGGCGTGTACGCGGGCGGGCAGTCGATCCTGGTCGGAACTCCCTCCGGGGTGAGCCTGGCGCCCGAGGGCGGGGCGCACCAGTCGGTGGGCACGCCGTCGATCGGGTTGGAGCAACCCGGGGTGACCAGCTACGAGCCCGCGTTCGCGGTGGACACCGAGTGGTGCCTGCTGGAGTCCATGTCGCAGCTGGGCAAGCCCGGCGGGTCCTCGTCCTACCTGCGGCTCTCGACGCGTCCGGTGGACCAGTCGCTGGGGTCGGTGCCCGCTGATCCGGCGGCCCGCGAGCGTCGCCGCAGGCAGGTCGTCGGTGGCGGTTACCTGCTGCGGCGCGACCCGGACCCGCAGGTGACGCTGGTGGGCATGGGCGCGCTGATGACCGAGACCCTCGCCGCGGCCGACCGGCTGGCGGACCAGGGCATCGGGGCCGATGTCGTCTGCGTGACCAGCGCAGACCTGCTGTTCCGGGCTCACCGCGGCGATGCCGACCGGGGCGTGCTGGGCCAGGTCCTGCCCGCGGAGCGAGCGAGGCCGATGGTCACCGTCCTGGACGGACACCCGCACGCGCTGGCGTTTCTGGCCGGTGTCAACGGGGTTCGCGGTGCGCACTTGGGTGTCACCGGCTTCGGCCAGTCCGGTTCGCTGGACGACGTCTACCGGCACCACGGTCTCGACACCGACAGCATCATCCGTGCCGCCCTCGACGTGACCCACAGCTGACCTGGGCTCCTTCTCTTGGCCTCGGCACGCCTGCCCTGGTTGGGTGTGGGAGGTTCGAGGGGCGGAGGTCGTGGTGGGTTCGTTCGAGGTCAGGGCAGAGCCCGACAGCGTCGTCGACGTGTTCAGCCGGGACACCGCGCCCGTCCTGGAGGTCGACTCCGGGGACGTGGTGACGGTGGAGTCGCTGGACTCCAGCGGCCACCTGGAGCGCCAAGCGGTGCCGGGGGAGCAGCGGCCCCTGATGTTCGCCGAGCGCCGGGGTCACTGCCTGACCGGCCCGATCGCCGTGCGCGGCGCCAAGCCGGGGATGGTGCTGGCCGTGCACTTCGAGCAGCTGACGCCGGCCGAGTGGGGCTGGACCGCGTCCGCGGGCAAGGACGAGTGGCTGCTGCGCAGGCTGCGGGTGGCCGACGTCGAGCGGGCCTGGCTGTTGTGGGAGCTGGGCGGGGGAACCGCGACGAACCAGCACGGGCACACCGTGCGGCTCGCGCCGTTCCTCGGAGTGGTCGGCATGCCGCCGGACGAGCCGGGTGAGCACTCGACGATCCCGCCGCGCGCCGAAGGCGGCGGCAACATCGACTGCCGCGAGCTGGTCGCAGGCTCGACCCTGTACCTGCCGGTCACGGTCCCCGGCGCGATGCTGCTGCTGGGCGACGGCCACGCCAGGCAGGGCGACGGAGAAGTCGGCGGCACCGCGATCGAGTGCGGGATGACCACGCGGGTGCGCCTCGAACTGGTCGTGGACCGTCCGGTTCCGGGCGTGCACGCGGAAGCTCCCGGTGGGCTGGTCACCTTCGGGTTCGACGCCGACCTCAACGAGGCCACCGCCACGGCGCTGAGCGCGATGCTCGACTGGCTGCAGATCGAGCAGGCCCTGGACCGCGGTGCCGCGCTGGCGCTGGCGAGCGCGACGGTGGACCTGCGCATCACCCAGATCGCGAACGGCACCTGGGGAGTGCACGCGGTGCTGCCGGTCGGAGTGCTCGATTGAGCCGTTCGGGCGGTGTTCCCCTCGTTTTCACCTGAACCGGGGTGTATCGGAAGCGCAAAACATGAAAGGTTTTCTGATCAGTTCAACGGGGCGATCAGAGGACTGGACATGGCGGATGTGAGCAGGCGCGGCTTCATGCTGGCCGCAGGGATCACGGGCATGGCACTCGGTTTCGGCTCCGCGTCGGCGAGCGCTCGACCTGCGCGAACGACGCTGGAGGTGGCGGCGCAACCGTCGGCGGGCGAGGGCTACCGGCGCTTGATCGCCGGACCCGGCTGGCCGCAGGTGGTGCGCACCGAACTCGCCCCCGCCGATCCCGGACGGGTGGACCGCCGGACCCCGGTCACCGCGTTCACCCAGTTCACCGACCTGCACGTGACCGACGCGCAGAGCCCGGCCCGCTTCGAATACCTGCACCCGCTGGCCGGCGGGGCGTTCCGGCCGCAGGAGACGCTGGGCGCGCTGTCGGCCTCCCACCTGGTGCAGCGGGTCAACGAGCTGCGCACCGGCCCGGTCACCGGCCGCCCGATGGACTTCATGATCACCACCGGCGACAGCACCGACAACCACGAGTTCGCCGAGCTCGACTGGTACTTCGCCGTCCTCAACGGCGGGCGGATCGCGCAGAACACCGGGGCCGCGCACTACGAAGGCGTCCAGGACTCCGGCGATCCGCTGTACTGGCACCCCGAAGGCGGCGTCGAGGACCGCTTCCGGGAGCGGGGCTTCCCGGTGCTGCCGGGGCTGCTCACCGACGCGCTGCGGCCCTTCGAGAGCCCGGGGCTGAACATCCCCTGGTACGCCGTGTTCGGCAACCACGACAACAGCGTCATGGGTACGCTCGCCGACCAGGCCATCCCGCGCGTCAACGACTGGTACACCGGTGATCGCAAGATCATCGGCCGGGACGAGCGCGAAGCCCGGGCGGTCGCCGAGATGCTGCGCGGAACGCGGGAGACCTCCGGCCAGATGGTGCTCGGCGGCAACACGATCGTGCGCACCGTGACGCCCGACGAGCGGCGCCACCCCTTCACCCCCGAGCAGTTCATCGCCGCCCACCTCGACGAGGCCCACACCGGGCCCGGTCCGGTCGGGCACGGCTTCGACGCCGACGACCCCGCGTCGCACTACACCTTCCGGATCGCGCCGGGCGTCACCGGCATCGCCATGGACAGCACCAACACCGCGGGTCTGGCCGAGGGCTCGCTCGGGCTCAGCCAGTACCGGTGGCTGGAGCAGGTGCTCACCCGGGGCAGCTCCGGCTACTACGACGAGGTCGGCCGCAAGCAGGCCCAGCACGTCACCGACGAGATGTTCGTGCTGTTCAGCCACCACACCTCGGACACGATGACCGCGCTGTGGCCCGACTTCCGCTCGCCCGGCGAGGCCCGCGTGAGCGGTGCCGGGGTGGTGCGGCTGCTCCAGCGGTTCCCGAACGTGCTGGCCTGGGTCAACGGGCACACCCACCGCAACACCATCACCCCGCACACCGCCGACGAACCGGAACGCGGCTTCTGGGAGATCAACACCGCGTCGCACGTCGACTTCCCGCAGCTGGCCAGGGTCATCGAGATCGCCGACAACCACGACGGCACGGTCTCGCTGTTCACCACGCTCATCGAGGCAGACAGCCCCTACCAGGCCGATTACGACGACCGCTCGCCCGCGGCGCTGGCCGCCCTGTACCGGGAGCTGTCGTTCAACGACCCGCACACCGATCTGTCGCAGCTCGGCGAGCACACCGACCGCAACACCGAGCTGCTCCTGCCGGGCCGCCTGCCGCGCTGATCCGGAAGGCGGGCGGAGCCCCGGTCGAGGACCCTGGAGGTCTCGACCGGGGAGGACGCGATGAACGTCGTGGTGGGAGTCGACGGCTCAGCGGTCGCGCGCAACGCGGCCGCGTGGGCGGCGCGCGAAGCCGTGCGTCGCGGGTGCGGGCTGCGGATCGTCTACGCGGACCCGACCGAGCATCCCGGCGAGGAGCACGTCCGCGAGCCGGTCGCCCGCGCGCTGTCCGACGCCGTTGGGCAGGCCTCCGCCGAGCAGCCCGACCTCCAGGTGACCACCGCGGCGCTGCCGGGACCTCCGGAGCGGGTGCTCGTCGCCGAGTCGGCCGCGGCCGAACTGCTCGTGGTGGGCGACCGAGGCTTCGGCGGCTTCACCGGTCTGCTGGCCGGCGCCGTGGCGGTCAAGGTCGCCGCGCACGCGCTCGGCTCGGTGGCGGTCGTGCCCGACGTCGGCGAACCGCCGACCTTCCCGTCCGCCGGGCCGGTGGTGGCCGGTGTGGACGACGCCGAGTCCGCCGCTCCGGTGCTCGCACAGGCGTTCCGGGTGGCCGACTCGCTCGGTGAACCGCTGCGCGTGGTGCACACCTGGGAGATCGTCGGCATCGACCTGAAGTGGTTGCGCAGCAGGCTGCCCACTGACGAGATCGCGGATACCGAGCAGCGGTTCCTGGCCGAGGCCCTGGCCGGGTGGCAGGAGCGCTTCCCCGGTGTCGCGGTCGAGCGGATCGTCGGCCGCGGTTCGCCGGTGGCCGCGCTGATCAACCACTCGACCGAGGCGCAACTGGTGGTCGTCGGCGCGCACGGGCGAGGTGGAGTCGCGGGCGCTCACCTGGGATCCACCAGCCACAAGCTGATCCACCACACACCGTCACCGCTGCTGATCGTTCGTTCGCGGCCTTGACTTGGGTCTGATCGGTTTCTCATTCTCGTTCCGAACGTTCTTCCGCACTCGACGAGGAGTGGACATGAAGACGAAGGCCGCAGTCCTGCACGAGCCGGGCAGAGATTGGGAAATCGAAGAGATCGAGCTGGGCGATCCGATCGAGGGCGAAGTGCAGGTGAGGCTTGCGGCCTCGGGCCTGTGCCACTCCGACGAGCACCTGCGCACCGGTGCCACCCCGATGGCGCTCTACCCCGCGGTCGGCGGCCACGAGGGCGCCGGCGTGGTCACCAAGGTGGGGGCGGGCGTCTCCGGGATCAACGAGGGCGACCACGTGGTGCTCACGTTCATCCCGGGCTGCGGCCGATGCCGCGCGTGCGCCAAGGGGATGCAGAACCTCTGCGACGAGGGCGCGGGCCTGCTCTCCGGCACCGCGATCTCCGGTGGTCACCGCATCACCGTCAACGGGGCTCCGGCGGCGCCGATGTGCCTGCTGGGAACCTTCGCGCCGTACGTGACGGTCAACCAGGCCTCGGTGCTGACCATCGAGAAGGACATCCCGCTGGACAAGGCGGCGCTGCTGGGCTGCGGCGTGTCGACCGGCTGGGGAACGGCGACCGAGATCGGCGAGACCCGCACAGGCGACACGGTGGTCGTCGTGGGTTGCGGTGGTGTCGGCATCAACGCGGTGCAGGGCGCGGCCGCCGCGGGAGCGCGCTACGTCGTGGCGGTGGACCCGGTCGACTTCAAGCGGACCAAGGCCGAAGAGCTCGGCGCCACGCACTCCTTCGCCACGATGGAGGAGGCCCAAGCGGCCGTCGGGGAGCTGACCTGGGGTCAGATGGCCGACAGCGTGCTGATCTGCATCGGCGAGACCACCGGCGAACACCTGCAACCCGCGCTGTCGACGACCAAGAAGGGCGGTCAGGTCGTGGTCACCGGCATGGGGCGCGCGGACCAGATCGACGCCCAGCTCAGCCTCTTCGAGCTGACCCTGCTGCAGAAGCGGGTGCAGGGAGCGATCTTCGGCGGTGTCAGCCCGCGGACCCAGATCCCGCGCCTGCTGGAGCACTACCGCAACGGCACGCTCAAGCTCGACGAGCTGGTCACCACCGAGTACAAGCTGGAGGACATCAACACCGGCTACGCCGACATGATGGCGGGCAAGAACCTCCGCGGTCTGATCCGCTACACCGACGCCGACTACTGATCGGCGTGAGCCCGGGCGAGTTCGCGCATCGCCGTGTCGAGCAGATCCGCGATCTTGCTCTCGGGATGGTCCAGCCAGTGCTGATAGGCCGCCAAGGCCACGCCGAGCGCGGCGTGGGCGATGGTCTGCGGGATCAGCGCGGTTGACGACTGGTCGAGGCGGTGGCCGACCCATTCGGCCACCACCTCGCGCCAGGACTCGAAGCGCAGCGTCGAATGCGCTTGCAGCGCGGGCACTCCCATGATCAGGCGCATCCGCCTGCGATGAGCGGGGACCTGGTAGTCCGGCACCCGGTTGAACTCCACCAGGCAGTGCCGCACCGCTTCCATGAGCGGGACGTCCTCCGGCAGCGCGCGGAACTCGGCGCGCATCCGCTCCAGCCCCGCCTCGAAGTCGCCCCACGGGATGTCGTTCTTCGACGGGAAGTAGTGGAAGAACGTGCGCCGGGCGATGCCGGCGGCAGCGGCGATGTCGGCGATCGTGGTGCGTTCGAAGCCCTGTTCGTCGAACAGGTCGAAGGCGACCTGCTCAAGTTCCGCCGCAGTGGTGATCTTTCGCCGTCCACCGGGTCGCTGTGCTCCAGATGTGTCAGGCCGCAACGAATTCCGCTCCACGTCTTGTGAATGTGCACTCGGTGCAAATACCGTGTCGATGGTAGCTCGACACTGTGAGGAGCATCGCATGGCTGAGCAGCAGATCGAACAGAGCACCGGAACCGAGCCCGTCGTCGAGGAAGAGCTCCTGGTCGAAGAAGTCTCCATCGACGGGATGTGCGGGGTCTACTGACCGTGGCCGCCGCGGAGTTCGACATCGACCGCGGCTACCGGTTGAACCCGCAGGTCGCGCTGCGCCCCGAGCCCTTCGGGGCGCTCGCGTACCACTTCGGAAACCGGAAGCTGTCGTTCCTGAAAGTGCCCGAACTGGTGGAACTCGTTCGCCACCTCGGTGACCACGCCAGCGTCGAAGACGCGCTGGCGGACATCCCCGAGCAGCGTCGGCCGCAGTTCCGCGACGCCCTGGCCTCCCTCGCGGCCTCGGACATGATTCGTCCGCAGAACGACTAGGAGCTTTTTGTGGGTGGGGGAAGTTTTCATGAAAACTTCGCGCACCTCACACACGAACCGCGCGCGGAGCGCCAAGCGCGCTCGGGGGCGGGGAACATGCCCGGATCCAATGCAGACGACGAAGTCCCGTTGGAAGTGAGCCGACATGACCACCACAGCACCGGTTCCCTCCCTCGTCGAGCAGTTCAAGGGCGGTCTCGACGCGCCCATCTGCCTGACCTGGGAATGGACCTACGCCTGCAACCTGGCCTGCGAGCACTGCCTGTCCTCCTCGGGCAGGCGAGACCCGGACGAGCTCTCGACCGACGAGATGAAGGCGGTCATCGACGAGCTGCAGCGGATGCAGGTCTTCTACGTCAACGTCGGCGGTGGTGAACCCACCGTGCGGCCCGATTTCTGGGAACTCCTCGACTACGCCATCGACCACCAGGTCGGGGTCAAGTTCTCCACCAACGGCCTGCGCATCGACGCCGAACGCGCGCGCCGGCTGGCCGCCACCGACTACGTCGACGTGCAGATCTCACTCGACGGCGCGACGCGCGAGGTCAACGACGCGGTGCGCGGTCCCGGATCGTTCGACATGGCGATGACCGCGCTGCAGAACCTCTCCGACGCCGGCATGCGCGACTTCAAGATCTCCGTGGTGATGACCAGCCAGAACGTCGACCAGCTGGACGACTTCAAGGTCATCGCCGACCGCTTCGGCGCGCAGTTGCGCATCACCCGGCTGCGGCCGTCCGGGCGCGGTGCCGACGTGTGGGACGAGCTGCACCCCACCGACGCCCAGCAGCGGCAGATCTACGACTGGCTGGTGGCCCGCGGCGACCAGGTGCTCACCGGCGACTCGTTCTTCCACCTCAACGCACTGGGCTCGACCCCGCTGCCGGGCCTGAACCTGTGCGGGGCGGGCCGGGTGGTGTGCCTGATCGACCCGGTCGGCGACGTCTACGCGTGCCCGTTCGCCATCCACGACGTCTTCAAGGGCGGGAACGTCCGCGGAGAAGGCGGTTTCGCCAAGGTGTGGCGGGAATCGGAGCTGTTCAACGACCTCCGCCAGCCGCAGTCGGCCGGTGCGTGCGCCTCCTGCTCGCACTTCGACGCCTGCCAGGGCGGGTGCATGGCCGCGAAGTTCTTCACCGGGCTCCCGCTCGACGGTCCGGATCCGGAGTGCGTGCAGGGGTACGGGCAGTCCGCGCTGTCCATCGTGGACAAGGACGAGCTGCCCAAGGCCACCCAGGACCACTCGCGCTCCTCGCGGAAGGTCGGGCTCGGGATGCCGGCCATGCCCGCGAAGCCGTGCGACTCCTCACCGCTGGTGAGCTAGCCATGAGCCTCGCCCAACCGTTTCGGCTCGGCCCGTGCTCCGCTCCGTCGCGCGTCCTGTTCGGACCGCACGAGACGAACCTGGGCCGCGCTCGCGACATCTCGGACCGGCACGTCGCCTACTACGCGGCGCGCGCCGCCGGTGGTGCCGGCGTGCTGGTCACCGAGACCGCGAGCGTGCACGACTCGGACTGGCCCTACGAACGCGCCCCGCTGGCCTCGGACTGCGGTCCGGGCTGGGCGGCGGTGGCCGAGGCCTGCCGCCCGCACGGGACCGTGGTGCTGGCCGGGCTGGGGCACTCCGGTTCGCAGGGCTCGTCGGCGTTCTCGCAGCGAGTGCTGTGGGCGCCTTCGCGGGTGGCCGACGTGGCCGGCCGCGAGATGCCGATGGAGCTCGAACAACCCGAGATCGACGAGCTGGTACGGGGTTTCGCCCGAGCCGCTGGTGAGGCGGCGCGCAGCGGCCTGCACGGCGTGGAGCTCAACGCCGGTCAGTTCTCGCTGCTGCGGCAGTTCCTGTCCGGGCTGACCAACCTGCGCGGGGACGACTACGGGACCGATCGCACCCGCCTGCTGCGCGAGGTCCTGGACGCGGTGCGTGACGCGGTCGGCGACGGCGTGATCGGCGTGCGGTTGTCGTGCGACGAGCTCGCCCCGTGGGCGGGGATCACCCCGGACGCGGCGGCCGGGATCGTCGAGGCGATCCGCGATCAGGCCGACTACGTCGCGGTGGTCCGCGGTTCTGCGATGGGCACCTCCGCGACCCGTCCCGACCTGCACACCGAGCCCGGCTTCAACGTCGAGCTCTGCCGGACGATCCGCGAGTCCGCGGGTGGCACGCCGGTGGTCCTCCAGGGCAGCGTCGTGGATCCGGGACAGGCCCAGTGGGCGCTCGACGACGGCGTCGCCGACCTGGTCGAGATGACCCGAGCTCAGATCGCCGACCCCGACCTCGTCGTCAAGACCCGCGCGGGCACCCCGGTCCGCCCGTGCGTCCTGTGCAACCAGAAGTGCGTTGTCCGGGACAACCGCAACCCGCTGGTCACCTGCATCGGCAACCCCGCCGCGGGCCACGAGACCGAGCCGGACCCGGTCGCGGTGGAGATCACCTCACCCGGTGGGGAACCGGTCGTGGTCGTGGGCGGCGGACCTGCCGGTTTGGAGGCCGCGCGGGTGCTGGCGCTGCGGGGGCGGAGCGTGGAAGTCGTCGAGCGCGCCGAGCGCCTCGGCGGGATGGTGCCGACCGCGGCCGAGGTGGCCGGGCGCGGGCGCCTGCTCGAACTGATCCGGTGGTGGGAATCTGAGATCCGGCGCCTCGGGGTCGCCGTGCGTCTCGGTGCCGAGGCCCGGCACGAGGAGCTGTCCGGCCGCGAGGTCGTGGTGGCCACCGGTTCGGCGCCCGGCCCCTGGGGCTTCAAGATCGACGGAGGCGTCGTGCTGGACGTGGTCGAGGCGCTGAGCGGTCAGACGCCGGAAGGCCCTGTCGTCGTGCACGATCCCGTCGGCGACTTCGTCGGCGTCGGCGTGGCCGAGCTGCTGGCATCCCGAGGAGTGGAGACCGCGATCGTGACGCAGGACCAGGTCGTGGGCACGCAGCTCGCGCTCACCGGCGACCTCGCCGACGCCAACGCCCGGCTGCAGCGGGCGGGGGTCGCGCTGGAGAAGCGCTCCCTGCTGCGCGAGGTGCGCGACGACCACGTGGTCCTGGAGGACGTCCACACCGCCGAACCCCGGGAGCGGTCCGCCGCGACCGTCGTCCACTGCGGACACCGGCTGCCGGATCAGCAGCTCGGCGGACGGCGGATCGGGGATTGCGTCGCGCCCCGCACGATCCACGAGGCGGTCCTGGAAGGCCGCCGGGTCGCGGGAGGTCTGCGATGACCCGCTACCTGTTCTCCCCGCTGCGGCTCGGACCGGTCACGGTGCGCAACCGCATCGTGTTCTCCGCGCACCTGACCAACTACGCCCGCGACGGCCGTCCGACCGAGCAGCACGCCGCGTACTACGCCGCCCGGGCCGAGGGCGGTGCCGGGTTGGTGATCACCGAGGAGCACTCGACCCACCCCACCGACTGGCCGTACGAGAAGCTCATCCACGGGTTCGACCCGTCGGTGATCTCCGGGTACCGCCGGATCACCGAGGCCGTGCACGCCCACGGGGCGCCGATCTTCGCGCAGCTCAACCACAACGGCGGGCAGGCGTCGTCGATGTACTCGCGGCTGCCGGTGTGGGCACCCTCCGCTGTGCCGGACCCGATGTTCCGGGAAGTGCCCAAAGCCGTGGATGCGGACGAGATCGCCGAGATCGTCGCCGGGTACGCGACCGTCGCCGCGCACTGCGCCGAAGGCGGGTTCGACGGGGTGGAGCTGCAGTGCTCGCACTCGTCGATCGTGCGCGGGTTCCTCTCACCCGCCACCAACAAGCGCACCGACGCCTACGGCGGATCGCTGGCCAACCGGGCGAGGCTGCTGCTGGAGATCGTCGCCGCGGTCCGCGAGTCCCTCGGGCCGGACCGGGCGCTGGGCGTGCGGATCTGCGGGGACGAGCTGATCGAGGGCGGCACCACCATCGACGAGGCGGTCGAGGTCGCCAGGATGGTGGAGGCCACCGGACAGGTCGACTACATCAACACCTCGATCGGCGTGGCCACCTCGACGCTGTACATGATCGAGGCGTCCATGGCGATCCCGCCGGGCTACGCGCTGTTCATCTCCAACGCCATCCGCAAGGCGGTGGACCTCCCGGTCGTCGGCGTCGGCCGCATCAAGGACCCGTTGCAGGCCGAACGCGCGCTGGAGGAGGGACACTGCGACCTGGTCGGCGTGGTGCGCGGCCAGATCGCCGACGCCGACTTCGCGGCCAAGGCCCGGTCGGGTCACGCCACCGAGATCCGGACCTGCCTGTCCTGCAACCAGGAGTGCGTGGGCCGGATGGGTCTCAACCGCTGGCTCGGCTGCATCGAGAACCCGCGCACCGGGCGGGAATCCGTCGCGCTGCCGGAACCGCGCAGGCGCAGCCGGGTCCTGGTGGTCGGAGGTGGGCCCGCGGGCCTCCAAGCGGCCTCCACCGCCGCCCAACGCGGTCACCACGTGACCCTCTTCGAACGCTCACCGGAGACCGGCGGGCAGGTGTCCGAGGCCGCGAGCGTGCCGGGGCGGGCGGAATTCCTGGACGTGGTGCGCAACCTCCGCTCCGAGTGCCAGCGCTACGGCGTCGACATCAAGACCGGGGTCGAGGCCACCGCGCAGCTGCTGCGCGAGGAGCGGCCCGACGCGGTCGTGCTGGCCACGGGTGCTCGCCCGGAGCCTCCGCACTGGGCGGGTGAGCTGCCGCGCGTGGTCGACGTCCGCGACGTGCTCACCGGTGACGCCGCGCCCGAGGGCGAGGTGCTGATCGTCGACGAACTCGGCTTCCACCAGGCGGCTTCGGTCGCCGAGCTGCTGGCCGACCGGGGCTGCCGGGTGCAGATCAGCACCCCGGGGATGGTCGTCTGCCAGGACCTCGGCGTCACGCTGGACATGGAGACCTTCGCCATCCGCGCCCACGCCAAGGGGATCGGGCAGCGCACCGACGAGGTCGTGATGGGCGCTGCGGCCGACGGCGACAGAGTGTCGCTGCAGATCCTCAAGCACACCACCGGTGCGATGACCGAGGACGTCTTCGACTGGGTTGTGTGCGCCGTGCACCAGAGCCCGGTCGACGAGCTGTGGCAGGAGTTGCGCGACGCCCCCTTCCCGGTCCACCGGGTGGGCGACTGCCTCGCCCCGCGCCGAGCGCACGCCGCCGTGGTCGAGGGGCATCGAGCGGCGGTGGCGTTGTGAACGCGCTCCCGGAGGTCCTGGCCGTGGTCGTGGTCCGCGACGGCGCACTGCCCGGCGGAGCGGACGAGGCGGTCGCCGAGGCCGGCGGTGCCGTGCTGCTCGCGGGCACGGGGACGGGACGCGCGGCGAAGGGGCTCCGGACCGCGCGCAGTGCCTGGAACGTCGAAACACCCTGTGTCGCACCCGGATCGCTGGCCGCGACGCTGGCGCCCGCGCTGCACGGGGTGCGGGTGGTGCTGCTGCCCGCCTCGCCGGACGGGCGAGACCTCGCGCCACGGCTGGCGTTCGAGTCCGGTCGACCGCTGCACGCGGGTGCGGTCCGCTGCGGCACCGACGCTGCAGAACTGTCCAGGGTGGACGATTCGGTGGAGGTCGTGGTCCGCTTCGACGGACCGGTCGTGGTCACGCTGACGCCAGGAGTGCGCGGCGTCGGCCACCCGCTCCCGCCGCCGGAACCTGTCGCGCTGACCGTCGATCCGGTGGAGGCGCTCGACGCCGAGGTGGTCGAGGTCCGCGAGCCCGAACCGGAGACGGTCGAGCTGACCGAAGCCACCCGCATCTTCGGCGGAGGCGCCGGTCTGGTCGGCCCGGGTGCGGACGGGACCGCCGCGATGCGAACGTTGACCGAGGTCGCGGCGTGGCTGGGAGCCTCCGCCGGGGCCACCCGCGTGGTCACCGACGCGGGCTGGGCCGGGCACGACCGGCAGATCGGGACCACCGGCGTCGTCGTCGACCCGCAGCTCTACGTCGCCTTCGGCATCTCCGGTGCCACCCAGCACACCGGCGGCCTGGGCCGGCCCGAGCACGTGGTCAGCATCAACACCGACCCGTCGTGCCCGATGACCGCGATGGCGGACCTCGGGATCATCGCCGACGCCCCCGAAGTCCTGCGCGAACTCGACCGCCGGAGACGAGATGCCTGAAGTCGATGCCGTCGTCGTCGGCGCCGGACCCGCCGGGTCGGCCGCCGCGCTGGAACTCGCCCGCGCCGGGCGCAGCGTCATCCTGCTCGAACGCGGGCCGTTCCCCGGCTCCAAGAACGTCTACGGCGGGGTCGTCTACGGCCGGGTGCTCGACGAGGTCCTGCCGGAGTGGTGGCGCGAGGTGCCGGTGCAGCGCTGGGTGACCCGGCGCAGCACCATGATGCTCACCGAGAACCAGGCGCTGACCGTGGACTTCCGCAGCGAGGACTGGGGGAGCGAGCCCTACAACGGGATGACCACCTACCGCGCGGACTTCGATTCGTGGTTGGCGGACAAGGCGGTCGAGGCCGGAGCGCGGCTGGTGACTTCGACGGTGGCCACCGGGTTGCTGCGGGAGAACGGCCGGATCGCCGGCGTGCGCACCGACCGGCCGGACGGCGACATCCGGGCTGGCGTGGTCATCGCGGCCGACGGCGTCAACTCCTTCCTGGCCAAGCAGGCCGGGCTGCTGCCGGAGAAGGACCCGGAGCACCAGACCCTCGGCGTCAAGGAGACGCTCGCACTGCCGCGCGAGACCATCGAGGAGCGCTTCCAGCTCGGCGGCGACCAGGGCGCGGACTTCGAGATCCTCGGCTGCACGGGGGAGATCCCCGGCGGCGGCTTCCTCTACACCAACCGCGAGACGGTCAGCGTCGGAGTCGTGCTCTCGCTCACCGGTCTGGCGTCCTCGGGCAGGCGGCCGGAGGACGTGCTCGCCGACCTCAAGGCGCACCCGGCGATCGCGCCCTACCTGCGAGGGGCGGAGTTCAAGGAGTACTCGGCGCACCTCATCCCGGAAGGCGGATACCGCAGCATGCCACCGCTGTCGGCTCCCGGCATGCTGATCGCCGGTGACGCGGCGGCGATGTGCCTGGCCGCCGGGATCTGGCTGGAGGGCGTCAACTTCGCCCTCGGCTCCGGGCTCGCCGCCGGACGCACCGCCGCCGACGCCGTCGAGAACGGCGGTGCGCTCGACGGCTACCGGAAACGCCTGGAGGACAACTTCGTGCTCGCCGACCACAAGCGGCTGCAACGCGCGCCCGGTCTGGTGCTGTCCGAGCGGGTGCAGCAGCAGTACCCGAAGCTGCTGTGCGACTTCGCCCAAGGCGTGTTCACCGTCGGCAACCCGAAGCCGAAACCGGCTATGGGCAAGCTCTTCCGCGACACCGCGGCCCGTCACGGCGTCCGCCTGCGCAAGCTCGCCGCGGACGCCTGGACCGGGCTGCGCACCTTCGGCTGAGGAGGCGAGGCGATGTACCGAGACATCTCGTTCGAGGACCGGATGGACGCGGTCGAGTTCGACGTCGGCGAGCGAGCGCACATCACCGTCGACACCGAGGTCTGCCGGTCGTGCACCACCCAGGCCTGCGTGTCGGCGTGCCCGGCGAAGCTGTTCGTGCCGACCGGTGACGGCGGCATCCTGTTCAACTACGAGCAGTGCTTCGAATGCGGGACCTGCTACCAGATCTGCAACAACGAGGGCGCCATCAGCTGGACCTACCCCGATGGCGGTCACGGCGTCGTGTTCCGGAAGGGCTGAGGAGATGCGCATCGCGGTGGCACTGAGCCGGTCCTGGCAGCGGGTCGAGGTCGACCCGCTCACCGGTGCGATGAGCGGCGGGCATCGCGGGGAGAGCCCGGCCGAGCACGCCGCGCTGGAGCACGCGCTGCGGGTCGCCGAACGGACCGGTGGCCGGGTGCACGCCCTCACCGCAGGCCCGGTGGAGGCCGAGGAGGGGTTGCGCGAAGCGCTGGCCGCCGGTGCGCACCACGCCAGCCGCGTCGACTTCGACACCCCGCTGACCCCGGATGTTCTGGCGCGCAGCACGTCTGCGGCGGCTGCGCTGATCGCGGCCTTGCCGGAGACGCCGGACCTGGTGCTGTGCGGCGACCGGTCCGCGGACGGGGGGACCGGTGCCACACCGGCGTTCCTCGCCGCGCACCTGGGCGCGGCTCAAGCTCTCGGCGCGGTCCACCTTGAGCTCGACGGCGACCGGCTGCTGGCCCACCGCCGCCTGGACGGCGGAGCCCGCGAGATCCTGCGCCTGCCCAGCCCAGCCGTGGTCTCCGTCGAGGGCGGCCTGCGGCTGCGCCGAGCGTCCCTTCCGGCCGTGCTGGCGGCGCAGGACGCGGAGGTCGAAGTCGTTGCCGCGCCGGAGAAGGGGTTTCGCACCGACGTCGTGAGCGCTCGCCCCCGGCGCCCCCGCGCGCGGGAGTACCCCGCGCCGAGCGGCGACACGCCCCACCACCGGGTGCTGGAGCTGACCGGCGCGCTGGTCGAGAGGACGCCGCCCACGGTGATCGGCCCGCTGAGCGCCGCCGACGCGGCCGACGAGCTGTTGTCCTACTTGCAGCGCAACGGGTTCGGGGTGAGCTCATGAGCAGGGTCGCGATCGTCACCGGAGCCGCCAGGGGAGTGGGTGCGGCCGTGGTGCGGCAGCTCGCCGCGGACGGCTGGCGGGTGGTCGCGCTGGACGTGTGCGCCGATCTGCCCGGCGTGGCCTACCCGCTCGGCAGCCGGGAGGAACTGCGCCGGCTCGCCGAGCAGCACCCGGGTTCGGTGCGCGACGTGGTCGCCGACGTCCGCGACGCCGAGGCGCTGGCCGAAGCGGTCCGGGTGGCCGAGGACGAGTTCGGCGGGCTCGACGCCGCAGTCGGGGCCGCGGCCGTGATGGCCGGGGGCGCACCGCTGTGGGAGACCACCGACACCGAGCTCGACCTGCTCTTCGACATCGGGGTCCGAGGCGTGTCGAACCTGGCGCGCGCAGCCGTCCCCGCGATGCTGCGACGGCCCGAACCGCGCGCGGGACGCTTCGTCGCCCTGGCCTCGGCAGCGGCGCACCGGGGGCTCTACCACCTGGCCGGGTACAACGCGGCGAAGCACGCGGTGGTCGGGCTGATCCGCGGGCTGGCCACCGACCTGCGCGGCACCGGCATCAACGCCACCGCGGTCTCGCCCGGCTCCACGCGCACGGCCATGCTCACCGCCACGGCCGCCTGCTACGACCTCGACGACGTCGAGGAGTTCGCCGAGCACCAGGTCGTCGAGCGCCTGCTGGAGCCGGCGGAGGTCGCCGCCGCCGTGTGCTGGTTGTGCGACGAACGCGCCTCCGCGGTCACCGGCACGGTCGTCCACGCGGACGGGGGGTTCACGGCGTGAGGCTGGTGGCCGATCCCAGCCTGCAGCGCTGGGAGGAGGGGAGGACCGTCGCGGGCGGTTCGCCCTACCGCGTCCTGCGGTTGACCGCGCGCGGCAGCGCGCTCCTCGACGACTGGCTCGGCGGAAAGCCCGTCACCGCAGGGAATTCGCTGGCCGAGCGGCTCATCCGCACCGGCGTGGTGCACCCGGAGCACGACGCCGCGAGCCTGGGACCCGACGACGTCACCGTCGTCGTCCCGGTCCACGGGCCGAACCCGACCGCGCTGCTGGCCGCGCTGGAGGGCATGCGGGTCGTCGTCGTGGACGACGGATCCCCGACGCCGATCCCCGGTGCGGCCGTGCGGCACGACACCGCGCGCGGCCCCGCCGCCGCTCGCAACGCGGGGTGGCGCCTGGCCACGACGCCGCTGGTGGCGTTCCTCGACGCCGACACGCTCCCGGAACCGGGCTGGCTGGACCCGCTGCTGCGCCACTTCGAGGCACCCGGTGTCGCGGCCGCGGCGCCGAGAGTGCGCAGCACGCGGGGACGTTCAGCGCTGGAGCGCTACGAGCGGACCCGTTCGCCGCTGGACCTCGGACCCCGGCCCGGACCGGTGCTGCCGGGCAGTCGCATCAGCTACGTGCCCACCGCCGCCCTGCTGATCCGCACCGACGTCCTGGCCGAACTCGGCGGGTTCGACGAGACCATGCGCTTCGGCGAGGACGTCGACCTGGTGTGGCGGCTGAGCGCAGCTCACCAGGCCCGGTACGAGCCGGCCGCGATCGTCGAGCACACCCCTCGCCGCAGCTGGGCGGCGCTGCTGCGCCAGCGCTACGGCTACGGCTGCTCCGCAGGGCCTCTCGGCCGACGGCACGGCGAACACGTTGCCCCCGTGCGGATCTCGCTGTGGAGCGTGCTGACCTGGTCGCTGATCGCCGCCGGACGTCCCCGGCTCGCGCTGGTCGTCACCGGTGCTGCTGCTGCGCTGCTCACCCGGAAGCTCGGCGCGCTGGGCGTTCCCGCGTCGGAGTCGGTCAAGCTCGCGCTCCACGGGAACCTCGGGGCGGCACGGCTCCTCGCGGACGCGATCGGCCGTTCCTGGGCGCCGTTGGCGATCCCGCCGCTGCTGCTGAGCAAGCGCGGACGCCGCGTCCTCGTGCTCGTCGCCGCCCGGCACCTCGCGGAGGTGGGCGAACTCGACCCGGTGCGGCACTGCCTCGCCCACCTCGCCGACGACGCCGCCTACGGATGCGGTGTCCTGAGCGGGGCGCTGCGCGAACGCAGCACCACCGCGCTGCGGCCCGTGCTCACCGACAGGGGAGGGCGCAGCAGCGTTCCGGTCGGCGGAGGCGCGTCGTGAACCTCGGCGACACCGCCTGGCCCGAGCTGCGCGAGCCGCGGTTGCTCGCGGTGCCGGTCGGCGCGACCGAGCAGCACGGGCCGCACCTGCCCTGCACCGTGGACACCGACATCGCGGTCGCGCTGTGCGACAGGCTGGCCGAGCAGCGGGGCGTCGTGGTGGCGCCCGCCGTGGCCTACGGTTCCAGCGGCGAGCACGCCGCGTTCCCCGGAACCCTGTCCCTCGGCCAGCGCGCCACCGAGCTCCTGCTCGTCGAGCTCGGCCGGTCCGCCGACGCCTTCGCCGGTGTCGTGCTGGTGTCCTGCCACGGCGGCAACGCCGGACCGGTGCGGCGAGCCGTTCGTCTCCTGCGCGAGGAAGGCCGTGAGGTCCTGGCCTGGTCGCCCAGCGGTCCTGCCGACGACAGCCACGCCGGGCGCACCGAGACCTCCGTCATGCTCGCCCTCCGTCCGCACGCGGTTCACCTGGAACGGGCCGAGATCGGCAACACCGAACCGCTGTCCGCGCTAGTCGAGAGGTTGCGCGCGGGCGGGACCGCAGCGGTCAGCGACAACGGCGTGCTCGGCGACCCGCGCGGCGCCGGTGCCGCCGAAGGACGACGAATCCTCAACGCCTGGGCGGAAAGCCTCCTCCACGCCGTCGACACCTGGGTGTGACGGGCAACCCGATCGACCTCTGTCGCGTGTGGATCCCGGGTGCGGTCGCGCCGCGACTCGTCGAGATGCGACGGCGAACCGGACGTCCCGAAAAAGCCGACGAAACGCCCATCTATAGTCGATCAGGTCGACACCCCGGTGGTGCGCAGCACTCGAGAACATCCGCCTGGAAGGACCCGCAGGGTTGAGCGTGACGAACGACCTCGACGAACACGAGTTATCCGAGCAGACGCGACGAGGTGGTGACGTCCCCGCTCCCCGGCGGCGCTGGGACCGGATCGCCCTGTGGGCGGTGCCGCTGCTGGCCGCGGTCGCGGGCCTGGGCTTCGTGCTGGTGAACGTCCACTACAACGGCGGCTTCTACATCCCGCCGCTGGACGACACCTACATCCACCTCCAGTACGCGAAGCAGATCGGACAGGGCGAGTTCCTGCGCTACAACGACGGCGATCCGATCAGCACCGGTGCCAGCAGCCTGCTCTACGTCGTGGTCCTGGGTGCGCTGCACTTCGTCGGCCTGCACGGTGCGGCGCTGCTGCCCGCCGCGGTGCTCCTCGGCGTCGTCTGCCACGCGCTGACCGCAGGTGGTGTGGTGCTGCTCGGCCGTCGCGTGGCCGGCCCGGTCGCGGGTGCCTGGGCGGGCGCCCTGGTCGCGCTCAGCGGCCCGCTGCTGTGGGGCGCGACCAGCGGCATGGAGGTCTCCGCGACCGCGCTGCTGCTGGTGGCGACGCTGCTGATGCTGGTCCGCGAAGCGCCCAGCGGGGTCTTCAGGTTCACCCCGGTGCTGGTGGCTCTCGCCGCGCTGTGCCGGATGGAAGCGCTGGTGTTCCTGGTGCTGGTGCCCGCGCTGATGATGGCGGTGAGCGCGCGCCGCGGGCGCCACCTCGGCACCCGGATCGCTGCGACCGCCTGGTGCGCGCTGCCTTTCGCCGTGATCGGCTCGCAGCTGGTGTTCTACCTGGTCGCGACGGGGCACTCCTCGCCGAACGGGTCGCAGGCCAAGTCCCACCTGAGCATGCCGAACCTGAGCTTCGGCGAGCTGGCGGGCAAGACAGCCGACAACTTCTCGGCGTTCATGGAGATCCTGGCGGGTCTCAACCGGCAGGACTTCGCCTTCCCCGGCGCGCTGCTGCTCGCGGCCCTCGGCGTGGCGGTGCTGGTGCGCGACGGCGGAACGCGGAGCTGGGTCGGCTGGATCATCGGAGTCGGGACGGTGCTGGGCCTCGGCGCGATCTCCACGATGGGAACCGCGCTGTGGCAGCAGGTCCGGTACCTGCAGCCGTTCCTGCCGCTGTTCGTGCTCGTCGCGGTCATCGGCCTGGTCGAGGTCGGCAAGCGGCTGCGCCTGGGGGAGAGGACACCGGTGGCGCTGCTGGCGGTGGCCGGGTTGTTCACGGCCCTGTCCGTGCCGACCTGGGTGCACAACACCGTTCAGGACTCCGGCGGGATCCGCGAACGCGTCGTCGCCCTGGCCACCTGGACCAAGGGGAACCTGCCGGAGGGGGCGCGGCTGGGCGTGCACGACGTCGGTGCCGCCGCCTACCTGGGCGGACATCCCACGGTCGACCTCGTGGGTCTGACGACCAACGGCCTGGCCGAGCCCGCTCTGCACGGGATGGGTGCGCTCTACGAGGAACTGCGCGCGATGTCGCCCGACGACCGCCCCGACTACATCGCCATCTACGACCGGATGCCCAACGGAGTGCAGCTGGAGCACCTCGCCGACGCCGGTGTCCTCGGAGCGCCGGTGCTCTCACTGCCGGTGATGACGGTCTACAAGGCGGACTGGAGCCTGATCGACACCGGTGACGTGCCGATCAGGCCGATCAGCGGCGTCATCCGCGATCACGTCAACGTCGGATCCCGGGACTCGGAAGCCGATCACGACCACGTGGTGAGCACCGCGCGCGCCGGTTTCCAGCCGCTCACCGAGGCGCGCACGCTGGAGGTCGGCGGGCGCGAGGTCGTCGACAGCGCCCGGCACGTCATCGGCGAGGAGGAGTTCACACTGCGCGGCCTCGTTCCGGGACGCGAGGTCCGGCTCATCGCGCGGCACGACTCGACCGGCCCGAAACCCGGCCTGTACACCGGTGCCCGCGACGTGCGGGTGTTCGCCGATGGTGCGGACCTGGGAAAGCACTGGCTCAAGCCGGAGACCAAGGGCTGGTCGGAGACCGTGATCAGGATCCCGGCGGAGCACGTGACGGGCACCGAGCTGACCGTCCGGATGGCCGCGATGACCTCGTTCGGCCCGTCTCCTGACTACAAGTCCTTCGGCTACTGGGCGGTCCAGTGACCCGGTGACCTCGGGCGGGCGCGGTTGACACCCGCCCCGGGCTTTCGTGTACTCGGGTGCGATGAGCGACGAGCGGATGGCGGCGGGTGCGCGCACCAGCCTGCCCGAGTGGCACGAGCCGGTCGAGGTCGATCCGACCGGCCGGCGGTTCGCGATCATCGGAATCGGCCCCGGCGCCCGGGAGATCACCCGGCGCTGGGCCTGCTCGGCACCGGGCGCTTGCTGGGCGGTGCACGGGGATCGCGCCGAGGAGGTGGCCGAGGCGCTGGACGCGCAGCTGCGGGCGGCTCGGGTCGGGTGGCGGCTGATGCTGGCGGGGCCGGAGGCCGACGTGCTGGCACTGCGCTCGCGGGCGATCGCCGCCGGTGCCGTGGACGAGGAGATCCGCTGCCAGGTCACCTCGCGGGAGCGGCTGGTCGTGCACTGCGCGCACTGCGCCGCCGAGACCGAGGTGACGGCCTCGCCGGGATCCGAGATCCGGTGCGGCGGGTGCGGACAAACGCTGCACGTCTACTCCCACGTGTCCCGGCTCCGCGGCGCCTACCTGGGTTTCCGCGCCGACGTGGAGGCCTTCCGGTGAGCCTGCCCGAGCGGGTCCGGCGATTCCCGTGGCCGCTGGAGGGCGACCGCTACCGCTACGGCGTCAACGTCGAGCCGGCGCCGCGAGCGCACCGCACGGCCGCCGGGGAGTGGGGCAGCACCGTCCTGGACTTCGACGCCGCCTACGAGGACGAGCTCGCCGAGCGCGCGGCGATCCTCGACCGCGACCCGGGCAGGCACGTGGAGCTCGGGCACATGCGCGCCGCGTCGTGGGACGCCCTGCTGCACCTGCTCTCCGATGCCGCCCGCACCGACCCGGCGATGACGTTGACGCGCTGCGGTGATCGCGAATTCCTCTGGGAGAACGCGAGACTCGGGGTCTCGCGGCGGTTCCGGTTCGGTGACGAGGACTCGCTCGGCGAGCCGCCGCTGCGGTTCGCCGCCTCCCAGGTGCCCGACGACGTCGTGCTGCTCGACGAGCGGGAGGGCCGGTTGTTCGCCGACGCCGGGGTGGTGACCTTCGCGTCGAACTGGTCGATCCGGTTCGTGCTCGGCATGTCCTTCGCCGAGCTGCACGGCCCGGTTCCCCGGGACTTCGCCGACGGGGCGATCCCCCGGGCCGAGCGCTTCCTGCTCGGCCTGCACCCGGGGGAGTGCTATCGGCGGCAGAACTGGAGCTCCACCGTCGGGCACCGGCTGGACGCCTCGCTGGAGACCTACGACCGGTGGGGCGCCGAACGCGCAGGGGAGGTGGACATCGCCGAGTCGCTGCACCTGCGGGTGGAGGTCCAGCACCTGGTGCGGCTGCCGATGACGGGCTCGATCATGTTCCTGATCCGCACCTACCTGCTGCCGATGCGCGAACTCGCGCTCGTCCCGTCGTGGCGCGAGCAGTTCGCGACCGTGCTCGCCGAGCTGCCCGACGAGATGGCCGACTACAAGGGCTACGGCGAGATCCGTCCCGCGCTGCTGGAGTGGTTGCGCCGATGAGCAGGCTCACCGTGACCGACACCGGCCTCATCGCCGACGGCGTCCGACGGATCCGCCTGGGCGGCGAGGTCACCTCGCACCCGCCCGGCAGCCACCTCGACGTGCGGTGCGGCGTCGACGAGCGGGGACGGCCGCGCCGCAACTCCTACTCGTTGACCGGCGACGGGTTCCGGCCGTCGCACCACGAGATCTCGGTGCGCCTCGGGGACGGCGGATCGCGCTGGATGCACGCGCTGCGGCCTGGTGATGTCGTCGAAACCGATGGTCCGCGAAGCGGTTTCGCGCCCGTGCAGACCGCGCGCCACCACCTGCTGGTGGCCGCGGGCATCGGCATCACCCCGATCCTCTCGCACGCCAGGGCGGCTCGCAGGTGGCAGCGGTCAGCCGAAATCCACTACATATCCCGCAACGGAGCCCACGCGGACGATCTCCGGGAGCATCGGGCGCGCATCACCGCGTCTCGGACCGAGTTCTGGAACGGCCTGGACCTCACCGACCAGCCGCTGGGCACCCACCTCTACGTCTGCGGCCCGGCTCCGTTCATGGACGAGGTCGTAGTCCGGGCGGTACAGGCGGGCTGGCCGCGCACCCGCATCCACACCGAGCGCTTCGGCGCGACTCCCGCGACCGGCGAGGCCTTCTCGGTCCGCCTGCGCGCGACGGGCACGACCTTGCGCGTCGGGGAAGGCGACGCGCTCCTGGACGCGCTGGAGGCAGCGGGGGCGGACGTCCCCAGCCGGTGCCGCAAGGGGGTGTGCGGTGAGTGCATCACGCCCGTCGTGTCCGGAGACCTCGTCCACCAGGACCTCTGCCTCGCCGACGACGAGCGCGCGACCAGGATCGCGCCGTGCGTGTCCCGGGCCAGGGGCACCCTCGAACTCGACCTCTGACGGCCTGATCCCGGTGCGGTCGTCGTCGCTCCTCAGCAGGGGCGAGGGGCGAGGGTCAGGCGGATTCCCAGGCGTTCCGGCGGAGGAGGCGGAGGCCGTTGAGGGCCACGAGGATCGTGGATCCTTCGTGGCCGGCGACTCCGAGGGGGAGCGGCAGGTGGCCGACGAGGTCCCAGGTCACCAGGACCGCGATGAAGGTTCCCGCGATCACGAGGTTGGCGGTGACGACGCGCTGCGCCCTGCGGGAGAGCTCGACGACGGCCGGAATGGCGTGGAGGTCGTCGCGGACGATGATCGCGTCCGCCGCCTGGAGGGTGAGGTCGGAGCCCGCGCCGCCCATCGCGATGCCCACGTGCGCGCCGGCCATGGCGGGTGCGTCGTTGATGCCGTCGCCGACGAACGCCACCCGGTGGCCGTCCGAGCGCAGCCGGTCCACCTCGTCGAGCTTCTGGTCCGGGAGCAGGCCCGCACGGACGTCGGTGATGCCGACGTGCTCGGACAGGCGGCGGGCCCCGGCGGCGGTGTCGCCGGTCAGCAGCACCGGATCGCTGGTCAGCGCGCGCGTCGCGGCCACCGCGGCGGGGGCTTCCGGGCGCGGCTGGTCGCTGATCGACAGCAGCCCGATCGGCTCGCCGTCGCAGCGCACCAGCACCGCCGTGCAGCCCGCCTCGACCTCGAACTCCGCTGGTGCGGCGCCGATCTCGACGCGCCGGCCGTCCACCCGGGCGATGACGCCGCGTCCCGGCTGGGCGGCGAAGTCCTCGGCCGGGGGCAGTGCGAGCTCCGCCCGTTCGGCGGCGCGCACGACGGCGGCGGCCAGCGGGTGCTCGCTGGGCTTCTCGGCCGCGGCGGAGATCCGCAGCAGCTCGTCCCGGCTCCAGCCCGCGTCGAGCACCCGGACCTCGGCGACCTCCGGGGTTCCCCTGGTGAGCGTGCCGGTCTTGTCGAAGGCGACCTTGGTGGTCGTGCCCAGCTGCTCCATCACCACCGCGGACTTCACCAGCACGCCGTGGCGGCCCGCGTTGGCGATCGCGGCCAGCAGCGGCGGCATCGTGGCCAGCACCACCGCGCACGGCGAGGCGACGATCATGAAGGTCATCGCCCGCAGCAGGGATTCCCGCAGATCGGAGCCGAGCAGCAGCGGGATCGCGAACAGCGCGACGGTCGCCGCGACCATGCCGATCGAGTAGCGCTGCTCGACCTTCTCGATGAACAGCTGGGTGCGGGCCTTGGTCCGCCCGGCCTGCTCGACCAGGGCGGCGATCCGCGCGACCACGGAGTCCTCCGCGCGGCGGCTGACCCACACGCGCAGCGAACCGGTGCCGTTGAGGGTGCCTGCGAAGACCTCGGACCCGGTCGAGACGTCCACCGGGATCGGTTCGCCGGTGATCGTCGCCTGGTCGACGGCGCTGGCGCCTGAGCGCACCTCACCATCGGCCGGGACGCGCTCACCGGGCCTGACCAGCACCTCGTCCCCGACCTCCAGCTCGGATGCCGGGCGGAGGTGCTCCGCACCGGCGCTGGTCACGACGGTCGCGGTGTCCGGTGCCAGGTTCAGCAGCCCGCGCACGGAGTCCTCGGTCCGCGCGGTGGCCAGCGCTTCCAGGGCGCCCGAGGTGGCGAAGATGACGATGAGCAGCGCGCCGTCGGTGATCTCGCCGATGGACGCCGCGCCGATCGCGGCCAGCACCATCAGCAGGTCGACGTCGAGGGTCTTCTCCCGCAGCGCCTGCAGCCCGGCCAGCGCGGGCTCCCAGCCGCCGGTGACGTAGCAGGCGAGGTAGAGCGACCACCAGGACCACTCCGGGCCGCCGGCGAGCTGCAGGCACAGCCCGGCCGCGAACAGCCCGAGCGCCGCGGCGGCCCAGCGCATCTCGGGCAGCCCGAACAGCCGCGTGCGCGCGGGCGGGGCGAGACGTGGGGGAGTGGGGGTGGACGTGACCACGGGTGGGACCTCCGCAGAGCCGAGCTGACCCGCTCAGGGGATCACATGAAGAGATGTTCATGCAAACTGCGGTTTAGGAGTCGTTTCAAGATGCGGCGGAGCCGCTGTTTCAGGTGTGGGACTCAGCTGGCACCGCCGCGGGTTCTCACACGTCGTCTGGCGAGTACGCCGCGACGCCGTGTATTGGCATACATCAGGAGTGGCGCACGGAGTCCAGGCGGCGTGTGAGGTTCCGCTACCCGCACCGCCAAGCAAGGCGATTGCGCAATGCCCCCTTAGACTGCGACTCATGGGACACGGAGTGGACCGGGAGGCGACCAGGCTCGACGCGGAGTCGGCCGCGCACGTGGCGAACACGCTGCAGGCGCTGGCGACCCCGAGCCGGCTGCTGATCCTCACCGAACTGCGGCAGGGGTCGCGTCCGGTCACCGAGCTCGCCGAGGCGGTCGGCATGGAGCAATCCGCCGTGTCCCACCAGCTGCGGCTGCTGCGCAACCTCGGCCTGGTCGTCGGGGCGCGCTCGGGGCGCAGCATCGTCTACAGCCTCTACGACAACCACGTCGCCCAGCTGCTCGACGAGGCGGTCTACCACAGCGAACACCTGCGGCTGGGGCTCGTCGACCGCTCCGGCGCGATCAGCTGACGCGCAACCCCAGCGCGTCCAGCCGCATCCCGGCCAGCCGTTCGATGACCTCCGCGTCGCCCGCGCGCCAGGCCGCGGCCGGCTCGGTGCCGATCCGCTGGAGCCGTCGGTGGGGCAGCTCGGTCAGCGCGCGCAACGCCAGCAGGTCCGCGCCCTGCGCGCGCATCGCCACGGCTTGCCCGGCGGCGCGCGCGTAGCGGATCCGCCGCGGGAACCACCACGCGAGCACCGGGATCAGCGAGACCGCCACGATCACCACCGCGACGCTCGTGGCGGCCAGTCCGATCGCCTCCAGCAGCTGCGCGCCCGCGTCGACGAGCACGTCCCCCGCCGAACCGCCGCGACCCAGCGCTCCGGCCAGGTCGTCGCCGACGAACGGGACGCCCGAGGCGGTGGAGGCGGCGTCGGCGAAGGTGCTCCGAAGTCCGCCACCGGCCTCGATCATGCGGTGCCCCGGTGCCTGCAGCTGGAGCACGGCCGACTTCGCCTCACCGGCCAGCCAGCAGAACGCGGCCACCCAGGTGATCGCGACGAGATCGGACAGCAGCTGCCCCGCGAGGCGGACCGGACGTTCGGCGTAGAAGCGCATGCGCGATTCCTACCAGAGCCGACCCCATCCGTCGATCGTCCACAATGGAAAGAGAATGGCGAATGGCGCGACGATCAGCACGGTTTCACCCAGCGGGCTTGCGCCAGACCGAGACGTGCCTGGTGCTGGTGGCGGTGAACGGGCTGCGGTCCCAGTCCGCCCAGCGCTCCACCGGCCGCAGACCCGCGATCCTGGCCATGAGATCGAGCTCGGCGGGCCAGGCGTAGCGGAAGGGCATCGAGTCGAGGTGCCACCGGCCCCCGCGCATCCAGAAGTGGTGCGAGATCAGGCCTTGGTTCACCACGTCGTACTCGTCGACGCCGACGTGGTCGGCGCGGAAGTCGAAGGGCACGTGGGATTCGCCGAACGGCAGCTTCTGCAGCTCGGGCACGCCGACCTCGATCACGAAGTGCCCGCCCGGAGCCAAGTGCCGGGCGGCGTTGCGGAAGCAGTCGACCTGCTCCTCCTGGGTGGTGAGGTTGTTGATCGTGTTGAAGACCAGGTACACCAGCCCGAACTCCCCGGGAACCCGGGTTTCGGCGAAATCACCTGCGGTGACGCTGATCTGATCGCCACCCGGCTTCGCGCGCAACCGCGACAGCATCGCCTCGGACAGGTCGATGCCGTGCATGGGCACACCGCGCTCGTGCAGGGGCAGCGCCACCCGTCCGGTTCCGATGCCGAGCTCCAGCGCGGCACCGGAACCGGCGAGCCCGGCGAGGAACTCCACCGCGGGCCCGAGAACCGCGGGGGCGAACATCTCCGCCTCGTCGGAGTCGTACTCCGCCGCGACGGCCTCGCCGAAATGGTCCACAACCACGTGCCGAACGATGACACCGAAGTTCCGGGTGCGCCACCGATTTTTCGGCCGCGAGCACCCGATCGGCAGCGTTGACATCATCTCGGCGGTCGCGAAACATCCCGTTCGGTCGTGTTGAAGCGGGCGTGGAATCACGATGAGGGGTGTTCGATCATGTGTGACTTCGTGCTCACCCGGCGGCGGATGGTCGTGCTCGCCGCAGCTGCGGTCACAGTACCCGCCCTGCTCAGCGGTGCACCGCGGGCGTTCGCGGCGCCGGGGGCGCAGCGCAGCATCGACTTCGGCGGTGACTGGCGGTTCTGCCTGCTCAACACCACCGGGGAGGACGCCCCCGCGCCCGCGCCGGACGATCCCGCCTGGGGCCCCTGGACCTGCCGCACGACTGGAGCATCGGGCTCGACCCGGTCGACGACGAGCGCACCACGGGAGGCACCGGTTTCCTGCCCGGCGGGCTCGGTTGGTACCGCAAGACCTTCGCGCTGCCACCGACGACCGCGGGCAAGAAGATCTCCGTCGAGTTCGACGGCGTGTACATGGACTCCGAGGTCGTGTTCAACGGCCATCGCGTCGCCGCGCACCCCTACGGCTACACGGGCTTCGCGGTCGACCTCACCCCGCAGGCGCGCACCGACGGCGGGGAGAACGAGCTGCTGGTCAAGGCGCGCAACCAGATCCCCAGCAGCCGCTGGTACTCCGGCAGCGGCATCTACCGCGACGTGCACCTGGTGATCACCGATGCGGTCCACGTGGTCCGGCACGGCATCGCGGTCACCACACCGGGTCTCGCCGAGACCTTGCCCGGGCACGCGAACGTGCGAGTCACCGCCACCGCTGTCGCCGAAACCGGTGCGACGCGGGCGGGACTGACCGTGGTCCTGCGCGACCCCGGCGGAGCGGAGGTCGCCCGCGCGAGCGCGCCCGTCGATCTCGGGCCCGAACCCCGCGCGGTCGAGCTCGACCTCCGCGTGGACGATCCGCAGACGTGGTCGCTGGATTCGCCGCGGTTGCACACCGCCGAGGTCTCGGTGAGCGCGGGCGGAGCGGTCGTCGACGTTGCCGAAACCCCCTTCGGCATCCGCTGGTTCGCCTTCGATCCCGCGCGCGGTTTCTCCCTCAACGGCGAGGCGATGAAGCTGCGGGGCGTGAACCTGCACCACGACCTGGGTGCGCTCGGCGCCGCCACCAGCTACGACGCGATCGTCCGGCAGTTGCGGATCATGCGGAGCATGGGCGTCAACGCCGTCCGCACCTCGCACAACCCGCCGTCATCGCAGCTGCTGCGCGCGGCCGAGCGGGAGGGCGTGCTGCTGCAGGTGGAGGCCTTCGACTGCTGGCGCACCGGCAAGACCGACAACGACTACCACCGGTTCTTCGACGAGCACAGCGACGCGGACCTCACCGAGATGGTCGAGGCCGCCAAGAACTCCCCGGCCGTGATCATGTGGTCGATCGGCAACGAGATCCCCGATTCGACGCTCCCGGAAGGGGTTCCGATCGCGCGCCGCCTGGTCGACCGCGTGCGGGCGCTGGATCCGACGCGTCCTGTGGTCATCGGCTCGGACAAGCACCGCGAGGTCCCGGCCGACGGCTCGCCGCAGGACGAGATCCTGCGTATGCTCGACGGCGTCGGGCTCAACTACAACAACGCCTCTTCGGTGGACGAGCTCCACGCGAAGTACCCGCAGGTGTTCCTCTTCGAGTCCGAGTCGTCGTCGGAGACCTCCACGCGCGGCGTCTACGACAGCCCGCACCAGCTCAACACCGGCGAGAACCACACGCCGGGGAAGCACGGGACGTCCTCCTACGACAACAACCTCTCGTCGTGGACCTACAGCGGCGAGTACGGGCTGAAGAAGGACCGGGACCGGGTGTTCTTCGCCGGGCAGTTCCTGTGGTCGGGCATCGACTACATCGGGGAACCCACCCCGTACTCGGACGTCTTCCCGGTGAAGGCCTCGTTCTTCGGCGCGGTGGACACCGCGGGGTTCGCCAAGGACCAGTACCACCTGTTCCGCAGCCAGTGGACCCGCGAGCCGATGGTGCACCTGGTGCCGATGAACTGGACCGACCACGAACCCGGCGAGACGGTGGTGGTGTGGGCGCACAGCACCGCGCGGACGGTGGAGCTGCTGCTCAACGGCCGTTCGCTGGGGGAGCGCAGCTTCGACCGCAAGACCACCACCGACGGCCGCGAGTACCTGGAGACCACCGAGGCGACCGGCGACGACAAGACCGTCACCGGCGGTCCGTTCCCGGGCAGCTACACCAGCCCCAACGGCAGCGCCGGGAAGCTGCACCTGACCTGGGAGGTCCCGTTCGAACCGGGGGAGCTGGTCGCGGTGGCCAAGCAGGACGGCACCGAGATCGCCCGGGACGTGCTGCGCACGGCCGGGCCGGCGGCCGAGGTGCGGCTGAGCGGTGAGGACGTCGGTGCGCTGTCGTTCGTCACCGCCGAGGTCGTGGATGCGGCGGGTGTCCTGGTCCCCTCGGCGGAGTACGAGCTGACCTTCACCGTCGTGGGCGGGAGCCTGCTGGGTACCGACAACGGCGAGCAGGACAGTGCCGCCAACTACCGCTCGGCGACCCGGAAGGCGTTCGGCGGCAGGGCCTTGGCCATCGCGCCCGCAGGATCCGAGGTGCGCGTCACGATGGCCGAGCCCCCGCGGCCGTCCGGGACGGTCGCGGACGCGAGCTACTCCGGTTCGGCCGAGACCGGGCCCGCGAAGATGATCGACGGTGACCCGGGCACGCGCTGGTCGAACCACTACGTCAAGGAGGCCACCGGCCTGCTGCACGCCGTGAGCGCGGCGCACGCGCGCGAGTGGGTGTCGATCAGGTGGCCGGACGCCCGGAGCGTCGAGGCGGTCGAGCTGACCTTCACCGTCGACGCCGCGCACGCGGTGCCCGCCTCGGTAGCGGTGAGCTACTGGGACGGCACCGGCTTCGCACCGGTCCGCGAGCAGAGCGGTGAACCGTCGCCGGTCACCCGGATCACCTTCGAGCCCGTCACCACCGACCGGCTCAGGATCGCGCTGACCAGCGCGAAACCCGGTTCGGGGGAAGGGTTCCTGGGCGTGAGTGAGCTACTCGTGTAGATCCGGCGGCTGGTCGGTGTGCCGGAGCGAGAGCCCGGTTCCCCAGCAGTTGGGGCACAGCCGCTGCGTGGTGGTGACCTCCGGTGGGGAGGTCCCCTCGTCCCGCCGCACGTGCATCGCCGACACCTCGCGCCGGCCCTCGCAGTTGCGGCACTGCTCGCGCGGCAGCTCGGCCGCCGGCACCGCCTGCACCTGCTGCACCACCCGGTGGCGCAGGGCGCGCAGTTCCTCGGGCTCCTCGTCGGGGTCGGCGTGCCTGCCGAGCAGGTCCGTCTCGGCCAGCGCCGCCTCGAAGGTGCGCAGCAGCTGCTCCACTTCGCCGAGGTCGTCCTGCGCGGTCACCGGTCGCCCCGCAGGTGCGCGGCGTCGGCGATCGGTGATTGCGGTGCGGTGGGTGTCATGGGAGCCGTCCGAATTCTTCTGCGGTGCGCTGGTTCGGCTGTCGTCCGGGAACGGCGAGCTAGCATCGCAGAGCCCACCGGAGCGAAATAGGATCGAATTCACATCGTTGAAAACGATCCGAAAACGCGCCAATCACGCGCCGGTAACCTCCTTCGGCGAGTGCGGTCGTGATTGCGCTGGTGGGGCGACCGAATCGCAGCTCCCGGGTCTGTTCGCAGCGGCTTTGCGCCGACCGGAGCCCTGAGCTCCGCGTTGCGGGAGCGAAAGCGCTCGGGGCAAGGTTGATCGGGCCTGTCCGCGGAATTCGGCGAATCGCGTGATGCGGAAATGGGAATTCCGTTTCAACGCGTTGTTTTCGCCAGGGGCTGGGCGGGATCCCTGGGGGAGTGGGACCCGCCCAGCATTGGGCGAGGGCCGATGAGGGGGGAGCACCGGTCACCTCGCGTGGTAGCGACGTCGGGGGATGGGGCGCCGCTACTAATGATCATAGTAGATGTGAATCTGGTTGCGGGTCAACGGTGTTTCGGATCGCAAGCGGTCCTAAATGGATCGCTGCCGTCGAGAAAACCCGAACCGCGTTCACAAAGCGCGCGCGACGTGCGCTTCCAGACGTACGATGGGGCCGGGGAGGAAGGCCGATGCGTTGTCTGGGTGAGCTCGAAGCCGCGGTGATGCGGGTGATGTGGGAATCGGCGGAGCCGATCAAGGTGCGAGAGGTCTTGGAACGGCTCGACACCGGTCGCTCGCGTGCCTACACGACGGTGCTGACGGTGCTCGACAACCTCCACCGCAAGGGCTGGGTCGAGCGGGAGAGGGACGGCCGGGCCTACCGGTACGAGGCGCGGCGCACCCGAGAAGAAGCGGCCACGCGAACCCTGCACCAGGTCCTCGCGGTCTCGGGAAATCCGGACGCGGTCCTCGCGCACTTCGCCGCCTCGGTCAGCGACGAGCAGGCGGAGCTGCTGCAGGCGGCCCTCGTCGAGCGCCTGCGGGCTGATCAGGGCTTGTAGGCGACGCCGCCGAGGATCAGCCGCTCCACCAGCGACGGCTCGCGCATCGGTGGCCCGTCCGGCCACCAGTCGTTGAGCTCGACCAGGCCCGGTGCGACCAGCTCCAGGCCGCCGAAGAACTCGGTGATCTCCTCGCGCGTGCGGTAACGACCCGTGGCCATCGACGACTCCCGCCAGCGCTGCTCCAGCTCCCGGGCCATCCGGTGGCCTTCGGGCAGCTCCTCGCCGGGATCCCACCAGTGCGAGATCGCCAGGTACGAGCCCGACGGCAGCGCGTCCACGTAGCGCCGCATGAACGCGGCGGGCTCCGCGTCGTCGTCCACGTGGTGCAGCGTCGCGCACTGGATCAGCACCATCGGCTGGGAGAAGTCCAGCTTCGCGACCTGCGGGGTCGCCAGCAGGGTCGCCGGGTCCCGCAGGTCGGAGGTGGCGAAGTGGGTGTGGTCGTTCTCCGCCATCAGCGCGCGGCCGTAGGCGGCGACGGTCGCGTCGTTGTCGACGTAGACCACCGTCGCGTCCGGGTTGTGGCGCTGCGCGACCTCGTGGGTGTTGTCCACGGTCGGCAGGCCGGAACCGATGTCGAGGAACTGGTCGACCCCGACCTCGAAGCCCGCGAGGTGCCGCACGACCCGGATCAGCCAACGCCGGATCGACTTGGCGACGTCGTCACCGTGCGGCGAGACGGCCTGGATCGCTTCGTAGACCTCGCGGTCGACGGCGAAGTTGTCCTTGCCGCCCAGGAACATGTCGTAGACGCGGGCGATGCTCGCCTTGCCGGTGTCCGGTCCGACTCCAGCGGCCCCGCCTTCGAATCCCATCGGTCCAGAGCTCCAGTGGGGTTGATCACCTCTTGGCGGGCAGTGTAGCGGGGATCGACTTGGCGCGGAGATCGGTTCCCCGCGCCGCAGGGCGTTTTCGGGCAGGCGTTGCGGAATTGGCCGGTCATGGCTTGCGAAAACGGTTATCCGGCAACGACGACGATGCGAAACCGCGACCTTCGCGGAACCTCAGGCCAGGTGGCGCAACGCATCCCGCGTCAGGTCCGCGAGAGCGGGGTAACCGTCCACGGCCATCAGGAGGTCCGCCTCGGCCAGCAGGCTCCGCAGGACGTGCACCACACCGGGCGTGCCACCGAGGGCCAGGCCGTAGGCGCAGGGACGGCCGATCCCGACCGCCGTGGCGCCCAGCGCGAGGGCCTTGACGACGTCGGCGCCCGATCGGACACCGGAGTCGAACAGGACCGGCAGCCCGTCCGCGGCGTCGACGACCTCGGGCAGCACCTCCAGCGCGGGAAGACCGCCGTCGGCCTGGCGCCCGCCGTGGTTGGAGCAGTAGATGCCGTCGACGCCGCCGTCCTTGGCGCGGCGCGCGTCATCGGGGTGGCAGATCCCCTTGACGATCAGCGGGAGGTCGGTGAGCGAACGCAACCACGACAGGTCGTCCCAGGTCAGCGGATTGCCGAAGGTGGAGACCCAGCGCAGCACCGCCGCACCGGGATCCTCCTCCGGGCTCTTGTCCAGGCCGGCCCGGAAGACCGGATCGCTGAAGTAGTTGCTCAGGCAGTGCCCGCGCAGCTGCGGGAAGTTCGAGGTGGCCAGGTCGCGCGGCCGCCACCCCGGGATCCAGGTGTCCAGCGTGACGACGATGCCCCGGTAACCGGCCTTCTCGGCGCGGTGGACCAGGCTTTCCGCCAGTTCCCGGTCCTTCGGCGTGTAGAGCTGGAAGAAGCCCGGTGTGTCCCCGAATTCCCCGGCCACGTCCTCCAGCGGATCCGAGGACAGCGTGGAGGCCACCATCGGCACTCCGCTGAGCGCGGCCGCGCGGGCGGTGGCCAGGTCGCCGTGGCCGTCCTGACCGCAGATCCCCAGGACCCCGATCGGCGCCATGAACATCGGTGAGGGCAGCTTCAGGCTGAACAGGTCCACCTCGAGGTCGCGCTCGGCGGCGCCCACGAACATGCGCGGGACGAGCCCCCAGCGGTCGAACGCCGAGACGTTCGCCCGCTGCGTGCGCTCCGAGCCCGCGCCGCCGTGGACGTAGGACCACACCGAAGGCGACATCGCCGCCTTCGCGCGTTGCGCCAGCTCCTCGAACTCCATCGGCAGATCGGGCACCACCCCGCTCAGTCCGTTGAGGTAGATCTCGAGCTGGTAATCGCCGTGAGCCATGCGCGTCCCTCCGGTGTCGGATCCGACGCGAATCTAACCGACGGGTGCCCACCCGGCGAAGCGCTCGTCGACCTCCTCCGGCCGCAAGCCGAAGTCCGCCAGCGCATACCGGTGGCTCGGCTTCGCGTGACCGGCGGTGCTCTCGGAGTGCAACGCCCGCATCGACCGCTCCGCGCCCTCGCCCAGCGGCAGGTCGAAGTGGTCGTAGATCCGCTCCACCACGCCGAGCGGATCGGACACGAAGTCCTCGTAGCGCACGTCAAAGAACTGCCGGGGATCGTGCCGCGCCCGCGCGGCGGTGAACTCCGCCAGGCCGCGCGACCACAGCTCCAGCTGGTCGCGGCCGATCGTCTCGCCGTGGAAGGTCTCCGACCACTCGTCGGTCGCGTGCGCGGCCAGGCTGCACACCGAGGCGATGGCCGTGCGCGGCTCCCGGTGCGTCTGGATCACCAGCGCGTCCGGGTAGGCCTCCAGCAGCGCGTCCAGCGCGAACAGGTGGCTGGGGTTCTTCAGCACCCAACGGCGGTTCTGCTCCGGCAGCCCGATCAGCTGCAGGTTGCGCTTGTGCCGAGCGTAGGCCGAGGTCCAGTCCTGGCCCGCCAGCCAGCGGGAGTACGTCGGCAGGTGCGCCAGGCACTCGTAGGAGATCGAGCGCATCGACTGGCGCAGCAGCTGCCAGCACTCCTCGACCTGCTCGGCCGACATGTAGTGCACGCCCATGAACTCCGGGTGCTCCACGTGGTGCTGGGTGTAGCCCTGCTGGATGCCCTGGAAGACCGGGTCGTCCTCCCAGGTCTCGCGCGGCGGCCGCGGCTGCGGCACCTCCGTCAGCCACAGCTCCAGGCCCTGGTTGCCGGGGTCGGCGGTGAGCAGCCGGTGCAGCGCGGTCGTGCCCGTGCGCGGCAGCCCGGTCACGAAGATCGGGCGTTCGACCGCGACATCGGCGTGCTGCGGGTGCTTCCGCCACGCGGCCTCGCTGAACAACCGGGCGGTCAGCGCACCCCGCAGGAACGCCCGCTTGACCTTGTTGCCCAGCGGAGTGAGGTCGGCGTCCCGCTCGTAGGACTCCAGCAGCACCCCCAGGCCCTCGGTGTAGTCGTCGGTGCCGAAGTCGTCCAGGCCGATCAGGCGGGTCGCCGATGCGTGCAGGTCCTCGACCGTGCCCACGTTCTCGCGGCCGATGCTCATGGACACACTCCTCAGTCCTCGTTCGTGATGTGCGCGTGCGGGCGCGACGCCGCCCTCGGCGTGCTCCGGGAGAACCGGAAAGCACCCGCGCGCAGCCGATTCAGTGGTGGAACTCGCCTGCGTTGACGTCCAGGCACTGGCCGGTGATGATCCGGGAGAGGTCGGAGATCAGGAACAGCGCCGCGTCCGCGATCTCCTCCGGCTCCGGCAGCTTGCGCAGGTCCGTCGTCGCCGCGGTCTCCTCGTAGACCTCGTCGCGGGTGATGCCGCGCTGCTCGGCGAGGTAGCCGAGGTACCACTTCAACGAATCCGCCCAGATGTAGCCGGGCGCGATCGAGTTGACCCGCACGCCCTTCGGCCCGAGCTCGGTCGCCAGGCTCTGGGCCAGCGACAGCAGGCTCGACTTGGCCATCTTGTAGGCGCCGTAGTTGCGGCGGGAATGCCGCAGGACGGCGGAGTTCACCATCAGCACCGCGCCCCGGGCATCGGCCAGGGCCGGGGTGAACAACCTGGTCAGTCGCAACGCGGCCAGCACGTTGGTCTCGAAGCCCTGCCGGATCGCGTCCAGATCGGTGTCGGCGAGATCGGACAGGGGCGGGATCGCGAACGCGTTGTTGATCAGCGCGTCGACTCGCCCGAAGGTCTCCACGGAGCGCGTCACCAGCTCGCCGGCCGCGTCCTCGTCGGTGATGTCGGTCGGCACCACCAGCGCACGCCTGCCGAGGTCGGTGACCTCCTCGGCGGCCTGCTCCAACCGCGACTCCGTCCGCGACGCCAGCACCACATCCGCGCCGGCCATCGCGCAGCGCTGCGCCAGCGCCCTGCCCAGGCCCGGCCCCACCCCGGAGACCACGACCACCTTGTCGCGCAACATCCCGTCCAGCATCAGCCTCACCCCAGCATCCGGTCGTGCACGGCGGCCTGCCGCGCGGCGATGCGCTCGCGCCACTCCTGCGGAGACACCCGCGAACGCTCGTGGTGCGCAAGTCGTTTCGGCAACTCGTCGAACCTGACCACCTCGACCTGCGGACCGTCCTCCGGCCCGAGATCGCGGGAGAGCCGCTGCCAGCGGATCTGGACGTACCCGCGCGCGTGACCGGTCAGCTCCAGCCAGTTCGCCAGACCCGGATCCCGCTCCGAGAGCACGAACCGGATCTTGCCGTCCGGATCCGTGCGGGCCTGCTCGGCGGTCAAGCTCGTCTGGTGGTTGATGTAGTCGGTGGAGATGTACCACCCGCTGCCCAGCTGAATCCCCTGGTAAGGAGCCTCTGATCGCGGAACAGTGACGATCATCGCCTGGTCCTCCGACAGCTCGAAGTGCCCCGCCGAGGAGAACTGCGTCGCCAGCCCGCCCGGCGTCGACCGCGGCTCGTTCATCGTGTTCGCCGGCTGGTTCAAGTAGAACCACTCCGGGAACGCCAAGAACGTCCGCAACCGGCTGAGCAGGATCTTGCCCGCCACGCCGTAGCGCTTCGTCAACGCGTCCATCGTGCGCGGCGGGGGAGCGGTGCCCGTGGTGTCCTCGCGCCGGATCCGGATCCGCCCGCGCTGCTCCGAATCCCAGTCGCTGTAGACCTCGCGCACCACCAGCATCGCCGAACCCGGTGCCAGCGTGAAGTAGTTCGGACCAGCCGGGCCAGGACCGAACCGCACCTCGAACTCACCGTGCGAGTCGATCTCGATCCGCCGGTCGTCGAAAGCCGCCAGGCTGTCCGGGACGTCCACCGGCGAGTAGTCGCCGTTGAGCACCTGGAAGCTCAGATCCGTGGTGCTGCCGCGCTTTCCCGTCACCACGTACTCGGCGTCATCGCGGATGTAGGAGTGGAAGTACAGCGCATCCGGGTTGTCCAAGCCCATCTTCGTGTACGGGCCAGTGGACTGGACGAAGTACGGGAAATCCCGCTCGTAGGCCCAGGCCAGCATCAAGGAGGCCTGGATGCTGCCTGCCAGGTACTCGTAACCCTCGATCAGATCCTGCTCGTCCTGGATGTGCTTGGCGCCTGTGATGACCTTCTCGGCCTCGGCGATGGCATCGGCGAATGGCTGAGTCAGCATGGGGTCCTCTTTAGAACGCGTTCTAGGAGTTTGGGTTCTTCTTTGGGGTTGCTGACGCGTAGTTCGGTGGTTCCTGTGGTTCGCGGTGCGGGTTCTACTGACAACTACTCAGTGGTCCCTCTGCTTGGCGGTGCGGGTAGCGGAACCTCAGACGCCTTCTGGGTCCGGGATCCGAGGCTTATGTATGCCAATACACGACGCGTCGGCTGTCCTCCCCAGAAGGTGTCTGAGAACCCCCGGCGGTGCCGGTTGCTGGGGTGGGGCACTGAGAAAGCACCTTCGGTGCTTGCCTGACGTGGGTCTGGGTCTTGGGTCGTGGGTTGGGGAAGTTCTCATGAAAACTTCGGTTGTGCCCAGGAGGTCTGCTCACGCCCAGCGGTTTCCCGTCAGTTTGAAGTTGGGGAGGTCGTCGAAGGTGTGCATGAACTCGTAGGTCCTGGTGTAGCCGGTGTTGCTGATGCGCCACTGGCCGTCCGCTTCTCTGCGGTAGGTGTCCTCGTAGAAGGCGGCGCCCTTGATGACCGTCTTGAACTCCGTGGCCACCACCGTGTCCTCGAAGCTCCAGATGCCCTTCGCCGCGTCGCCGTCGACGTCGATCTCCGGCTGGCCCGCGGAGTGCGTGGTGATGATCGTCGGGCCGAGGTTCTCCCGCATGAACTTCAGGATCTCCTCGCGGCCGGTCAGGTCCAGCTTGGAACCCATGGCCTCGGTCCCGTACTCGGCGACCGCGTCCTCGGTGAGCGTCTCGGCCAGGACGTGCCACAGCTTGAGGTCCACCGCGCGCAGGTAGCGGTACTTCAGGCGTTTGATCTCCTCCAGCGCGACCAGGTCCATGACGCCTCCTAGTGTCTTCCGCGGGTTGGCTCCGAGGGTGGGGCCCAGCTTTCCGCCCAGCTTGACCGAGCGCAAGAACTTGTTCTACTTTTCTGTGAAACTAGTTCTAGTCAGGTTTCGATGAAAGGGCGGGTCGATGGTGACCGCGACCTACGAACTGACCCATCTGCGCGGCCTGGAAGCCGAGACGGTGCACGTGTTCCGCGAGGTCGCCGCGTCCTTCGAGCGGCCGGCCCTGCTGTTCTCCGGCGGCAAGGACTCCGCCGTGATGCTGCACATCGCGGTCAAGGCGTTCTGGCCGGCCCCGCTTCCGTTCCCGGTACTGCACATCGACACCGGGCACAACTTCGACGAGGTCATGGACTTCCGCGACCGCACCGCGCAGCGGTTGGGCCTGCGACTGCTGGTCGGCAGCGTGCAGGACGACATCGACGCCGGCCGGTCCGTCGAGCGGCCCGGAGCGGGCCGCAACCGGCTGCAGACCACGACACTGCTGCGCAGCATCGACGAGCACCGGTTCGACGCGGTCTTCGGCGGAGCCCGCCGCGACGAGGAGAAGGCGCGCGCCAAGGAGCGGGTGTTCAGCTTCCGCGACGAATTCGGCCAGTGGGACCCGCGCCACCAGCGGCCCGAGCTGTGGCACCTCTACAACGGCAGGCACCGCAAGGGCGAGCACATCCGCGTCTTCCCGCTCTCGGACTGGACCGAGCTCGACATCTGGCAGTACATCCTCGACGAGGACATCGAGCTCCCGTCCCTCTACTACGCGCACCAGCGCACCGTCTTCGAGCGCGACGGGATGCTGCTGGCCACCAACCCCCACCTGACGCCGGGGGAGGACGAGGAGCCCTACCAGGCGACCGTCCGGTTCCGGACCGTCGGGGACACCACGTGCACCGGCTGCGTGCCCTCCGCGGCGCGCTCCGCCGAGGACGTCGTCGCCGAGGTCGCGGCGGCCCGCGTCACCGAGCGCGGTGCCACCCGGGCCGACGACCGGGTTTCGGAAGCGGGCATGGAGGACAGGAAGAAGGAAGGCTACTTCTGAATCCTCCGGCGTCCCTTCACTGAAGCGGTGGCTGGTGCCACCGCGTCCTGAAACTACCTCTCTTCCAAGGAGCTTCGATGGGGCAGCTTCTGCGGGTGGCCACTGCGGGCAGCGTCGACGACGGCAAGTCCACGCTGATCGGGCGGCTGCTCTACGACTCCAAGACGATCCTCAGCGATCAGCTGGAGGCCTTGGAGCGGGCCGGCGGTGATCGGGGTGAGACCGGGCCGGACCTGGCTCTGCTCACCGACGGCCTGCGGGCCGAGCGCGAGCAGGGGATCACCATCGACGTCGCGCACCGCTACTTCGCCACGCCCCGGCGGAAGTTCATCATCGCCGACACCCCCGGGCACATCCAGTACACCCGCAACATGGTCACCGGCGCCTCCACCGCGGACCTCGCGCTGGTGCTCATCGACGCGCGCAAGGGCGTGCTGGAGCAGTCCCGCAGGCACGCCTTCCTGGCCAGCCTGCTGGGCATTCCGCACCTGGTGCTGTGCGTCAACAAGATGGACTTGGTGGACTACTCGCAGGAGCGGTTCGAGGAGATCCGCGCGGAGTTCGCCTCCTTCGCGATGAAGCTCGACGCGCCCGACCTGACCTTCATCCCCGTCTCGGCGCTGCGCGGCGACAACATCGTGCACCGCAGCGAGAACATGCCCTGGTACGAGGGGACTTCGCTGCTGCACCACCTCGAAGAGGTCCACGTGGCGTCGGACCGCAACCTCATCGACGTGCGGCTGCCCGTGCAGTACGTCATCCGGGACGGCGACTTCCGGGGATACGCGGGGACCGTCGCGGGCGGCGTGCTCAAGCCCGGCGACGACGTCGTGGTCCTGCCCTCTGGCTTCACCAGCGGTATCCAGGAGATCCGGGGGCCGGGCGGGGAACCGGTCGAGGAGGCCTTCACCCCGCAGGCTGTGACCGTGCGGCTCACCGACGACCTCGACGTCTCGCGCGGCGACATGATCTGCCGTCCGCAGAACCGGCCGCACGCCGGTCAGGACGTCGACGCCATCGTCTGCTGGCTCACCGAGCAGTCCGCGCTGGAACCCGGCGGGCGCTACGCCCTCCAGCACACCTCGCGCGGCACGCGCGCCCGGGTGCGGCAGCTGGACTACCGGCTCGATGTCAACACCCTGCACCGCGACACGGGCGCGAAGTCGTTGTCGCTCAACGAGATCGGCCGGATCCGGTTGCGCACCCAGCAGCCGCTGCTGTTCGACGCCTACCGGCGCAACCGGACCACCGGCAGCTTCATCCTCGTCGACGAGAACACCAACAACACCGTCGCCGCAGGCATGATCACCGGCCCCGACGTCGCCGAGTCGAACGTCACCTGGGTCTCCACCGCGGTTCGCCGCGAGCAGCGCCGCACCCGCGGCGCCACGATCTGGCTCACCGGGCTGTCCGGCTCGGGCAAGTCGAGCGTGGCCGTCGAGCTGGAACGACGGCTGGTCGCCGCGGGCAAGCCCGCCTACCTGCTCGACGGCGACAACCTGCGCCACGGGCTCAACGCCGACCTGGGCTTCAGCGCGCAGGACCGCACCGAGAACGTGCGCCGGGTGGGCGAGGTCGCGCGGTTGTTCGCCGACTCCGGAGTGGTGTCGATCGTGTCGCTGATCAGCCCGTACCGCGTCGACCGCGAACGAGCGCGGCGGGCGCACGAGGAAGCCGGGCTCACCTTCGTGGAGATCTTCGTCGACACCCCGATCGAGGTGTGCGAGGCGCGAGACCCCAAGGGGCTCTACGCACGGGCGCGCGCGGGCGAGATCACCGGCTTCACCGGCGTGGACGACGCCTACGAGACCCCGGAGGACCCGGACCTGGTGCTGCGGCCGGAGACCGGCGATCCGGGCGTGATGGCCTCGATGATCGTCGACATGCTGGATTGAGGAGTCGTTTCTGATTGCGGCGGAGCCGTTGCCTCAGGTGTGGGACTCAGCCCGCACCGCTGTGGCCTTCCCCTGTGGGGATTTCTCACACGTCGTCTGGCGAGTACGCCGCGACGCCGATGTCCACCCCTGGGTAAGCGGAAGACATCAGGAGTGGCGCACGGAGTCCAGACGGCGTGTGAGGTTCCGCTACCCGCACCGCCAAGCAAAGTGATTCTGCAAGGATCCCTAAACCCGATCGTGTGCTTTCACGATTAATCAGAAGTCGATCTGGGACTTGTACTTCTTGGCCAGTTCCTGCAGGTGGGCCACGGTGTCGTGACGCTCCAGAGCGGCTCCGCGCAGCCGGTCCCAGGCGTCGTTGAACAGGTTGAAGTCGTCCTCGTCGTCCAGGTACAGCCCGCCCGCGACGTGTTCGACGAACACGAAGTCCTTGGTGCCGTCGGCGAAGCGCATGATGGTGAAGTCGTTGGGCACGTAGGGCAGCCGCACGTCGAACGGCAGGATGTGCACGTAGGCCTTGGGGTACCGGGTCTGCAGGTCCAGCAGGTGCTCCACCTGGTCCAGCGCGACCGACGGGTTCGGTCCGCCCGGCATCCGGTGGAAAGCGGCTTCGCTGAGCACGAATCGGTAGTAGGGCGGGCGCGGGAGGTCGAAGACCCGCCTGCGGTCCAGCCTGTTGCGCACGAGCGCGGTCACGTCGGTGGCGCGGTCCTCGGAGAACTGGGTGAGCATGTAGTGCTCGGACTGCAGCGGCCCCGGGATTCGCTCGCCGTGCCAGCTGAGGATCTCCGTCGCGGCGGGTTCGAGGTCGGTGAACGTGCGGAACCACTGCGGGACGGCGGAGCGGTAGCCGGCCCACTGGCCGCGCTGCCCGGAGCTGGACTGCGCCAGCTCGAGCATCAGCTCGGCCTCCGCTTTGCCGGAGTTGAACGACTCCAGCATCTTCTGCAGCTCGGCCTTCTTGACCGCGACCGTGCCCGACTCGACCTTGTTGATCTTGCCCTGGCTGCATCCGAGCAGCTCGGCGACGTCCTGCTGGGTCATGCCCGCGGCCTGCCGCGCGCGGCGAATCTCGTTCCCGAGTTGCCTGCGCCGCGAGGTTACCGTGCTCGGCACCAGATCTCCGCTTCGTGTGCTCTTGCCGTCACCACGTCTGACGAGCGCAAACGCGTCTGTCAAGAACAACACTGTAATGCACTCGGACGTGGTGGCGTGGCAAACGGGTCGCGGGCGGTGATCCGGCGTGGGTCCGATTAATCCACATAGGCCTCGTGAGCTGCGGCGATCTAGCCGACGTCGAAGATCCCGGAGCGCATCCCGGTCAGAAATCGGCTCCAGCTCGCCGTGTCGAAATCGAGCAGGACGTCACCGGTGAGCCGCTTGCTGTCACGCACGGCGACACGTCCTGGGGCGGTTAAGTTCACCTCGACGCAGTTCCCCCCGTTGGGCCCGCAGGCGGACGCCGAACCCCAGCCGGTGGCGCTGAAGACCGGGTTCTCGTTCGGTTCCGGGTGACGCATCGCTGTGATCCCTTCCGGAGCTCTCGACTCCATCGCTCGAATATGCTTACGATTAATCGTAGACGATCACGGGAGGGATCATGCCACTCAGCTTGGCGGGGCACACCCCGAGGGTGAAGGCGGAGGGCTCCAACCTGGAGCAGATCTGGGTCGTGCATACCGCCTCTCGGGTGACGCTCCCGCAGGCGCACGCCGTTTCGGGAGTGGGCCGACAGGCCGACACCACACGTGCTGCGTGCGGACTCGTCCTCCGGCATGAGATGATTAGGAATATTCCATCCGACGGGGCCTCGCCCTGCTGTCAGTGCCTGGCGGCGACGGCCAACATCGTGGGACTGGAATCGATCTGACCGCCTGATTATCCGGATTGCGCCCCGGCCAGCGATCCGGGTCCTGATCAGGCACGACGTGAGACAGCGCTAGCGGGACAACGGCAGCGAAGGAGAGTGCGGATGCATCCGTTCCACTGGGTTCCGGCCCTCGGGGAGCGTCACGCGAGCACCGATCCCCGGCCGTCCGGGGGTTACCCGGCAGGCAGCACGATCACGACGCTCTGCGAGCAGGACATGCACGCCGAGGTGGGAGAGATGGCCTGGCTCTGGACCACGTGCCCGGCCTGCAACGCCGAAGCGCACCGCATGGTCGGCGGCGTCCGGCAGACAGCGCCCGTCTGAGGAGAATCCGGCTCGCCCTGAGGTGCGAGCCCGTCAGCCCTGGGCTTCCTTCGAAGCCCCGCCTTCCAAGGCCACCAGCGCCGCGCGGTTGCGCGGGATCCGGTCCGAGACGTCCGCAAGAGGCTGGTACCGGAGAGCTCCGGCGCGCGAGGACTTGGCTCGGTACATGGCCTTGTCCGCGGCGGTGATCAGCTGGTGCATCCGGTGCGCAGGCAGCACCGCGACCCCCGCGCTGGCCGTGCAGCGGATCGGCATCTCCGCCATGACCTCGGCGGAGGCGATGTCGGCGCACAGATCGTCGGCCAGCGACTCGGCGTCCCCGGTGGCATAGCCCTCGGCGCCGAGCAGAACCACGAACTCATCCCCACCCAGCCGGGCCGCGCACGCCGCGTGCCCGGCTTTTTCGTGGATCCGCAGCGCCACCGCGACCAGAACGCTGTCGCCGAACTCGTGGCCGTACATGTCGTTGGTCTGCTTGAGTCCGTCGAGGTCGAGCAGGATCATCGCGACGTGATCGCCGGGTCGAGCGGTGGCCCGCTGGTGGTCCAGCGCTCGGTTCAAGCCCGCGCGGTTGGACAGGCCGGTGAGCGGATCGGTGTGCGCCGCGCGATCGGCGACGGCGAGCTGCTGCTCGAGCTTTCGGCGCTTGATGCGGGAATCCAGCAGGCCCGCGGCGAGAACCGCGCAGGCGCATAACGCGCAGACCGCGACCAGCCCGCTCATCGCACAACCCGAACCTGAGTCGAAGCCGGGCGAGTCGGATGCGCGCGGCGAGCGATGCGTCGCCGCGACGAGCGGATCATGCCCTCGGCCTCCTCCCGCGCGTTCCGGAGTCCGTTTGCCGGACACCGGATTCCCGCTGTCGGATCAAGATCGACGATCGACCTGCTGCTGCTACTGTCCCGGACGGGCCTTGCAGATGCAAGAACGTTTGCAAGAACACTTGCAAGCACGGACGCGATTTCGCCCGAATGTTGGAGGCATCCATGCCGGACTCCGTGGTGCCGGGAGGGCCGCGGTGGGCTGACCTGAGCTGGCGGTCCGACCTGCGTTGGCGGAAGAGCGCGCACAGCAATCCGAGCGGGAACTGCGTCGAGGTCGCCGAGCTGGAGCGCGGCCGGATCGCCGTGCGCAACTCCCGCTTCGTCGAAGGGCCGGTGCTGGTCTACACACGTGAGGAAATTGCCGCTTTTCTCGAAGGGGTTAAAGAAGGCGACTTCGATGATCTAATCTGCTGACTGGCTTTGGCGGCGATCGGACGCCGCATTGCTCCCGATGGGGGTATCGACACGATGAGCATCGAGCCGGAGAGACAAGGCAGGCCCAGCTCTCAGCGCGGCGGGCAGCAGGGTGGGTCCACCGCCGGCCCCACCGTGCTGCGCATCGCGCTCGGCGGTCAGCTCCGCCGTCTGCGGGAAGAGCGCGGGATCAGCCGCGAGGCCGCCGGTGACGCCATCCGCGGGTCCCACGCGAAGATCAGCAGACTCGAACTGGGGCGGGTCAGCTTCCGGGAGCGGGATCTCAACGACCTGCTCACCCTCTACGGAGTGGACAGCCCGGAGGAGCGCGCTGCGTTCCTGTCGCTGGCCAAGCAGGCCAACGAACCCGGCTGGTGGCACCAGTACGGCGACCTGCTGCCGGCGTGGTTCGAGACCTACTTGGGCCTGGAGCAGGCGGCCGAGATCATCCGCACCTACGAGGCGCAGTTCGTGCCGGGCCTGCTGCAGACACCCGACTACGCGCGCGCGGTCATCCTGCTCGGGCACGGGCAGGAACCGGCGAGCGAGGTCGATCGCCGCGTCGCGCTGCGCACCCGCCGCCAGGACATCCTCACCCGCCAGGAACCGCCGACGTTGTGGGCGGTCATCGACGAGGCGGCGTTGCGGCGCCCGATCGGCGGTGAGCGGATCATGCGCGGGCAGATCGAGCACCTGATCCGGATCGCCGAGCTGCCCAACGTGACGGTGCAGCTGCTGCCCTACAGCGTCGGTGGGCACGCTGCCGCGGGTGGGCCGTTCACCATCGTGCGCTTCCCGGAGTCCGACCTGCCCGACGTGGTCTACCTGGAGCAGCTGACCAGCGCGCTGTACCTGGACAAGCGCAACGACCTTGACCAGTACCAGGCCGTGATGAACATGCTCAGCGTGCAGGCGGCGACTCCGGAGGAAACCCCGCAGCTGCTGCGCGCGCTGATGCAGGAGTACTGAACCGAAGAGGACGCGGATGAGCGAGCAGGCCGGCCGGCTTCCGGTCGAGATCGACACCACCGTCGCGCACGAGGCGCGGGTCTACGACTACTGGTTGGGCGGCAAGGACAACTTCGAGGCCGACCGGGCGCTGGGCGACGCCATCGCCGAGCACATCCCGACCATCAAGACCATGGCGCGGGCGAACCGGGCCTTCGTCGGGCGCGCGGTTCGGCACCTGGTGCGGGAGTGCGGCATCCGGCAGTTCCTGGACATCGGCACCGGAATCCCCACCAGCGGCAACGTGCACGAGGTCGCCCAGCGCGCGGAACCGGCCAGTCGGGTGGTCTACGTCGACAACGACCCGATCGTCCTCGCGCACGCCCGCGCGCTGATGACCAGCACCGAGGAGGGGGCGACCCGGTTCGTCTTCGCCGACCTGCACGACCCGGACTCGATCCTGTCCGACCCGGCGGTGGCCGAAACCCTGGACCTGACGCAGCCGACCGCGGTGATGCTGGTGGCGGTGCTGATGTACTTCCGGGAGACCGGCGAGGTGCGGCAGGTGCTCGACAAGCTGATGAAGGCCGTTCCCGCCGGCAGCTACCTCACGATCACCCACCCCACCGCCGACTTCGATCCCGAGGCGATGGCCGGTGTGGTGGCCTCGGCCGAGCAGTCCGGCATCCCCTTCCAGCCCCGCGGCCGGGACGAGGTCGCGGCGCTCTTCGACGGCCTGGAACTGGTCGAGCCCGGAGTCGCGCCGGTGCTGGCGTGGCGACCGGACCCGGAGCCCGCCGAGCTCACCAGGCTCCACCCGGAACACCTGGCCGACCCGCACAGCGCCTACTACTGGGCCGCGATGGGCCGCAAGAACTAGGCAGTCGAGCGGCAACGCTGCGACGCGCAGGCGCGATTCGAATATTCCCCGCCCTGTCGGGTGGCGGGAGGGTCAGCTCGCCTCGCGGTAGGCGGTGGGACCCAGTTCGCGCGGCGGTGCGGGCTCGTCGGGGTCGTCGGTGGTGACGGCGTCCTCGTCCGGCCGGACGCCGTGCCCCGGTCCGGGCTCGCTGTCGCGGTGGTCGTGCCGCACCACCAGCAGCAGCACCAGCGCCGCGACCAGCGGCAGGTGCGAGACGAGTCGGCCGGCCGTGACCACTCCCGAGATGAGGTCCTGGACGCTGACGACGGTCAGCACGGCGAGGAACGCGCTCAGCACGGGCAGCATCCCGGCGCCCGCCCGCACCCGCCAGGCCGCCCAGCCGAAGCCCGCGCCCAGCGCCAGGTTCCAGGCGGTGCTCTCGTGGAAGAGGTGCCCGGCCATCGCCTCGTGGCCGCCGGTGCCCAGCAGCTGCAGCACGCCCAAGCCGATCTGCAGGGCGGCGACCAGCCCGAGCAGCACCCGCGGCCAGCGCCGGACAGCGGGAGCAGGCAGCGCCCGCATCACCGCGGCGCTCAGATCGGGCGTGGTCGGCACGGCCCGCACCCGCAGTTCCCGGCTCAGCGCGACGGCGCGACGCTCCCAATCCGCGCAGGCGCCGCACTCGGCGAAATGCTGCTGCACCTCGGCCTCGGCCGCCGACGGTTCTTCGCCGTCCAGCCGGGCCGACAAGGACTCCCGACAAGCAGAACACTCCACGTCACTACTGTCGCGCCGAGCCCTCCGGAAGTTCCCACCGGGTCACCCGATCCCAGTTTTAGTCCAAACCGAGCCATGATCATGTCCGAAATGTCGGCTCAGTTTGGACTAAAACTGGGACCTGCCGAGGTGAGGGGGTCAGCCGGTTTCCTCGTCGGTGTGGGAGTGGGTGGTGAGGAGCTGGTCTCGGGCTCTGGCCACCCGGGAGCGGATGGTGCCCACCGGGCAGCCCGTGACGTGGGCGGCTTCGGCGTAGGGCAGGCCGAGGACCTGGGTGAGGATCAGCGCTTCCCGGCGCTCCGGGTCGAGGTCCTGCAGCAGCAGGTTGAGCTCGACGATGTTCTCGAACCCGGTGTCCGGTGAGGCCGGCTCGGCGGCGGGAGTGGTGTGAGTCGTCCGCGGCCGGGAGCGCTCGTAGCGGATCTGGTCGACCACCACGCGTCGGGCGATGGTCAGCAGCCAGGTGCGCGCCGAGGAGCGCGCGTTGAACCGGCGGACGCTGCGGAACGCGCGCAGGAACGTCTCCTGGGTGAGGTCGTCGGCGAGGTGCGGCCCGGAGAGGTGCGCGACGAAGCGCCACACGTCGTGCTGGCTCTCCCGGATGAAGGACTCCATCGCGTGCGGGTCACCGCGACGCGCGTGCAGCGCCAGCTCGGTCAGCCGCGCGTTGGCGTCCTCGGAACGACTCATAACCAGGCAGGTTAGTCGGCCCGGTGAGGCGGTTGATCAGCTGATCGGCTGAGCGGACGGCTCGCACCGCTCAGCGCTGCGCTTTCCCGGTGTCCGGGAATTTTCACCGGTCGCGCTGCGATGTGCGGGAACGGGCGCCGTGGGCGAAGCTCGCGGATTCGCGCCCGCGGGCGGGCGCGGTCTGGGCGCTGAGCCGCGGCAGGGCCCTGCGCAGGTCGTCGAGCAGCAGGTCCGCCAGGTCGTGGCTGAACCCGTTGCGCACCACGATGCGCAGCACCGCCAGATCTGTCCGGTTCGCCGGGAACGTGTAGGCGGGCACCTGCCACCCGCAGGCGCGCAACGCCTCCGACACGTCGAAGACGGAATACCCCTCCACCTCCTCGCGCAGCGCGAACGCGAAGGCGGGGATGTGGCTGCCGTCGCTGATCAGCTCGAACGGTCCGAGCGCAGTGATCTCACCTGCCAGCCGAGTCGCCACGTCGCGGCACTCCTGCGCGACCCGGCGGAATCCCTCGAACCCCAGCCGGAGGAAGGTGAAGAACTGCGCGACCACCTGCGCGCCCGGCCGGGAGAAGTTCAGCGCGAAGGTCGGCATCTCCCCGCCGAGGTAGTTCACCCGGAACACCAGGTCCTCCGGCAGCGCGTCGGAGGCGCGCCACACGACCCAGCCGACTCCCGGGTAGACCAGCCCGTACTTGTGCCCGGAGGTGTTGATCGAGGCCACCCTGGGCAGCCGGAAGTCCCACACCAGCTCTGGGTCCAGGAACGGCGCGATCATCGCCCCGGACGCCCCGTCGACGTGCACCGGCACGTCCGGGCCACCGCGAGCGGCGAGGTCGTCGAGCGCGCGGCACACCTCGGCCACGGGCTCGTAGGAGCCGTCGAAGGTCGATCCCATGATCGTCACGACGCCGATGGTGTTCTCGTCGACCCGCTTCAGCGCCTCGTCGGCCGACAGCACGTAGCGGTCGCCCTCCATCGGCACGTAGCGCGGCTCGACCTCGAAGAAGTTCGCGAACTTCTCCCAGCAGATCTGCACGTTGGCGCCGAGCACGATGTTGGGCTTGCCGGGTCCGCTCCAGCGGCGCTTGAGCGCGAGGCCCGCGAGCATGCACGCTTCGGACGAGCCGGTGGTGGAGCAGCCGATGACGTCGTGCGGATCGGGCGCGTGCCAGAGCCCGGCGAGCATCCGCACGCACCGGTCCTCCAGGGCCGCCGTGCGCGGGTACTCGTCCTTGTCGATCATGTTCTTGTCGAAGCACTCCGCCATGAGCTGCGCGGCCTGCGGTTCCATCCAGGTCGTCACGAAGGTCGCGAGGTTCAGCCGCGCGTTGCCGTCGAGCATCAGCTCGTCGTGCACGACCTGGTAGGCGACCTCGGGATCGGTTCCCGCGCTGGGGAAGTCGAAGGCGGGCACGTGCGCGGGCTCGCGCGCGAAGATCGGGTTCACCGCGATCTCGTCGCGGCTCGGGCGCGGCGTGTTGTCCGGATGCGTCAGCGGCACCAGCTCAGGTTGCCCCGAGATGCGGGCCGCGGCAGCGCTCGATCAGGTGGTGACGCGGCGTTGCCGACCGGCGTTCGGGTTCGGCCGGATCGTCATCGTGCGCCGCAGCTGCGCGGGGACGCCGCAGTCCGGTGGCGGGGTCAGCATCGCCAGCGGTGCGCCGGGGGCGCCGGGGCGGGGGAGGGCGAGCACGGCGCGGATCGTCCACGCGGCCGTGGCGTGGTAGTGCCAGGACACCGTTTCCGGGGCGAACAGGTCGGCGTCGGGCAGCAGCGGCATCCGGTAGGCGGTGGCGTCGTCCTCCGCGTGCAGGATCAGGACGTCGGCGCAGGCCTCCCAGCGGTAGGCCATGCCGACCGCGTGCGGGTTGTCGCGCCGCCCGAACACGTAGGTCTCCCAGCCGTGCCTGCGGAGCTCGTCGAGCAGGGCGTCGACCTCGGAACCGCTCACGTCCACTGCCTCCTCGCGGCCGTGCGTGCAACCTCGAATGTGCCATTACCTGTTGGTAATGTCTAGCTCGTCGAGTCTGCCAGCACCGGAGTTCGCCAGGACGTGGACCCCGCGCTCGGGTGCCCGCAGCCGCGGACACCCGAGCCGTACCAGGTCAGCCCAGTTCGGGCCCGCCGTCCTCCGCGACCAGCTGAGCGATCACGTCGAACTCGTTGAACAGCGACCACTCCTCGACGATGCGGCCGTTCATCACGTAGAGCTGCGACATGCCCCAGAGATGAGCTCGCTTGCCGGTGGGCTTGCCGTAGAGGCCGAATCCCCGGTGGGTTCCGACGCCCGACCAGCGCGCCGAGATGCTGTACCCGTCGGTGTCGTTGCCCATCCAGTAGACCTCGTCGACCTGCACGCCCAGGTCCGGGAAGGTCGCCAGCAGGCCGCGGGCCATCGCGCGCACGTCCGAGCGCCCGTACCCGGTTCGGTTGGTGGTGCCGTGCCAGCGGACGTTCTCGGCGTAGAAGCGGTCGATCGCGCTCAGGTCGCGCCGGTTGAAGACGTTGTGCCACAACGCCCGCACCGACCCCTCCACGTCGAAACCGGCCTGGTTGTCCGGTTCTGGGAGCGCGATCGGCTTGCGCCCGCCGACCAGCCGCAGAGCCTCCGAGGAGGGGCGCTCGGTGACCGGGGTCAGACCGCCTTCGCGGGCGTAGGTGCGCGCCGCCTCGGCGACGTTGATGCCGAGCTGCTGCAGCTTGGCCGCGGTGTTGTAGAGGACCCACTCCTCGTAGATCTCGTTCTGCCACACCACGCAGTTGGCCATCACCCAGGTCTCCAGCCTGCGGCCGGTCGGCGGGCCCCAGCGCCACGGGCCGGTGTGGCTGCCGAGGTTGATGGCCCGGTGCGAGGTCACGAAGCCCTCGGTGTCGCTGCCGGCCCAGATCACGTCGTCGGCGTAGTGGCGGCAGTCCGGGAAGGCGTTGATGCTCTGGGTCGTGCCGTCGATCAGCCGCTCCACCCCGAACTTCACGCCGCTGTCGTCGTAGAGGCGGCAGCCCGGGGCGTAGGTGTCGTAGATGTAGCCGATGTCCTGGTCTTCCCAGATGCGGTGGGTGATCCGGACGATGTAGTCGACGATGTCGGTGTAGGCGTCCTCGAACCCCTCCATCGACTGGCGGCGCTCGCCGCCGTAGTTCGCCGCGCCCAACGTGGCGCCCGCGCCGGGACGCACGGCGATGCTGAAGTCGCTCGGCATCGTGCGCTTGCCGGACTCCATCGTGCCGCCGGGCGAACCCGCGGGCTGTTCGGAAATCTCGGTCATGCCTCGCCGCCTTCCCGGAGGCGCTCCAGCCGCAGCGTTGCTGTGGCCTGGTGCGCCGCCATGCCTTCGTACTCGGAAATCGTCTCCACCGCTTCGGCCAGCAGCGGAGTGGACTCGCGCGAAACGCGTTGGTAGGTGAGCGGTTTCAGGAACCGCGACACCGACAGGCCCGCGCTGTGCCGGGCGCCGCCCGCAGTGGGCAGCACGTGGTTGGTGCCCGCCATCCCCTTGTCGGAGTAGGCGACCGTGCTCCACGTTCCCAGGAAGATCGAGCCGTAGTTGCGCAGCGAGTCGTGGTAGTAGTCGTCGTCGGCCGTCTGGATCTCCAGGTGCTCGGGAGCCAGGTCGTCCATCAGCGCCACGGCCGTCTCGCGGTCCTGGGCGACGGTGACCGAGCCGAAGTCCCGCCAGGCCGGGCCCGCGATCTCTGCGGTCGACAGCGCGGACAGCTGCTTGTCCGCTTCTTCGACGACCGCCGCGCCCAGCTCCCGGGACGTCGTCACCAGCGCGGCAGGGGAGTTGATGCCGTGCTCCGCCTGGCCGAGCAGGTCGGCCGCGACCAGCTCCGGGTCAGCGGTCTCGTCGGCGATCACCGCCACCTCCGACGGGCCGGCCAGCAGGTCGATGGCCACCCGGCCGAACAGCTGCCGCTTGGCCTCGGCGACGAAGGCGTTGCCCGCGCCGACGATCATGTCCACCGGTGCCTCGCCGAGCAGCCCGAACGACATCGCGGCCAGCGCCTGCACGCCACCCAGCACGAACACCCGGTCCACGCCCGACAGGTGCGCGGCGTGCACCACCGCCGGGTCCGCCTCACCGTTGCGCCCCGGCGGCAGGCACGCGACCACGGTCGGCACCCCGGCGGCCTTGGCCACGCCCACGGTCATGAACGCGCCCGCGGTCAGCGGGAAGCGTCCTGCGGGCAGGTAGGCACCGACGTTCTGCACGGGCACGTAGCGGTAGCCGGTGGTCAGACCGGGCGCGAGCTCGATCTCGGCGTCGGAGAGCCCGGAACGCTGCAGCTCGGCGAAGCGGCGGGTCCGCTCGGCGCCGAGCTCCAGCGCCGCGCGGTGCTCGGGCGCGAGCGCGTCGCCCGCTGCCCGGACGGCGTCCGGGCTCAGCTCGACGTCGGGCTTGGTCCAGCCGTCGAGGTCGCGCGCGTAGCGCAGCACCGCGTCGAAGCCGTTCCGCTCGATCTCGCCGAGCATCTCCGAGACGCGCTGCGCCACGGCCGGATCCTGCTGCGCCGCGGGTGCGTCCGCGGCGGGCGCTTTGAGGTGTTCGAACCGTCCGGCCAGGTCGCCGAGCAGTCGTGGGCTGAATCGCATGGGGCGAACGCTAAGCGGGGCCGGAGCACAGGACAAGGGAGGAGTTCCTTGTGCGAAGCATAGGAAAACCCTATTCCGTCACGATCGGCTAATCCGTATGCACAGCCGGTGTCGAGCTGGCCTGACCCTCCCTCATCGTGAATTCATCCGTATGCATGTGGGGCTTGACACACGATTCAGGCGCTGCAACTCTCTTCCGAATCCGCCGACTCGTCTTCAGCGAGCAACAGGCATGCGCGGGCGAAGAGGCCCGCCCCGGATCTCGGAGCTAGGTTTGTCGACTTCCACTCCCGTGCCCGAAAAGCAGGCACAGTCCAAGACACCGATGCGCAGAGCCGTCACGGCCGGCGTGATCGGCAACTTCGTCGAGCAGTTCGACTTCGGCATCTACGGTTATCTCGCACCGGTCATGGCGCCGGTGTTCTTCCCGTCCCAGGATCCCGTCGTCGCCGTGCTGAGCACGTACGCGATCCTGGCCATCGGTACGATCATCCGCCCCCTCGGCGGCATGATCCTCGGGCGCTGGGGCGACCGCTTCGGCCGCCGGAGCGTTCTGCTGTGGACGATCGCGCTGATGGGTCTGTGCACCGCGCTGATCGGTGTGCTGCCCACCTACGCGCAGGTCGGCATGCTCGCACCGCTGCTGCTGCTGGCGATGCGGATGGTGCAGGCCCTGATCTCCGGCGGCGAGTACGTGGGCGCCATCGCGTTCGTCGTGGAATGGGCCGAACCGAAACGACGTGCCTACTACACCTCGTTCGTCTCGATCAGCGTGTTCGTCGGAATCCTCGGCGGCGCAGGCGTTTCCGCGCTCACCGCCGCTGTCTTCGACGAGGCCGCGCTGCAGAGCTACGGCTGGCGCATCCCGTTCCTGCTCGCGCTGCCGCTGAGCCTCGTCGGGCTCTGGGTGCGCAAGCGCGTCGGTGAGACGCCGGAGTTCGTCAAGGCCACCGCCGACGGCGCGGAGGTCGTCAAGGCGCCGCTCACCCAGGCGTTCAAGTCGCAGTGGCGCGAGATGCTGGTGTTCTGCGGCTCGTCGATCACCCTGGCGATCGTGTCCTACACCTGGGTCACGTACCTGCCGGAATTCCTGTCGTCCAACGCCGGCCTGTCCCGGGCGGAGGCGCTGGGTTCCAACGCCATCTCGGTCGCGGTGATCATCCCGCTGCTGCCGCTGGCGGGCGCGCTGTCGGACCGCATCGGCCGGCGCCCGATGCTCATCGCCGGGTACCTCTCGGCGCTCGTGCTGATCCCGGTGGCCTTCGCGTTCGCGCAGATGGGCACGTTCACCACCGCGGTGATCGCGCAGCTCATCTACGTGATCCCGGAGTTCTTCCTGACCGGAATCGTGACGGTCTGCGTGGCCGAGCTGTTCGCGACCAAGACCCGGTTCAGCGCCGGTGGCGTCGCGTACAACAGCTCGTTCGCCCTGTTCTCCGGCATCACGCCGTTCGTCTCGGCGCTGCTGGTGAGCACCTTCGGCACGATCTACGCGGTCTGGGGCTACCTCGCGGTCGCCGCGGTGATCTCCCTGGTCGTGGTCGTCAAGTGGATGCAGGAGAGCTACCGGCTCGACCTGACCACGGGAAAGCCGATGTCCTAGGCCTGCTCGGCGGGTGGCGGAACGCGCGGCGGTGCAGGTTGCGGGCCGGTTCTCAGGTCTCGCGGCCGCACCGCTCGCGTCCGGTCCGGGAGTTCACGCGTCCACCCGGGAAGTCGCTCCTCCGAGGAGGGCTTCCTGGGCGAGGCGGGCGAGTTCGCCGGTGGCCGGGGAGAGCGTGCGGTTGCGGCGGTGAATGAGGGCGATCGTGTCGTAGAGCGGTTCGGCGAACGGCGCGGTGTGCAGCTCGGCCGGGAAGCGGCGGCTGCTGACCACGGCGCGGGAGGCGATGGTGTCGCCGATGCCCTGGGCCGCCAGCCGCAGCGCGGATTCCACGTGCTCGACCTCGATCGCGGCGTCCAGCGCCACTCCGGCAAGCTGTGCGCGGTCGGCCAGCTGGCGGCGGGTCGGATCGGCCCAGCCGTAGCGCGCGTCGTAGAGGATCAGCGGCGCGGCGGTGAGATCTTCCACGGTGACCGGCTGCAGGGTGCGCTCGGCGGAGGGGCTGACGTAGAGGACCTCGTCGCGGGCCAGCGGGGTGACCGACAGGGCTTCGTCGTCGATCGGCAGCACGACGAGCCCGGCCTCCAGGTCGCCGTCGCGGACCGCGGCGGCCGTTTCGGCCGAGTTCTGGCCCACCAGGCGGACTTTCACGTCGGGGTAGCGGTTGAGGAACTGCTGCACGAGGTCCGACAGCAGGTAGTAGTCGGCGTTGCGCAGCAGGCCGAACGTGGCCGTGCCCCCGCTGAGCGAGTTCAGCGCCCGGACCGCCGATCCGCCCTGGTCCACCGCCGTCAACGCCTGTTCGGCGAAGGGCAGCAGTTCGCGCCCGGCCTCCGACAGCGTCAGCTTGCGGCTGCCGCGCACGAACAGCGCGGCGCCCAGCTCCTCTTCGAGCCGCCGGACGAGCTCGGACACCGACGGCTGGGCCATGTCGAGCTCCCCGGCCACCGCGGTGAACGTGCCGAGTCGGTGCGCCAGCAGGAAGGCGCGCAGCTGGTTGAGGGTCACGGCCGAACCCTACGTCACCGGTAGACGGTTTCCCGGTTGCTCTTGACATGGCTCGGCGCAAGGGTTCTTATCGATACATACGTATTCACACGGAGGTGCTGATGTCTCAGGTCGAGGTGACCCGGCAGGAACTGGAGCGGCGGACGATCCGGCGATCGGACTTCGTCTCGTGCAACCAGGCGTTCATCGACTGCCGGACGCCGGGCTCCGACCGCAAGGAGAACTACTCGATGATCGGGCCGGGGGTGACCCAGAGCGCGAACCAGGTGGTGAACCTGCGCGAGGCCCACGGCTACAACATCGGCGCCGCGGCGATGCCGAACGGCATCGTCAACAACCTGCACCTGCACTTCACCGCCGAGGTGTTCCTCTGCTTCCGGGGCGAGTTCCTGCTGCGCTGGGGCGCCGACGGGCAGGAGGGCGAGCTCGTGCTGCGGGAGGGCGACATCGCCTCCATCCCGACCTGGATCTACCGGGGTTTCACCAACATCGGCCCCGACGACGGCTGGCTGTTCACCTGCCTCGGGCATGACGACACCGGCGGCATCATCTGGGGTCCGAGCGTGCTGCGGAAGGCCGAGGGACACGGGCTGTTCCTGACCGAGGATAACCGGCTCGTCGACACGGTCGCCGGGGACGAGAAGCCCGAGGACGTCGAGCTCAAGCGGCCGATGAGCCCGGAGGACATCAGCGGCCTGCACTCCTACCCGGTGGAGAAGATGCGTCAGCGCGTCGCCACCGCCGACGACCTGGAGTGGTCGTCGGCGGGGCTGCTCGGGTCGGCGCTGCCGGGCGGGGCGGCCGAGCTGGCGCAGGTCATCGGCTTCGGCATGACAGAGGACCGGGTGCAGGAACCCCGCATCTACAACCCGCACGGCCACAACATCTCCTGGCTGCGCGCGGCCCCGGGCGAGGGCATGCTCACCCACCGGCACCCGGAGACGCAGGTGTTGATGGTCTTCGACGGCGAGTGGGACGTGACGCTGAACCGGGACGAGGAGGTCTCCGTGCGGCTCGGCCCGTGGGACATGGTCTCGGTGCCCGCCGGCGCGTGGCGCAGCGTCCGCAACGTCTCCGGGGAGACCGCGAGCATGCTGGTGATCAACAGCGGTGACGGCCGGGTCCGGCTGGAGTGGGACGACGAGGTCGTCAAGGCCGCCGCGGACGCCGGCGTCGGCGTCGACCACAACGGCTACCTGGCACCGTTCCACCTCATCCCGCGGCCGGTCGGCAAGTGAGCCCGATCGTCCTGGTGCCCGGCATGCTCTGCGACGCCGACCTGTTCTCGGAGTTGTCGGAGCTGCCGGGCGAGGTGGTCCACGCGGCGATCACCGAGCCCAGCATCGGCGGCATGGCCGACCAGGTCCTGTCCGCTGTGGAGGGTGAGTTCACCTTGATCGGGCTGAGCCTCGGCGCGATCGTCGGTTTCGAGGTGCTGCGCCGGGCCCCGGAGCGGGTGCGCGCGTTCGGCGCTCTGTCCACCAACGCCGGGGCGCCCCGGCCGGAGCAGCGCCGGGCCTGGCGGCGTCAGGCGATGGGGGAGTTCGACGAGGTCGTCGAGGAGATCCTGCCCGCGATGTTCGCCGAACCCGCGAGCCCGCTGCAGGACCGGTTCCGGAGCATGGCCGAGCGGATCGGGCCCGAGGTCTTCCGCGCCCAGCTCGCCGCGCAGGCCACCCGCACCGAGGCCTACGGCGCCCTCGCGGAGTACGGGGGCCCGGTGAGCGTGCTGTGCGGCGACCGGGACGCGTTGTGCCCGGTGGACTTCCACGAGGAGATCGCCGAGCACGCGCCCGGCGGACGGCTGCACGTGCTCTCCGGAGCGGGGCACCTGCTGCCGCTGGAACGACCCGCCGTGGTGGGCGCGCTCATCCGGCGACTACTGGAACGAGGAGAAGCATGACCACACCGCTCACCGGGCGAACAGCCCTGGTCACCGGCGCGGGAAACGGGTTGGGGCGGGCCATGTCCCGAGCTCTGTCCGCCGCGGGCGCCCGGGTCGTCGCCGTGGGCCGCAGGCTCGACGTGCTGGAGGAGACCCTCGACGGTCTCGACGGGCGCGCGGCGACCTGCGACGTCTCCGATCCGTCCTCGGTGTCGGTGCTGACCGAGGAGCTGGCGGGCGAGGAGATCTCGGTCCTGGTCAACAACGCCGGGATCGCCGGCCCGGTCAAGCCGCTGCTGGAGATCGAACCCGACGAGTGGGACGAGGTGTTCGACATCAACGTGCGCGGCGTCTACCTGATGTGCCGCGCGTTCCTGCCGCAGATGGTCGACCGGGGCAGCGGTGACGTCGTCAACGTCGCCTCGGTGTCCGGGAAGCGCCCGCTGCTGCGCCGAACCCCGTACTGCGCGTCGAAGACCGCGGTGATCGGGCTGACCACGACGCTCGCGGGCGAGGTCGGTCCGCACGGGGTGACGGTGAACTCGCTGTCGCCGGGGCCGGTGGACGGGCCGCGCATGGCCCGCAACTTCCGGCTCGAAGCCGAGCGGACCGGGACGACGGAGGAGGCCGCCGAGCGGGAGTTCGTCTCGCGGGCCCTGCTGCAGCGCATGGTGACCGAGGACGAGGTGGGGCAGGCGCTGGTGGCGATGCTGCAGATGCGCGGGATGTGCGGAGCCGACATCGACCTGTCGGCGGGAATGGTGGCGCGATGACGACCTTGAAGCAACGAGTGCGGGCAGGCGAGCGGCTGCACGGCGGCCTGCTGCGGCTGCCGTCGGAGAACCTACTGGAGATGGCCGCGGTGGCGGGGCTCGACTACGCGGTCATCGACTGCGAGCACGGTCCCGCGGATCTGCTGAGCCTCCAGCAGCACCTGCAGATCGCCGCTGCTCACGACCTCCCGGTGCTGGTGCGGGTGGGGGAGCACGAGCCGGCCCTGGTGCTGCGCGTGCTGGACCTCGGCGCGCAGGGGGTCATCGTCCCGCACGTCGACACCCCGGAGCAGGCTCGGGCAGTGGTGTCCGCCGCGCACTACCCGCCGCTGGGCGAGCGCGGGTTCGCCACCTACAGCCGCGCGGGCCGGTTCGGCACCAACAGCATCGCCGAGCACCTGGCGCAGGCCGAGCGCAGCACGATGGTCATCCCGATGCTGGAGACCCCGCAGGCATGCGACGCGGCGGCGGACGTCCTCGCCGTCCGGGGAGTCGATTCGGTCCTGGTGGGGCCGGCCGACCTCTCGGTCGCCATGGGACGCAGCGGCCCGGCGGACCCGGACGTCGCCGCCCGCCTCGCCCAGGTCGTCGAGGCGGCGGCCGGGAAACCGCTGATGACGATCGTGGGCTCCACCGAGCAGGGCGCGAAGGCCCCGCCGGGGATGGTGCTCTACAACCTCACCCACATCCTCATGCAGCTGTTGAGGACGCTCGCGTCCTGAAGCTCGCTCGAAGGGGATGGGCCGTGTCCGGATCAGCAACGGCGTGACGCTCGCGGGAGCACGCCGTTGCTGATCAGCGCGCTGCGTGGGTGGTGCGCAGGACCAGTTCCGGGGTGAACAGCGTCCGGCGGGGTTCCTGCTCGCCCTCGGCGTCGATGCGCCGCACCAGCAGGCGCGCGGCCTCCTGGGCGAGTTCGCCCAGGTCGTAGTGGACGGTGGTGAGCCCGAACGCCTCCCACGCCGCCATCGGGATGTCGTCGAAACCGATGAGCGTCAGGTCTTCGGGAATGCGCACGCCCTGGGCGCGCGCGGCGTTGAAGGCGCCGATGGCGATGACGTCGTTTCCGCAGAACACCGCCGTGGGGCGCGTCGGCCCGGCGAGCAGCTCGGTGAGACCCCGGTAGCCGGTGTCGAAGTCGAAGGACCCGCGCCGCACGGCGTCCTCGGCCAGCCCGATGCCGGCTTCGGAAAGCCCCACGCGGAAACCCATTTCGCGATCGCGCCCGGTGGTGGTGTCCTGCGGGCCGCCGATGTGGGCGATGTCGCGGTGCCCGAGCTCGGCCAGCTCGCGGGCGACCAGCCGCCCGCCCAGCTCGTTGTCGACCACGGCGGCGTCGGCCGGTTGCCCGCCGGACTCGCGGTTGAGGAAGACGAACGGCAGCTCCCGCTGCTGCAGGTCGTTGGGCAGCCGGGAACCGATGGTCGCCGTCGCCAGCACGACGCCGTCGATGGATCGGTCCAGCAGCCGCTGGCTGGCCACCGCGGTCTCGGAGCGCTCGGTGAACAGCATCATCCGGTAGCCGTGCTGCTCCAGCTCGTCGTGCAGCGGGCCGATCAGGTGCGGGTAGAACGGGTTGGTCAGGTCGGTGACCACGACGCCGATGCGCTTGGTCGTCCGCGTCGACAGGCTGCGCCCGGTCTCGCTCGGCACGTAGCTGAGCGCGTCGGCCGCGCGCTGGACCCGTTCGCGGGTGGCCGCCGACACGCGCTGATCACCGCGCAGCGCCCGCGACACCGTCGGCTGCGAAACACCCGCCAGACGTGCCACATCGCGACTGGTGATCAAGGTCGTCCTCCCCTCGGCGTGCTGCATACGAATGCTACTCCCACGCGCTGCGCGCTCGTCCGGGATTCGCGAGGAGATCGTCGTCTCGTCGCTGCGCGCATTCGTGGGGGGGTGGGGGGAAGTTTTCATGAAAACTTCCCCCCACCCCCACACCCACCCCACCCCCGCCTCCGAGCTGCGGATCGCCTTCCAAGCTCCGACTGCTCCAGTGGGGTGGTGTTGCTCCCGACCTGCGGGTGGTCACTCGATCGAGTGAGGGATGATCGGGCGTTCAACCCGAGCGCAGCGAGGAGTTCGATGGTCTTCGGGATCGTCCACCTGATCGGAGCGGTGGCGACGGTGGTGATGAGCGCTCTGCTCTGGCGGCAGCGCGCCAGGCAGGGACGAGCGTGGCCGTGGCTGATGGCCGGTCTCGTCGCGGCCGCGCTCTGGCCGCTGACGCTCTGCCTCGCCGTCGCCGCGTACTGGCACCGGGAAGGCGGTTCGAAGCGGGCCCCGCTGGTCGCCGGAGGCTGCGCGCTGGGCGCCGTGGTGGTGCTGATGGTGGTCGGCGGACTCGCGGAACCCGCGCAGCGCGCGCAGCCGTCCGGTCCGCAGCTGCTGCGGCAACCGAGCTCGCCGCCACCGTCGGTGATCACACCGGAACCGGTGGTCGCACCGCCTCCGCTGCACGAGGAGGCGCTGGTGCAGGACGTTCTCGACGACGACCGGGTACGGCTCCAGATCCCGGGCGCGGATCCGCAGGTCGTGCGCATCGCCGGTGTCCAGGCGCCTGCTGCGGGGGAGTGCTGGAGCTCGGAGTCGCGGGCGTTCGCCGAGCAGGCCCTCGACGGGGCGACCGTGCAGGTCACCTTCGGCGTCGGCTGGAGCAGCGGGCGCAGCCCCGACCCCGAGGTCGCGCTGACCCTGCCCGACGGGGCGGGCTACTCGTCGCTGGCGCTGCAGCAGGGCGCGGCCCGGCTCTACCCGCAGGCCTTCCTCGGCGAGGGTCTCGCATCGGAGCTCGGCCAGGCCGAGGCCACCGCGAAGTCCGCCGGCCTGGGCGTGTGGGGGCCGCAGTGCGGCGCCGGGACGCCGTCGACGACGCCGGAGGCCGAGGTGCGGCCGGCCGACTACGCCGATTGCCGCCAGGCCGAAGCCGCCGGTGCGGTGCCGCTGCGCAGGGGAGACACCGGTTATTCGTCCGAGATGGACAGCGACGGCGACGGTCTCGCCTGCGAATGAGCGCGGCCGAAGCGCAGGTGGTGGTCGGCGACCGGGAGGTGGCGCAGCACCAGCAGGTCGTGGAAGTACGCCATCTTGACCCGCCACGGGGCCTTCGAGCCCGAGCGCGGGAAGGCGTCGATGCCGCGCTGGACGTAGCCCGAGGTGAAGTTCTCGATCATCGGGAGCGTGCCCCGGTCCGTCGCGACCGGGACGCACAGGTCGTGGCCGTTGCGGCGCATCTCGCGCAGCAGCCGGATCACGAACTCGCCCACCAGGTCGGCCTTGAGCGTCCAGCTGTGGTTGGTGTAGCCGAAGGTGAAGGCCAGGTTGGGGATCCCGGAGAGCATCGCTCCCTTGTAGACGGTCGTCTCGCTCGGCGCGACGTCACGTCCGTCGACGGTGAAGGTGATGCCGCCGAACGCGCGCAGCCGCAGGCCGGTTGCGGTGATGACGAGGTCCGCGTCGAGCTGCTGCCCGGAGCGCAAGCGCAGTCCGGTCTCGGTGAACTCCTCGACGTGGTCGGTGACGACCGAGGCCTTCCCACTGCTCAGCGCGTCGAAGATGTCGCCGTCCGGGGCCAGGCACATGCGCTGGTCCCACGGGTCGTAGCGCGGGTTGAAGTGCGTGTCGACGTCGTAGCCCGTTGGTAGCCGCTCGGCGGTGGACTTGCGGATGGAGCGGCGCATCCACTTCGGGAACAGCCTGCTGAACCGGTACGTGCTCGAACCGAGCACGATGTTCTTCCACCGCACCAGGGCGTAGGTCGCGCGCCGGCCGAGCCTGCCGCCCAGCCGGGCGAGTAGCGGGTCCTGCGCCGGCGTCGCCATCACGTAGCTGGGGGAGCGCTGCAGCATCGTGACGTGCGCGGCGGTCTCCGCCATCGCGGGGACCAGCGTGATCGCCGTGGCCCCGCTGCCGATCACCACGACCCGCTTGCCCGCGTGGTCGAGGTCGTCGGGCCAGTGCTGCGGGTGCACGAGGGTTCCGGTGAAGCGCTCGACGCCGTCGAACTCGGGCGCGTGGGGCTGCTCGTAGTGGTAGTAGCCCGGACACAGGTGCAGGAACTTCGCGGTCAGCCGGACCTGCTCGCCGTCGTGCTCGGCGAGCACGGTCCAGCGGGCATCGTCGCTGGACCAGGAGGCGCTGAGGACCCGGTGCCGGTAGCGGATCCTCCGGTCGACGCCGCCGTCGGCGGCGGTGGAGCGCACGTAGTCGAGGATCGATTCGCCGCCGGCGAAGGACTGCGCGCCGGGCCACGGCCGGAAGCGGTAGGCCATGGTGAACATGTCGGAGTCCGAGCGGACTCCGGGGTAGCGGAACAGGTCCCACGTCCCGCCCAGCGCATCCCGCGATTCGAGGATCGCGTAGTCGAGGCCGGGGAACGCCGATTGCAGCTGGTGCGCGGCCCCGATCCCGGCGAGTCCGGCTCCGACGATCAGCACGTCCAGGTCATCACGCACGGCGGCTCCTCCCCGCGGGCACGACGCTGTCCGAGCCCGAAGCTACCGCCGAGTCACTCCGCGCGGATACCGCGTGCCGGGTGGCGTTCGCCGGGGCAGGGGGCAGTTTTGGTCCGAACCGTCCATGATCGAAGTCCGTTTTGCCCGGTCAGTTCAGACCAAAACTGCCCTACTCGGCGTCCACGTCGGGGATGGGGAGGGGCATGTTGGGGGTGACCAGGCCGCCGTCCACCGCCAGGACCTGGCCGGTGACGTAGGACGACGCGGGGGAGGAGAGGTAGAGGATCGCCGCCGCGATGTCCTCCGGGGTGCCGATGCGCCGCAGCGGGGTGTGCTCCTCCAAGGTCGCCTTCATCTGCGGCTCGGCGGCCACGACCTCCAGCGCCTCGGTGAGGATCGCGCCGGGCGCGACCGCGTTGACCCGGATGCGCGGGTTGAGGTCCGCGGCCATCATGCGCACCGCGTGGTCGAGCGAGGCCTTGGCGGCACCGTAGGCGAGGTAGCCGCGCCCGACGAGGTGCCCGGTGCTGCTGGAGACCATCACGACGCTCGCCGCGTCCGACTTCACCAGGTGCGGGACGGCTTCGCGCACCAGCCGGACCCCGTGCACGACGTTGTTCTCGAAGGACTTCCGCAGCGCTTCGTCGTGGGTGTGGGTGAACGGGCGGGGCATCGAACCGCCCGTCACGCTCACCACGACGTCGATGCGCCCGAGCTCGTCGGCGGCCCGGGCGACCGCGGCGGAGACCGCCTCGGCGTCCCCGGCGTCGGTGGGGATGGCCACGGCGCGCCGCCCCAGATCGCGGATCTGCTGGGCCACCGCCTCGATCTGATCCGGCGTGCGCGAGAGCACCGCCACGTCGGCGCCGGCCTCCGCCAGCGCCAACGCCGTCGCGGCCCCGATCCCGCGCCCCGCGCCGGAAACCAACGCGACCCGGCCCTCAAGCCGGAACATCGGCAGCGTCGCCAATCCCGTCTCCTCACCTCGTCGAGCAGCCGCAGCTCATGCCACAAGCAAGTGCTTGGTAGGCTAACCGGTCGCTCCGGAGATGACCAGGGTCAGTCGGATTCCAGCTCGTGGGTGAGGGTTTCGAGTTCCGCGCCGCCCGCCATCTGGTGCGTGAGGTGGTCCAGGGTGATGTCCGCCTTCTCGTGGCTGCCGAGGCTCCGGCCCCGTTTGAGGAGCAGGAACCGGTCGCCCACCGGGTAGGCGTGGTGCGGGTTGTGGGTGATCAGCACGACGCCGAGGCCGCGGTCGCGGGCCCGGACCACGTGCTTGAGCACGAGCCCGGCCTGCTTGACGCCCAGCGCGGCGGTCGGCTCGTCGAGGATGAGGACCTTCGCGCCGAAGTGCATCGCGCGGGCGATCGCCACGCACTGCCGCTCACCACCCGACAGCGTGCCCACCGGCTGCTCGACGTCGCGCAGCTCGATGCCCATCTCGGCGAGCGCGTCGCGGGTCGTCTCCCGTGCCCGTTTCCGGTCGATCAACCCCCACCGGCCGGGTTCGGAGCCGAGGAAGAAGTTCCGCCACACGCTCATCAGCGGAACCACCGCCAGGTCCTGGAACACCGTGGCGATGCCCCGCTCCAGCGCGTCGCGCGGGGAGCCGAAGCGCACCGGCGCACCGTCGAGCAGCAGCTCGCCCGCGTCGTGCTGGTGCGCGCCCGCGAGGACCTTGATCAGCGTCGACTTGCCTGCGCCGTTGTCGCCCAGCACGCAGGTGACCTCGCCTCGGTTGACCACGGTCGAGACGTCCTCCAGCGCGGAGACGCTGCCGTAGTTCTTGCCGATGCCGCGCGCTTGCAGGAGCGGAGTCATCGCCCTACCTCCGTTGCCGTTCCGCGCGGCGGCGGAAGGAGTTGTTGACCAGCACCGCTCCGAGCAGCAGCACGCCGAGGAACAGGAAGAACCAGTCGTTGTCCCAGCGCGCGAACACGATGCCCTGCCGGACCATGCCGAAGATCAGCGCGCCGACCGCAGCCCCGATCGCCGAGCCGAAACCGCCGGTGAGCAGGCAACCGCCGATCACCGCGGCGATGATGAACTGGAACTCCAGTCCCACGCCCTGGTTCGCCTGCACGGTGGTGAACCGCAGGATGTTGATCGAGCCCACCAGCCACCCGCACAGCGCGGTGGTCATGAACAGCCCGACCTTGGTGCTCAGCACCGGCACGCCGACCGCGCGGGCGCTCGCGGACGAGCCGCCGACCGCGAAGATCCAGTTGCCGAATCGCGTGCGCAGCAGCAGGAACGACGCCACCAGCGCGGCACCGATCCACCAGGCGATGGAGATCTGGAACGACGTGCCGCCGATGTCCACGGTGGAGGCGAGGACGAACCCCGCCGATTCGTAACCGGGTGCCGAGCGGATCCCCGAGACCTGCACGGTCCCGGTGACCAGCCGCGTCACGCCGAGGTTGAGACCCTGCAACGCGAAGAACGTGCCGAGGGTGACGATGAAGCTGGGCAACCCGGTGCGCATCACCAGCAGGCCGTTGAACGCGCCGACCACCAGCGCGAACACCAGCGACAGCGCGAGCCCGGCCCAGACGTTCCACCCCAGCTCGGTGGCCACCATGGCCGTGACCAGCGCGGTCGAGGCCGTCATGACGCCCGCGGAGAGGTCGAACTCGCCGCCGATCATCAGCAGCGCCACTCCGACGGCCATGATGCCCAGCGTCGCCGAGTCGTCCAGCCAGGTCGCCGTTCCCAGCGGTGACAGGAACTCGTCGGTGACCAGCGAGAAGAACGCGAACACGCCGAGCGCGCCGATCACCGCGCCCAGCTCCGGCCGGGTGAGCAGCCGAGCCCACGGAGTCGTCATGCCTACCTCGTTCCGCGTCGTGCGTACTCGCCGACCACGTCCACGTTGGACCGATCGACGAAACCCGGTCCGGTGTAGACGGGTTTGCCGCCGCCGACCGTGTTGGCGTTCTCCAGGAATAGCTTCAGGTGCACCACCGGCAGATATCCCTGCTCGTACTGCTGCTGGTCGACGGCGAACAGCAGCTCACCGGCCTGGATCGAGGCGACCACGTCGCCGTTGAGGTCGAAGGTGGACACCGCCGCGCGGGAACCGGATTCGCGGACCGCGTTCACCGCGTTCGCGGCGACCTGCGGGTTGAGCGTGAGCACCCCGTCCACGCCGGGATCCGACTGCAGCGCTCCCTTGATCCGGGACTGCGCGTCCGTCGGGTTGTTGATGTCGACCTGCAGGTTGGTGACCTGGCCGGGGGAGAACCCCTCGCGCGCACCCTCGCAGCGCTGGTTGAGCGTCTCCACGCCGGCCTGGTGGATCACGCACAGCACCTTGCGCTTGCCCTCCTGCGAGAAGCGCTGCCCCGCAGCCTGTCCCGCGACGGTCTCGCTCTGCCCGACGTGGGTGATCGCGCCGAACGCGGCGCTGACCTCCTCGCCCGCGTTGATCGTGATCACCGGAATGCCCGCGGCGACAGCGCTGGTCACCGACGTGCGCATGGCGTCCGGGCTGCCGAGCGAGACCACGAGACCGTCGGCCCCCTGGGCGATGGCGTTGTCCACCAGCTTCGCCTGGTTCCCCGGGTCGGGGTCGGCGTGGTACTGGACCTCGATTCCCAGGTCTTCGCCCGCGCGCTCGGCGCCGTTCTGCACGACGTTCCAGAACGCGTCGCCGGGCGTGCTGTGGCTGATCACCGCGATGCGCAGTGGGCCGTCGCGGTTCTCGGTGCGCTCGTGCGCGCCCGGCATCGGGCCGGACGCCTTGGGGCCGGTGCACCCGGCCAGCGCCAGCGCTCCGATCAGGAGCACCGGCAGCAACCGCGACGGTGCGGACCTGCGGGTTTGGGTCATCGGACTTCCTGGATCCGGGAGAAGACCTGGTCCAGGTGGACCAGGCTGCGCGCGGTGTCGCGCCGGGGGCCGCCGATGGCGGAGTCCGGGCCCAGCGCGGTGTCCTGCTCCAGCACGTACCAGCCACGGTATCCCGCGCCGTGCACCGAGCGGACCACGGCGTCGGTGTCGACGTCGCCGTCCCCGAGCGGCACGAACAGCCCGCGGGCGACGGCGTCGGCGAACCCGACGTCGCCGTTGCGGACCGCGGTGGCCAGGTCGGCGCGGACGTCCTTGAGGTGCAGGTGCCCGATGCGGTCCGGGTGACGCTCGGCGAGCGCCACCGGATCGGTGCCGCCGACCAGCAGGTGCCCGGTGTCCAGGCACAACGGCATCGGGGAGTCGGTGAGGAAGCGCTCGACCTCCGCCTCGGTCTCCACGTGGGTGCCGACGTGCGGGTGCATCGCCACGCGCAGCCCCTCGGCGGTGACGGTTTCGGTGACGCGGCGGCAGGTGTCGATCAGCGCGGCCCACTGCGCGTCGTCGAGCGCCGGTCGCTCGTCGTAGCCGTCGAGACCGGTGGCAGCCGCGAGCACCACGATCTCGCCGCCCGCGCGAGCGATCTCGCGGGCTGCGCCCGCGGCCTGCGCGACGCTGTCGTCGGCCGTCGCGGCGTCGTGCAGCGGGACGGCGAGGAAGCCGCCCACCAGCTCCAGCCCGTGCCGGCCGATGATGGTCCGCGGGTCGGGGAGGTAGCCGGGCGGGCCGAGCTCGGTGGCGTAGACGCCCAGCCCCGCCATCTCGGAGAGGACATGGTCGGGCTCGAGAATCCGCCCCCAGCCGGGAACTTCGCTCACGCCCCAGGAGATCGGCGCGGCGGCGACCTTGAACTTCACTGGTTCACCTCCACCGGTGCGCCCGCGCGCAGCGACTCTTCGCAGGCCTCGGCGAGGCGCAGGCTGACCAGCGCTTCCCCAGGCGGTGAGGGGTTCTCGGCGCGGCGTGCGATGACGTCGAGGAACACGCGGGACTCCTGCACGTAGGCGTCGTGGTAGCGCTCGGTGAAGGACTTCCACGGTCGGTCCGGCCCGACTCCGCCGACGGTGTTGAGCGGTGTGCGCTCGTCGAGGCCGACGGTGAGGGTGTCGCGCGAGGCGAAGACCTCCAGGCGGCAGTCGTAGCCCACGGGATCGTGCCGCGCGGCTGACAGCAGCGCGTGCGCACCACCGGCGAAGCGCAGCGACACCACGGCGTTGTCCACGTCGCCCGCCTCCCGGAAGGACTCGTCCACCAGCACGGATCCGGACGCGTAGACCTCCGTGACCGGTTCGCCGAGCAGCCACGGCACGGCGTCGAGGTCGTGGATCAGGCAGTCCCGGAACAGCCCGCCGGAGGTCGCGACGAACTCCTTCGGCGGGGGCAGGTGGTCGTTGCACACCGCCCGCACCAGGTACACCGAACCGGCGGTGCCGTCGCGCAACCGCCGGTGCACCTCGGCGGTGTCGGGGTCGAAGCGGCGCTGGAACCCGACCAGGACCGGGACGTCGGCTCGCTCGATCTCGTCGACGAGCGCGGACATCGAGGGGAGGTCGGCGGCCAGCGGTTTTTCGCACAGAACCGGAGTTCTGGCGGCCAGCGCCGCGCGCACCAGGTCGGGGTGCGTGTCGGTCGGGGTGGCGATCAGCACGCCGTCGGCGCGCAGGAGTTCGTCCACAGTGGTCACCGCGGTGGCGGGTGGTCCGATCTCGGCCGCAGCCGATTCCGCCCTGCCCGGTGCAGGGTCGAACAGCAGGAGTTGGTCGATTTCGTCGAGCGCGGCGAGATTCGTGGCGTGCATGGAGCCGATTCGACCGACCCCGGCTACTCCGATCTTCATCTCGGCGAGGGCCTCGATTCGTCTGGGGGAACGCTGGGCGCCGATCAATGCTGTGCGGTGAATCACAACGATGTCAAGACCCGGATTTCCAGCGCAGTTCCAGAAGTCATGTCCATTGTGGAGCACGCGGGAATGCTCCGAACGGCGGTCCCCGCACCGCCACCTTGCGCCAACAGGTGAGAATGTCCGGACAAACCATTGACGTGGCCCTGCGGCGTCCAGTAAACCGGTAAGCCCGAACGCCCCCGAGGTGAGCGCGCTCCGGTCCGGGGCCGTCGCCGTACCCCCGTCGCCCGAGGTCTTCCCCCGTCCCCCTCGGCCGAACCGGGGGACGGCGACGCCTCCGCGCGTCAAGCGGTCAGCGTCGCCCGAGAGGGGGGAGTGCCCCCCAAATCCCAGTTTTAGTCCAAACCGAGCCGGGTTCATGCCCGAAATGTCGGCTCAGTTTGGACTAAGGAGTCGTTTCAGAATGCGGCGGAGCCGTTGCTTCAGGTGTGGGACTCAGCTGGCACCGCCGCGGGTTCTCACACGTCGTCTGGCGAGTACGCCGCGACGCCGTGTATTGGCATACATCAGGAGTGGCGCACGGAGTCCAGACGGCGTGTGAGGTTCCGCCACCCGCACCGCCAAGCAAGGTGATTCTGCAACGACCCCTAAAACTGGGACCTGCCGCGGTGACGCCGGCAACTCGACCCCCGGAATCACTTCTCGGGTCATTGCCAGACTGTGATGGACTTGCGGACCGGGGTGGCTTCGGCGTTGGAGGCGAAGAGCTCCGGCTTGCGGGCGCGGAGGCGCTCGATGTCGTCGAAGACCGCGCGCAGGTGGGTGCGCATGGTCGCGCGGGCCCGCGCGAGGTCGTGAGCGCGGATCGCGTCCAGGATCTCGACGTGCTGATCGGCGTAGACCTCGGGCGGGCTCGACTCGTAGAGCCCGAGCCGGCGAGCGCGGTCCAGGTGGCCCTTCGCCGAGACGACCGTCGGCCAGGCGCGTTCGTGCCCCGACAGGCGCAGCAAGCCGCGGTGGAACTCCTCGTCGAGGGCGAAGAACTCCTCGACGTCGACCTCCGCCGAGCGCTGCCGCGCGAGGTTGTCCGCCAGTTCCGCCAGCAGCTCCTCGTCGAGGTCGTCGGGCACGTCGTCGAGCGCGGTGAGCTCGACGGCTTCGCGCAGGAACTGAGCGTCGGCGACCCGCTGCGGATCGACCCGGGAGACGAACGAGCCGATCTGCGGGAACACCTGCACCAGGCCTTCCTCGGCGAGCAGGATCAGCCCCTCGCGCACCGGCGTGCGGCTGACGCCCAGGCTCGCGGCCAGGTCCTTCTCCGACAGGGCCGAGCCCGGTTCGAGTTCGAGGGTCAGCACCTTGCGACGCAACGTCTCGTAGATGACGCGGCGGTTCGGGCGGTTCCTGGGTGCGGGCACGGGCCAAGACTAGACGAGTCTTGACCACCCTGATCGGTCAGTGCTTGTATACCAGTACTGACCTACCAGTGGGTCGGCGTGGAGCGAAGGAGCGCACGATGACGGACAGCACCCAGACGGCGGGTGCCGCGAGACGGTCGACTCGCGAGCTGAGCAAGGCCGCCGTGTCGGGCTGGCTGGGCACGGCGATGGAGTTCATGGACTTCCAGCTCTACTCGCTGGCGGCGGCCATCGTGTTCAACAAGATCTTCTTCCCCGACGTCAGCCCCGCCATCGGGCTGATCGCGGCGATGGCCACCTACGGCGTCGGCTACGTCGCGCGGCTCGTCGGCGCCTTCTACTTCGGGCGGATGGGCGACCGGATCGGCCGCAAGAAGGTCCTGTTCCTCACGATCGTCATCATGGGCGCTTCCACCACGCTCATCGGCGTCCTGCCGCCGTACCAGACGATCGGCATCGCGGCGCCGATCTTGCTGGTCGTTCTGCGGTTGATCCAGGGATTCGGTGCGGGCGCCGAGATCGCCGGTGCGACCGTGATGCTCGTCGAGTACGCGCCGGTCAAGCGACGCGGGCTGATCTCCTCGCTGGTATCGCTGGGGACCAACTCGGGCACGCTCGCCGCATCCGGGCTGTGGGCCTTGTTGCTCCTCGTGCTGTCCGAGGAGCAGGTCATCGCTTGGGGTTGGCGGATCCCGTTCCTGCTGAGCTTCGTGCTGCTGCTGTTCGGCGTCTGGATGCGCTCGAACCTCAAGGAGAGCCCCGTGTTCGAGGAGCGCGAGGACTCCGTGCCCGTCGAGGCCGGTCTGACGCGGCGCAAGGGCAGGGCCTTCCTGCTCTCGCTCGGGCTCCGCTTCGGCCAGGCCGGCAACTCCGGGCTCGTGCAGACCTTCCTCGTGGGCTACATCGCCTCGTCGCTGGCGGTCAGCCGTGCGGTGCCCACCAACGCCATCGTCTACGGCTCGCTGCTCGGTTTCGCCACGATCCCGCTGGTGGGCCTGCTCGGAGACCGGTTCGGCAGGCGTCCGGTCTACCTGGGGTTGAGCCTGCTGACCGCGATCCTCGCGGTGCCGATGATGGCGACCATCGCCGGTGGCAACGAGGTGATGCTGACGCTCGCGATGATCCTCGGGCTCAACATCGGTGTGCTGGGGCTGTTCGCGGTGGAGAGCGTGACGATGGCCGAGCTGTTCGGCTCGCGCACCCGCTTCACCCAGCTGGCCGTGGCCAAGGAGATCGGCGGCACGCTGGCGACCGCGATCGGACCGGTCCTGGCCGCCGGCCTGACCGCCTGGACGCAGCACTGGTGGCCGATCGCCGCGATGCTCGTCGCCTACTCGCTGATCACGTTCGTCTCCACTTGGCTGGCGCCGGAGACCCGCGGCCGCGACCTCGTCCGAATGGAGGATGCCCTGTGAAAGCCGTTGTCGTGCACGGAACCCGCGACGTCCGCGTCGACGAGGTGCCGGACCCGGTGCCCGGCGAGGGCGAGGTGCTGCTGGCGCTGGAGTGGGGCGGGATCTGCGGGTCCGACATCTCCTACTGGCGCCACGGGGGCACCGGAACGGCCGCGCTGCGCCATCCGATGATCCTCGGGCACGAGATCGCCGGACGCGTGGCCGGTCTCGGTCCTGGTGTGACCGGGGTGGAGGTCGGGCAGCCGGTGACGGCTCACCCGGCCGAGCTGGTGGGGGAGCACGCCTTCCCGGAGGGGCGCAGCAACCTGCACCCGCACGTGCGCTACTTCGGATCGGCCGCCTTCGACCCGCACACCGACGGCGGTTTCAGCCAGTACCGGGTCGTCCCGGCGGACCAGCTGCGAGCGCTGCCGGACGGGGTGTCCACGCGGCTCGGTGCGCTCGCCGAGCCGCTCGGCGTCGCGCTGCACGCGGTCGGTCGAGCCGGATCTCTGCGCGGCAGAACGGTTCTGGTCAACGGAGCCGGTCCGATCGGGGCACTCGTGGTCGCCTCGGCCCAGCACCGGGGAGCGTCCGCGGTGGTGGCGGCGGACCTGGCCGCGACCTCGCTGGACATCGCGAAACGCATGGGCGCCGACGAAACCCGCGATCTGTCAACGCAATCGCTGCCCGAAGAGGTGGACGTGTCGTTCGAGGCCTCCGGCGCACCGGCCGCGATCGGCCCCGTGCTGCGTGCCACCAGGCGAGGCGGAACCGTCGTCCAAGTCGGGAACCTCCCGGGTGAGACAGCTCCGGCGGCGCTCGGCGACCTGGTGACCCGCGAGATCACCTGGGTCGGTTCCTACCGCTTCGTCGACGAGATCACCGACGCCCTGACCGCGCTGCGCGACGGCCTGGACGTCACCCCGCTCATCACCCACACCTTCCCGCTGGAGCGGGCCGCCGAAGCCCTCGCGGTCGCAGCCGACCGCACCACGGGCAGCAGCAAGGTCATGCTCCATCTGAGCACCTAAGAACCGTTCGGGAATTGGTCTGGCGGGCGGTGCGGGTCGCGGAACCTGTTGCATGTCGTGTGGGTGGGGAAGTTTTCATGAAAACTTCCCCACCCCACCCCACCCACACGGCGTCCCGGCGTGCTCGCCACGAAATCGCGGGCGATCCCGCGGCGGTGCCGGCTGCCCAGGTGGTGAAGGTGCCAGCTGCCCAAGTGGTGAAAGAGGATGCGCTTCGCCGCAGCTTTGAACGGCTCCTAGTCCTCCGGCGTGTGGAAGTGGGCCGTGGTGGTGAGGTGGGTGGTGAAGAGGGTTGTGGTGGGGGCTTTGAGGCCTGGGTTGGCGGTGAGGTGCCAGTCGCGGGGGAGGGGCGTGGCCGGAGTGCTGATCTCGGTCAGGTGGCCGTCGTCGAGATGACGGCTGACGGCGTCCCGGGAGACGAGCGTGATCCCCAGGCCCGCCAACGTGGACTCGATCACCGCGGTGTTCGAGCCCAGCGTGAGGGTCCGGGGCGGCGGGTCGAGTTCGAGCTGGGCGAGGAAGGACTCCGTGATGGCGCGGGTTCCCGAGCCGGGTTCGCGCAGCAGCCAGGTCTGGGCCGCGAGCCAGGCGGGGTCGCCCGGACCGGGGGAGTGGGCGACGACGATGAGCTCGTGCGGCCGGGTGGCGAGGACCTCGACCTCGCGGCCGGGCTCCGGGCGTCCGCCGAGGACCAGGTCGACCTCGTGGCGCTCCAGCAGTCGGCGGACCGTTTCGCGGTTGCCGACCTCCAGGCGCACGCCCACGTGCGGGTGCCGCTCGCGGAAGCTCGCCAGCACGCCGGGCAGGATCTGCTCGCCCGCGGTCGTCAGGGCCGCGATGCGCAGTTCACCGCGTTCCGGGTCGGTTTCCGCCGTCGCGGCGGTGTGGGCCTGGTCGAGCAGGCCGAGGGCGGTGCGGACGTGGTCGGCGTAGACCACGCCCGCGCGGGTGAGCCGCAGGCCGCGCCCGTCGCGCTCCAGCAGATGCAGGCCGAGCGACTTCTGCAGAGCGTTGAGGGCCGCCGAGACCGCTGACTGGGTGACGTACAGCTGGCGCGCGGCGGCGTGCACCGAGCCGGTGTCGGCGATGGCCAGGAACGTGCGCAGCTGCGTCAGCGTCATCTTCTCAACCGTTCGCTCAAGTGTCGTGCCCGGATTCTTGATAGACAGTTGCTCAATCGGCCGCCATCGTCAAACGCATCCACTCACGTCGAGGGAGGACGCATGGCAGCCGAGAACGAGCGCTGGGGCGCCGGAGTGATCCCCTACGCCGAGATGGGCTACTGGCAGCCCGACTACGAGCCGAAGCCGAGCGACGTGCTCGCCGCGTTCCGCGTGACCCCGCAGGACGGGGTGCCGCCCGAGGAGGCCGGAGCCGCGGTGGCGGGGGAGTCCTCGACCGCGACCTGGACGGTGGTGTGGACCGACCGGCTCACGACCTACGAGCACTACCAGGGCAAGTGCTACCGGGTCGACCCCGTGCCCGGCCAGCCCGGTCAGCACATCGCCTACATCGCCTACGACCTCGACCTGTTCGAGGAGGGCTCGATCGCGAACCTGACCTCGTCGATCATCGGCAACGTCTTCGGGTTCAAGGCGCTCAAGGCGCTGCGGCTGGAGGACATGCGGATCCCGCCGCACTACACCAAGACCTTCCAGGGGCCCGCGCACGGCATCGTGATGGAGCGGGAGTACCTGAACAAGTACGGGCGGCCGCTGCTGGGCGCCACCGTCAAGCCGAAGCTGGGGCTGTCCGCGCGCAACTACGGGCGGGTGGTGTTCGAGGCCCTGCGCGGTGGTCTCGACTTCACCAAGGACGACGAGAACATCAACTCCCAGCCCTTCATGCGCTGGCGCGACCGGTTCCTGTTCTGCATGGAGGGCGTCAACCGCGCCCAGGCCGAAACCGGTGAGATCAAGGGCCATTACCTCAACGTCACCGCCGCGACGATGGAGGACATGTACGAGCGGGCGCAGTTCGCCAAGGAGATCGGCAGCGTCGTGGTGATGATCGATCTGACCGTCGGCTACACCGCGATCCAGTCGATGGCGAAGTGGGCGCGCGCCAACGGTGTTCTGCTGCACCTGCACCGTGCCGGTCACTCCACCTACACGCGCCAGAAGAACCACGGCGTGAGCTTCCGGGTGATCGCCAAGTGGATGCGGCTGGCAGGCGTCGACCACATCCACGCCGGAACGGTGGTCGGCAAGCTCGAAGGCGACCCGAACTCGGTGGCCGGCTTCTACGACGTGCTGCGCGTCAACAAGGCGGAGCCGGACCCGGCCAAGGGCCTGTACTTCGAGCAGGACTGGGCGTCGATGCCGGGCGTCATGCCCGTGGCCTCCGGGGGCATCCACGCCGGTCAGATGCACCAGCTGCTCGACCACCTGGGGGAGGACGTGATCCTGCAGTTCGGCGGCGGCACGATCGGTCACCCGATGGGCATCGCAGCCGGTGCCACCGCGAACAGGGTCGCGCTCGAAGCGATGATCAAGGCGCGCAACGAAGGTCGCGACTTCCTGGCCGAAGGACCCGACATCCTGCGCGCGGCCGCGCGGCACAGCCGCGAGCTCGACACCGCGCTGGCCCTGTGGGGAGACGTGAGCTTCAACTACGACTCCACCGACTCCCCGGACGTCGTCGAGATGCCGACCCTGGTGTGAGGAGACCCGACATGCGCATCACCCAAGGAACCTTCTCCTACCTCCCGGAGCTGACCGACGCCGAGATCCGGGCGCAGGCGCAGTACGCGCTGGACAACGGCTGGCCGCTGTCGGTGGAGTTCACCGACGACCCGCATCCCCGCAACAACTACTGGGACATGTGGGGACTGCCGATGTTCGACCTCGCCGACGCGGCCGGCGTGCTCTACGAGGTCAACGAGTGCCGGAAGGCCTACCCGCACCACTACATCCGGGTCAACGCCTACGACGCCTCGCTGGGCAGGCAGACCACGGCGCTGACCTTCCTGGTCAACCGGCCGCCCGAGGAACCCGGGTTCCGGCTCGACCGGCAGGAGGCCGCCGACCGGCGGCTGCGCTACAGCACCCACCCCTACGCGCTGGACCGACCGAGAGGCGACCGGTACTCATCGTGAACACCGCGACGCGGCCGGGTTTCGGCATGCGACCCGGCGAAATGGACACGGAAGCAACGCAATCGATCCTCTCGCAGCGGTCGCGCGTGGACCTCGCGGCCGAGCGGGACGAGGCGGGCATCGACGAGCTGATCGCCTCGCTCGACGCCGAACTCATCGGGCTGCACGAGGTCAAGACCCGCATCCGCGAGGTCGCCGCGCTGCTGCTGGTGGACCGCGTGCGCCAGCGCTTCGGGGTGAGCTCCACGCGCCCGAACCTGCACATGTGCTTCACCGGCAACCCGGGCACCGGCAAGACGACCGTCGCGATGCGGATGGCCGGGCTGCTGCACCGCATCGGTTACCTGGAACGCGGTCATCTGGTCGCCGTCACCCGCGACGACCTCGTCGGCCAGTACGTGGGCCACACCGCGCCCAAGACCAAGGAGGTGCTCAAGCGGGCGATGGGCGGTGTGCTGTTCATCGACGAGGCCTACTACCTCTACCGCGCCGAGAACGAGCGCGACTACGGGCAGGAGTCCATCGAGATCCTGCTGCAGGTCATGGAGAACCAGCGCGAGGACGTGGTGGTGATCCTGGCGGGATACGGCGACCGGATGGCGGAGTTCTTCCGCTCCAACCCGGGCATGAGCTCGCGGGTGGCGCACCACATCGAGTTCGGCGACTACGACCTCGGTGAGCTGGAGTCCATCGCCGGTCTGATGTCTGAACAGGACGGTTACCGCATCGGCGGCGAGGCGGCGGAGGTGTTCCGCGAACTCCTCGACGAGCAGCGGGCGCAACCTCGCTTCGCCAACGCCCGGACGGTGCGGAACGTGCTGGAACGAGCCCGGTTGCGGCACGCGAGCCGTCTCGTGGACACCCTCGACGACTGCGGTCTCGACGATCTCATCCGCCTCGAGCCCGTCGACTTCAAGTCCTGACACCGGGTTTGGCTCCTCCTGTGTCCTGTGTCCTGTGTCCTGTGTCCTGTGTCCTGTGTCCTGTGTCCTGTGTCCTGTGTCCTGTGTCCTGTGTCCTGTGGGTGGGGTATCCCGTGTGTGGGGTGGGGAAGTTTTCATGAAAACTTCCCCACCCCACACACCCCACACACAGGACACAGGACAGAAGGATGTGATCCTCAAGCACAACACCCTGCGGTTGTGGTCCTAGGACGAATCCTGCTGGGGTGGGACGTTGAGGGTGAGCGTCGTGCCCTCGCCCGGTGTGCTGCGGACGTCCAGCGTGCCGCCGAGGAGGCGGGCGCGTTCGCGCAGACCGGACAGGCCGTGGCCGGTCGGGCCGGTGCTCACGCGCAGCGAGGCCGGGTCGAATCCCACGCCGTCGTCGCTGACCTGCAGCACCACCCCGGCGGAGGTGGCGCGCAGCCGGATCACCGCGCTGCCGGCCTGCGCGTGCTTCTGGATGTTCTGCAGCGCTTCCTGAGCGCTACGGTAGATCGCGCTCTCCAGGAACTCCGGCACGTCGCAGACCCCGGCGTCGACGCGGACTCGCAGGTCGGCGATCCCGCTCGCGAGGCTCTGCAGGCTCGCGGTCAGGCCCAGGTCGTCGAGCACCGGGGGCCGCAGGCCCGCGATCGCGTAGCGGGTCTCGTCCAGCGCGGCGGCGGCCAGGTCCTGCGCGGTGGCGATCTGCTGCTCCGCGCGCGACGAGTCGTCACCGACCAGGTCGCGTGCTGCGGAGAGGTGGAAGAACAGGCTCACGATCCGCTGGCTGATGCCGTCGTGGATCTCCCCGGCGAGGCGGCGGCTCTCGGCTTCCTGCAGCTGCACCATCCGCTCGGTGAAGCGCTCCAGCGCCTCCTCCCGGTCGGCGAGCCTGCGGTACAGCCTTGCGTTCTCGATGGCGCCGGCGACGAGACCGGCCAGCGAGCGCAGCAGCTCCACGTCGTCGCCGAACTCGCGACGCCGCTTGCTGTGCAGGTTGAGCACGCCCACCAGGTGGCCCAGCCGGGTCAGGATCGGCACGGACACCATCGAGGTGAACTCCTCGCCGTGCAGCTCCGGGATGTACTTGTAGCGAGGGTCGGCGAGCTTGTCCTCCACGATGACCGCGGGTTCGCCGTGCGCGGCGACCCAGCCGGCCATTCCTTCGCCGACGGCGAGCTCCACCTGTCCCGCCAGCCGGTCGAACGGCGGTGTCGCGCCGCAGAGCTTCAGCCGCTGCCGGTCGTCGTCGAGCAGGTGCACGAAACACACGTCGGTCGCGGTCATCTCGGTGATGATCGCCGCGACGTTCTGCACGATCTCGTCGAGATCCAGCCGCGCGGAGATGGTTTCGATGATGCGGATGAGCAGGTGGGACTCCTGCTCGGCGTCGGCCATGCCCAACGATCTGCGCTTCACCGGTACACCCCCTCCCGCAGGGCAACGGTGATGGCTCCGGCCCGGTCGCCGACGTCCAGCTTGCGGTAGAGGGCCCGCAGGTGGGTCTTGACGGTCTCCTCGGTGATGAACAGCTTCGCGGCGATGGCCCGGTTCGACAAGCCCGCGACCAGCAGCGACAGCACGTCGCTCTCGCGTTGCGTGATGCCCAGGTGGGCGCCGGGCCAGAACTCGCCGTTGCGGATCCGCGCCGCCGACATCGCCACCCTGGTGTCCAGCGCCGGGTCGATGAGCACCTCTCCGCCGCGGATGCGCGTCAGGTACTCCACGAGCTCCGAGCCGCGGACCCGCTTGAGCAGGAACCCGGACGCGCCCAGCTGCAGCGCCTGGTAGAGGTACTGCTCGTCGTCGTAGACGGTCAGGAACACCACCTTGCAGTCCGGGCGGTGCCCCAGGATCTCGCCGCACAGGTCCAAACCGCTGGAACCGCGCAACCGGACGTCGAGCAGCACCGCGTCCGGTGCGTGCTCCAGGATCTCGGTGACCGCCTGCGCGGGAGTGCCCGCCTCACCGACGATCCGAACCCGGTCGGAGTGCGGCTCCAGCATCGCCTTGAGCCCGTCCAGCACCATCTGGTGGTCGTCGACGACCACCAGCCGCAACGGCTCCTCGCCCAGGCTCATTCGAAAAGAGTACGCAGACAAGGGCATAACCGGAAGCTGACGCGAAACGGTGCGTGATCAGGCTGGAGTGGTGGCGTTGAGGAGTTCGTCGAGGTCGACTCGGCGGGCGGTGTCGACGAAGGCTCTGGCGAGGATGGGTTCGGGGTCGCGGTCGTGCAGGACGAGGCCGATCGTCTTGCTGATCTCCGGTTCCACGAGCGGGACCGCGCGCATCCCCTCGGGGACCCCGAACCGCAGAAGCCACGAATGGGGGAGCACGGTGGCCCACGGGCCTTCGCGCACGTGCGCGTAGAGGGCGCTGATGGAGTTGGTCTCCACCGCGGGTTGCGGCTTGGCCTGCGCCTGCTCGAACACGGAGTTGAGGATGCGGCGGTTCTGCATGTCCTCGGAGAGCATGCACAGCGGGTGCTCCGCGGCTTCCGCCCAGGTCGCCGCGTCGCCCTCGTCGAGGTCGTCCTCGGCGGCCAGCAGCAGGTAGCGCTCCCGGTACAGCGGGACGGTGCGGACACCGGTCAGCGGCTCGTTGTCGATGTAGGTCACGCCGACGTCCAGCCCGTACTGCGACAGCCCCCGCTGGATCTCGATCGAGGTCATCGAGCTCACCTGCACCCGCACGCGCGGCTGGTCCTGGCACAGCAGCGACGTCAGGATCGGCACCACGCACAGCGCCGTCGGGATGCACCCGATCCGCAGGCGGCCGCTGAGCCCCTCCCGCATCGCCCCGACGTCCTCGATCAGCGAGTCCCGCTCGGCCAGGATGCGGTAGGCCCACTTCAAGATCCGCTCGCCCTCCGGGGTGAAACCGATGAACCGGTTCCCCCGCTGGATGATCTGGACGTGCAGCTCGGCTTCGAGCTTGCGGATCGCCGCCGACATGGCCGGCTGCGAGATGAAGCAGGCCTCGGCGGCGCGGGCGAAGTGCTTCTCGCGCGCCAAGGTCGTCAGGTATTCCAGTTGCCGCAGCAGCATGCGGGCATGCTAATCGCCCGGTCGACGGCTCGGTGCCACCTCAGCCGCTGCCGCGGATGAGGTGGTGCAGCAGGATCAGTTGCGCCAGGCGCAGCGGTTCGTTGCGCCTGCCGTCGTCGAGCACGCCGAGGTGTTCCGGGAGCGGGTCGTCCACGTCGAGCCCTTCCCAGATGGCCTTGGCGACCATCGTGCTCTCCTCGGGCGGGGCGTAGCCGTGGATGTGCAGGGCGTCGACCGGCCGGCCGTCGCTGTCGCGCTTGAGCGCCAGGTGCAACGCCTTGGTGGGCGCCTTGGCGAGGATCTCGGTGAAGTTGGGGTGCCGGATCGTCGGGCGCATCAGGATCGTCGCCGACAGCGGGGTCCCGGGCGGGTCGTCGCGTCCCTCGATCGGGGCGAACGAGATGACGATGTCGGCGAGCTCGCGCTGCGGCCGGATGAACTCCGCGGACTCCGGTTCGCGGCGGCCCAGCTCGGCGCGAACCTGCTCCGGCCGGTAACCGCGCTTGCGGGTGTCGCGCTGGATCTTCCACGCCGCGCGCACGTCCTCGGGCGGGTCGAGGTGGACGGTGACATCGAAGCAGGCGCGCGCGAGCTTCGTGTGCAGCGGCAGCAGGCCTTCGACCAGCACGAACTCGTGCGGTTCGACCAGCACCGGCCGGGCCAGCTCGCCCGTCGAGTGGTCGTAGACGGGTTTGAGGATGGGGTTGCCGGTGGCCAGCAGCCGCAGGTGCTGCTCCATGATCTGCACGTAGTTGCAGTCCGGGTGCAGCGGTGTGAAGGGCAGGTCCCTGCGCTCCCGGCGGTCGTAGCGATGGTAGTCGTCGACGCACATCGAGGTGCTGCGCGTCGTTCCGAGGGCGTCGACGAGGCCGCGGGTCAAGGTGGTCTTGCCCGCGGCGCTGTCGCCGGAGATGCCGAGCATCGTGGGGCGGGTGTCCGGTCGCGCCGCCTGAGCGCGGTGGATGCGCAGTTGCTTGTCGGGCACGGAATTCTCCCTCCGTCGGCGCTGCTCCTCCGGCGCGCTGGGTTCGATCGGCCTGCCCTCGGCGAGGTTTCCGCCCGGTGGCGAGGTCTCGACGTTACGGAGCGCTGAAGTCCTCGGCCTCCCCCCGGCGGGGGATGCGCCGGGGCAGTTGCGGAATCGTGGAAGTCGATCCTGGAAAACAAGATTCACCGCGGAGAAAACACCCGATCGGTGGTTTCTCCTTGCTCCCGAGCTGGACCAACAGCACGCCCGGTGACTGCTGCAAGCGGATGGCCGTGCTTGATTCCGATGGTGAACACCCCTTAGCGTGATCGAGGTCACGGCCCGGGTCGGTCGATGACGCATGTCGACGTTCGACGAGGAGGTCGTGATGACCGGCTTGGTCACGCCGTTGGAGATCGCGTCGAAATCGCCGGGCGGAGATTCGCTCGCCACCGGGTCGTCGACGCAGGTCGCCAAGGCGTGGGAGGCCTTCGCGACCGGAGAGGACGTCACCTCCAGCATCCGCCCCGACATCCTCGCGTCCTGGTACCGATGTCGTGATCAGTACGAAGTGGACCCCGCGCTCGACGTCGCCCCGGCGGCACCCGGCCAGCAGGACCAAGGCCCGGACAACGACGTCATCTTCACCCAGCTCGGCGGGCTCGGGGCGCTGGCCGGCCGGGACGTGGAGCTCAGCGGCGGCGTCGTCGCGGTCACCGACGGTGGTGGGCGCATCCTCGGAACCTGGGGCGATCCGTCCGCCCGGCGCCGAGCCGAGCAGTCGAACATGGCGCCCTGGTCGTCGTGGTCCGAGCAGTGCACCGGCACCAACGGGATGGGGACGTCCTTCGAGGTCACCGGGCCGGTGACGGTCACCGGCGCCGAGCACTGGTGCGAGGGATTCCACCAGTGGGCGTGCGCAGGCATCGCCATCCGCGACGTGGTCACCGGATCGCCCATCGCCTCCATCAACATCTCACGCTGGGGGGCAACGCTTTCCGATCAAGTACCCGGCTGGTTGCAGCGCGCCGCCGCGGGCATCGAGCAGGAGATCCACCGCAGGGCCGTAGGCGAGGCCAAGCAGGTGTGCACCGCGTTCAAGCAGGAGCGCACCGACAGCAGCGGTCCGCTGGTCGCGCTCGACCGGGGTGGCCGGGTCGTCGCGGCCAACGACGCCGCCCTGTCGGTGCTGCGCCTGCCCGCCGGGAGCCCGGCCTCCCGCGGCGCGATCGAACCGGCCGAGCGCTCCACCCCGGACATCCCCGAGCTGTCCGATGTGGTCCGCTGGGCGGCGGGCCGGTCCGCGCAGAATCCACAGTGGAGCGGCTACGCGCAGCTCGGCGTCGCGGGTGATGGCGCGATGCCCGCCACGCTGCGACCGATCACCTCCGCGGGACGCGTGGTCGGCATGCTCTGCGCGTTCGGGCTGCAGGAAGGCGAGCCCTACGGCCGGGCGGCCGAAGGCGGCGCCGTGCCCATGCCGCCCCGAGTGATCGGCATCCGCAACGACCGCCTGGTGCTGCTCGCGCCGTCCGAGGTCCGCTACGCCGAAGCGGACCGCAACACCGTGTGGCTCAGCACCGACCGCGGCCGCATCCTCTCCGCCACCAGGGGTCTGGACCACGTCGACCAGGCGCTGTCCCGCCACGGCTTCCGCCGGGTGCACCGCCGGTTCCTGGTCAACCTCCGCAGGGTCGCCGAGGTCGAGCGGGGGACCAAGGGCGAGCTGTTCCTCGTCACCGACCCGCGGGTGCCCGAGCTGGTCCCGGTGTCCCGCCGTCACGCACCCGAAATCCGCCGCCTCTTGGGCGTTTGACGGCCAGGCCGTCACCAGCGCGAACGGCCGACCGCCGAGTGGTGCGCGCTGCCGGACCGCGTGCGGGAGCGCACTCTCGTACTCGCACCGCTCGTCGTGGCGGCGATGCCGTTCGTTGGGAGTTCCGCGCCGCCGGTCGGGGATCGGTTGTCATCGCCGTGACCGATCGCTGAGGCTGTGAACTGCTGGAACGCGGATCTAGGAGGCATTCATGACCTGGTGGACACCCGACCGCGAGGACATCATCGGCCACCCCTGCCAGAGCTGAGGGCCCGCCGTGCTTCTCCACTGCCTGGGAGTCGCGGCAGGGGGCGGGTACCCGCAGTGGAACTGCGCCTGCCCCGGCTGCCGCAAGGCTCGAACCGCACCCGAACAGGCTTCGCCGCACGCAGGCATGGCGGTCTCCGGCACCGGCGAGCGGTGGTTCCTGCTCAACGCCACGCCCGACGTGCACCACCAGATCGCCGCCGACCCCAGCCTGCACCCGGGACCCGGAGCGCGGGAGACGCCGGTGGCGGGAGTGCTGCTCACCGACGCCGAATTCGATCACACGATCGGTCTACTGGTGCTGCGCGAGGGCTCGTCGCTCGACGTCCACGGGACCGCACCGGTGCTGGCGGCGCTCACCGACCACTTCCCGGTGCGCGACCTCGTCGCCGACTACGCCGCCGTGCGGTGGAACACCGTCGACCTGGGCAAGCCCATCGACCTCGACGAACGGCTCCGGGTGACCGCCTTCGCCACGGGCTCCAAACCACCGCGCTACGTCGGGCACCACGCCGGGCCGGGGGACTGGGAGACGGGCTACCTGCTGCACGACCCGGTGAGCGGCGGAACCGCCGTCTACGCCCCGACCGTGCCAAGCTGGGACGAGAACTTCGCAGAGCAGGTCGCCGAGGCCGACTGCGTGTTCGTCGACGGCACGTTCTGGACCGACGACGAGATGTCCCGCCACGGCACCGGTGATCGGCCCGGCCGGTCCATGGGCCACATGCCCGTCAGCGGAGCGGACGGGTCCGCGCGACACCTGGCCGCGCTGCCCGCTCGGCGCAAGATCTACGTACACGTCAACAACACCAACCCCATCCTCGACGAGGCATCAGCGGAACGAGCCGAGCTCGCGGCGCTGGGCATCGAGGTGGGGCGTGCGGGTCTGGAGGTAGAACTATGAGGCCCTGGTCGTCTGAGGAGTTCGAGGCGGAGCTGCGGGCGGTCGGCGAGGCGCGCTACCACCACCTGCACCCGTTCAACGAGCGGATGCACGCCGGTGACCTGACCGAGGAGGAGTTCCGCGGCTGGGTGCGCAACCGCTTCTACTACCAGATCAACCTGCCGGTGAAGGACGCCTTCATCCTCACCAAGCTGCCCACCGGCGCAGAACGCCGGAAGTGGATCAAGCGCATCACCGACCACGACGGCACCGCGGAGGTCGAGGGCGGCATCGAGCGCTGGGTCCGGCTCGGCGAAGCCGTCGGCCTGACCCGCGACGAGCTCTACGACACCCGCACCGTGCTGCCGGGCGTGCGCTTCGCCGTCGACGCCTACGTCGACTTCTGCAGACACAAGCCGTGGCTGGAGGCCGTGGCCTCGGCGATGACCGAGCTGTTCGCGCCGGACCTGCTCAGCAGGCGCATCGTCGACGTCCAGAAGCACTACCCGTGGCTGGACTCGCGGGGTCTGGAGTACTTCCGGACCCGGTTGACCCAGCAGCCCGCGGACATCGCGCACCTGCTCGGCCTGGTGCTCACCCACGCCGAGACCCGCGAGCAGCAGGAGGCCTGCCTGCGCTCGCTGGAGTTCAAGTGCGACGTGCTGTGGACCCTGCTCGACACGGTGCAGCACACCTACGGCAAGGCGGAGTGATGGACGCCGGGAGCAGGCCTCGCCTGGTGCCCAAGGCGATGCTCAAGCACGACAAGGTCCGGGACGCCGACATGCTGCTGCTGCCCGAGCGGGTGGTGCGGCTCAACACCTCGGGCGCGGCGATCCTGCGGCTCTGCGACGGGACCCGCACGGTGCAGGAGCTCGTGGACCGGTTGGAGGAGGAGTTCGGCGCGACCGGGCTCCTCGACGACGTGCTGACGTTCCTGCGCGATGCGCACGGTCAGGGTTGGGTGGTGTCCGGATGACTCCCGCGCCTTACGGTCTGCTCGCCGAGCTGACCCACCAGTGCCCGCTGCACTGCTTGTACTGCTCCAACCCGCTGGAGCTGCGCGCGCGCAACACCGAGATCAGCACCGAGGACTGGCTGCGGGTGATCCGCGAGGCCGCCGATCTCGGCGTGGTGCAGGTGCACTTCTCCGGGGGCGAGCCGCTCGTGCGCGGCGACCTCGCCGAGCTGATCGCCGAAGCCCGCGGCTGCGAGCTCTACACCAACCTGATCACCAGCGGTCTCGGGTTCACCCGCGAACGGGCCAAGTCGCTAGTCGCCGCCGGCCTCAACAGCGTCCAGCTGAGCATCCAAGGCGAGAACGCCGAGGCCAGCGAGCTCGTCGCGGACAGCAAGCGGTTCGACAAGAAGCGGGACGCCGCGCGGATCATCGTCGATTCCGGGCTGCCGCTGAACATGAACGTCGTGCTGCACCGGCTCAACCTCGACCGGCTCGACGCCATCATCGACGTCTGCGAATCGTGGGGTGCCGAGCGGCTCGAACTCGCCAACACCCAGTACTACGGGTGGGGGCTGCGCAACCGGGACCTGCTGCTGCCCAGCCGGGATCAGCTGGCCGCCGCCCAGCAGGTCTACGAGCGGCGCAAGGCCGAGCTCGCCGGCCGGATGGAACTGCTGTGGATCCTGCCGGACTACTACGAGCGCTTCCCGAAGCCGTGCATGGGCGGGTGGGCGCAGACCGCGCTGACCGTGGCCCCCGACGGGTCGGTCTACCCGTGCCCGGTCGCCGCCGACATCGAGACCCTCGAGTTCCCGACCGTCCTGGAGCACCCGCTCGAGAAGATCTGGTTCACCTCGTCGGCGTTCGAGGCGTTCCGGGGCACCGACTGGATGCCGGACCCCTGCCGGTCGTGCTCCCGGAAGGAGATCGACTTCGGCGGATGCCGGTGCCAGGCGTTCGCGCTGACCGGCGACGCCGCGCGCACCGACCCGGTGTGCACCTACTCGCCGGACCACCACCTCGTGCAGGACGCCGTGGACCGCGCCAACCAGGTTCCCGCCAGCGCGCCCGAACCGGTCTACCGGCGTCCGCGCGCGTCTGCGGAGTGATCGCGATTCGTCACCGAAATCCCGCCGCTCGTTGGTGATCACGCTCCGCCCGTACCGGATTCGTTGTCCACTCCGGATCCGGCGCGCGATGGTGTCGGTGACCAACCGGTCCTCGACTCGGCGTGTGGGAGTCGAGCTGTCCGGTGGCGGTGCGAGCGTCCCCGACCGCTCCCGCCGCCACCGGCGCCTTTTCGGGAGAGGAAGGACCAGATGATCAAATCGCGCGCCGTGATCGCACCGGGGAAGGGCAAGCCCGTCGAGGTGGTCCGGATCGACCTGCCCGAGCCCGGACCCGGTGAAGTCCTCGTCCGGGTGCAGGCCTGCGGTGTCTGCCACACCGACCTGCACTACCGGGAAGGCGGGATCAACGACGAGTTCCCGTTCCTGCTGGGGCACGAGGCCGCCGGCGTCGTCGAAGCCGTCGGCCCCGGGGTGTCGGACGTGGCGGAGAACGACTTCGTGGTGCTCAACTGGCGCGCGGTGTGCGGCCAGTGCCGCGCCTGCTCGCGCGGCAAGCCCTGGTACTGCTTCGACACCAACAACGCCGACCAGCCGATGCGGCTGGAAGACGGCACCGAGCTGTCGCCTGCCCTGGGCATTGGCGCGTTCTCCGAGCGCACGCTGGTGCACGCCGGTCAGTGCACGCGCGTGGACCCGGCCGCCCGCCCGGTGGTGGTGTCGCTGCTGGGATGCGGCGTGATGGCCGGGATCGGCGCGGCGATCAACACCGGCGGGGTCGCCCGGGGCGACTCGGTCGCCGTCATCGGCTGCGGCGGCGTCGGCAACGGTTCGATCGCCGGAGCGGCGCTCGCGGGGGCCGAGAAGATCATCGCCGTCGACCGGGACCCCAAGAAGCTGGCCTGGGCCGAGGAATTCGGCGCCACCCACACCGTCAACGCCGCCGAGCTCGACACCGTGTCCGCGGTCCGGTCGCTCACCGGCGGCAACGGCGCGGACGTCGTGATCGACGCGGTGGGTCGGCCGGAAACCTTCGAACAGGCCTTCTACGCGCGGGATCTCGCGGGCACGGCGGTGCTCGTCGGCGTGCCCACTCCGGAGATGGAGCTCAAGCTCCCGCTGCTGGACGTCTTCGGGCGCGGCGGTGCGGTGAAGTCCTCCTGGTACGGCGACTGCCTGCCCAGCCGCGACTTCCCGATGCTCACCAACCTCTTCCAGCAGGGCCGGTTGCCGCTGGAGAAGTTCGTGACGGAGGAGATCACCCTCGACGAGGTCGAGGACGCCTTCGCCAAGATGGAGCGAGGAGAGGTCCTCCGCTCGGTAGTCGTCTTCTGACCTCCGCCTCCCTCGCGATCGTCGCCGAAGTGCGGGTGGGCGGGGAGCTTCCAGTTTTAGTCCAAACCGAGGACTTTCGGTGCCCGAAATGTCGGCTCAGTTTGGACTAAAACTGGGATTTGGGAGGTATTTTGGGGTCTAGAGGAGGCGGCCTATGTCGATGTGGACCACGACCTCGTCTCCGGTGACTTCGACCCGGTGGGTGCGCAGCGGCTCGGTGGCCGGGAGGCACAGCGGTTCGCCGTTGCGGACGTCGAAGCGGGACATGTGCACCGGGCACTCCAACGAGGTGCCGTCGAAGTGGCCCTCGCTCAGCAGCGCGTAGTCGTGCGAGCAGATGTCGTCGATCGCGTAGAGCCGTCCGGCGACGTTGAACACCGCGACCGGCGGCAGGGTGTTGAGCCGTCTCACGGTTCCCGGCGGGAACTCGTGCAGCCGGCACACCCGGACTCGATGCGTGGCCGGGGGCATCGATGTCACTCCCCTTCACCAGGAGCTCGGCGGCGCCGGTGACTCCGACCGGCCCCGCTGATGACGGTGCCGCAAGGACCTCGTCCGATCCGGCAGGCGGATGCGGCGAGGGCCTTGCGGCACTCAGTGCGGTTCGAGCCGCGTGGTGGGAGCGGTCGCGTCAGTCCTCTTCAGCGCGGTGGAGGTATCCGGTGACCTCCGCGCAGACGTCGATCACGGTGTATTCAGGAGTTTCCCAGGTCATCGCATTCTCCTCAGTTCGTCCCGGCCGGTTGAGGTTTCCGGCCGCAGCGGGAGCCGGGAACGCAACAATTCCCGAATTCCGCGCTGGAATCGAAGTTAGGCGCACCGGCGAGCCCCGGGCAAGCCGAGCGGGACGAGTGCGCGACAACCCCGCATGAGCGGCATCCTCGGCACAACCAGCGGGAGCCTCCGGGCATGACCGGTGAAATGATCACGGCGTGACGCGTATGGGTGAAAAGGCTGGTCGCCGCCGGTTCCGCTGCGTGGGCGAAAACGCCGAAAATGGCGCGAAAACAGTTCACGAAGCCACCTGTCCAGCGAGAACGCAATCAATTTGGTGACAGGGAGTGCGCAGCGATACCCGGTGCTTATCGCTGCATAAAAACGCGTGCGTTGAACTCTGGGCCACGCGGCGCGACGGTGGAGCCAATCTACAACGGAGTGGAGCCCGGAGATGACGATATCCGAACGGGTGCGCGGCGTCGTCGAAGCGCACCGGGGCGAGCGCGGTGCGCTGCTGCCGATCCTGCACCACCTCCAGGAGGAGTTCGGCTGGATCGATCCGCAGGTGATCCCGGTCCTGGCCGAGGAGCTCAACCTCTCGCGCGCCGACGTGCACGGCGTCATCTCCTTCTACACCGACTTCCGCTCCGAGCCCGCAGGCACCACGACGGTCAAGATCTGCCGCGCCGAGGCGTGCCAGTCGGTCGGGGCCGAACGGCTGGTCGCCGACGCCGAGCAGGTCTTCGGCGTCAAGGTCGGGCAGACCACCACCGACCGGTCGGTCACCCTGGGCCAGGTGTTCTGCCTGGGCAACTGCGCTCTCGGCCCGTCGGCGCAGGTCAACGGCAGGTTGTACGGCCGGGTGGACCGCGGCCGGCTCGTCGAGATCCTCGCGGAGGGACGCGCGTGATCACCGTCTACGTTCCCCAGGACTCGGCAGCGGTCTCGGTCGGCGCCAACGAGGTCGCCGCGGCCCTCCAGCACGCGGCCGACGAGCCCATCAGGTTGGTGCGCAACGGTTCTCGCGGCATGCTGTGGCTCGAAACGCTCGTCGAGGTCGAGACCGATCGCGGTCGCGTCGGCTACGGCCCGGTCACCGCCGGGCGGGTTCCGGAGCTGGTGGCGGCCGGGATGCTGCGCGGCGCCGACCACGAGCTCTGCCACGGCGTGGTCGACGACCTGCCGTGGATGTGCGACCAGCAGCGGCTGTGCTTCGCCCGGGTCGGCGTCACCGACCCGTTGTCCACATCGGACTACGAGGCGCACGGCGGACTGCGCGGGCTGCGCGCGGCACTGGCCGCGACACCCGCCGAGGTCGTCGAGGAGGTCACCACCTCGGGGCTGCGCGGGCGCGGCGGCGCCGGATTCCCCGCAGGCATCAAGTGGAACACCGTGCTCAAGGCCGAGGGGCCCGCGAAGTTCGTCTGCTGCAACGCCGACGAGGGCGACTCGGGGACCTTCGCCGACCGGATGCTCATGGAAGGCGACCCGTTCTGCCTCATCGAGGGCATGACCATCGCCGCCCACGCGGTCGGCGCCACCGAGGGCTACATCTACGTCCGCTCCGAGTACCCCGACGCCGTGCGCGCCCTGCGCCGCGCGATCGACGCCGCCTACGCGGCAGGCTGGCTCGGTGAGGGAGTGCTCGGGTCGGAGCTGAACTTCGACCTGTTCGTGCGGGTCGGCGCCGGTGCCTACATCTGCGGCGAGGAGACCTCCATGCTGGAGAGCCTGGAGGGCAGGCGCGGCATGGTCCGGTCCAAACCCCCGATCCCGGCGATCACCGGCCTGTTCGGCAAGCCCACCGCGGTCAACAACGTGCTCACCCTGGCCAGCGTTCCGGCGATCCTCGCCGACGGTGGTCAGTCCTACGCCGAACTGGGCGTGGAGCGCTCGCGGGGGACGCAGGTCTTCCAGCTGGCGGGCAACGTCGCGCGCGGCGGCGTCTTCGAGTCCGCGTTCGGCATCACCATCGAGGAGCTGGTCAACGGCTACGGGGGTGGCACCCGCTCCGGCCGCCCGGTGCGCGCGGTGCAGATCGGCGGGCCGCTGGGCTCCTACGTGCCGCCAGAGCAGTTCGACCTGCCGATGGACTACGAGGCAATGGGCGAGGCGCAGGCGATGCTCGGTCACGGCGGCATCACCGTCTTCGACGACACCGTGGACATGGCGGCGATGGCGCGCTTCGCGTTCGAGTTCTGCGCGGAGGAGTCCTGCGGCAAGTGCACGCCGTGCCGGGTCGGCGCGGTGCGCGGTGTCGAGACCGTCGACCGCATCGTCGGCGGCGAGGACCGCGACGGCAACCTCGCCGTGCTGGGCGACCTGTGCGAGCTGATGACCGACGGATCGCTGTGCGCGATGGGCGGGCTGACCCCGAACCCGGTGCGCAGCGCGCTGACGCACTTCCCCGAGGACTTCCTGAAGGAGGCGAAGTAGGCGATGGGTCTGCTGAAGGAACCCGACTACGGCACCCCGGCCAGGGCGGGGGAGGACACCGTCACCGTCGAGATCGACGGCGTGCCGGTCACCGTGCCCGAGGGCACCTCGGTGATGCGCGCCGCCGCCGAGTCCGGCACCGACATCCCCAAGCTGTGCGCCACCGACAGCCTGGAGGCGTTCGGCTCGTGCCGGCTGTGCCTGGTGGAGATCGACGGCCGCAAGGGAACACCGGCCTCGTGCACGACACCGGTCGCCGAGGGCATGAAGGTCAGCACCCAGACGCCGAGGCTGGAGAAGCTGCGCCAGGGCGTCATGGAGCTCTACATCTCCGATCACCCGCTGGACTGCCTGACCTGCTCGGCCAACGGCGACTGCGAGCTGCAGGACATGTCCGGGGTGGTCGGCCTGCGCCAGGTCCGCTACGGCTACGAGGGCGCCAACCACCTCGACGCCCCCACCGACAGCAGCAACCCCTACTTCGACTTCGACGCCTCCAAGTGCATCGTGTGCTCCCGCTGCGTCCGGGCCTGCGACGAGGTGCAGGGCACCTTCGCGCTGACCATCGAGGGGCGCGGCTTCGACTCCAAGGTCGCCGCGGGTGCCGGTGACCCGTTCCTGGAGTCCGACTGCGTGTCCTGCGGCGCCTGCGTGCAGGCCTGCCCGACGGCCACCCTGCAGGAGAAGTCGGTGGTGGACCTCGGGATGCCGACCCGGTCGGTGCTGACGACCTGCGCCTACTGCGGTGTGGGCTGCTCGTTCAAGGCGGAGCTGCGCGGCGACGAGCTGGTGCGCATGGTGCCGTACAAGGACGGTGGCGCCAACGAGGGGCACTCCTGCGTCAAGGGCCGCTTCGCCTTCGGCTACGCCACCCACCCGGACCGGCGGCTCAACCCGATGATCCGCGAGAGCATCACCGACGAGTGGCGCGAAACCGACTGGGAGACCGCGATCTCCTACGTCGCCGAGAAGTTCCGCGACATCCAGGCGCGGCACGGGTCCGATTCGATCGGCGGGATCACCTCGTCGCGCTGCACCAACGAAGAGGTCTACGTGGTGCAGAAGATGGTGCGCGCGGCGTTCGGCAACAACAACGTCGACACCTGCGCACGCGTCTGCCACTCGCCGACCGGCTACGGGCTCAAGCAGACCTTCGGGACCTCGGCGGGCACGCAGGACTTCCGGTCGGTGGCCTCCTCCGACGTGATCGTGGTGATCGGTGCCAACCCGACCGACGGGCACCCGGTGTTCGCCTCCCGGATGAAGCGGCGGCTGCGCGAGGGCGCGAAGCTCATCGTGATCGATCCGCGCCGCATCGACCTCGTGCGCAGCCCGCACATCGAGGCGGCGCACCACCTCCAGCTCGCGCCGGGGACCAACGTCGCGATGGTCAACGCGCTCTCGCACGTCGTGGTCACCGAAGGGCTCATCGACGAGTCGTTCGTGGCGTCGCGCTGCGAGGGGTTCGAGGACTGGGCGGAGTTCATCGCCCGCGAGGAGAACAGCCCGGAAGCCGTCGAGTCGATCACCGGCGTCCCGGCCGAGGACCTGCGCGAAGCCGCGCGCCTGTACGCCACCGGCGGCAACGGCGCCATCTACTACGGGCTCGGCGTCACCGAGCACAGCCAGGGCTCCACGATGGTGATGGGCATGGCCAACCTGGCGATGGTCACCGGCAACATCGGGCGCGACGGCGTTGGCGTGAACCCGTTGCGCGGGCAGAACAACGTGCAGGGCTCCTGCGACATGGGCTCGTTCCCGCACGAGCTGTCCGGCTACCGCCACGTCGCCGACGACGCGGTGCGCGAGGTGTTCGAGAAGCTCTGGGAGCGCCCGATCCTGCCCGAACCCGGGTTGCGGATCCCGAACATGTTCGACGCCGCCGTGGACGGCAGCTTCCACGGGTTGTTCGTGCAGGGCGAGGACATCGCGCAGTCCGACCCCAACACCCAGCACGTCGCCGCGGCGCTCTCGGCACTGGAGCTCGTGGTGGTGCAGGACCTGTTCCTCAACGAGACCAGCAAGTTCGCGCACGTGTTCCTGCCGGGTACCTCGTTCCTGGAGAAGGACGGCACCTTCACCAACGCGGAGCGGCGGATCAACCGGGTCCGCCCGGTGATGGTGCCCAAGACCGGCAAGGACGAGTGGCAGGTGGCCTGCGAGATCGCCCAGGCCATGGGCTACGACATGCACTACGACCACCCGCGCGAGATCATGGACGAGATCGCCGCGGTGACGCCGACTTTCGCGGGAGTGTCGTTCGGCAAGCTCGACGAGCTCGGCAGCGTCCAGTGGCCCTGCAACGACAAGGCTCCCGAGGGCACGCCGATCATGCACGCCGAGCAGTTCGTGCGCGGCAAGGGCAAGTTCGTGCTCACCCCGTTCGTCGCGACCCGCGAGCGCAGCACCCGCAGGTTCCCGCTGGTGCTCACCACCGGCCGCATCCTGTCGCAGTACAACGTCGGCGCGCAGACCCGGCGCACGGCCAACGTCGCCTGGCATCCGGAGGACGTGCTGGAGATCCACCCGCACGACGCCGAGGACCGCGGCATCTCCTCCGGCGACGTGGTCAACCTGTCCAGCCGGGTGGGCACGACCTCGCTGCGGGCGAAGATCTCCGACCGGATGCCCGTGGGCGTGGTGTACACGACCTTCCACCACCCGATCACCGGCGCGAACGTGGTGACCACCGAGAACTCCGACTGGGCGACCAACTGCCCGGAGTACAAGGTCACCGCCGTGCAGGTCGCTCGCGAGACCAGCGCGGAGAAGGCCGCCGAGCAGCACCGGGAGGCGGTGTTGACCGAGTCATGAGCACCAGTGAATCGCCGCAGGTCCGGATGGCCAACGACATCGCGGTCCAGTTCGCGCACCTCCCGTTCCACCAGGCGGCCGGCGAGGTCGCGAAGCACATCAGGATGTTCTGGGACCCGCGGATGAGGGCGGAGTTCGACCGCTTCGCCGACGTTCCTCCGCACGACCTCGACCCGGCCGCCCTGGAAGCGGCCCGCCTCCTCCGCACCTCCACCACCCCGGGCTGACCGGGCCGCAGCGGGTCGGCTCTCCACGCCCGCCGCGGGAACCGCACCGGGGTCGGCTACGTCCGACCGGTGTTGGGCAGGGCTCAGCGCAGCGCGAGAACCGTTGCGCGGGTGAGGATGTGGAGACCACCGATGGTGACCGAACGGACCAGCGAGTTGGCCCGACTGGCCGACTCCTTCGCCGACTGCGCCCGGGGTCGCGGTCGGGTGGTGCTCATCGGTGGCGGGCCGGCGACCGGCAAGTCCGCGTTGCTGGACGCGCTCGGCGACCTCGTCGGCCGGCGCGCGCCGCTGCTGCGCGCCGTCGGTTCGCGCGGCGAGCGCGAGCTGCCGCTCGGCGTGGTCAACCAGCTGCTCGCCGATGCCGAACCCGAGGTCCGCGACCGGCTCGCGAGCCTCGCCGCGGAGCCGCTCGACGTCCGCTCGGTGGAAGAGGTCGCCGCGCTGCTGCACGGCCGCGCGGGGGGCCGGCCGCTGGTGCTGGCGGTCGACGACGTGCACTTCGCCGATCCCGAGTCCCAGCAGGTGCTGCTCTACCTCCGCAGGCGGGTCGCCTCGGCTCGGATGCTGCTCGTGCTGACCGAGTGGGAACGTCCGAGCCTCGTGCGAGAACCCCTGCACGCGGAGCTGGCCCGGCAGCCGGATCACCGGATCTGCCTCGCCCCGCTTTCGGCCGCCGGTGCCGCCGAACTGCTCGGTGTAGAAGTCGAGGATGCGGCAACCGCTTTCGAGATCAGCGGTGGAAATCCGTTCCTGCTCAACGCTCTGCGTCAAGACGGGATGGTCGTGGGGTCCCACTTCCGGCGCGCGGTGCTGGACTGCCTGACCCGCTGGGACGCGCAATTCCTCGCGGTGGCCGAGGGTTTCGCCGTGCTGGGCACGTCGTCCTCCTCCGCGCTGATCGCGGATCTGCTGGAGATGACCCCGCGCGCGGTCGACTCCGCCCTCGACGCGCTGAGCGCGGCGGGCCTGTGCTGCGGCAACGGCTTGCGCCATCCCGACGTCGTGCTGGAGAGCCTCGCCCCTGCCGAGGCGGCGAGGCTGCACGCCCGCGCCGCATCGCTGCTGCACCGGCGTGGAGCTCCCGCCGTCGAGATCGCCCGCCATCTCATCGCGGCAGGTGAGGTTCCCGGGCGATGGGCGACGCGGTTGCTGCGCGACGCCGCCGAGCAGGCCCAGGTGGACGATCCGGGTCTCGCCGTCCACGCGCTGGAGCTCGCCCTCGGCGCCTGCCCGGACGAGGGCGAGCGCGTCGCGGTGGGCGCCGCCCTGGTCCGTGCGGCCTGGCGCATCAACCCCGCCATCGCCGTCCGGCATCTCGGCCCGCTCGCGCATCGGCGGGACCTGGGCTGGCGGGACGCGATCGCCGTGGCGCGCCTGCGGCTCTGGAAGGGCGATCCGGACGCGGCGGGGGAGCTGCTGCGCACCACCCGCGCGCTCGCCGGGCGGCCGCGTCCCCGCGCCGTCGCCGAACTGCGCATCGCCGCCGAGTGGATCCACGGCGGGATCCGCCATTCCGAGGCGTTGAACTGCGAGGACGGCTCGTGGCGGGCCAGTGCGGGTCTGCTGCGGACGTGGGCGGGGGAGAGACCCGGCGAGACGCTGCGCGCGGCCGAACACGTCCTGCAGAGCAACGCGGGGGAGTCGTTGCCCGAGGCGGTGTGCGCCGCCGTCCTGGCCCTTGACCACACCGGGCACGCCGAACGCGCCCGGCACTGGTGCGACGTCCTGGCGGCCCAGGCCGGCAGGCAGGGGGCCACCACCGCGCAGGCCTTGATCGCCGCGGTGCGCGCGGACCTGTCGTGGCGGCGCGGCGAACTCGTCCTCGCCGAATCCCGGGCCGAGGAGGCATTGCGGCTGCTGCACGAGCAGAGCTGGGGCGTGCTGGTGGGGCTGCCGCTGTCCACGTTGATCCTGATCAACTCGGCCCTGGGCAGGCACGACGCAGCGGCCGAACTGCTCGCCCGCCCGGTCCCGGAGGAGATGGCCGGCACCGCCATCGGCCTCCGCCACCTGCACGCGACGGGCAGGCACCACCTCACCACCGGTCGGCTCCTCGCGGCGCTGGACGCCTTCGAGAGGGTCGCGGCCCGGATGCGAGCCGGTGATCCGGCGATCCCCACGACGTTCCCGTGGCGCGCGGATCTCGCCGAGACCTACCTGCTGCTGGGCAGGCGGAAGGAGGCGCGGGACCTGGTCGCCGAGCAGCTCGGTGGCTCGTCCGGCGGTGTCCGCGTCCGCGCGATCACCCTGCGGGTCCTGGCCGCCTGCAGCGAACCCCGGCAGCGGGTGGCCGTGCTGCGCGAGGCGATCCAGCTCCTGGAGCGCTGCGGCGACCGGCTGGAGCTGGCTCGCGCGCTGGCCGACCTGAGCCAGGCGCACAGCGATCTCGGTCAGCTCCGCAACGCCCGGCTGGTCCTGCGCAAGGCCGATCAGATGGCCAAGACCTGCCAGGTCGACGTCCTGGCGGCCCGGAGCGGGGAGTCCTGCGAGGACGAACGCGCCGAACGCGAACCGGCCCCGGCGAGCGGGCCGCTGCTCAGCGACGCCGAGCGCAAGGTCGCCGAACTCGCCGCCAAGGGCCAGACGAACCGCGAGATCGGCCGCCACCTCTACATCACGGTCAGCACGGTCGAACAGCACCTCACCCGCGTCTACCGCAAGCTCGACGTCCGCAAGCGCACCGAACTCCCCGCCGAGCTCTCCCGCCTCGACGACGACACCGGTGACTCGCATGCTGTTACCCGGGGGTCTGAGACGGCGCGTACCTCTGGTGGAGCAACTGCACGGTACTGAAGGCCCGATCGACTCGGCCGGAGTTGCCCGGGTACTCCGTCTTCCAATCTTCGAAAAGTCGATGGTGATCGTCCCGGTGGAGGTCCGGGGCGACAGTGGCGACCAGCTGTGCCACCCCACGTGCTCGTTCGCTGCGGGGGTTCTTCTCGCACTGCTCGCACAGGCTGAGCAAGGCTCGTAGCGATGAAGCGCGAGTGCGCTGGTCGAGAAAGACCCGCCAGAAGAGCCGCGCGACCAGATTCGGGTGCGGGTCGATGAGGAGCGGGTCCTCCTGCTTGGGAAGGGGTTGCAAGTAGTACTTCGGGTCGGTGAGGCCGAGTGCGGCTTGTGCGCAGTCGAGCCCGACTGAGCGGAGATTGCTCAGCTTCTCGGCGTCACGACGGTGACCGTGCGGCCGCGTCCACTTGACCAGGGCACGAAGAACCAGCTCGCGGTTGGCCGGCCGGCTCAGCAGCGAGGTCACCGCGACTTTGACGGCTGGAACCAGTCGAGCGTCGCTTCGAGCGACCGTCTCAAGACGGGTCATCGCTCGATCCGGATCACGCACGCCGTGCTCGGTGGCGTACACCAGAGCGGCAGTCCACTTGCGGTGGAAGCCCGATCCCGTGCACCAGTCCCGAACAAGCGGTTCGACGAAGTCCTTCGTGCCGGGATCGTCGGCGAACCTCGCCAGGAGCTCCGCGGCGAGCTCGTTGGAAGTCAGAGATTGCTTGCTCGCGAGCGTCTTGATGTGTTCCAACGGGTCGGTGTGGGGAAGACCGGTGATGACATCGTGCAAGGCCTTCGCGCAGTACCACTGGAATCCGTTCTTGGCCTGGTGCGCCATCCAGTCCACGATCACCGGGCGGAACAGGTCGTATTCGAGCCAAGCTCGGCGGAAGGCCCACTTCGCGACGTCTGATCGTCTGAAGTGGACGGTCTCTCGGAAGAGACTGGCCCCTTTGGCATGGGGATGCCACGTCGTCGTCGCGTTCAAGCTGCTGAGGATGACGCTCTTGCTGAAGTCGAAGATCTTCCGCTGGCTGAGACGCTTGTCCTCCGGATTGTCCGCCTCGGCGATCATCTCCTCCAGCTCCTCGGCGGCGCTCATCACGTCGCCGTAGTCGCGGTTCGTGAAGACGGAGATCGCGACCAGCATGGCGTACTCGATCGTCGACCGATCCTCGCGGAACCAGTCCGCGACCAGGTGCTGGGCTTCACGTGAGAGATCGGCGAGAGCCGGCTCAAGCTCTCGCTTCTTTTCGTGCACGTCCCACGCACGGATGGCTACGAGTTCTGCCTCGTTCGGTGCGGAATCGTCGCGGAGATGTGCGCGGAATTTCTCGGTGAGGATCGTGTCGACGAGATCCGTGGGGCAGTCCGGGTGCGATCTCAGGAACTCCCTCGCTACCTCGGTGGAGTCGGGTCGACCGAGCCAGCTCTCGAACTTCTGAAGACCGAGCTCCAACACCTCGTCGACGATGACCACCACGTAGCACTGATTCCGCTGAGCCCAGGTCGCTACGCGCTCGGCCGTGTGGGGCGCGATCTTCTGCTGCCATTGCGATTCGGTTCCTTGCCAGATGAATCCGCCGTCGCTGTCGAGCTGCTCGTCGGTGATGCTGTCGAACGAACGACGTACGTTGAGCTGTGAAAACGTGCGCGCACCGCAGTCGATCAGCATCCGGATCGCGGCCAACGACCTGCCGGTGCCCTTACCTCGCAAGAGAACGAGATTGGTCTTCTTCAGCGTGGCCAAGGCATCGTCGAACCCCGGGCAGGGGACGAAATGATTCTTGGCACGTTCCAGATCGTGGTCGGAAACGCGGAAGTCCTGCAGCTCCGGCTTGGAGAACGCCGACCCCGTGTAGTTGTTGTAGTTGACCGACCCGCTGACATGGCCGACGCTGACGCCGTTGTTGGTCTTCGTATCGTTGTTGACCGTGCTCGTGGAGGCGGTCTTCGCGGCGTCGTTCTTCGGGGGAGTGGTGTCGGAATCCGCAGTGCGTTCCGGTGTTTCGACGGAGTTCATCGCGACTCCCGGGTGTTGTAATTGACCGACCCGTTGATCTGGCCCGCGCTGACGCCGTAGTTGTTCTCACCCGTGAAGTTGTTGACGTGGACCTGTCGTGGCTGCTGTTCCACGTGGTTGCGGTCGCCTGCGATCTGAACTCCCTGGTTGCCCCCGCTGTTGCTGACCGAGTGACCGGCGGGGCGAGTGTCATCGCCAGGTTCCTGCGAGTCCGGCGGGCTCGCAGGAGGCTCGGTGAGCTGTGCCGGGTTGACACCTGCGATGCGTGCCCAGGCCTTCTGCTCGAACTCCTTGTGCTCGATGTTCATCGGCCCGAAGTCGTGGCGGGTGATGGTCCGGGTGTAGTCACCGCCGAAGACCGCTCGATGTGCGTCATCGGACAGGATGAGCGCCGTGGTGAAACGGTCGGCGTGCAGGGAGGAACGCCAGCGCTTGACGAGTGCTTGGAACTCGTCGGCGTCCAGAAGTCGGCAGACGTCGATGTTGGGCCGGTACAGCCCGAACTCGGTCGGCAAGGGGCCGAGGTGCAACGCGATGCGCAGCCGGATCTCGGGCTTGGCCGACAGGTTGTGCTGGATCAGCAGCGCGTCGATCGAAGCGACCAGGTCGATCAGCGCGGGGAGGTACTGACTCGGGTATGCCCGCAGGAAGCCGTCGCCGCTGAACTGCCCATTGCGGTGCACGTTCTCGGCTATTCCGACTTCGCTCGAGGCCTCCGCTACGATCTTCTCCACGAGGTGGGGAATCGTGCCGAGGTGTTCCGGCCTGGTCCCGCCCGATTCGATCGTGTCCGCGGTCAGCAGAGCGCAGTGCTCGGGCATCAGCGTTGGGTCATTCGTTCGGCGCAAGGGTCGACTCCGTTCTGTCACTCCGGGTGGGTGAACGGAGTCTTGCTGAGTAGATGGACGCGCATCTCCCCGAAATCAGGGAGATGCGCGTGTTCTTTCGATTACTTCACGTGATCGGGCGAGCGCGTAGGTGGCCGCGGAGGCGGTGGGGATCGGGCAGTACGAAGGTCAGCCGACGGGTGTGAAGCAGACCCAGGTCTCCCAGCTGCTTCAACGCCGCGTCTACGGTCGCCTCACCGGCACCGACGCACTGAGCCAGGTCCTTGCGGCTCAGGCCGCTGATGGCTACGCCGTCGTGGGTCCGTTCACCGAGTGCTTGGCCCCACGCGAGAAGTTGACGGCACACCCTGGTGGGCACGTCCTCAGATGCCAGGTTGATCTGGCGCTGATCCGCGCGATGCAGGCGTTCGTAAGCAATGCGACCGAGGATCAGCGGCAGCTCCGGGTGTCGTCGCAAGACGTCCTTGAAGTCCCGATGGTGGATTCTCGTAGCCTCGCACGCGGTATGCGCCACGACCGTGGCGCTGCGAGGCTTGGATTCCATCACGCCTTGCTCGCCGATGAGTTCGCCCTTGCCGTACAGTCCCGCGATCAGGTCGCGACCATTGCCGGCCAGCTGAACTTTGACGAATCCGCGCTCGATGAGCAGGACGTAGTCGCTCGGCCGATCGACGAGCAACAGCAGTTCGTTGCGGTCGAAGTCGGCCCGAGCACCTAGTTCGCGTAGCTCGGTGCAGAGGTCCGTGCCCGCATGAGTGACGAAGCTGTCCTGCGCGGGCAGATAGCCGGTGTCGACGTCTTCTGCCGTGCCCCCAAGATCCACCCGGTGATCATCCGTGGGAAATCGCGGACACAGCTAGCGCTTTTCGAGCGATTGGTTGCCACTGAACGGGTGGATCTCGGGATCGAAGGCAGGCCGAAACGATCTTCACCTCGTTGGAGCAACCCTGGATGCTGGATCGTGTTCCGCTGGACGGGGTTTCAGGATGCGGTTGTTGACGTTAAGGGTGCGTAATGCGACTATCTAGCGCACCGCTGAGCCAGCCATCGCCGAATTTTCGCTCGTGCACGTTCTGTTTGCTTGGTGTCCTTTCCTCACTAATCGCTACGCGGGGTTGATTCCTCGTCGTGGATTTCCGCCCGTTCGGGGGAGGTTGGTCGATGGCTGATTCCGGGCTGGGCAGGATCAGCGTTCCCGTCGGGTCGTTCTACCGGTTGTCGGCGGAGGTGTTCCGGCTCGGGTTCCGGCGTCCGTTCCAGGGTCGTGAGTTCCTGCAGCAGGCGTGGATGATCGTGAGCGTGTCGGTGGTGCCGACGCTGCTGGTGGCCATCCCGTTCTGCGTCATCGTCGTGTTCCAGCTGAACCAGCTGCTCACCGAGCTCGGTGCGGCTGACCTGGCCGGGGCCGGAGCGGGGTTGGCGGTGGTGCGGGAGATCGGGCCGATGGTCAGCGTGCTGGTCGTCGCGGGTGCCGGTGCGACCGCGATCTGCGCTGATCTGGGGGCGCGCAAGATCCGCGACGAGATCGAAGCGATGAGCGTGATGGGCCTGAACCCGGTGCAGCGGCTCGTGGTTCCGCGGGTGCTGGCCTCCACGGTCGTGGCCCTCGCGCTCAACGGGCTGGTCACGTTCGTCGGACTGGGCGGGAGCTTCCTGTTCTCGGTGCTCGTGCAGAACTCCAGCGCGGGGCTCTTCCTGGCGAACCTGACCTTGCTGACCGGGATCGACGATCTTCTCGTGAGCGAGCTGAAAGCGGCCGTCTTCGGGTTGCTGTCCGGTTTGGTCGCCTGCCACCTCGGTCTCAACGCCAAGGGCGGGCCCAAGGGCGTCGGCGACGCGGTGAACCAGACCGTCGTGTTCAGCTTCATCCTGCTGTTCGCCGCGAACTCGCTGATCACGGCCGTGTTCCTGCAGGCGAGGGGCTAGCGCATGGCGATCGGCGAGTCCAAGCGCGGCAAGGTGATCCGGGTGCCGCTGCGCAAGCTGGAGGACACCGGGCGCCAGGTCGTCTTCCACGGCCGCGTGTACGCCTCGGTGCCGACGGCGCTCGCCCGCTACAAGCGCGAGGTGGCACGACTGATCGCCGAGGTCAGCCTCGGCACCGGCGGCCTCGCGGTGATCGGCGGGACCGTGGTGATCGTGGTGTTCATGACCGCCGCGATCGGTGTCGAGGTCGGACTCCAGGGCTACTCCTCGCTGGCCAACATCGGCGTCGAAGCTCTCGCCGGATTCGTCTCCTCCTACGCCAACACCCGCGAGGCCGCACCGGTGATCGCCGGGGTGGCGCTCACCGCGACCGTGGGCGCCGGCTTCACCGCGCAGCTCGGGGCGATGCGGATCAGCGAGGAGATCGACGCGCTGGAAGTCATGGCCATCCGGTCGGTTCCGTACCTGGTGACCACGCGGATCATCGCCGGGTTCGTCGCCATCATCCCGCTGTACTCGCTGGCGGTGCTGGGATCGTTCGCGGCGACCAGGCTCGTCGTGACCGTCGCGTATGGACAGTCCGGCGGCACCTACGACCACTACTTCAGCGTCTTCCTGGTGCCCTCGGACCTGCTGTGGTCGTTCGTCAAAGCGCTGGCCATGTCGGTCGTGGTGATGTCGGTTCACTGCTACCACGGTTTCGCCGCCAGCGGCGGTCCTGCGGGCGTGGGCCAGGCCGTGGGCAAGGCCGTGCGGGGCTCGTTGATCGGCGTGATGCTGGTCGACCTGCTGCTGGACCTCGCGATCTACGGCTCCGACTCGTCGGTCCACATCGCGGGGTGATGCCGGTGAACTGGAGGTACGTGCTCGCGGGCGCCGGATTCACGGCGTTCCTGGGACTGCTGGCCGTGCTGTCGATCGCCCAGTACCACCGGGTGTTCGACCGCGTCGTCGTGGTCTCGCTCCTCGCCGACCGGTCCGGGCTGCTCATGGAACCGGGCTCACCGGTCAAGCTGCGCGGCGTCGAGGTCGGGTCGGTGAGCGAGGTGAGCACCGACGGCTCCGGGGCGCGGGTGACCGTCGAGCTCGACCCCGACCAGGCCGAGCGGATCCCGGCCGAGGTGTCGGCGAACCTCGTTCCCTCCACGGTGTTCGGCGCCAAGTACGTCGAGCTGACGGCGCGGGAGGGGGCCGGCGAGCACATCGCGGCGGGTGCGGTGATCGACCGCGCGCGGGTGAACGTCGAGCTGGACCACACCTTCGACCACGTCATGCGCACGCTGCAGGGCGTGCCGCCGAGCAAGATCAACGCTGCCCTGACCTCCGTCTCGGGATCCCTGCGCGGCAACGGCGAGCGCCTCCACCAGATCATCGCCGACACCGACGGCTACCTGCGCGCGTTCAACCCGAACCTGCCCGAGCTCGAAGCCCGTCTGCCCCAGATCGCAGCCGTCGCCGACGACTACCGGGCCGTCGCGGGCGACTTCACCACCACCGCGAGCAACCTCGGCGGCACCAGCACCACGCTGGTCCAGCAGGACGAGCAGTTCGCCGCGTTCCTGCTGTCGATGACCGAAGTCGGCAACACCACCGGCGACTACTTGGAACGCCACGGCGACCAGCTCGTGACCACGCTGGACACCCTCGCGCCCAGCACCGAACTGCTGCGCCGCTACTCGCCCGGGGTGCCGTGCTTCTTCCGGGGCATGGAGCACAACGGCCGGCTCATCCGCGCGGTCATGGGGGGACCCGAGTTCGGCGGAACCCACCCCAACACGCACGTCACCATCAGCCTGCTGCCCGGGATGCCCGCCTACCGGTACCCGGAGAACCTGCCCAAGACCGGCGTCGACACCGGCCCGCAATGCCACGGATTGCCGGAGGTGCGGGGCATCCCGCCGTACGTCAACTACGACACCGGTGCCAACCCGTACCGGGGACCCGACGAGACCGTGACGCTGAACCCGGACCTGCTGGCGCTCTACCTGTTCGGGCCGCTCTCACCGCTCGGAGGTGGCCGGTGAGGGGCGAGATCGTCAAGCTGTCGGTGTTCTTCGCGATCGCGGCCGTCGCCGCCGGCTACATCGCGATCCTGCTGGGCGAAACCCGCCGCGCCGGACCGGAGACCGCGGTGCGGGCGGTGTTCTCCGACGTGTCCTACCTGGAAACCGGGGACCCGGTGCGGGTCGCGGGGGTGCGCGTCGGGCACGTCGAGGCGCTGCGGATGCGACCCGACGCGACCGTGCTGGTGACGATGGCGGTCTCGGGAGCCCCGCCGCTGACCGAGGGAACGCGCGCGACCGTCAAGTACCGCGACCTCGTCGGCAACCGCTACCTGGAACTCGGCGAGGGCGAAGGAGGCCCGCCGCTGGCCGGTGGGGTGATCCCGCTGGAGCGCACCCGACCGGCCCTGGACCTCGACGTCCTGGTCGGCGGCTTCCAACCGCTGTTCCAGGCGATGTCGCCGGAGCAGGTCAACCAGCTGTCCGGCTCGCTGATCCAGACCCTGCAGGGCGAAGCCGGGGCGCTGAACTCGTTCCTGACGTCCCTGGCGTCGGTCACCCACACCCTCGCCGACCGCGACCGGCTGATCGGCGACGTCATCGGCAACCTCAACGCCGCGCTGGCCACCTTCGACGAGCACGACCGACAGGTCTCCGACGTCATCGCCCAGACCCGGCAACTGGTGAGCGGACTGGCCGCCGACCGCGGTTCGATCACCGGGGCCGTCGACCACCTGCACGGGCTCACCGCGGCCGCGGCCGACCTGCTACCCCGGCTGCGACCCGACCTGCACGCCGAGATCGGTGACCTGCGAACGCTTTCCGGCACGCTCAACGCCAACGACGAGCAGCTGCGCACCGCGCTGACCGAACTGCCCGAGGCCTACCGCCGCATCGGGCGGATCGGAGTGAACGGCAACTTCTTCAACGCCTACCTGTGCAGCGTGCGCATCCGGTCCAGCGCCCCGACCGGTGGGTACCTCTACACGCCGTGGATCGACAGCGACGTGCGGCGCTGCGCCGAACCGGAGGGCGGAGGATGACCGACTCCAAGCTCGGCGTGATCGGCTCAGCGCTGCTGGCCGTTCTCGTGCTGCTCTCGCTCAGCGGTGACGCCATCTCACCGCTGCTGGCCGGACGCAGCCTGCACGCGGTGTTCGCCGAGGCCGGAGGACTCGTCGAAGGCGATCCCGTGGTGGTCTCCGGCATGACCGTCGGCCGCGTCGAGGAGGTCGAACTGCGCGACACCGACGTGCTGATCTCCTTCCACGTCGACGAGCCCGACCTGCGGATCGGGGAGACGAGCACCGCTGCGGTCAAGGCCCAGAGCGCCCTCGGCGAGAAGGCGCTGAGCCTCGCCCCGGCCGGGCCCGGCGAGCTCCCCGCCGACGCCCACATCCCCCTGTCGCGGACCGTGCCGCCCTACGACGTGGCCCAAGCGCTGCAGGGCCTCACCGACAACACCTCCCGGCTGGACACCGCGCGGCTGACCACGGCGATCGACACCGTGGCCGACACCCTCGAAGGCACCGCACGCAGCGTTCCCGGCGCGCTGAGCGGGTTGCGGCGGCTGGCCGAGAGCGTCAACGCCCGCGACGCGGAACTGCGCTCGCTGCTGGAGCACACCCGCGCCACCACGCAGGTCCTCGCGCAGCACGACGCGGACCTGCGCGCCGTCTTCGACGAGGGAACCACCTTACTGCTGGCGCTCAACGAACGGCAAGCCGCCATCGAGCGGCTGCTGGCGGACCTGACCACGACCGCCGACGAGCTCGACGCGCTCGCCCGCGAGAACGACGCCCAGCTGGGCCCGGCGCTGACCGAACTGCGGTCGGTGCTGACGATCCTGCGGGAGAACCGCGACAACATCACCGCCGCCGTGCACGAGGCGGTCCCGATGCTGCGGACCCTCGGCGAGGTGCTGGCCACGATGCCCGCGCTGGACGCGTACTTCGCGAACATCCCGCCGACCAACGCGGTGCCCGGGCTGGAACAGCTTCTCGGGAGGGGGACCAGATGATCCGGCGAGTGCTGGCGATCCTGCTCGGAGCGCTCATCGTGGCGGCCGCGGTCGGCCTGCTGACCGCGGAGCGGCAGAAGCACGCGACCGCCTACTTCCCGAGCGCGAGCGGCATCCACGTCGACGACGAGGTGCGGGTGCTGGGCGTGCGGGTCGGCGAGATCGACGAGATCGTCCCCGAAGGCACCCGGGTCCGGGTCCGCTTCGGCTACGACGCCGACCGCGCCGTCCCGGCCGGCACCTCGGTGGCCCTGGTGGCGCCGAGCCTGGTCAGCGGCCGGTACCTGCAGCTGGCGCCGGTTTACCGGGGCGGCCCGCTGCTCGCCGACGAGGCCGAGATCCCGCAGTCGCGCACGGTGGTGCCCGCCGAGTGGGACCAGACCAACGCCGAGCTCACCGAACTGGCGAAAGCGCTCGGACCGGCCGGCGCGAACCGCGAAGGGGCCGTGTCCCGCGCCGTCGAAGCCGGTGCCGCCAACCTGGGCGGCAACGGCGCGGAGTTCCGCCGCACCCTCGACCAGCTCGCCGGGACCTCCACCACCGTCGCGGCGGGCAGCGAGGACCTGTTCGCGAGCCTGCGCGACCTCGACGAGTTCACCTCGGGCCTCAACGCGAGCCAGGACCGGCTGCGGACCTTCTCCACCCAGCTCGCCTCGATCAGCGCGCTGGCCGAGGACAACCGCGCGCAGCTGGGCCAGGCGCTCGCCTCGTCGGACCGCGCGCTGGTCACGATCACCGACTTCACCCGGACCCACCAGCAGCAGCTCGGCGACACCGTCGGCTCGCTGCGCGACGTCACCTCCACGCTGGCCGCGAGCCGCGCCGATCTCGCCGAGGTGCTGCACATCGCGCCGCAGACGCTGGCCAACCTCTACAACGTCTACGAACCGTCCACCGGATCGGCCAGCACCCGCCTCCAGATGCCCTACACCGCCAGCCTTTCCAGCTTCACCTGCCAGATGGTGTTCTCCGCAGGCGGGACCATCGACGACTGCAGGGCCGCGCTGGACCCGCTGCTGCGGCCGCTGGACCTGCCGCACCCGCCGGTCGGCCTGGACCCGCTGCACCGCACGGGCAACCCGCACCAGCAACCGCCACCGGGAGGCCCGTGATGCGCCGGCTCGCCGCCCTCCTGCTGGTCCCCGCGCTGCTGGCCGGCTGCGCGGTCGACAGCGCCCAGATGGTGCCGCTGCCGGGCGGACCGGGCAGCGGATCCGACGCGCAGTGCGTGGTGGTGGTGCGCTTCGCCGACGTCGCCAACCTGGTGCCCCGCTCGGAGGTCAAGGTCGACGACGTCACCGTGGGCACGGTGCGCAGCATCCGGTTGCACGGCTGGCAGGCGGAGGTGGAGATCGGCCTGGAGCCGGACGTGGTGCTGCCCGCCGACGCCGTGGCCAACATCGGGCAGAAGAGCCTGCTCGGCGCCCAGTACGTCGAGCTGGCCAGACCGGAGGGCCAGGCGACGGGACGGCTGCGCGACGGCGACCTCATCCCGGTGGAGCGGACCAACCGCTACCCGGGCACCGAGGAACTGCTCGCGGCGCTGTCGCTGTGGCTCAACGGCGGTGGGCTGCGCCAGGTCCGGGAGATCACCGACGAGCTCAACCGCGCGCTGAGCGGCAACGAGCAGCAGGCGAAGGACCTCATCCACCGGCTCGACACCCTCGCGCGCTCCGCTGACGAGCAGAAGGCGCAGATCATCCGCTCCATCGAAGCGGTCGACGGGCTCGCCGCGAGGCTGCGCGCGGACTCCCAGCGGCTCGGTCGCGCCTTCGACGACCTGGGCCCGGGAATCCGCGTGCTCAACGAGCAGCGCGACTCGCTGCGCTCGGCCCTGGACGCCTCCAGCCGCCTGGGCGCGGTGGGCACCGACGTGCTCGACCGCTCCCGCGACGACCTGCTGGCAGGCGTGCGCGACCTGCGACCCACCCTGCACCAGCTCGTGGAAGCCGGTGACAGCGTGCCGAAATCCCTGGACACGCTGGGAACCCTGCTCTTCCCGCTGAGCACCTACAAGAAGGTCGTGCGCGGCGACTACCTGAACCTGGCCGTGACGCTCGACCTCTCGGTCCCCGCGCTCGAATCCGGCTTGCTGGCGGGGACTCCCGTCGAGACCGTCCTCGGCGTCGCCCGCACCGCGCTGCAGGCCACCGACCCGATCCGCGGACCGCTGGGCATCGGTTCCCCCATCGAGGAAGCACCGCCCTCGCCGCCGCCGGAGAACCCGCCGCCCGACCCCGAGCTCCCGCTGCTCGGCGACCTGCTGGGAGGCAACTGATGCTGACCAGAAAGATCCGGGTCCAGCTGGCGGTCTTCGCCGCGCTCACCGTGTTCGGCGTGGGCACCGTGCTGGTGAACTACCTCGACCTGCGCCAGCTGCTGGGCTTCGGGCAGTACGAGGTCACCGCCGTGTTCACCGACGCCACCGGGCTGCACCCGGGAGCCATGGTCGGCTACCGGGACGTCGAGATCGGCAAGGTGCGCTCGGTCGAGCTCGGCGACGGCACCGCCGTGGCCACCCTCGGCATCGACGACGACGTCCGCGTGCCGGCCCGGGTCAGCGCGGCGATCCGCAGCAAATCGGCGATCGGGGAGCAGTCGGTCAACCTCACCCCGTCCGACGGCGGTCCGCCGTGGCTCGCACCGGGCGACCGCATCACCGAGACGGCGACGCTGCCGCGCACCGACGAGCTGATCACCAGCCTCGACGATCTCGCCGCCTCCGTCCCCCAGGAGGAGCTCAACGTCGTCCTGGACGAGCTGATCACCGGGCTCGGAGGCCAGGAAGCGCAGGTCAGCGCGCTGCTGGAGAACACCCGGACGGTGCTGCACCGGGCCGGGATCGACCTGGAACCGACGGTCGGGCTGATCCACGAGCTGGGGCCGTTCCTGCGGACCCAGCACCAGATCGCACCGGAAACCCGGTCCACCCTGCGGGATCTCGCGTCGTTCACCGACCAGCTGCGCCGCAGCGACGCGGACCTGCGCGGGGTCCTGGCCGACGCGCCGCCCGCGGCCGACGCGCTGATCGGTCTGCAGGACAGGCTGACGCCCGCGCTGCCGCAGCTGCTCGCCGACCTGGACTCGACCGGTCAGGTCATCCGGACCCAGCTGCCCGGGGTCTCGCAGACCCTGGTGCTCTACCCGGCGGTGACCGCCGCGCTGCAACGAGTCGTGCAGCAACCGGGAGCCGCGCCCGGGAGCGCGCACCTGGGCATCCGCACCAGCATCAACAGCACGCCGCCCTGCTACACCGGCTACACGCCGATGTCGCAGCAGCGGGCCTTCGGCGACGAAGCACCCGCCGAGACGCCGCCAGACCAGTACTGCAAGGTCGCGCCCGACGACCCGCGCTCGGTCCGCGGAACGCGGAACTACCCGTGCGCCAACGACCCCGGACGGCGCGGCCCGAGCGCGGCCGCCTGCGGGGCCCGGCAGGAGGAGGTCGTGGCGCCCTACGACCCGCGCACCGGCAACGCGATGCTGCCCGACGGACACCTGGTCCTGCTCGGCGACGTGCGAGAACAACGAGGAGAGGAGCAGGGGACGTGGCGCGATCTGCTGCTGAAGTGAGGCGCACCGCGGGCCTGGTGGTGGCGACCGCGCTGCTCATCGGGCTCGTGGTGGTGGGCACGCGGTTCCACGACTCGGCGCGGGCAGCGGCCGAGCGAGAAGAGTCCGGCCGGCAGGCCGTCGCCGTCGCCCGCCAGGCCGCGCTGGCCCTGACCAACATCAGCGCGCCGACCATCGAACAGGACACCCAGCGGCTGGCGTCGCTGGCGACCGGCGCCTTCTCGGACCAGTTCGCCCAGCAGAGCACGGCATTCCACGACATCGTCACCGGTTCCCAGGTGACCTCCCGGGGTGAGGTCGTGGAGTCGGCCCTGTCGCACTCCGACGACCGCACGGCGGTCGCGCTCGCCGCGGTGCGCGCCACGGTCGGCAACGCGGGTTCGCCGGAAGGGCAGCAGCGCCAGTACCGGCTCCGGATCACGCTGGAGAAGACCGCCGAGCACTGGCTCGTCGCCAACCTGGAGTTCGTGCCATGACCACCACCGCTGAAGCCACCGACGAGCAGGAGGCCGTCGCGACGCCGCGGCGGCGGAGGATCGTGACCGCACTGGTCGTGGTGGTGCTGCTGGCGGCAGCCACCGGCGTCGGCGTCCTGCACCTGCGGCAGGCGGCCGCCGCGCGCCTCGACTCGGCGCGGGCCGAGGCCGGGCGGGCCGCGGCGCAGCGCATCCCGGAAGTGCTCAGCTACAGCCACGACACCCTCGACCGCGACCTCGACGCGGCCCAGCGCGCGGTCACCGGCCCTTTCGCCCGCGACTACCTCGAACTGCAGCGCAGCGCGGTGCGTCCCGCCGCGGTGCGCGACCGGATCAGCACCCGCACCACGGTCTCCGCCCTGGGTGTCGTCAGCGCCGAGGAGAACCGCGTGGTGGTGCTGGCGTTCATCAACCAGCTCACCACCAGCGCCCGCCAGACAACTCCGCTGATCGAAGGTGCCCGGGTCCGGGTGACCTTGGAGAAGACCGGGGAAGACTGGCTGGTGTCCAAGATGGACACCTTGTGAACAGGTCAGATCGCTGATCGATGGTGTCCCGCCCTTGAACAGCGCAGGTGGGACTCCTTTCATGTATCAGTTCTGGTGTGATGTTGACCCGGAGGGTGCGCGGTGCCACTATCGCTGTCAACGACGTTGTCCACGACGTGCCGCGACAGAGCCCGTTCCGCTGAGTTCTAGAGCTGATCTTCCTCTTCGTTCGCCGAGGTTCCTTCCTGCTCAGGCCGTTTCCCGGGCGGAGGTCGTCGCTCGATGGTCGGCTGAAAGCTCGGCAGGAACCAAGCCGTTCTTCCAAAGGGGGAGGAGCAGCAATGGTTTTCCAGCTGGAGAAGGTCAACGAAGCTATCCGCAGGCGGGTTCCACCGCTCACCTCGATGCCGCTGCCGCGCTCGGTGGATCGACGAATATTCGAAAAGCGCTGGCCGGTAACCGAACTGGCGCCGCCGCCAGCGGGCAGCGGGCTCAAGCCCGTGCTCGGCGACTCAGGGGCGCCGCTGATCGGCCACTCGCTGGACTTCATGCGCTACGGACCCGCGTTCGCGCTGCGCCGCTACCAGCTCTTCGGCCAGGTCTCCTGGGCGTACTCGCTAGGCCAGCGCATGGTCACCCTCGGCGGGCCGGAAGCCACCTCGATCGCCCTGGTCAACAAGGACAAGGCGTTCTCCCAGGGCGGTTGGCGCAAGCTCATCGACAACTTCTTCCACCGCGGTCTGATGCTGCTGGACTTCGACGAGCACATGGGCCACCGGCGCATCATGCAGCAGGCCTTCACCCGGCAGCGGCTCACCGGCTACGTCGACCAGATGGGCCCGACCCTGCGGGAAGGCGTCGTCGCGTGGGGCGGCCAGGAGCGTCCGCGCCTGTACTGGCTGCTCAAGCAGCTGACGTTGGACGTGGCGACGCGGGTGTTCATGGGCCGCGGCAGCGGTGCCGAAGCCGACCGCGTCAACCGCGCTTTCGTCGACTCGGTGCGCGCGGCCACCGCCGTGGTGCGCTACCCGGTCCCCGGCGGTCGCTGGGCCGCGGGGCTGGCCGGCCGCAAGCTGCTGGAGCGCTACTTCGCCGACAACATCGGCTCCGCCCGCGCGGTCGAAGGCGATGACCTGTTCTCCGCGCTGTGCCACGCGCGCAGCGACGACGGTGAGCAGTTCGGCGACGACGACGTCATCAACCACATGATCTTCCTGATGATGGCCGCCCACGACACCTCCACCATCACCAGCTCCGCCGTGGCCTACTACCTGGCCAAGCACCCCGAGTGGCAGGAGCGCGCCCGCGCCGAATCGCTGGCGCTGGGCGACGACATCCCCGACATCGAAGCGGTGGAGAAGCTGGAGACGCTGGACCTGGTGATCAAGGAGGCGCTGCGGCTCGTCGCGCCGGTGCCCTCGATGGTGCGCACGACCGTCCGCGACACCGACGTCCTGGGCCACCACGTCCCCGCCGGAACGATGGTGGGCGTGTCCCCGCTGGTCAACCACTTCTCGGAGGACCACTGGACGAACCCCTTCGAGTTCGATCCCGAGCGCTTCGGCGAGGACCGCCGGGAGGACAAGTCGCACCGGTTCGCCTGGATGCCCTTCGGTGGCGGTGCGCACAAGTGCATCGGCCTGCACTTCGGGACCCTGGAGGTGAAGCTGCTGCTGCACGAGATGCTGCGCGCCTACACCTGGACGGTCCCGGACGACTACGAGGTCAAGTGGGACTACGTGTCACTGCCGGTGCCCGTGGACGGGCTGCCGGTGGTGCTGCGGCGGAGGTGATCGAAGGCGATGACGGGTTCCCACCCGATCTCCGCGGCGCTAGCGTGATCTCCCGTGAGAGATCGGGTCGGGGTGCTCGTCGCACTGCTGCTGCTCCTGGCGAGCACCACCGGATGTGCGCCGGGACAGCAGGATTCAGCTGAGCACGCCAAGCCGCTGGCGACGCCGGTCGCGGTAGGGCACCGCTTCGGCGTCACCGCGGTCGACCACGTCCCGCGACGCGTCGTCACGCTCGACCGGCAGTGGACCGACGTCATGCTCTCGCTCGGCGTGCAGCCGGTCGGGTACGGCGTGGACGCCAGGATGCCCGTCGGCGAGATCCCCTGGGAGAACGTCGGTCCGGGCAGCATGGGCATCGACACCACCGGTGGTGTGCCGGTGGAGCGGATCCTGGCGCTCAAGCCCGACCTCATCGTCTCGTCCTACGCCATCACCGATCCGGCGACCTACCGCCTGCTGTCCAACGCCGCGCCCACCATCGCCGCGCCCGCCAAGGCGGATTCAGTACCGGCCTGGCAGGACCTCGTGCGCACCGCGGGCCGGATGCTCGACAGGCCGGGGGACGCCGAGCGGGTCGTGGCCTCGGTGGAGGGGCGGATCGCCGACACCGCGCGGCGGTTGCCGGGGTTGCGCGGCAAGTCCTTCGCGATGGGGCAGTACGTCGTCGGCGACGCGCTCTACATCGTGGCCGACGAGCAGGACGGGGCGATGCAGCTGTTCCGCGCGCTCGGCATGCACATCCTCCCGCCGGTGGTGGATGCCGGGAAGGCCGGTCACCAGGCCAGGATCCGGGTCAGCCCGGAACGCGTCGACCTGCTGCGCGCGGACCTGGTGGCGCTGCTGGTCACCGGAGGTGACCGGGGTTCGCTCTCGCAGATCCCCGGCTTCGACCGGCTGCCGGGCACGGTGGCGTCGCTGGCCTACCCGACCATCGCAGGCCTGAACACCCCGTCACCCCTCTCGCTTCCCTACGCCCTCGACCAGTTCCGCCCAGCCCTCCAAGCCGCAGCCGCGAAGTGACCCCGAGCGGCCACCCGAGGAGTCGGGTCGTGGTGCTGGGCGGTGCGGCAAGTCCCAGTTTTTAGTCCAAACCGAGCCATGATCATGTCCGAAATGTCGGCTCAGTTTGGACTAAAACTGGGAGCGGTCACCCGAAGGAGGCGCCGACGAGGGGGAGGGTCCGGATGTGGTCGAGGGTGCAGGTGAGGTTGGCGAGGGCGCAGGTGGCGCGCATGGTCACCGCGTAGTCGAACTGCCCCGGCTCCAGGTCCTCGTCCTCGACGACGCCCGCCAGCTCGAACGCGGTGCGGAGCTCCTCGGGGAAACCGGCGAGGTCGTCCTCCACCAGGTCGTCGACGTTGATCCAGGCGACCTCCTCGCCGTCGACGGCGAAGGACATGCTGGCGTCGGCGTTGATGGTGAACACGCTGGTCGCCGCGGTCCGGCCGGACGCCGACAGGTTCTCGGTCGCGTCCTCGCCGGTGTGCCCGGAGTCGTCGTAGACGAAGGTCCACTCGCCGACCTGGCCGGCCAGCAGCGCGGCGGACGTGCCGGGCTCGATGCCCAGCGCCGATCCCGGCAGGGAGGTCCAGTCGTCGGGCTTGCTCTCCGGCAGCACGCAGGGCTGGATCAGGTGCGGCTTGGCGCCGATGGCCTCCAGCGCCGCCTTGGGGTCGAGGACGCGGACGACGTGCAGGACGTGGTTCGGGTCCGCGCAGGCCAGCTCCGTGATCCACTTCGGATCGCCGTCGTCGTCCAGAGCGCTCGGTGGAAAACCTGGTACGGGCACGGGTGTCTCACTTCCGGTCGTCGATCGTCGCGCGGTGCGTTCCGCAACCACCACACGGCCGGTGGGGTGCTTCCGGATCACTCGGGTCGGTGATGAGTCCGGAGTTTGACTTGATTAGTTCAAGAAAATGCGGCAGGGTGGCGGACGTGACGACGACTGCGGATTACGAGCGCATGTTGCGCGAGGTCGCTCTGCGTGTGACGCGACCTCGGGTGGCAGTGCTTTCCGCAGTGCACGACAACGCGCACGCCGACACAGATTCGATCATCGGTCAAGTTCGGAACGACCTGCCCAAGGTGTCCCACCAGGCCGTCTACGACGTCCTGCGTGCGCTCACCGTGGCCGGTCTGGTGCGCCGGATCCAGCCGATGGGGTCCGTGGCCCGCTACGAGGCGCGGGTCGGGGACAACCACCACCACGTCGTGTGCCGGTCGTGCGGAGAGATCCACGACGTCGACTGCTCCGTGGGTTCCGCGCCGTGCTTGGAGGCGTCCGACGCCCACGGCTTCGTCATCGACGAAGCAGAGGTCATCTATTGGGGGCTCTGCGCAACCTGCGCCCCCGAATCCGCTGAAGAACCGCACTGAAATTCGGAAGGATTCCCGTGTCTGACAGCCCTGACACCCAAGAGACGAACCAATCCGGGGGTTGCCCGGTCGCGCACGGGGGCCTGACTCACCCCACCCAAGGTGACGCCAACCGCGACTGGTGGCCGAACCGGCTCAACCTGAAGATCCTGGCCAAGCAGCACCCCAACAAGAACCCGCTGGGCGAGGACTTCGACTACGCCGCGGAGTTCAAGAAGCTGGACCTGGCCGCGGTCAAGAAGGACATCGAGGCGGTCCTGACCGACTCGCAGGACTGGTGGCCCGCGGACTTCGGCAACTACGGCCCGCTGATGATCCGCATGGCCTGGCACTCCGCGGGCACCTACCGCATCAGCGACGGCCGCGGCGGCGCCGGCGGCGGTCAGCAGCGGTTCGCCCCGCTGAACTCCTGGCCGGACAACGTCAGCCTGGACAAGGCGCGCCGCCTGCTGTGGCCCGTCAAGCAGAAGTACGGCCGCAAGCTGTCCTGGGCCGACCTGATGGTCCTCACCGGCAACGTCGCGCTCGAGTCGATGGGCTTCAAGACCTTCGGCTTCGGCGGCGGCCGCGTCGACGAGTGGGAGCCCGAGGACGACGTCTACTGGGGTGCCGAGACGACCTGGCTGGGCAGCGACAAGCGCATCTCGACCGAGTCGGGTGAGCGCGAGCTGGAGCGTCCGCTCGGCGCGACCCACATGGGTCTGATCTACGTCAACCCGGAGGGCCCGGAGGGTCAGCCCGACCCGGTCGCCGCCGCGCGCGACATCCGCGAAACCTTCGGCCGGATGGCGATGAACGACGAGGAGACCGTCGCCCTCATCGCCGGTGGTCACACCTTCGGCAAGACCCACGGTGCCGCACCGGACTCCAACCTGGAGGCCGAGCCCGAGGGCGCGGGCCTGGAAGCCCAGGGCCTGGGCTGGAAGAACAACTACGGCACCGGCAAGGGTGGCGACACCATCACCAGCGGTCTGGAGGTCACCTGGACCTCCACGCCCACCAAGTGGACCACCAACTTCCTGTGGAACCTGCTCAGCTTCGAGTGGGAGGTCTACCAGGGACCGGGTGGCGCCTGGCAGTGGCGTCCGAAGGGCGGCGCCGGCGAGGGCACCGTGCCCGACGCGCACGACCCGTCCAACCGGATCGCGCCGAACATGCTGACCACCGACATCTCGCTGAAGGTCGACCCGATCTACGGGCCGATCTCGCGTCGCTTCATGGAGAACCCGGACCAGTTCGCGGACGCCTTCGCCCGCGCCTGGTTCAAGCTGACCCACCGCGACATGGGTCCCAAGTCGCTCTACCTCGGCCCTGAGGTTCCCGAGGAAGAGCTGATCTGGCAGGACCCGCTGCCGGCCAACGACAACGACGCGCTGTCCGACGAGGACGTCAAGGCCCTCAAGGCCAAGATCCTCGACTCGGGCCTGACCGTGTCGCAGCTGGTGTCCACCGCGTGGGCCTCGGCCTCGACGTTCCGCGGCAGCGACAAGCGGGGCGGCGCCAACGGTGCCCGCATCCGCCTGGAGCCGCAGCGCAACTGGGAGGTCAACAACCCGGACCAGCTGGCCACCGTGCTCTCCGCGCTGGAGGGCGTGCAGCAGTCGTTCGGCAAGAAGGTCTCGCTGGCCGACCTGATCGTGCTCGGCGGTTCCGCCGCCATCGAGAAGGCCGCCGCCGACGCCGGTTCCAGCATCGAGGTGCCCTTCACCCAGGGTCGCGTCGACGCCGGTGAGCAGCACACCGACGCCGACTCCTTCGACGCGCTGGAGCCCATCGCCGACGGGTTCCGCAACTACTCGAGCAAGGCCGCGGAAATGCCGGCCGAGTACAGCCTCGTCGACCGGGCCAACCTGCTCACGCTGAGCGCCCCGGAGATGACGGTGCTGATCGGTGGCCTGCGCGTGCTGGGCGCCAACTACGACGGGTCGTCGCACGGCGTGCTCACCAGCAAGCCGGGCGTGCTGAGCAACGACTTCTTCGTGAACCTGCTCGACATGGCCTACACCTGGCGCTCGACCTCGGAGGACCAGTCCTCCTTCGAGGCCACCAACGCCTCCGGTGAGGTCGTCTGGACCGGTACCCGTGCGGACCTGGTCTTCGGTTCGAACTCCGAGCTGCGCGTGCTGGCCGAGGTCTACGCCTCGGCCGACGGCAAGGAGAAGTTCCTCCAGGACTTCGTCAACGCGTGGGTCAAGGTCATGAACCTGGACCGCTACGACCTGGTCTGAGGCTGAACGCGAACGAGACCCCGTCCACTGGGCGGGGTCTCGTCGTGTCTGCGGGAGGATCGGTCGCGGCCCAGTGTGAAAGTCCCGGCGGCGCGGCGAACTTCGCAGGGTCGGCTCGTCCTGTCCGGACGGACCGGGGCTACTTCTTCTTGCGGGTGACCCAAATGGTGATGGTCGCGCGGACGACGACCTGGTCCTTCTTGTCGTAGACGTTGACCGGGACGTCGATCTCCTGGCCCTCGTCGCCGAAGTCGGGGATGGAGTCGAGCTCCGCGACGGCGCGCAGGCTCGTCTCGGCCTTCGCGAGGTACTCGACGTTCATCTTCTTCGGCAGCCAGCGGTGCGTGGTGGGCACCGTCGCCTCGGCGACCATGCCCATCGCGACCTCGGCGAGGTTGCACGCGGCGATGGCGTGGTAGGTGCCGATGTGGTTGTGCACGCCCCACCACTTCGGCGAGCTGACCACGCAGCGCCCGGGCTTCATCTCCCTGATCGTGGGCAGGATCGTCCGGAAGTAGGGCGCCTTGAGGCTCACGCTCAGCGAGAACAGTCCGCGGCCGCCGAAGACCTTGGACATCTTGTTCCAGAGCGCGAAGGTCGGAGTCTGGGAGCTCATGACCGAGAGGCTATATTACTCGCCAGTAACCATCAGGTGGTGGTGCCCGGGCTCACGCTCCTCAGCCCAGGAACCTCCGCGCCAGCTTCGCCGCACCGCGCAGCACACCACCGCCCTCGCCGGGTGGCGGAGGCGGCGGCAGCGGCTGATCCCCCGGGCGAGGTGCCGTGCCCGCGAACTGCATCGCCCGGTACGGCCAGTTGCGCTCGGTGTTCCACTGGCTGACCACCAGGTGCAGGTCGTCGAGCGTGGAGCCGGGAACGATGTAGCCGCCGTAGAGCTGGGCGACGTGGCCCGCGTCGTGGTCCTCGCAGCCCCACGCGCAGCCGTGCAGCACCGTGCCGCGCACCGCCTCGTAGAGGTTCTCGGTCGGCTCGCCGAGGTTGAGCACGTCCACCCGGTAGTCACCGGCGTTGAACAGGGCCAGCAGCCAGCGGTTCTCGACCTTCCGCAGGCACAGCTCGCCGTAGGCGCCGGTGAGCACGACCGTCGGCGGGTTGTGCCACGCCCACTGGCCGTCGCGGAAGCCCCAGCCCTGCCACGCGCCCGGATCGGTGATCCGGTCGGCGGGCACGCGGTGCAGGAGCAGCCCCTGGTCGCGCTGGAAACCGGTGGAGAAGGCGTAGACGAACCCGTCGTCGCCGAGCTCCCAGGTCAGCATCTGGAACAGGCCGCCGTGCGCCTGGCCCGACCAGGTCGCCCCGGTGTGCTCCCAGGTCTCGCCGTTGTCGGTCGAGCGGTGGATCTCCGTCCAGTGCACGTTGCCGAGCCCCTGGCACACCATGACGTGCAAGAACATCTCGTCGCCGACGGTGATGACGTCGGTCGGCAGCACGGTGCTGACCTGGTAGCCCTCGATGACCGAATCGTGGTGGTAGGGCAGGGCTTGGTCGGCGTAGTCGCTGCGCGGGCCGAACGATCCGGTCCACCGGATGCCCGACAGCGCGGTGGCCGCGTCGCCGAAGACCACGACCGGTGAGCGCCAGCCCGGTCCGCCGACCCCGGCGCGGTCGAAGGTGTCCCCGAAGACCGCCACCAGTCTTCCGTCCGGCGCGATCGTCGCGACCCCGAGATCGGTGCCGCCGATGCCCAGGTGGTCGGTGATGCCGGGTCCAGTGAGGTCCTTGACCTTGCGCAACTCTCCGCCCTTCTGCCGGGTTTCGTCCTCACCCCGACGGTACGTGCTGCAGCTCGGTCGCCGCGTAGTGGCGCATCTCGTTGATCATGTGGTGCACGAGCGCGGGAGCGTTCTCCCGGTGCAGGCAGGTGAGCACGCGCGAACCCGGATCGGCGATGGCGTTGCTCAGGCGCACGTTCGGCGAGGGGTTCTGGCGCAGCGTGAGCGACGGGATGATCGTCGCGCCGAGCCCGTGCGCGACCAGTCCGAGCAACGTCGGCGTGGTGCCCGTGCCGATGTCGTGCGCGTCGAGCTCCAGCCCGTGCTCGCGGCACATCCGCTCCAGGTGGCGCCGGGTCGCGGGGCCGAACGACGTGGTGATCCACGGCCTGGCCAGCAGCGTCGCCGGTTCGGAGTCCGACGGCCAGGTGACGGGCACGACCACCCGGAACGGGTCGCGCATCAGATCGACCTCGACGACTCCGGGCGGTCGCACCGGCCCGTCGTCGCCGGGCCGCTCGCTGAGGATCAGGTCCAGCTCACCGGTGCTCAGCGCGTGCAGCCGCTCCGTCTCGGAGATCTCGTAGATGCACGGGTCCAGCGCCGGGTTCACCGCGGCCATCCGCATGGCGACCGGTGCCGCCAGCTCGCTGAGCGCCACCGAGAAGCCACCGATGCGCAGCGGTCCGGCCGGTCCGTCGCGGAACTGCTCCATGTCCAGCTCGGCCTCCGCGAGCGCCTCGGCGACCCGGTCGGCGCGGTCGGCCAGCGCGTTGCCCGCGGGGGTGAAGCGGATCGTGCGGCCGCCGCCGCGCTGCTCCCGGTCGACGAGTTCGAGGCCGAGCTCGTTCTCCAGCTTGGTGAGGTGCTGGGACACCCCGGACGGCGTCAGGTGCAGCAGGTGCGCCGCGCCCAGCACGCTGCCCGTCCGCCGGACGGTGCGCAGGATCAGCAGGCGGCGAGGGTCGAGCGGCATTCACTCAGGCTAAATCAGTGATGGAGAAAAAGTAACTTTCGCTCAGGTCGAATCCCGTGAACACTGGTCCTCGTGCGATCACAACAGCCCGACCGGGCCTACCGCTCCGTCGGAGAGACCTTGACCGTCGCGGCGCGGCAGACCGGCGCGAACGCGCTGGGCGACGACGCCTACTGGACGCTCGGCTCGCTGCGCCGGCTGCTGACCTCGCTCGACGCCGCGTTCGGCAGCTTCGGCGACGGTCTCGTCGACCGCGCGTGCGCGGGCGAGCTCGCCAACGTCGAAGGCCCTTTCGCCGGTGACCCCGTCGAATCCGCCCTCACCGCGAACCAGTGGCTGGGCGAGGCCCGCACGCGGCTCGCCGAAGCGCGTCAGGCCGCTGACAACGCGCACATCGCCATCGCGGGGATGGCCCGGCCTCGGTGAGAGGACGCCGTCGTGTGTGGCGGTCGTGTGTGGGTGTGGGGAAGTTTTCATGAAAACTTCCCCACACGAGAGACGAGAACCGTCCCGAAGATCATCCCGTAACCAGACCGGTCAGGGAGCCTCGGTCAGGTGTCCGTAGAGGTCGGGGCGGCGTTCGGCGAGCTGGGTGTTCACGCGCCTGGCTGCGGTGGTGGCTGTCGGGTCGACGCGGGCGAACAGGAGCTCCTCGCTGCTTCCCGCGCGGGCGAGCTCGGTGCCGTCGGGGGCGATCAGGCAGGACTTGCCGAGGTAGCTGAGGTCGGCTTCGGTGCCGCAGCGGTCGACGTAGGCGACGTGCATCTGGTTCTCGTAAGCCCTTGCGGGAACCAGGGTTTCGGCTACGACGTCCTCCGGTGGCAGCAGCGCGGTCGGGACCACCAGGAACTCGGTGCCCGCCAGCGCGTGGGCGCGGGCCGGTTCCGGGAACTCGATGTCGTAGCAGATGAGCAGGCCGACGCGGACGCCGTCGAGGGTCGCTTGCACGACCGGGACCGCTCCGGGCCTGAAGTGCGCCTGCTCCATCTCCCCGTAGAGGTGGGTCTTGCGGTAGGCCGCGAGCAGTTCGCCGGTGGGGGAGACCAGGAACGCCGTGTTGTGGACCGCGTCGCCGTCTCGCTCGGGGTGGCCGTAGACGATCGCGATCCCGTTCTCCATCGCGATGGCGCGGACGCGCTCGCCGACCGGACCGCTCGCGGGCTCGGCGACCCGCTCGATGTCGGCCCCGATGTTGTAGCCGGAGATCGACAGCTCCGGGCACACCAGCAGCCGGGCGCCGCCGGCAGCGGCCCGGCGGGCGATCTCGTCGAGGCGTCGCAACGCCTCCTGCGGGGTGTGCGGTTCGAGCGGACCCTGGTCCAGTGCGACGGTGAGCATCAGTTCGACAGACTAGAGCGCCGTCGCCCGTAACCGAAGTAGATCGCCATCCCGGCCAGCATCCACGCTCCGAACGTCAGCCACGTCGCCGCGCCCAGGCTGAACATCAGGTAGCAGCAGGAGAGCACGCCCAGCACCGGCACCAGCGGCACCAGCGGTGCCCGGAACGAGCGCGGCAGCTCCGGATTGCGCCGTCGGAGCACCACCACCGCCATGTTGACCAGGGCGAACGCGAACAGGGTCCCGATGCTCGTGGCGTCGGCGAGCTCGCCGAGCGGAACCACCGCCGAGAGCACCGCGATGAACACCGACACCAGGACCGTGTTGGCCCTCGGCACGCCGGTGCGCGGGTCCACTCGCGAGAACATCCCGGGCACCAGCCCGTCCCGGGACATCGAGAACAGGATGCGGGTCTGTCCGTAGAGGACCGTGAGGACCACGCTGGCGACCGCCACGATCGCCCCCGCCGACAGCAGGATCGACCCCGTCGTGCCACCCAGTACCTTGCTCAGCGCGGCCTCGGTGCCTTCGAACAGCGTCCAGTGCATCGCGCCCACGGCCGCCAGCGCGACCAGGCAGTACAGCACCGTGACCAGCGCCAGCGACAGCATGATCGCCCGCGGCAGGTCCCGCTGCGGATCGCGTGCCTCCGACCCGGCGGTGGAGGCGGCGTCGAAGCCGATGTAGGAGAAGAACAGCTTGCCCGCTGCGGCGGTCACCCCGCCCATGCCCAGCGGCAGCAGCGGCGAGAAGTTCCCGTCCTGGACGGCGGTGAACGCCAGCGCGCAGAACAGCACCAGCGTCGCGGTCTTGATCAGCACCATCGCCGTGTTGACCCGAGCGCTCTCGCGGGCGCCACCCAGCAGCGCCACCATCGCCAGGATCACGACCACGGCGGCGGGCAGGTTCAGGATTCCGCCGTCACCCGGTGGCGCGCTGAGCGATTCGGGGAGCGACACGCCCACCAGCAGCTGCAAGAGCTCGTTGACGTACTGGCCCCAGCCGACCGCGACCGCCACGGACACGCCGTACTCCAGCATCAGGCACCAGCCGCACACCCAGGCCGCGAGCTCGCCCATCGTCGCGTAGGCGTAGGAGTAGGACGATCCGGCGACCGGGATCATGCCCGCGAGCTCGGCGTAGGACAGGGCGGACAGCAGCGCCGTGGCCCCGGCGATGACGAACGCCAGCGCCACACCCGGCCCGGCCAGCGGCACGGCTTCGCCCAGCACCACGAAGATCCCGGTGCCCAGCGTCGCGCCGACGCTCAGCATGGTCAGCTGCCACAGCCCCAGCGAGCGACGCAGCGAGCCGCCCTCGCCCTGGCCGCTGTCGGCCACGAGGTCCGCGATGGGTTTGCGCCGCAGGAGCTGCGCCCCCACGCCGTTGCCGGGACCACGCGACGGCGCGAGAGCGTCCTCCACCACGAATTCCTCCACTTCGGACGCTGCGGTGCGCCCGTGACACGGTTGCTCGATGTGAACTGCCACACCTCGCTCGGCGGGCTACGTTAGCGAGGCCGTCGTGTACAGAGAACCCGCATTCGTTGCGGAGGAACCGTCTTCGCGTTCGAACGTTGCGCCATCCGGAAATACCGGCGAAATCGGCCATCGCGAGGCAACGGGCCCCGCTCGTGCCGGGTTCCGGCCGGTGGCGGGTAGGGTCGGGCATTTCGTGAGAGGTGGGAGCTGTGGGCGTGCGTTTCGAGGAGCTCGATTGGCAGGAGACGCCGATCGGTGCGATCAGCCTGCGGCGACGGCGAGACCCGGTGCTCGACGTGGACGTCTTCGAGGTGAAGCTCGACGACGAGTACCTGATGTCGAGCCTGTTCACGGTCGCCGAGGTCGAGCTCGCGCGGCTCGGCCTTGCTCGGCTGCCCGGGTCCGACCTGGACGTCGTGGTCGGCGGCCTCGGGCTCGGCTACACCGCTCGCGCGGCCCTGGAGGACCAGCGCGTGCGGTCGCTGCTGGTCGTGGAGGGGCTCGGCGAGGTGATCGAGTGGCACGAGCGCGGTCTGCTCCCGCTCGCGCCGGAGTTGACCGGTGATGCGCGAAACCGGTTCCTGCACGGTGATTTCTTCGCGCTCGCCGAATCAGCCGAGGGTTTCGACGGCGGTCGGGAGTTCGACGCGATCCTGCTCGACATCGACCACTCGCCGCAGAACGTGCTCGACAGCGGGCACACCGGTTTCTACGCGGCCGAGGGCCTGCGGAAGATGGCCGCGCACCTGCGTCCGGGCGGGGTCTTCGCGCTGTGGTCCGACGACCCGCCGGAGGACGGGTTCACCCGCACCCTCGCGGAGGTCTTCGACGACGTCACCGCCCACGTCGTCGAGTTCGACAACCACTACACCGGTGGGAAGTCCGCCAACACCGTCTACGTCGGAACCTCCACCTAGCACCGCACGAGCCCGGAGTCCCGACCACAGGGCGGCTCCCAATTTCGCGCGAAATTGAGATGCCCGCTTCGAAACGGCCACTGACCTCGGCAGACACGCACGGCCGCGTGGGCGATTACCAATTTCGCGTGAAATTGGGACCCGCGGACGAGCGCGCGCGGGTACAAGACCGGACCCGGGTGCTGTGACGCGGTCAGCGCGCCGCGATTCCGCGGAGCGGAACTCCCTCAGCGCATGAACAGGCCGCCGTTGACGTCCCAGCAGGCACCCGTGACCGAGTGAGCACCCGGCGAGGCGAGCAGGGCGACGGTCTCGGCGATGAACGCCGGATCGCCGAGGCGACCGACCGGGATGGAGCGCTGGAACGCCTCGACGTTCTGCTCGCCCACGATGTCCCGGACCATCGGGGAGTCCTGGGGACCGGGGGAGACGGCGTTGACCGTCACGCCCCGGGCCGCGAGCTCCCGAGCGAAGACCTTGGTGGCCGACATGACCGCGCCCTTGGACGAGGCGTAGTGCCCGCCTGTGGCGGTGCCGCCGTTCTGACCTGCGAGGGAGGCCATGTTCACGATGCGGCCGTAGCCCTGCTCGGCCATGTGCGCGCCGAAGATCTGGCAGGCGTTGAAGGTCCCGGTGAAGTTCACCGCCATCACCGACTCCAGCTCCTCGGGGGTGATCTCGAACAGCGGCGTGGCCTGGGTGCGGGCCGCGTTGTTCACCAGCACCCGGATCGGCCCGAAGTCCGCGACGACCGAGTCCCGCAGCTCGCCGAGCGAGGCGCGGTCGGCGACGTCCGCGGTGTAGCCGCGCGCGGTCCGCCCATCTGCGTCCAGCGACTCGGCCAGCCGCACCGCGCCTGCGCCGTCGACGTCGGCGATCGCCACGGGCTGACCCCCGGAGTGCAGCCGCCGGACGATCGCCTCGCCCAGTCCGCGCGCGCCTCCGGTGACGACGGCGGTCACAGCAGGAATCCCGCTGCCGGAACGGCGTCTTCGCTGTTGACCAGTCGAACCACCTTGCGCACGAGCAGGTCCTGCGTGGGATCCGCGCCGAGCCGGACCGCGTAGTCGATGTCGGCGGCCCACAGGTCGTGGGTACCGCGCTTGTAGGCGACCAGCACCTGCGCGGCGCGCAGCGACACCGCCGTGTCGGTGACCTCGGTGGTCACGAATCGGGAGACCGTGCGCACGGTGGTCGCCGAGTCGACGGCGGCGATCGCGTACCCCTCGGTCATCCGGTTCACCCGCAGCCTCCGCATCCGCCGGTCGTCGTAGACCATGTTGAGGACGTCGTCGAACTCCTCGGCATCGCGGTCGATCGGGACGACGTAGACGCCGTCCTCGGCGTAGAGCTCCTGCCAGGTGACGTAGTCCTTGCGGTCGAGCAGATCCGCTTCCCGCCACACCAGCTCGATGGCCCGGGACACGCGGACGTCGCCGAGCGTGGTCGCGCCGCGCAGGTCAGTCATCGCTCATCATCCGCTTCCACTTCTCGTAGGCGGCGCGCATCCCGGTCTCGTCGGTGACGTGGGAGGTCGGCCAGCCCTCGGCCGACGGCTTCTCGCGGCCCAGGCCGCGGTTGACCATGATCGGCATCTCGGGGGCGCCTGCGGTGCCGCGCTGCACGCGGTCCCAGCCTTCCGCGTCGTCGGGCGTGCCGAAGCCGAACGGGCCCTGGAAGTGCTCGTGCGCCCGCAGCCGCTCTCGGTTGACCGGGCCGGTGATCTCCGGCGGCCCGTCCGGACCGATCGCGATGTGCTCGATCTCGGTCTCGTCGACGCTGATCGGGCGGAGCACCCGGAAGAACGAGATCGACATCGACACGTTCGGGAACAGGTTGAGGTTGAACCCCGTCCCGTGCATCGCGCGCACGAGCTTGCGCACCTGCGCGTCCTCGACGCCCGCCGCCTCCAGCTGGGCGATGAGGCCGCTGAAGCGGTCCTGGAGCTTCTCCGCGCCGTCGTCGACGTCGAGATCCGAGTGCTCGGGCACCATCTGCATGACCGAGTGCCCGTTGCCCAGGTCGTGGGTGATGGCTTCGGGGTCGGTCATGAAGCTCATCATGTTGGCGGTCTCGGCGTCCACGGAGGCCATCCAGGACCGGTGCACGATCGGGAAGTGGTAGCCGTCGGTGGTGTTCTCCAACTGGATCTTCCAGTTCCCGCGATACCGGAACCGGTGCGTGCCCAGAACTTTCACCGGGTATCCCGCGCCCTGCTTCATGAACCGGTCGATCCAGCCCCGCGCGTCGCCCAGGAACTCGGCGAGCGGCTCGGCGTCCTCCGCGAACGTCGCGAAGATCATGCCGCCGTAGGACTCGGTGCGCAGCCTCTTGAGCCCCATCCCGCTGCGGTCCATCACGCCCGTGTAGCCGTCTGGGTAGGGCAGGCCGCGCAGCGACCCGTCCAGGCCGTAGGACCAGGCGTGGTAGGGGCAGGTGAAACCGTTGGCACTGCCCGACTTCCGCTCGCAGACGCTCGCCCCGCGGTGGCGGCAGCGGTTGAGCATCGTGCGCAGGACGTTCTCGCGGTCGCGGGTGACGATGACCGGCTGGCCGCCGACGTGGGTCGACTTGAACGTGCCCGGGCCGGGCAGCTCGCTGTCGTGGGCCACCCACGCCCAGGTGCGCTCGAAGATCCGCGTCATCTCCAGCTGGAAGATCTCCGGGTCGGTGTAGATCCGGGCGGCGACCCGGTCCGGCGCGACGAGGTCGGCCGGCGCCAGGTCGTGCACGTTGCTCGCGGTGATCTCGGAGGTCATGGGCACCTCAGTACTCGCGCGGGGTGAGCGCCCGGCCGATCCGGGCCTCGATCTTGGCGTACTTCCACAGCTTCCACTCCGACTGTCCTACCTGGACGGTGCGGAAGAGGTTGCAAGCGGCCTTCACGGTCTCCTGGGTGTCGACGTCGGCCAGCAGGTAGCAGGTCCACGGCCAGGAATCGGACGGGCCGACCAGGTGGCTGTCGTCGTCGATGTCGCCGATGAAGTCGACCCCGGGCAGGGCCTTGATGCCGTCCATCATCTCGACGAAGGCCGACCAGACGTCTCCCGCGGTGACCCCGTCGCGCGGCAGGTCGAAGAAGTTCTGGTTGATGCCGATGCAGAACAGCACGCGCAGCGGCGGGTTGGCCATGAGATCTCCTGTGTTGTGGTGGGTCAGCGGAATCCGGGAACGGTCGGCGGTCGTCCCAGCAGCACGGCGCCCGCTGCGTCGTACATCGAGGGCATCAGGAAGGCGTGCAGCGTCGGCACCTGCGAGTCCTGGCGCATCCGCTGCAGCGGGTGGGAGTTGTCGATCGTCGAGGTCCCGGAGAAGCCGCACACGTCGTGCACGACCTGCGCGGCCGTGGAGGCCATGTTGGTGGCCGAGAGCCGGATCATCGCGTTCTGCTCGTCGGTGGCCTGGCCGCCGGAAGCCACGGTGTTCCAGACGTCCTCGGCGACCTCGAAGTAGAACGCCCGCGCCGACCGCAGCGCGGCCACGGCCTGGGCGTACCCGGTGCGGTAGTACGCGCGGTCGGCCAGCGGTGGCGCAGCCGTGACGCCGGTGCGCGAACCCGCCCGCGAGGCGTGCTCCAGCGCCGCCCGGGCCACGCCCATGCCCACCGCCGAGTGCACCTGCGCCTGGTAGCCGATGGTGGGGTAGCGGTTGAGCGGTTCGTCGACGTACGGGCTGCCACCGCGGATGAACGTCCACTCGCGAGGCACCTCGACGTCGTCGACGACCACGTCGAAGGAACCCGAGGCGCGCATCCCGGAGACGTCCCACTCCTGCACGATCTCGACCTGCTCGGGCCGCAGCATCGCCGCGCGCGGCCGGTTGTCGCCCTCGGCGTCGCCCGGGATGCCGACGCTGAGGATGTCGGCCGCCATGCAGCCGCTGGCGAACCGCCACCGGCCCGAGACCCGGTACCCGTCCTCGGTCGGCGTCACCGGGTTCACGGGGAACATCGCGCCCCCGTAGACCACGTCGGGCCCGTCGGCGTAGAGCTTGGCCTGCGTTTCCAGGGGCAGGCACGACAGGTAGGTCCCGGCGGAGCCGAAACCGGCCACCCAGCCGGTGGAGCCGTCGACCGCGGAGATCTGCTCGATGCGGCGCAGGAACTCCGGCGGCGGCATCGGGGCACCCCCGAACATCGCCGGGGTCGAGGCGCGGAACAGGCCGAGCTCCTCGAGCCGCTCGACGAAGTCGCGCGGGACGTAGGACTGCGCGTGGAACTCCTCGCGGCGCTCGGCGAGCTCGGCCAGGACGACTTCCCACGCCGCGTCGTCGGCGGATGCCTCGGGCATGACACGCTCCTCGTCTGGCGGTTGCGATTCGACGCTATGCAGGGGCAACGCTGGGCGACATCGGGATTGCCCAGATGAAGAGTAGGGGAATCCTTCAGCCCCGGTGGGCCGATGACCTATCCGCTCACCGGGTCGCGAGGATCTAGCCTGGGGCGGTGGTGGTCGACCCGCAGGCTCCCGAAATGGTGGACTCCGACTTCGTCGCGATGATGCGCGCTTCCCACCTGTGCGTGCTGATCCACGACTCCGCGACCAAGAACATCCTGTGGGCCAACCCCGCTGCCTGCGAGTTGCTGGAGTGGAGCGTCACCGAGCTGCGCCCGCTGAAGGCCAACCACATGAGCAGCTCCGCCCAGCAGTACGACCGGGTGATCGGCCGGGCGTGGCTGCACGAAGCGGTCGAGAAGGGCATGAGCCGCATCGAGTGGCACTACCGGTCCAAGTCGGGCCGGGTCATCCCCACCGACGCGATCGCGACGCGGGTCGAACTGGCCCAGGGAACTGCGGTGATGGTGCAGTTCCGGGACGTGGAGCGGGAGCAGCGCGTGGAGCGCGAGCTGCGCCAGACCACCTCCTACGTCGACGCGCTCGCCCGGCACACCTCGACGGTCGCGTTCATGCTCGACTCCGCCGGTGCGATCCGCTTCGCCACCGACACGGCCCTCGCGCACCTCGGCCTGTCGGGTGACGCGGAACCACCGGTCGGGCGGCTGCTGGAGTCCTACGCGACGGTGCGCGGCGAAGGCGGCGAGGCGGGCTGGGAGCAGGCCGCCGCCGCGGCGGCCCCGGTGGCCCCGGTGCGGCTGGAAGTGCCGGGAACCGAGCCGGTGACGCTGGAAGGCAGCCTGGAACGGCTGCGCGAGGTCGACGCGTACCTGATGATCCTGCACGACGTCTCCACCCGGGTCCGCGGCGAGGAGCAGCGCAGCCTGGAGCTCCGCCACGAGAACTACCTCGCCCGCTACAACGCGATGGGCGACATGGCGATGGCCATCGCCCACGAGCTCGGCCAGCCGCTGGCGGCGGCCGCGAACTTCATCGCCGGCGTGCACGCCCGCGCGAAGCTGCTGGAGAGCTCCGGGCACGTCCCGGAGGGGACCACCGGACAGCTCGAATACGGCCTGGACAGCGCGAACCGGCAGATCGACCGGGTGTCGGCGATCGTCAGCGCGCTGCGGTCGTTCGTCGGTCACCTCGAACACCTGGAGCAGGTCGCCGACCTCAACGCGGTGATCGGCGAATGCCTCTACTTCGTCCGGCTGCGCGCGGCCGCCGTCGGCGTGGAAGTCGAGGTGCGGCTGGACGAGGACCCGGTGCTGGTGCGCTGCGAGCGGGTGCTGACTGGCCAGGTGGTGCTCAACCTCTGCTTCAACGCCATCGACGAGATGGCCGAGAGCGACACCGCGGACCGGCGGATCGAGCTCGTCACCGAAACCCGGGACGAGGGCGGCACCGTCACGGTCGCCGACCACGGCCGGGGTGTGCGCGAGGACGTGTTCGTCGAGTCGTTCACCAGCAAGGAGCACGGCAGCGGCATCGGTCTGGCGCTCAGCTACCGCATCATCACCCGGCAGCACGGCGCGATCTGGTGCGCGCCGCGCGAGGGAGGCGGATCGGTCTTCGGCTTCTCGCTGCCGTCAGCGTGACGATCTCCGAGCCTGGTCAGGCGTTGAACCGCGCCGTCGTCTAGGGGAAAGCTTCAGGGCTCGGCTGGGAAATCTCGATACCGGGGACCGGACGGCCGCCCGTATGTTTCCGGGGAAGCGTCGGGAGGAGGGGTCGTGGCGGATCTGACGTCCGCGCAGCGGGAGTTCCGCGCGGCGATGGCGAACCTGTCGGCAGGGGTCAACATCGTCACCACCGACGGGCCACGTGGACGCGCCGGGATCACGGTCAGCGCGGCGTGCTCCGTCACCGACGAACCGCCGACGATGCTGGTGTGCGTGCACCGCAGCAGTCGCGCGCACGACGTGCTGGCCGCCAACGAGAGAGCGTGCGTCAACGTCCTCGGCTCCGGGCAGCAGGACCTCGCGCTGCGGTTCGCGGGCGCGACCGGTCAGCCGATGCACGAGCGCTTCGCCGCTGCGGCCTGCGATTTCGCCGAGGTGCCGGTGCTGCGCGACGCGGCGGCATCGCTGATCGGGCGCGTGAGCTGGGTTCGGCCGCAGGGCTCGCACTCGGTGATGATCGTCGAGGTCGATCGGGTGATCACGCGCTCCGGCAGCGGTGGTCTGGTGTACTTCCAGCGGGAGTTCCACAGCCTTGCGGGAGCCAGTCGTGGATGACCGGAACATGACCTTGACCTGCTACAACGACACCCACGGATATGGGTGGCGGCACGTGGACCTGTTCGTGCACGACGCCGAGGGCCGCGAGGTCGAGTGGGTGCACTGGCAGGTCGCCGCGGACGGGCCGGACGCCGCCGACGCCGCCACCGCCGAGGTCGAACCGCTGCTGCGCCGCACCTCGTCGTGGCGGCACGGGGTCAGCGCGTCCGGCATGGACTACTGGGTGGCCGATGCCGAGTGGGGGCAGGCGTGACGCTGTGGGACCCGTGGTCGCTGCGCGAGCTGGTCGGCGACCTGGCGGCGGGGCGCACCACCGCCGCCGAGGCGTGCGAGCGCAGCCGCGCCCGCATCGCCGACACCGAGCCGGTGCTGCGCGCGTGGGTCGAGCGGTTCGGCGAGGTCAGTCCGCAAGCAGGCCCGCTGGGCGGCGTTCCACTCGGCGTCAAGGACATCATCGACGTCGCCGGTGCCGCCACCCGGTGCGGATCGGAACTGCGCGCGCACGCCGGGGAAGCGGCCGAGGACGCCGCGATCGTGCGGGCCTGGCGAGAGGCCGGCGCCTCGCCCGTCGGCAAGACCGCGACCACCGAGTTCGCGTTCTTCTCGCCGGGACCGACCCGCAACCCCGCCGCGCCCGAGCACACCCCGGGTGGCTCCTCCAGCGGTTCGGCCGCGGCGGTGGCCTCCGGCCAGGTCCCGCTCGCCCTCGGCTCGCAGACCGCGGGCTCGGTCACCCGGCCCGCCTCGTTCTGCGGGGTCGCCTCGCTGGTGCTCAGCCGAGGCCGCTTTCCCACCGACGGAGTCGTGGGCCTCGCACCGAGCCTCGACTCGCACGGCCTGCTCACCGCGACCGCCGACGACCTCGCCCTCGCGTGGGCGGCGCTGAGCCGAACACCGGAAGCCGCCCCGAACCACGAGCCGCGGCTGCTGCGCTGGGACGCCGCGCCGCTGGGCGTCGACGACGCGATGAGCGCGGCCGTCGAGGAGACCTGCGCGAGGCTGGCCGCGCGAGGCGCGCTGATCACCGACTTCCCGGGAGGGCAGCTCGTCGCCGAGCTCACCGAAGCTCACCCGGTGGTCATGGCCTACGAGGCGGCTCGGGAACGCGCCGAGGAACTCGCGGCGGCCGACGAGATCAGCGACCGGTTCGCCCGTCTGCTGCGCACCGGAGCGGCCACCCCGGACGCCGACTACCGCGCGGCCCGCCGGGTCGTCATCGAGGCGGGCCGCCGGATCGCGGAGCTCGCCGAGTCCTGCGACGCCGTCCTCGGACCCGCTGCCCCCGGTGCCGCGCCGCACGGGATCGAGGCGACCGGTGATCCCGTGCTGAGCCGCGCGTGGCAGGCGCTCGGACTCCCGGTCGCCACCGTCCCGGGCCCGCGCGACGACGCCGGACTTCCCCTGGGAATCCAGCTGATCGGCCGCCGCGACGACGAAACAGCCTTGCTGGCAACGGCTCGGGGAGTGGAGTCAGGTCGAAGGCCATGACGGGCCGGGTCAGGCGGGGAGCCCTGTCGTCGAGTTGATGTGGCCTGGGACGTCGTCGTCGTAGTCGCCGGTGCTGAGCGTTCCGGTCGGTTCGAACAGCATCACCGATGCGCCGCTCGGTGATTCCGGGCAATGCTCCGTTCCGCGCGGCACGACGAAGACGTCGTGGCGGTCGAGGTGCACGACGGTCTCACCCGCTGCCAGCCGGAGGCGGATGTCGAGGCTGCCGTCGAGCACGATGAACAGCTCGTCGGTGTCCGGGTGGGAATGCCAGACGAAGGTGCCCTCGACCTTCGCCAGGCGGACGTCCCAATCGTTGACCTGGGTGAGGATTCGCGGGCTCCAGCGGTCCTCGAAGGACGCCAGGACGGTGTCGATGTTCGTCATGCGCCGATCTTGCGGCTTGCACCGCGCTGCCGACAGTGCGAGAAATGACGCATGTCGCAAGTTTTCTCGCGCCCGCACGTCGTCGTCGCACTGGTCGATGAGGGCTCCAACCCGTTCGAGCTGGCATGCCTGACCGAGGGCTTGGCGATCGACCGGCCCGAGGTGGGTGGGCTGCTCTGGGGTCCGTCTCGGTCGCGGACATCGCCTCGCGAGCGGCGATGAGCCCTGCCACTCTGCACCGGCGCTTTCGCAGCGAGCTCGGCTGCACCCCGCTTGAGTGGTTGACGAGCGTGCGGGTCGAGCACGCCCGACGGCTTCTCGAGCGGACGGACCTCGTCGTCGAGGAGATCGCGCGTCGCAGCGGTCTCGGCTCGTCCGCGAACCTCCGCACGCGTCTCGCCGACCAGACGGGCCTCACGCCTTCCGCCTACCGCCGCGCCTTCGCGCGGTGACACCGTCAGCGTCCTGCTGTTCGGCCTCACCGACCTGGGCGATGACGCCATGACCGCTGAGCGAGTCCGCTCCTGAAACAGCTGCTAGATGGGGACGCCGTGCTGCAGGACGTCGCGGACGAGCGTGCCCAGGCTCTCCGACCCGGTCTTGGCCTTGATGCGTGCGCGGTGCACGTCCACGGTCTTCACGCTGGTGCCGAGCTCGCGGGCGATGAGCTGGCTGGACAGGCCGTCGACCACCAGGCGCAGCACTTCCCGCTCGCGCGGGGTCAGGGAGGCGACCCGGTCGCGGACCCGCAGCCGCTCGGCGTGGGCGGTGAAGCACCGCTCGGCCTCGCGCAGCTGGTCCTGCACGACCTCCAGCATGCGCTGCGGTTCGTAGGGCTTCTCCAGGAAGTCCACCGCTCCCCGCCGCATCGCCCGCACCGACATCGGGATGTCGCCGTGGGCGGAGCAGAAGATCACCGGTGCCGGGTACTCCCGTTCGACCAGCGCCTCCTGCAGCTGAAATCCGCTCAACCCCGGCATCCGCACGTCCACGATCACCACGCCGGGCTCGTCCGGGTCGAACTCCGCGAGGAAACCGGCCGCGTCGGGGTAGGTCAGGGCATGGATGCCGACGGTCTGCAGCAGGAACACCAGGGACTGCCGGTGGGCCTCGTCGTCGTCGACGATGTGCACCACCGCGGGAAGCGTCGTCGTCACAGGATCCCTCCAGACGAACCAGGGGAACGGTGTGCGCGGAGTTGCGGTCTCGGCCCGGCGGATCCCTCAGCGGTCGTCGGTGGGCCGCAGCAGCACCGACTCCGACGGGTGGTCGGAGGCGAAGCGGTCGGGAAGGGGAGCGATGAAGACGTTCTCCGTGCGCGTGCGGGTGATCTTCCAGCCATCGGGTTCCCTGCGGAAGGCGTTGTTGAGCCTGCTGGAACGCAGCACCCCGCTGCCGTCGGCGAACAGCCAGGGCTGCATGTGGATCCACAGCCCGGTGGCCTCGTCGCCGTCCACCTGGATCTGCTCGGAGGTCAGGTAGTGCGCGTTGAGCAGCAGCGCGGGGTGTCGATCCTCGCTCCAGAACCGCTGGAAGTGCGCCCTGATCTCGGAATGCCCCTCGGCGCGGCCGAACTGGCCGTCGTAGTACTCGCCGACGCCCTCCCACACCGCATCGGCCGCGTAGAGCTCGACGATCTTCTCGATGCGCTCGGCGTCGTCGCGCACCGCGAACTCCGGGCACGGCGTGTCGCAGAGGAACATGTAGCGGGCTTGGATTCGGCGGATCTCCGCCTCGGCTTCCAGGACCTCGATCCGCCTGGTCAGCGCGGCGATCGTCGGATCGGTCATGCTGCCTCCCTGGTGCGCGCGGGCGCGGTCTCCGGCAGAGCCCGCAGGCAGATCAGCGACACCAGCAGTCCAGCGGCGATGTACCAGCCGACCGACGCCGAGCTGCCGGTGACGGCGACGAGCCGGTTGGCGATCATCGGTGCGAGCCCGCCTCCCAGCACGCTGCCGAGCTGGAAGGCCAGGCCGACGCCCGACTGGCGCTGCTCGACGGTGAACAGCTCCGAGAAGTAGGTCAGCAGCGGGCCCCACACGAACCCGGTGAGGGTGAACCCGATGATCAGCGCCAGGCTGACCGCGAGCGGCGTGCCGATGTCGGTGATCTGGAACATCAGCAGCGCGTACAGCAGAGACGCCACCACGCCGGAGAGCATCACCGGCTTGCGCCCCACCCGGTCGGACAGCCAGCAGGCCAGCACGGTCGTGATCCCGTGGCACAGCAGCCCGGCCATGCTGCCGAGCACGATCGGCTGCCGGGGCAGCGCCAGTCCCTCCGGTGCGGCGGCCGTGGCGTAGGACAGCATGAACGTCACGAGGATGAACATGTTGGCGTTCAGGCCGAAGTTCACCCCGGCGCCGAGCAGCAGCCGCCGCCAGTCCCGCCGGAACACCGCGAAGAACGGTGTCGAGCGCTTCGCCGGGAGGGCGGCGAACTCCGGTGTCTCGTCGATGCCGCGGCGTGCCCACACGCCGAGCGCCAGCACGACACCGCCGACGAGGAACGGCACCCGCCAGCCCCAGTCGATCACGGCCTGCATCGGCAGCAGCAGCACCAGCACGAACGCCAGGTTCGCCAGCAGCTGGCCGATCGGCGAGCCCAGCGGCGCGAACGACCCGTACAGCCCGCGGCGCTGCGCAGGCGCGTGCTCGACGGCGAGCACCGCGGCCCCGCCGATCTCCCCGCCGCGCGAGAGCCCGTGGAACACCCGCAGCACGACCAGCAGCAGCGGCGCGGTGATCCCGATCGCGAGGTACGAGGGCAGCAAACCCATGAGCAGCGTGGAAGACCCCATCATTACGAACGTCAGCATCAGCGAGAACCGGCGCCCGTAGCGGTCGCCGATCCACCCGAACAGCAGCGCGCCCAGCGGGGTGAACAGGAATCCCACGGCGAAGGTCGCCAGTCCCAGGAACGCGCTGAACCACTCGTCGTCGCTGACGAAGAAGATCTGCCCGAACACCAGCGCCGCGGCCGTGCCGTAGATGGCGAAGTCGTAGAACTCCAGCGTGGAACCCACGCCGCTGGCCAGTCCGACCCGTCTGAGACTGGTGCGCGTGGCGTCGTTCTCACTGGTCACAGGCATGGCGAGTCCTGTCGTTCGAGGAACGGCCCCGGGTGTCCCCGTGGTCTGGGCCAAACCTAGATCAGGGATGGTAGCCGCACCCCGGCATTGGACATTTTCCGAAGCGGGCTCCGCGGGAACCTCTTACCGCAGCGCCGCGGCACGCACCGCCAGGAGCAGCCGCAGCGAGCCGGTTTCCCGGAGCTGCACGGGCAGGCTCGGTGCGTCCAGCATTGCCGCGCCGGTGCGGAGTTCGCGGCGCAACGTCGCCAGGTCGACCTCGAAGAACGACAGGTCGGCGCCGCGGATGCTGTTGCTGGACGCCGAGAGACGGGTGATGCCGAAGAACTCCGGTTTCGCGCCGCGCTCCATCCAGCGGGCGAACCCGGTGAGCTCCGTTCCCGCGACCGACCCCCGGGACAGCCCGGTCGACTCGCGCAGCCGGCGCCGCGGATCGAACTCCTCGCCGGTCTCCCGGTCCGCGATCCGCATCCCGCACAGGTCGTTGGAGCACTGGACGTCGAAGGAACGCGCCCGGTGGACCCGGATCTCGGCGTCACCGGCCCCGGGAAGCGGGTCCGAGCGCAGGCCCACGACGGGGCGGTCGAGCAAGGGACGCGCGGCCGAGCGCAGCTGCGGCAGGTGCGGCGCGGTCGCCCGCAACCGCGGCGCCGGCCGGTACCGCTGCTCGGCGACCCGCACGTCGAACCGGCGCTCCCGCACGGCGTGGTCGATCTCGTCGCTGAGCAGCGCCGTCCCGCGACCGGGCAGGTGGCTGTAGAACGGGGCCGGGTAGGCGGCGGGAACCGCGATCTCGGTGCGCGGGAAGGGCTCACCGTCCGGCGAGAACTCGAATCCCGACCAGCGGCCGCGCAGGCCGCGCACATCGCGGGTGAGCAGGACGGCACCGAGGACCAGGACGATCAGCGCCAGAGCGGCACCGGCCCCGACCGGCAGCGCCACGAGCGCACCGAGCAGCACACCCAGCGCCATCACCAGCAGCGGCCACTCGCGCGCCGCCAGGTACCACGCGTAATCGGACCTGGACCGGGCGCGCCGCACCAGTTTCCGCACCGCCACTCCCGAAGCTCAAGATCAAAACTCGGGTCGGAGCGTAGCCCAGCCGTGTCACGGCCCGATTCCGAATCCGGATTGTCGGATGTGCGCGGTACCGTCGCGCTCAGCGGGGGAATGGGCCGGTCGGGGGAGTGGAGATGGCAGACGTCGCAGTGCGGGCCGCGTGCTTCATCGCGGAGCACGCCGCCGAGCCGATCACCCTGGCCGACGTCGCCGACCACGTCGGCTACAGCCCGTTCCACCTCGCCCGCTCGTTCGAACGCGCCCACGGCCAACCGCCCGGCAGGTTCCTGGCTGCGCACCGCTTCCAGCGCGCGAAACGGCTGCTGCTGGCCGGCGACGAACGCGTCAGCGACATCTGCTGCGAGGTCGGCTTCAGCTCGGTGGGCACCTTCACCCGCCGCTTCACCGCGGAGATCGGCCTCTCGCCGGTGAGCTTCCGCCGGCTTCCCGACGTGCTCAGCGACGCACCACCGCGCCCGGTGCTGGTGCCCGGCGGCGCCGAGGCGGGAGGCGTGGTCACCGGCGCGGTCCACCTCGACCCCGCCGCCAGTGCCGCGGTCGGCGGCGCGGCCGCGATCTACGTGGGCCTGTTCGCCCAACGCGCGCCCAGGGGCGTACCGATCGTCGGCGCGCTGCTGGACGAGCAGGGGCGCTTCGGGCTCACCGGCATCCCGCCTGGCAGCTACTGGTTGCTGGCCACGGCCTTCGCCGCGCGGGCCGACCACGCCCAGCAGCTGGTGCCCGGCTGGAACGTCGTCGGCGGTTCCGCCACACCGGTGCGCGTCGGACCGGCCCGGCCGCCTGAACACCGCGAGATCACCCTGCAGGTGGTGCCGCCCTGGTCGGCTCCGGTGCTGGTCGCGCTGCCGCCGCTGGCTTCGCCGATTGCGCAAGATCGGAGAAGACAGCCCCTCGCAGCAGGCCTAGCTTGAACTCAGACACCAGCTGTGACCAGCGCAGGGAGCCACTCATGAGTCGTGTCCGAGTCCTCGTCGGCACCCGCAAGGGAGCCTTCATCCTCACCGCCGACGGCAAGCGCGAGTCCTGGGAGGTGCAGGGCCCGCTCTTCGGGGGCTGGGAGCTGTACCACCTCAAGGCCTCCGAGGTCGACCCCGACCGGCTGTTCGCCTCCCAGTCGATGGGCTGGTTCGGGCAGCAGATCCAGCGCTCCGACGACGGCGGGCGCAGCTGGCAGCCGGTCGACAACCACTTCTCCTACGACGGAACACCCGGCACGCACCTCTGGTACGACGGCACGCAGCGCCCGTGGGAGTTCACCCGGGTCTGGCACCTGGAACCGTCGGCCATCGACCCCGACACGATCTACGCCGGGGTCGAGGACGCCGCGCTGTTCCGCAGCACCGACGCCGGCCGCAGCTGGCACGAGCTTCCCGCCCTGCGCGAGCACGACTCCGCACCGAGCTGGCAACCCGGCGCGGGCGGCATGTGCCTGCACACGATCATCCAGGCGCCCCACAACCCGGACCGCTTCTACATCGCCATCTCGGCGGCGGGCGCGTTCCGCACCGACGACGGCGGAAAGTCGTGGCGCCCCATCAACAAGGGGCTCAACTCCGGCCAGATCCCGGACCCGAACGCCGACGTCGGCCACTGCGTGCACCGCCTCGCCCTGCACCGCGACCGGCCCGACGTGCTGTTCATGCAGAAGCACTGGGACGTGATGCGCAGCGACGACGCCGGCGAGTCCTGGTACGAGATCAGCGGCGACCTGCCGACCGACTTCGGCTTCCCGATCGACGTGCACGCCCACGAGCCCGACACGGTCTACGTGGTGCCGATCCACAGCGACGAGCAGCACTACCCGCCGGAGGGCAAGCTGCGGGTCTACCGCAGTCGCGTCGGCGGCAACGAGTGGGAGCCGCTGACCCGGGGCCTGCCGCAGGAGAACTGCTACGTCAACGTGCTGCGCGACGCCATGTGCGTCGACGACCTGGAGGACTGCGGGATCTACTTCGGCACCACCGGTGGCGACGTGTACGTCTCGCCCGACTCCGGCGACACCTGGCGGCCCATCGTCAACAACCTGCCCTCGGTGCTGTCGGTCGAGGTGCAGACGCTGCCCTGAGGGCCGGTCCCCGCGGAGCCCGCCGAGAGGAGACGCCATGATCCGCATCCTGCTGCCCGCGCACCTGCGCACCCTGGCCAAGATCCCCGAGCACGAGGTGGTCGTGGACGTCGACGGCCCGGCGACTCAACGCCTAGTGCTCGACGCGCTGGAAACCCGCTACCCGGCGCTGCGCGGCACGGTCCGCGATCACGACACCAAGAAGCGCCGCGCGTTCATCCGGTTCTTCGCCTGCGAGCAGGACCTGTCCAACGAACCCCTCGACGAGCCGTTGCCGGAGGAGGTCGTGGCGGGAAAGGAGCCGTACATGATCATCGGGGCGATGGCGGGCGGTTGATCGTCGTTAGGGTGGTGGCCCTTTCTCCGACGCGGAGGTTCGCATGCTGGTCCACCACCTCGACTGCGGCCCGATGCTGCCGTTCGGCGGCAGCCTGATCGACGGCCGAGGCCATCCGCTGCGCCGCGCGCGGATGGTCTGCCACTGCCTGCTGATCGAGACCGAGGCCGGATTGGTGCTGGTCGACAGCGGTTTCGCCACCGAGGACTCGGATCCCGCGCGGACGTCGCTGCCCCGGGCGTTCCGGATGCTCATGAACCCGCAGCTGGACCCCGCCACCACCGCGGTCGCGCAGCTGAGGCGGCTCGGGTTCGACCCCGCCGACGTGCGGCACGTCGTGCTGACCCACCTGGACCTCGATCACGCCGGAGGACTGCGGGACTTCCCGCAGGCGAAGGTGCACGTCCACGGACCGGAACTGCGCGCGGCGACGGGCAGTTCGGAGATGCGCTACCGGCAGCGGCAGTGGGCGCACGGGCCCGACTGGGCCGTCTACGACGACCCGTCCGGGCAGGACTGGTTCGGCTTCGAAGCGGTGCGCGCGCTCGACGGCCTGCCCGAGGAGATCCTGCTCGTCCCGCTGCGCGGTCACACGACCGGCCACGTCGGTGTCGCGGTGGACGTGGGCGCGAAGTGGTTGCTGCACGCGGGCGACGCGTGCTTCTCGTCCGGAGAGCTGGCGCAGCCGCCGCACTGCCCGCCGGCGCTGCGCGCCTTCCAGCGGATCATGGCGGTGGACGACCGGGCGCGACTGGCCAACCAGGCGCGGCTTCGAGAACTCGCCACGAGCGCGGACGGGATCGACATCTTCGCAGCGCACGATCCGGCAGGCCTCGACAGCCACGTCGACGTCGGATGAGCAACGCCGGGCCCGGCTGAAAACGGTTTGACCGGAGGGAACCGCACGCGCAGACTCGTGCGGGTTCTGGATCGATGCTGGGGGTGTCGTGGCGGTCGAAACGCGCGTCGATTCCGGTGTGCTGCGCGCTCGCAACGCCGTTGCGGTCGTGTTCGCGCTCAACGGTTTCGCGATGGCCAGCTGGATGTCGCGGATCCCCGAGGCGCGCGACGCGCTGTCGGTGACACCGGGGGAGCTGGGCAGGCTGCTGCTGGCGATCTCCCTCGGCTCGATCCTCGCGCTGCCCCTCGCGGGCGCTCTGGTGCACCGCTTCGGTGCTCGCGCGGTCATCACCGGTGCTGCGGTGCTGGACGCCTTCGGCGTGGCACTGGCCGGCACCGGCGCCGGCGTGTTCGGCGACGTCTGGGTCACCGCCGCGGGACTGTTCGCGTTCGGTCTCGGCACCGGCGTGTGGGACGTGGCGATGAACATCGACGGCGCTGCGGTGGAACGCCGGATCGGCCGCACGATCATGCCACGCTTCCACGCGGGTTTCAGCCTCGGCACCGTCATCGGCGCAGGGGTCGGCGCGGCCTGCGCCGGGCTGGGCGTGCCGGTCGTGGTGCACCTGATCGGCGCGGCGGTCCTGGTCGCGGTGGTCCCGGCCTTCGCGTCCCCGTTCCTGCTGCCCGCGCGCGACGACGAGCAGCAGGACGATTCCTCGCCCAGTGGCGGCCTCCTGCGCGCGTGGGCCGAACCGCGGACCCTGCTGATCGGCTTGATGGTGCTCGCGCTCGGGCTCACCGAGGGCACCGCCAACGACTGGCTGGCCGTGGCCCTGGTCGACGGTCACGGCATCCCGCCGTGGCTCGGCGCGGTCGGTTTCGCGGTGTTCCTCAGTGCCATGACCGCCGGCCGCGTGGTCGGGACGGTGCTGCTCGACCGCTTCGGCCGCACCAAGGTCCTCTGGACGACCATGGCCACCGCCGCCGTCGGTGTGCTGCTCGTGGTCTACGGAACTTGGCTCCCGCTGGTCTTCTTCGGTGCCGTGGTCTGGGGAGTCGGTGCCTCCCTGGGATTTCCGGTCGGGATGAGCGCGGCGGCCGACGATCCGGCTCGCGCGGCCGCCCGGGTCAGCGTCGTGTCCACCGTCGGCTACACCGCGTTCCTCGCGGGCCCGCCGCTGCTCGGCTACCTCGCCGACCACGTCGGCACCCTGCACGCGCTGCTGCTCGTCGCGGTCCTGCTGGTCCCCTCGGCCCTGGCCGTGCCCGCGGCGGCGCTTCCGCAGGACGATCCGGCCTGACGGTGGTCGGCCCGCACTGCGGGAAGTGACTCCCGGCCCGCAGCACGGGTGTTTCGGGTCCGGGGTGCGCGGGGTAGCCCCTGGTCTCCCGATGATGAGCAAGGGAGCACCACATGTCTGCGATGGACAAGGCCCGCCACAAGGTGGAGGAGACCGTCGGCAAGGCCAAGGAGAAGCTCGGCAGTGCCACCGGCGACCGCAGGACCCAGGCCGAGGGCAAGACCGAGCAGGCGAAGGGAAGCCTCAAGCAGGCGGGCGAGAACGCGAAGGACGCGATCCGCCCGAACGAGTGACTTCGGTGGAAGTCGCTGCTGCTCGACCGGATTCCCGGGCGGGGCTGCTCCCGCCGGGGAGGTCCGGTGGTTCTCCAGGAGGAGGCTCCAGATGTCCGACGAGGACTTCCCGCTGCCGGATTACGACCACTTGTCGACGGGTTCGATCCAGCACATGATCCGTTCGCTCGGCAGGCCAGAGCTGACCCGCGTGCTGGACTACGAACAGGCGCACAACAACCGCCCGCAGGTCGTCGAAGCGATGAACCAGCGGCTCGACGAACTCCGCAACGGCGCCGAACCGGCTCCGGGTGAGCACCGGGCCGAGCCCGCCGAGGCGCGCGACACCCCGAAGGGGTCGCCGGTGAGCCCGTCCGGCTCGCCGGAACCGATGCACCCGCCGAGGCACGGCAACCACGACCGCCCCGGCAAACCCACGGGTGAAGTGGCGGGCTGACGCCGTCCCGGCGCCCGCGACCTCCGGATGAGGGAAAGCGGCGCGCAATGCGCGGCTGGGAGCATCCGGAGCGCGGGCTCCTGGGTCTCGGGGGGTGGGACGTGACGCTGCGCTTGGTGTTCAACCGGGATGATCTGGCCCGGGTCCGGCTTGCCGAATCCCCGGATCCGATGTGGGAGCTGGTGCTGAGCTCGCACCTGGCGAGGGAACAGCGCGTGCCGCAGCACTACCTGCCGTGGCTGAGGAGGGCCAGGCAGCGGGCCGGGTCGAGCGAACAGGCCCAGGACTGGTTGCGGACGCTGTTCACGCTGGTGCCGCCCCAGGGCGGGTTCCCGGACTTCCTCACCCCGGCACCGACGACGACCCACCACGAAGAGGGCTGCGAGCGGATCGCGTGCACCGCGCGCTCGCGCCTGCGGGCCGACCTCGGTGCGGTGTTCGCCGACCGCGACGTGCCCAGCTGGGTGCGCTCGCTGGCCGACGGTGACCGCGATGCGCTGCACTCGGTGGTGGGCGCTGTCCGCGGCGCGCACGACGCGCTGATCGCGCCGCAGTGGCACCAGATCCGGCGGACGGTCGCCACCGACCGCGAGAGCAGGCTCGACGCACTCGCCCGAGGCGGTGTCCACGAGCTGCTGGCCGGCACGCCGACCGTCACCGGCTGGAACGGCACGGTGCTCGAAACCGCCTACCCGTCCACGCGCACGGTGGACCTCGCCGGGCGCGGACTGACGCTGGTGCCCAGCTACTTCTGCGTGGGGACCCCGGTCACCTGGATCGACCCGGAACTCCCGCCGGTGCTCATCTACCCGGCCGCTCCCGTGCCCGAGCCGGGGGAGCCGAGTTCCCCGTCGCCCCGGCTGGTCGCGCTGCTCGGTCGCACCCGGGCCGAATGCCTCGTCGCCCTCAGCTCGCCGAGAACCACCAGCGATCTCGCCGCGAGCCTCGGCTGCTCGGTCGGCACGGCCAGCAAGCAGGCCGCTGTCCTGCGCGAATCGGGGTTGATCAGCAGCGACCGCCGAGGTGGCGCGGTCCTGCACAGCCTCACCCGTCTCGGAGCGGCCCTGCTCACCGCCGACCGGACCGGGACCGAGCTCTGACGGCAGTTCGCGGCGGGTCAGTCGCTGGTCTTGAGCTTCTTCATGATCATGTGCGAGTCGACCCGGGCGACCGCCCGCAAGGACATGAGCTTGGTGGTCAGGAACGTCTCGAAGGTCGCGGAGTCCTCCACGGCGACGCGGACGAGGTAGTCGGGACGGCCGAAGAGGCGGTGGACCTCGATGACCTCGTCGTAGGCGGTGATGGCTCCTTCGAGCTCCTCGACGGTCTCCCGGTCGTTGATGCTGATCTCGACCGACACCATGACCTCGAACCCGCGTCCGGCCGCGGCCGGATCGATGCGCGCCCGGTAGCCCGCGATGATCCCCTCGGTTTCCAGGCGCTTCACGCGCCGCAGGCACGGTGCGGGCGTGAGCCCGACCCGCTGGGCCAACTCGACGTTGGTCAACCTGCCGTCCTGACGCAGGTGCGACAATATTGCTCGATCAAGGTCATCCATCGACATCATGTTGCTCTCAGAGGCGAAAGTGGAGAACGCAGAGCAACCATGTTACTCGGTTCGCCACCTAAAATTGCAGGTATGCCTGCCGTTCTGGTCGACAAGACCGCTACGCCCGCGCGGAGCGAATTCCGGGGCGCTCTGAAGGATTCGAGCGCCGTCGGACTGGCGATGATTCCGCTGGGGATCGCGTTCGGACTGCTCGTGGTGCACGCCGAGCTCGACTGGTGGTGGGCGCCGACCTTCGCCGCCCTGATCTACGCCGGATCGTTGGAGTTCCTGCTGATCGGGCTCGTCGTGGCCGTCGCGCCGCTGACGCAGGTCGCGGTGACGGCCTTCCTGGTCAACTTCCGGCACGTGTTCTACGCGCTCTCGTTCCCGCTGCACCGGGTTCGGAGCCGAATCGGCAAGGCCTACAGCACTTTCGCGCTCACCGACGAGGCCTACGCGCTGGCCACCGCGCCCGCCGCTCAGGGGTGGAGCGGCAAGCGGATCGTGTGGCTGCAGGTGCTGCTGCAGTGCTACTGGGTGACGGGTGCGGCGCTCGGCGCTCTGTTCGGCGCACTTGTCCCGTTCCGGCTCGACGGCCTGGACTTCGCGCTCACCGCGCTGTTCGTCGTGCTGGCCATCGACGCCTATCGGGTGCGGCGGAGCGTTCCCGTCCCGGCGATGGCGATGGTCTGCGCGCTGGTGAGCGCCGTGCTGTTCCCGGACCAGATGCTGCCGGTCTCCCTCGGTCTCTTCACCGCGGCCCTGCTGGTGAGCCGAATCGCGTTGAGGAAGAAGAACTCCGATGCCTGACCCGATCCACATCGCCGGTGCCGCGGCGGTGTCCGCGGCCATCACGTGGGCGCTGCGGGCGATGCCGTTCGCCGCGCTCGCCCCGCTGCGCGACAGCGCGACCGTGCGGTTCCTGGGCGAACGGATGCCGGTCGGCGTCATGGTGATCCTCGCCGTCTACACCTTGCACGACACGCAGGTCGCTGCGTACGCGCCGACCGCGCTCGCCCTGGCGCTGACGGTCGGGTTGCACCTGTGGCGGCGCAACGCGGTGTTGAGCATTCTCAGCGGCACCGCGGCCCACGTCCTGCTCACCAGTCTCGCGCTCTTCTAGGAGCGGGTCGAGGAAGTGGCCGGCTGCGTCAGCCCTGGTAGTCGCGGTAGGCGGAGACGAGCTGCGTTTCCGCGGCGTCGAAGTAGGCGTCGAGCTTCTCCGCCGCCGCCTCGCGCTGCCCCTGGGTGAGCAGGTCGGCGATCTCCCGGTTGAACCCGAGGTAGGGGCGGTGGAACTCCTCGGGGCGGGACATCACGTGGAACGCCAGGCGCAGCTCGGCCAGCAGCTGGCGCATCGTGTCGTTGACGCGAGGGCTACCGGCCAGGGCGGCCAGCGCCTCGTGGAAGCGCATGTTCGCCGTACCCACGTCCCACCAGCGCTCCTCGGTGGCCGCGCGCTCGCCGTCGCAGACCGCGCGATCGACGGCGGCGACCAGGTCGGGGTGCTCACCGCGGCGCACCGCGCTGGTCTCCAGCAGCCGGCGCATCCGGTAGAGGTCGATGACGTCCTCGGCGGAGAGCACGCGGACGAACACGCCGCGGTGGAACTCGTGCACCAGCAGCCGCTCGTGCACCAGCAGCCGGAAGGCTTCGCGCAGCGTGTTGCGGGAGACCGACAGCGCCTTGCCCGCGCTCTCCTCCGACAGCCGGGTGCCCGGTGAGAGCGCACCGTCGATGATCCGCTGGCGCAGCACGTCGGCGACCCGCTCGGCGGTGCTGGTGCGGTCGAGCAGCGCCCGGTCGGCCGCCAGCAGGTCCGCCCACGGGTCCGTCGTGGTCAATCCGGCTCCCCAGTACGTAGGTGTAGCTGATCAACAGTTTATCGAAGAAGTTCAGCTCAGGGTATTGCAGTATTGTTGAACAATTCTCTATCTTGTTCCGAACCACAGCAACGGCGGGATCGGAGTGCCATGACCGAGACGAGCACGCCCCGGCAGAACGGTTCGAAGGGCAGGCGGAGCACGCTGCTCGGCGCGGTGTTCCTCATGGCCACCAGCGCCATCGGACCCGGGTTCATCACCCAGACGACGCAGTTCACCGTGCAACTCGGTGCGGCGTTCGCCTTCGCGATCCTGGTGTCCATCCTGGTCGACATCGCCGTCCAGCTGAACGTCTGGCGGGTCATCGGCGTCTCCGGCATGCGCGCCCAGGACCTGGGCAACAAGGTGCTGCCCGGCCTCGGCTACGTGATGGCCGCGCTGGTCATCTTCGGCGGCCTCGTGTTCAACATCGGCAACATCGCGGGCACCTCGCTGGGGTTCGACGCCATGTTCGGGCTCGACGCCAAGATCGGCGGCACCCTGTCCGCGGTGATCGCGATCGGGATCTTCCTGAGCAAGCGCGCGGGCGTGGCCATGGACCGCGTCGTGGTGGTGCTCGGCGTGGTCATGATCGCGCTGACCGCCTTCGTCGCGTTCTCCTCAGCGCCCCCGGTCGGCCAGGCCCTGGTGCAGGCGGTGTGGCCGAGCGAGGTCGACTTCCTGGCCATCACGACCCTCATCGGCGGCACCGTGGGCGGCTACATCACCTACGCTGGCGCGCACCGGTTGGTCGACGCCGGGGTCACCGGTCCGGAGAAGATCGTCGACGTCAGCCGCAGCTCCGTGGTCTCGCTGCTGGTCACCGGCGTGATGCGGCTGGTGCTGTTCCTCGCGGTGTTCGGCGTCGTGGCCGGCGGCGTCGCGCTCGGCTCCAGCAACCCCACCGCCGAGGCCTTCCAGCACGCCGCCGGCGAGGTCGGGCTGCGGATGTTCGGCATGATCCTCTGGGCCGCGAGCATCACCTCCGTGGTCGGCGCCGCCTACACCTCGGTCTCGTTCCTGGTCACGTTCTCCCGCTCCCTGGAGAAGGCCCGCACCTGGCTGGTCGTGGCGTTCGTGGCGATCTCCGCGCTCGTGTTCGTGATGCTCGACCAGGCACCCACCACACTGCTGGTGCTCGCCGGAGCGCTCAACGGGCTGATCCTGCCGGTGGGCTTCGGCGTCCTGATGTTCGTGGCCGCCCGGCGCGGCGACCTGCTCGGCGGTTACCGCTACCCGCGCTGGCTGCTGGCCATCGGAATCCTCGCGTGGCTGCTGACGGTCTACCTGGGCGTCAACTCGGTCAGCGGCATCGCGGCGTTGTGGAAGTGAGGGCGACCATGGATCTCAACGCGGACTTGGCCGAGGGCTTCGGTCGCTGGGAGCTCGGCGACGACGAAGCGCTGCTGGGCGTGGTGACCAGTGCGAACGTGGCCTGCGGGTTCCACGCCGGCGACTCGGTCGTCATCCGCGAGGCGGTCGCCCGCGCCGCCGAGCGGGACGTGGCGGTCGGCGCTCAGGTCGGCTACCGGGACCTGGCCGGGTTCGGGCGACGGTTCATCGACGTGCCGCCGCGCGAGCTGACCGACGACGTGATCTACCAGATCGGCGCGCTGGCCGGTTTCGCCCGCGTCGCCGGCACCGAGGTCACCTACGTCAAACCGCACGGCGCGCTCTACAACGCCATCGTGCACCACGCCGAGCAGGCCGCCGCCGTGGTCGAAGCGGTGCGTTCCTACGACCCCGGCATGGCCGTGCTCGGCCTGCCCGGATCGCAGTGGCTCGCCCAAGCCGAGCAGGCCGGGCTGCGGACCTTCCGCGAGGCGTTCGCCGACCGCGCCTACACCCCCGAGGGCACTCTCGTGTCGCGGCGCGAACCCGGCGCTGTGCTGCACGATCCCGAGGAGATCGCGCAGCGCTGCCTGACGCTCGCCGCGGGCGAACCGATCCGGGCCGTCGACGGAACCGAGATCGAGGTCCGGGCCGACTCGATCTGCGTGCACGGCGACAGCCCGGGCGCGGTGGCCATCGCGCAGGCCGTGCGCGACCGGCTCGGCGAGGCCGGGGTGCGGCTGCGGCCCTTCGCGCCCAGGGGGAGCTGATGCGCTTCCTGCCCTGCGCCGATTCGGGACTGCTGGTCGAACTCGCCGACCTGCAGGAGGTGCACGCCCTGTACGCGGCGCTCGTCGACTCGCCGCCGGACGGCGTCACCGACCTGATCCCGGCGGCGAGAACGCTCCTGCTGCAACTCGATCCGCAGCGCGCCGACGTCCGCGCCATCGAGGACGCGGTGCGCGCGGCCGAACCCCGCGCGGGCCTGCGCGACGAGGGTGAGCGCCTGGAGGTTCCGGTCGTCTACGACGGGGCCGACCTCGCTGAAGTCGCCCGGCTGACCGGGCTCACCGAGCGCGAGGTCGTCGACAAGCACACCGGAGCCGAGTGGAAGGTCGCCTTCGGCGGCTTCGCACCGGGTTTCGGCTACCTCGCGGGCGGCCCGCAGGACCTCGTGGTGCCGCGCCGGGCCGAGTCGCGCACGGCCGTTCCCGCCGGAGCCGTCGGCCTGGCGGGCGCTTTCAGCGGCATCTACCCGCGCGAGTCGCCCGGTGGCTGGCAGCTCATCGGACGCACCGAACTGCAGATCTTTAGCATCGACCGCGATCCGCCCGCCCTGCTGCGCCCGGGCGTGCGAGTGCGGTTCCGGGAGATCGGATGACATTGGAAGTCCTGGCCACCGGCCCGCTCTCCACGATCCAGGACCTCGGCAGGCCGGGCCTGGCGGGGATCGGCGTGGGCACCTCCGGCGCTGCCGACACCACCTCGCTGCGGCTGGCGAACCGGCTGGTGGGCAACGACGAGGACGCCGCCGCCATCGAGATCACCTGCGGGGGCCTGGCAGTGCGGGCGACCCGCGACGTGACGGTGGCGCTCACCGGCGCGCCGTGCCCGGTCACCGTGGACGGCAGAGGCGCTGCCGCGAACGCGGTGCTGCGCGTGGCGGCCGGGACCGAGCTGCGCCTGGGAATCCCCACGCGGGGGCTGCGCAGCTACCTCGCCGTGCGCGGTGGCATCGACGTCGACCCCGTCCTCGGCTCCCGCTCCACCGACGTGCTCTCCGGGCTCGGCCCCGACCCGCTGGCGCCCGGTGCGGTGCTGCCCGTCGGTGCGGCGCCCTCCCGGTTCCCGGTCGTGGACGCGGCACCGGTCGCCGAACCCCCCGAGGAGCTCGTGCTGCGGGTGCACCGCGGCCCCCGGGCCGACTGGTTCACCGAGGAGGCGCTGACGGCGCTGGTGAGCGCGCCGTACGAGGTCACCGCCGAGAGCAACCGGGTCGGCATGCGCCTCGACGGGCCGGCGCTGCAGCGCAGCCGGAACGAGGAACTGCCCAGCGAGGGCATGGTCACCGGCGCGCTCCAGGTGCCGCCGCTGGGCACCCCGACGTTGTTCCTGGCAGACCACCCGGTGACCGGCGGGTACCCGGTGATCGGCGTGGTGGTGGCCGCGGACGTGGCCAAGGCCGCGCAGGCGAGGCCGGGGCAGCGCGTCCACTTCCGCTTCACCTGAGGAGGCCACGATGTCGAAGGACATGTCACCCGAAGAGGCCCGGGCCGCGTTCCGCGGCGGTCTGCGCGCTCCGACCTCGGGATTCAGCGCCGGGTGGACTCAGGCGAACCTGATCTCGCTGCCCCGCGAGCACGCCTACGACTTCCTGCTGTTCGCGCAGCGCAACCCGAAGTCGTGCCCGGTGCTGGACGTGACCGAGCCGGGGGAGACCAGCGCGTCGCTGTTCCGCGGCGACCTGCGCACCGACTTGCCCGCCTACACCGTCTACCGGGACGGCGAACTGGTGGAGGAACGCGCCGAGGTCGCCGACCTGTGGCGGGACGATCTGGTCAGCTTCCTCGTCGGCTGCAGCTTCACCTTCGAAGCCGCGCTGCTGGAAGCGGGCGTTCCCGTGCGGCACATCGAGACCGGCGGCAACGTCCCGATGTACCGGACCTCGCGGCAGTGTCGCCCCGCCGGGCGGCTGTCCGGCCCGCTGGTGGTCTCGATGCGGCCCGTCCCCGCCGACCTCGTCGCCGCCGCCGTGCGCATCACCTCGCGGTACCCGGCCGTGCACGGCGCCCCGGTGCACATCGGCGCACCGGAGGAGCTGGGCATCGCCGACCTCGCCCGCCCCGACTTCGGCGAGGCCGTGGAGATCCGGCCCGGCGAGATCCCGGTCTTCTGGGCCTGCGGGGTCACGCCGCAAGCCGCGGTGATGCACTCCAAGCCGCCGTTCGCGATCGGCCACGCCCCCGGCCACATGGCCATCACCGACGCCCGGGACAGCGACTACCAGGTCCCCTGAACCCGCGGCGGAGGCCGCGGAGCCGGTCCGGACCTGGTGCGATCCTCGTCATGATTGCGACGCTCGCGCCGCGACCGCTGCTTACGGTGGACGGGTGACTTTTCGTGTTCCGCTCCAGGTCCGCAGCTACGAGCTCGACGCTCTCGGCCACGTCAACCACGCCGTGTACCACCAGTACGGCGAGGTGGCGCGGGTCGCGGGTTTCCAGGCGGCCGGGTGCGACTGGCACGGGCTGGTCGCCCAACGCCTGGCGCCGGTCCTGCTGAGCACCACCGTGAACTTCCGGCGCGAGCTGCGCGCCAACGAGCACGTCGAGGCCTCCTGCGAGGCGAAGTTCGGTTCCGGCAAGTCCTTCCACCTCGACACGGTGATCACCAAGGCCGACGGCACGATCTCGGCCGACATCACCTGCGTGCTGGGTCTCATGGACCTCGACGCCCGCAAGCTCGTCGCCGACCCCAAGAGCGAGCTGGAAGCCGTCGGCTTCGACGCCGAAGCGCTGGCTCCCGGCGCCTGACTCCTCAGTGCGCGGCGGTCTCGCGCTCGGCGGTCGTGCGCCGGCCCGGGAGTTCGCAGGCCAGCACGCGGCGGGCCGCGGACGCGGCGATGCCTTCCAGCCGGCGCCAGTCGTCGTAGGGCTCGGCGCGCTCGAGGAGCGGGGCCAGGTTCTCCAGCACGGTGCGGGTCTTCGCGTCAGCGCTCATGGTTCGGCTTCCGATCGGCGGGCTGTTCTCCCACTCCGTTGATCGTCACCGGGATGCCGGGGATTAGCCGGAAGTTGCGCACGCCACGTGAGAGATCACGGCGCCACCGAGCAGATCTCCACCGCGCCACCCCTGCCGGGGATCATCGTGACGTTGCGGTGCACCGGCCGCTCGGGGGAGGACGCGAGCGCGCTGAGGTCGGCCCGGCGGGCGATCTCGCGGGTGAGGATGCGCATCTCCTCCATCGCCAAGGTGGCACCGAGGCAGCGCCGGTCGCCGCCGCCGAACGGGATCCACGTGCTGGAACCGGGTTTCACGCCGACGAACCGATCCGGGTCGAAGCGGAACGGGTCGGCGTAGACGTCCGCGCGGTGGTGCAGCGGGAGCACGCCGATCAGCACCCGCGTCCCCTCGGGCACGACCGAATCGCCGAACCGCCAGTTCGCCATCACCCGCCTGCCCAGCACCGGGATCACCGGCCGCACCCGCATGGCCTCGTGAATCGTGGCGTCGACGTAGCCGCCGTCGTCGTCGGCGCGGGCGGCGTCCCGCAGCCTGCCGTAGGCATCGGGGTGCCGCACCAACCGCTCGAACGCCCAGCCGATGGAGTTCGCGGTCGTCTCGTGGCCCGCGAGCACCAGCGTCAGCAGTTCGTTGCGCAGTTCCGCGTCGGTGAGCGCCGCACCGTCGTCGTCGCGGGCGTCGAGCAGCAGCGACAGGATGTCGTGCCGCTCGCCGGGGACGTGCGCCGCGCGGCGCTCGGCGATCACCGCCAGGATCGCGCGGTCGAGGTGCGCCAGGCCCCACTTCTGCAGCCCCACCGGTTGCGACCTGCGCATCGCCACGAGCTCGCTGACCCGCGCGAGCGGGCTCACCGACAGCGCCAGCATCTGCCGGATGCGCTTGCGCAGCAGCTGCTCGGACTCACCGGAGCGGTAGTCGATGCCGAACACCCCGGACATGATCACTTCCAGCGTGACCTGCTGTGCCGCGTCGGCGAGCCGGATCCGGGACCCGGTCTGCCACCCGTCGATCTCGCGGGTGGTGGCCTCCAGGATCTGCTCGCGGTAGCGGGCGATCGCCTTCCCGTGGAACGGCGGCATCAGAAGCTTGCGCTGCCTGCGGTGCCGGGCGCCGGTCACGGTCAGCACCGACTCGCCGACGATCGGCCGCAGCTGCGACTGCCCGGCCGTGCTCGGCGCCAGCGACGGACCCGCCGTGAACAGCGACTTCACGTGATCCGGGTGCGAGGTGACGACCAGCGGCCGCTTCTCCAGCAGCGTGTCGATGCGGAAGACGTCCCCGTGCCGCCGGACCCCGTCGAACAGCGCGCGCCCCTGGTCGCGAGCGAACCGCACGGTCTGCAGCAGCGGTCCGGAACCGTGCAGCGGCGGCGGCGCGCCGACCTCGTCGGTCGGTCCGGCGGGCGACGGCTCGAACTCCCGGGAGCCTGTCGGCGTCGCGCCCTCCCACCAGTGGCGCCCGTGCTCGCTCGTGGAAGCTGCGGTGGAGGTCGTCATGACCACGACGCTATCGACGAGTGACGGCGGGCACATCGTGCTGCGGGCCCGGTCGCGTCTCCTACCTGAGGAGGAGCCCGCGATCGTTCCGGCGAGAGCGAGCGGCGTTCTAGGCTAGCCCGGATGCGAGGTCTGATCCGCTACGCGAACGGCAGGGCGGCGGCGCTGCCGTTCGGCTACCCGCCCGCCGTCGTGCTGCCCGGGCACGCCTGCCTGGTGGTGGTGTCGGTGGTGGTCGTGGCGCAACGGCTGGCCGCGGACGTCGCGGACTGGACCCTGGTCGGCGGTCTGCTGGCGATCCTGCCCGTGGTGTACCTGCTGGCCGGGCTCCCCGTCCGGAACGGCGAGAGGCCGATCGGCGTGGCCGGGTGCGCGATGGTGGGCACCACGATCCTGCTCCTGCACCCGGTGGTCAACGACCTCGCACCGCTGATCCTGGTGGTCATGCTCGCCGAGTGCGCGGCCGTGACCTCCGGGCGGGTCAGCCTGACGCTCGCGGCGCTGGCCGCGCTGATCCCGACGGTGGCGTCCGTGGTCGGGCACCTCGGCTACGGCCTGCCGTTCTACCTGGTGGCGGTCGCGCTGGGCTGGGCGACGGGATTCATCATCAAGACCCAGCTGCGGCTGTTCCAGCAGGAGAGCGAGACCCAGGCCGAGCGGGCGGCCCAGGCCGCCGACGACGAGCGCCGACGCATCGCCCGCGAGGTGCACGACGTCGTGGCCCACTCCTTGAGCATCACGCTGCTGCACCTCACCGGGGCGAGGCGCGCGTTGCAGGAGGACCGCGACGTCGACGACGCCGTCGAGGCGCTCACCGACGCCGAGCGCCTCGGTCGCCAGGCCGTCGCCGACATCCGCCGCACCGTGGGGCTCCTGGACTCCGAGCCGTCGAAAGTCCGTCCGGAGCCGGGGATCGACGACATCGAGGAACTGGTCACCGACGTCGTGCGCGCAGGTGTGGCGGTGACCTACCGGGTGGAGGGAGACTCCCGGTCCGTCTCCGCCGCAACGGGTCTCGCGCTCTACCGGATCGCCCGCGAAGCCCTGGCCAACGTCGTGAAGCACTCGCCGGGCTCCACTGCGCTGGTGCGGCTGGTCGTCGACGACGGGGTGAGCCTGACCGTGCGCAATGAGCTGCCGAGCGCCGTCGCGGCGGTCGAGGCGGGCAACGGCATCGCCGGGATGCGCCAGCGCGCCGAGCTGCTCGGCGGTCGCCTGGACGCCGGTCCCGAGGGCGGCGAATGGGTGGTGCGCGTGGATTTCGCGGCCGAAGCGCAGGAGACGCTGTCGACACCGGGGGAGGCGCGATGATCAAGGTGCTGCTCGTCGACGACCAGGAGCTCGTCCGCTCGGGACTGCGCCGGATCCTGCGCCGCAAGGACGGTTTCGCGGTGGTCGGGGAGTGCGCGGACGGCGGCGAGGTCGCCTCGGGCGTCGCCGAGCACCGGCCCGACGTGGTCGTGATGGACCTGCGGATGAAGCACGTGGACGGCATCGAGGCGACTCGCGAGCTGCAGCAGGCCGCCGATCCGCCGCCGGTGCTGGTGCTGACCACCTTCGACGACGACCAGCTGCTCTCCGGTGCGTTGCGCGCGGGTGCCAGCGGCTTCCTGCTCAAGGACTCGCCCGCCGAGGAGGTCATCCGCGGGGTCCGCTCGCTCGCGGCCGGGGAGGCGTGCCTGGACCCGGCGGTCACCGGACGCGTGCTCAACGCCTACCGCGCGACGTCCCCGGCCCCGCCCGCCGCTGTCGACCAGCTGACCGCTCGCGAGCACGACGTCCTGGTGCTCATCGGCGGAGGCCGGTCCAACACCGAGATCGCCGCGGAACTGGGCATTTCCGAGGTGACGGTGAAGAGCCACGTCGGCCACATCTTCGTCAAGCTCGGCCTGCGGGACCGAGCCGCCGCCATCGTCTACGCCTTCGATCACCGCCTCGTCACGCCGAGGTAGTGCGCACTCCGGGTCCGGCGGGCGCGACCGGGTGCTGCACGACCAGCGTTCCGCCGCGTGCCCAGGTCCGGAACATCGCGGTGAGCGAGGAGACGCGGCCGAGGCCGACTGGAACTCGCTCCCCGTCGTCGACGGCCTGGTCGAGCGAATCCGCGAGGTCGCCGTGCGAGATCGGGACACCGCGGAGCCGTTCGGCTGACACCCGGGTGAACAGGATGCAGGCATCGCTGCCGGGGAGCGACGGTGCCGGCGGCCTCGATGCCGGGTCGGCTCCGTCGACGCCCGCGAGGTATTCCGGTACGCCGAACCCGGTGTCCGCGTTCTCCCGATCGGTGATGAGCGCGTCGAGGCGGGTGGCGCGGATGATGGCGCGCACGTGCGAGGCGGGGGCGTCGGGATCGAGCGGTACGGCGGCCGCTCCGGCCCGCAGGACCGCGAGGAGGCCCGCGCAGGCCTCCGGCGAGGGGCCTGCCAGCAGTCCGACTCGCCGGGGACGGAGCTCGACCAGCACCGCGCTCAGTCGTTCCGCCTGGTCCCGCAGCTCGGCGTAGGTGACGCGCTGCCCGGCGGATTCCAGCGCGACGCCGCCGGGACACCGCTGCGCGGAGCGTACGAACCACGAGTAGGCGTCACGGGCTCGTCGCCGCTGCTGGTCGGCTCGCAGACGAGCCCCGTCGAGCACCATGCGCCCCCCACGAATTCGGTGTCCGCAGGCCACACCCGGGACTGCGCCGGACGTCGGGAGAAGTCTCGGCGCCACCCCCAGAACCCCGGGTGTGGCCGACCACACCGTGCCGACGCACGCGATGAGTCGGCAACGGGTTTTCGACGAGGCGAAAAGGCGCTGCGCACCCCCGTCAGCGCGGTCGGAACCAGGAGGCGGCCCGGGCCCGGAACTCCTGGGGAGGCAGCGCGCCCGAGCCCTCGGGCAGCGCCGCGAGGACCGGCACGCCGGTGATGCGGGGGAGCTCGGCGAGGTTGCACCGCGCGGCGAGGTCGAGCTCCTCGGGCACGGAACCGAGCACGAGTCCGGTCGGTTGCACGCCTCGTGAGCGCAGCGCCTCGACGGTGAGCTCGGTGTGGTTGAGCGTGCCCAGCCCGACCCGCGTGACGACCAGAACGCGGACCTCGTGGTCGCGGGCGAGAGCGGCGGCGAGATCGGGCAGCGTGCCGCCGGCGGTGTCGAGGCGGACCAGCGCACCGCCCGCGCCCTCGACGATCACCGTGCCGTGGTGCTCGGCGAGCTCGCGGACGCGGGACTCGTGGGCGTCGATCCCGGGGATCTCGACCTCCCGCAGCCGGGCGGCGGTGTCCGGTGCGAGCGGGTCCGCGAGGTGGGTGAACTGGACGACCTCGCAGCCCGCCAGGCCGCGGACCACCTCGACGTCGGGTTCGTCCGCGCCGGTCTGCGTCGGCTTGGCCACCACCACGTCCGGTCCGAGGTGGACCGCGAGAGCGGCTGTGGCGACCGTCTTGCCGACGCCGGTGTCGGTACCGGTCACGAAGGTGATCACGGGTCCTCCCGGTGCTGCTCGACGACGCCCGCCAGCACCTCGACCGCGCGCGCCCAGTCGGCGTCGCAGATCCCGGCCTGGGTGGTGATCCGCAACCGGGCGAGGCCGTCGGGCACCGACGGCGGCCGGAAGCACCCGACCCGCACGCCCTCGTCCCGCGCGGCGGCCTGCGCGGTGAGCGCCACCTGCGGGGACGGCATCGGCACCGACAGCACTGCGCCCGCCGCGCGGTCGATCCCGAGTCGGTCGGCGAGCTGCGCGGCGCGTTGGTGGATGACGCCCGGCAGCTCGGGCCGCTCGCGCAACTCGCGCAGGGCGGCCAGCGCGCCCGCGGCGGGAGCCGGGGCCAGCGCGGTGTCGAAGATGAACGGTCGTGCGCGGTTGACGAGGTGGTCGATCACCGCGGCGGACCCGAGCACCGCACCGCCCATCGCACCGAGCGACTTCGACAACGTCGCCGTCATGACGACCTGCGACGCCTCGCCGAGACCGGCCACGAGCCCCCGCCCGCCGCCGCCGACGACCCCGAGTCCGTGCGCCTCGTCTACCAGGAGCAACGCGCCGTGGTCGGCGCAGACCTCGGCGAGCCGGGGGAGCGGGGCCGCGTCGCCCAGCACCGAGAACACCGACTCGGTCAGCACGATCGCCCGTCGTTCCCCGGCATCGGCGAGCACGGCCCGCACGGCGTCGACGTCGTTGTGCGGCACCACTTCTACCGTCGCCCGCGACAACCGGGCCGCGTCGATCAGCGACGCGTGCACGTGCGCGTCGGAGACGACGAGGGCGTTGCGGTCGGCCAGCGCGGTCACCGCGGACAGGTTCGCGTGATACCCGGTGGACATCACCAGCGCCGAGTCGCGCCCGGTGAAGTCGGCGATCTCGGCCTCCAGCTCGGCGTGCAACGTCGTCGTCCCGGTGACCAGCCGAGACGCACCCGACCCCGCGCCCCACGACAACGCCGCTGCGGACGCGGCCCGGCGGACGTCCGGATGTGCGCTCAACCCCAGGTAGTCGTTGCTCGCGAGGTCCACGACCTGCTCGTCCGCCGAGCGCGGGCGCAACGTTCGCTGCAACCCCGCGCCCTCCCGCGAGTCCCGCTGCTCGGCAAGCCACGCGTCCCAGCTCATCCGGCCTCCACCGCGGCGGCGATGCCCGCGCACAGCGTCGCCACGTCCTCGTCGGTGCACACGTACGGCGGCATCGTGTAGATGAGGTCCCGGAACGGGCGGAGCCAGGCCCCTGCCCGCAGCGCCGCGTCGCTCGCCTTGGCCACGTCCACGGGCTGATCGAGCCGAACCACGCCGACGGCCCCGAGAACCCGGACCTCGGCCGCGTCGATGTCGTGCAGCGCCTGCAGCCCGGTGTTGATCCGCCGGACGTCGTCCTCCCACCGGCCGGTGGCCAGCAGGTCGAGGCTCGCGGAGGCGACCGCGCAGGCCAGCGGGTTGCCCATGAACGTCGGACCGTGCATGAGCACGCCCGAATCGCTGCTGGAGATCCCGCGCGCCACCTCGGCGGTGCACAGCGTCGCCGCCAGCGTCAGGTAGCCGCCGGTCAGCGCCTTGCCCAGGCACAGCACGTCCGGGCTCACCCCGCCAGCCTCCGAGGCGAAAAGCGTTCCGGTGCGGCCGAAACCGGTGGCGATCTCGTCGAACACCAGCACCAGCCCGTGCTCGTCGGCGACCTCCCGGAACACCCGCAGGCACTCCGCCGGGTAGGGGTGCATCCCGCCGGCGCCCTGCAGCAGCGGCTCCACGATCAGGCCTGCCACGGATCCCGCGTGCTCCGCGGCCAGCTCCCGGAAACCGGCTGCCCACGCCTCGACGTCGCCGCCGAGGCCGGGTGGTCGCTCGCCGAAGACCTGCTCCGGCAGGACGCCCGACCACATCGAGTGCATGCCGCCCTCGGGATCGCACACGCTCATGCAGTCGAAGGTGTCGCCGTGATAGCCGCCGCGGACGGTGAGGAACCGCGTGCGCTGGGGGAGGCCCGCGCCGCGCTGGTACTGCAGCGCCATCTTCATCGCGACCTCGACGCTGACCGAGCCGGAGTCGGCCAGGAACACCCGGTCGAGTCCCTCCGGGGTGAGCTCGACCAGCCGCCTGGCCAGTTCGACCGCGGGCTGGTGGGTCAGGCCGCCGAACATCACGTGCGAGAACTCGTCGGCCTGCCTGCGGAGGGCGTCGTCGAGCACGGGGTGGCGGTAGCCGTGGATCGCCGACCACCACGACGCCATCCCGTCGACGACCTCGCCGACGCCGTCGAGGGTGATCCGGCTCCCGGAAGCACCGGTGACCAGCCGCGTCGGCGCCGGATCGTGCATCGACGTGTAGGGGTGCCACAGGTGCTCGCGGTCGAAGGCGAGCAGGTCCGGTGCGCTCATCACGCGTTGGGCAGGACGTCGGTTCCCGCTCCCCGGCGGCGGATCGCGGGGTCGGCGGGCCGCTGCGCGAGCTCCTCGTCGGAACCCAGCACGACGAATCCGCTGTCCCGGATCATCGCCAGGTCCGCTTCGGCCTCCTGGCCCTCGGAGGTGAGGTAGTCGCCGAGGAAGATCGAGTTGGCGACCTGCAGCGCGGTCGGCTGCAAGGAGCGCAGGTGCATCTCGCGGCCCCCGGCGATCCGGATCTCCCGGTCCGGGCAGACCAGCCGCGCCGTGGCCAGGATCTTCAGGCAACGCACGGGGGAGAGCTCCCAGGTGTTCTCGAACGGGGTGCCGTCGAAGGGCATCAGGAAGTTCACCGGGATCGAGTCCGATTCGAGTTCCTTGAGCGCGAACAGCGCCTCGACCAGCTGCTCGTCGGTCTCGCCCAAGCCCGCGATGAGGCCCGAGCACGGCGACAGGCCCGCGGTCTTCGCCTTGGTCACGGTGTCCACGCGGTCGCCGTAGGTGTGGGTCTGGACGATGTTGTCGTGGTTGCTCTCGGCCGTGTTGATGTTGTGGTTGTAGGCGTCCACGCCGGCGTCCTTGAGCCGCTCGGCCTGGCCATCGGACAGCAGGCCCAGGCAGGCGCACACCTCGACGTCCGGGTGCTCGGACTTCAGCGCCCCGACCATCTCGGTGACCTTGTCGATGTCGCGGTGGGACGGCCCGCGGCCGGACGAGACCATGCACACCCGGCTCGCGCCGCCCTGGAGACCGGCTCCCGCTTGCCGCAGCGTCTCGTCCTTGGACAGCCACGAGTACTTCAGGATCGGCGCGCTGGATCCCAGGGCTTGCGAGCAGTAGTTGCAGTTCTCCGGGCACAAACCCGATTTCAGGTTCACCAGGTAGTTGACCTTGACGGTGTTGCCGAAGTGCGCGCGACGCAGCCTGCCCGCCGCCGCCACGAGTGACATCAACTCGGCGTCGTCGGCGCGCAGCGCGGCGAGCGCGTCGTCGGCGGTGGCCGGGGTCCCGGCGAGGACCGCGTCGGCGAGCTGATCGAAGGTGGAGCCCATGCCATCTCCCGGAGTCGACCTGAACAGTGTTCACCTGAACGCCGTTCAGGCTAGACTGGGAGAGGCAGCCGGTCAATTGGAGGTTCAGTGCGCTACCACCGCAGCGATGTCGTGGCTCGGGCCATCACGGTGCTCGACGAGTACGGGCTGGAATCGCTCACCATGCGCCGCCTCGCCTCCGAGCTCGGCGTGCAGGCCAGCGCGCTCTACCACCACGTCCCCAACAAGCAATCCCTGCTGGCGGCCGTGGCCGACGAGATCCTCCAGCGAGGTGCCCGGCCCCGGCGCGCCGAGCGCTGGGACCGCCGGGTGATCGAGGTCTGCGCCGAGCTGCGCGACGCCATGCTGGCCTACCGCGACGGCGCCGAGGTCGTCGTCACCGCCCACACCTTCGGGCTCGGTGCGCGGGAGCCCGCGGCATCGTTGCGCTCGGCGCTGAGCGACGGCGGGCTGCCCGCTGAGCTGGTGGACGTGGGCACCCGCGCGATCCTGCACCTGGTCTTCGGCCACACCGTCGAGGAGCAGACGGCGATGCAGGCGGCCAGCGCCGGTGCCATCGACCGGAACCCCGGCGGTGAGAGTGATTTCGAGCAGAGCCTGGAGCTGCTCCTCGACGGTCTCAGAGCACGGGCATCGGCGGGCTGAGCGTCGTTCGGCCGCTACCGTGACGGGATGGGGTCCTTCAACGCGTCGTGGGATTCGTTGCGCTCGGTCGTGGCAGGTCTTTCCGACGACGACCTGCTGCGGCCGTCCGGGTGCCGAGGCTGGCTGGTCCGCGACCTGGTCTGCCACCTGATCATCGATGCGCAGGACGTCCTGATCACGCTAGCCACGCCGTCGGACGCCGAGCCGACCCGGGACGCGATCACCTACTGGGAGATTTCGAGAACGCCTCCGTCCGGCGATGATCCGCTGGACGCGCTGACCGTCCGGCTGGCCGCGGCCTACCAGGACTCGCGTCTGCTGAAGTTCCACCTGGACGACGTCGGCTCGGCGGCCGGTCGCGCCGCGCAGAGCGCCGACCCGCGAGGGCGGGTGGGTACCAAGGACGAGGTCATCGAGGTCGGCGACTACCTCGACGCCTACGTCGTGGAGTGGACCCTGCACCACCTCGACCTGATCGCGCATCTGCCCCACGTTCCGGGCCCGCCCGCCGACTCGCTCGCCGCATCGCGAGCGGCCCTGGGCGAGATCGTCGGCGGGGCGTTCCCGGATTCCTTCTCCGACGTCGACGCGCTGCTGGTGGGCACCGGCAGGCGCGCCCCGGCGGAAGCCGAGCGGGCAGCGCTGGTCCGGAATCGGGTCAACGCACCCGTCTCGCTGGGTTAGTCGCCGACCGTGCCGTAGTCCGGACGGCCCGCGGCGCGGTAGGTCCGGATCGTCACGCCCTTCGACGTCGTGCGGTTCTCGGTGAGGCTGAGTTCGACGTCGGAGCCCTGGTCGGCGAACAGCCGCATGCCCTGGCCGACGATCACCGGGAAGGTGATGAGCGTGAGCTCGTCGACGAGGTCGTTGGCCAGCAGGAAGCGCACGAGGGTGGCGCTGCCGTGCACCTGGAGCTCGCCGCCCGAGCCTGCCTTGAGGTCGCGGACCGCTGCCGCCACGTCGCCGGTGAGCACCGTGGTGCCCGCCCACTCCGGGTCCACCAGTGTCGTGGAGGGCACGTACTTCGGCAGGGAGTTGAGCTTCGTGGCGATCGGGTTGTCGGGATCGTCCACCTTCGGCCAGTAGGCCGCGAAGATGTCGTAGGTGCGCCGTCCGAGGAGGAAGGCGTCGACCCGCTGGAACGTCCTGTCCATGAACTGGCCGGTCTCGTCGTCGAACAGCGGCGCCAGCCAGCCGCCGCGCTCGAAGCCACCGGTGCGGTCCTCGTCCGGGCCGCCGGGCCCCTGCATCACGCCGTCAACGGACAGGAACGTGGTCACGCTCAGCTTCATCATCGTCGTCCTTCCCCGTAGTCGTCATCGGGTTGGACTGCTCGCGGCGAGCGAACTCATCGGTGCTCAGCCGTGGCGGGGCCGGCGGTGCAGGAGGCGGAAGCGCGACCACTGCGTCTCCGCCGCCTCGATCGAGCGACGGGTGCGTTCGGGATCCACGGCGGAGAGCTGGGCCGCGATGGCCTGAGCCACGGCCAGACCGGGAGCCAGCGAGGGGAAGAACGCGACGCCTTCCGCGGGGATCAGCACGACCTCCTCGGACGCGGCCGTCAGCGCGGGACTGGCCGCGTCGGTGAGCGCGAAGACCCGCGCGCCCCGGGCGTGCGCTTCCTCCGCCGCGGTGACCGTGCTCTGGTACAGCCGCCAGAAGCTGATCGCGATCAGTACGTCACCCGGATCGGTCCGGGACATCGCGTTGGCCAGCTCGGCGTCGTCGTGCACGACGGTCGCCTCGTAGCCGGCGAGCTGCACGTTGTGCCCCAGCGCGGACCCCACCGAGTAGTAGCTGCCGTTGGCCACGATCACGACCCGTCGGGCGCCCGCGATCGCCTCCGCGATGGTGCGGATCACCTGCTCGTCGAGCCGCCGGTTGAGCAGCGCCAGCGAGTCCAGGTCGCGGCGCAACGAGGCGCCGCCCAGCTCGCCCTCGGTGTGCTGCGCGGCGGCGACCTCGGGAGCGCTGAGCGACGAGAGGTAGCGGGCCCGCAGCTCCTGCTGAAGGTCGGACCAGCCGGAGAACCCCAGGGATTGAGCGGTCCGGCTGACCGTGGCGACGTTGACCCCGGCGAGCTCGGCGGTCTCGGCGGCCGAGCTGTAGGACACCCGCCGGGGCCGGGTGAGCAGCACCTGCAGCACCGAAGCGCCCTTGCTGCGCAAACCGCGTTCGGGCACGCGTCCCCGCAACCAGGCCTCGAACCCGTCGGGTTCGGAGCGTGTGGAGGTCATCGGGCTCCTCGTGGTCCGGCTGGCGGGTCCACAGCTTAACGATCCGCAATTCCGCAACAGGCATTGCAGTTCGTCACAACTGCACTATATGTTGCTCGACACTTCGCTCGGCGCTGCGATCCGTCTGGAGGCACCTCGTGTCCCTGCTGGCCCGACTCGACCGGTTACCTCTCAGCCGACCGCACTACGTCCTGCTGCTGCTCGGTGGGCTCGGCTACACCTTCGACGGCATGGACTCCGCCGTGGTGGCGTTCCTGCTGCCCAGCGTGCAGGACGCGTGGGGGCTGACCAACGCCCAGCTCGGCCTGATCGGCTCGGCCACGCCCTTCGGATTCCTGTTCGGGGCGACCTGCGCCGGCCTGCTCGGGGACCGAATCGGTCGCCGCCAGGTCATGATGTGGGCCCTGGCCGTCTACGCGGTCTTCTCGGTGATCGGCGCGTTGTCGCCGAACTACGAGATCTTCCTGGGCGCCCGGGTGCTGGCGGGGTTCGGCGCGGGTGCCGAGAGCGCGATCATCGCGCCGTTCCTGTCCGAGTTCGTGCCCGCTGCCCGGCGAGGCTGGTTCGTGGGTGCCCTCGCGGGGTTCTTCTCCTTCGGCTTCGTCGCCGCCGCGCTGCTCGGCCGGTTCGTGGTGCAACCGGTTCCCGAAGGCTGGCGCTGGGCGCAGGTGATCACCGCCGCGCCGATCGTGATGCTGCTGTGGTGGCGCCGCTCGCTCCCCGAATCACCCCGGTACCTGCTGGCCCACGGCCGCAACGCGGAAGCGGAACGGGTCGTGGTCGGCCTGGAGGAGAAGGTGCGGGCCGCGACCCGGAAACCGCTCCCGCCGATCCCGGAAGCGGTGGTGGACAAGCCGGTGGAGGCGCGCAAGATCGGACTGCTCTCGGCGCTGAAGTACCTGTGGAGCGGGTCCATGGCCAGGCGCACCGCGATCACCTGGCTGATCTGGTTCGTGATCACCTTCTCCTACTACGGGTTCTTCACCTGGATCCCGACGTTGCTGGTGCAGCAGGGGATCACGGTCACCAAGAGCTTCGAGTTCTCGATCATCATCTACCTCGCGCAGGTGCCGGGGTACTTCTCAGCCGCCTGGCTGGGCGAGTTCCTCGATCGCAAGAACACCATCGCCCTCTACCTCGCCGGAGCGGCCGGCAGCGCGTTCTGGATGAGCCAGATGACCGATCCGGTGCTGATCACCGTCGCGGCGGCGGTGCTCTCGTTCTTCCTCAACGGCACCTACGCGGCCGTCTACTCCTACACCCCGGAGGTCTTCCCGACCTGGATCCGCGCGTCCGGAACCGGGCTGTCCAGCGCGTTCGGCCGCGTCGGAAGCATCATCGCACCGTCGGTGATCGGCGTCTCCGCCGCGACGCTGGGCTTCGCGGGGGTTTTCGGCCTCACCACCGCTGTGCTCGCGGTCGGTGTGGCGTGCACGCTGCTGTTCGGGCTGTCCACGGCTGGACGCTCGCTGGAGGACCTCACCGAAACCGAAGGGACGAGGACTGCTTCGCGATGAGGTGGTCCGAAGTGGAGGAACCGAGAACATGACCGCTCTGCTGCTGCGATCCGGCGCGCTGCTCGACGTCGAGACCGGTGAGCAGGCCGAAGGTGACCTGCTGTGCGCCGACGGTCGCATCGTGGAGACCGGGCGCGGGCTGAAGGCCCCGGACGGTGCGCGGACCGTCGATCTCGCCGGCGCGACGGTGCTGCCCGGACTCATCGACGCGCACGTGCACGTCACCGCCGCCACCGCGGACCTGGGCGCGTTGACCAGCTGGTCGCCGTCCTACGCCGCCGCGCACGCCGCCCGGATCATGGGTGGGATGCTCGACCGCGGCTTCACCACAGTCCGCGACGCCTCCGGCGCGGACTTCGGGCTCGCCGACGCGCAGGCCGAAGGGCTCGTTCGCGGGCCGCGGCTCGCCTTCTGCGGAAAGGCGCTGAGCCAGACAGGAGGTCACGGTGACAGCCGCCCGCGCGGTACCCGGATGCACGACGGGCACCAGTGCTGCGCCGGGCTCGGGCGGATCGCCGACGGCGTCGACGCGGTGCGGGCCGCCGCCCGCGACGAGCTGCGCAAGGGCGCCCACCACCTCAAGGTGATGGCCGGGGGAGGGGTCGCCTCACCCACCGACCGCATCGACTCCACCCAGTACTCGATGGACGAATTGCGCGCCGTGGTGCAGGAAGCCGAGGCCGCCAACCGCTATGTCGCGGCGCACGCCTACACGGCGCGCTCGGTCAGCAGGTCGCTGCGCGCCGGGGTCCGCTCCATCGAGCACGGGAACCTCATCGACGAGTCCACGGTGGCCGAGTTCCGCGAGCACGACGCGTTCCTGGTCCCCACGCTGGTCACCTACTGGGCGCTCAAGACCGAAGGGCGGGAGTTCGGGCTGCCCGAGGACAGCTGGCGCAAGGTCGACGAGGTGCTGGGTGCGGGGTTGCAGGCGTTGGAGACCGCGCACCGCGGCGGGGTGAACATCGCCTACGGCACGGACCTGCTCGGCGGGATGCACCGCCACCAGAACGAGGAGTTCCGGATCCGCAGCGAGGTCCAGCCGCCTCTGGAGGTCATCCGCTCCGCGACCAGCGTCGCGGCCGAGCTGCTCGGCATGACAGGTGAGATCGGCACGCTGCGCGTCGGAGCGGCGGCCGACGTCCTGGTCGTCGACGGCGACCCCGTCACCGACATCGCCGCGCTCGCCGAACCCGAGCGCATCCGCCACGTCGTTCAGGGCGGTCAGCTGGTCTGACGGCGTGGACAATGGCGTTGTGATCGCAGCAGCACCACGAGAACCGGTGGAACCACCGCGCATCGTCCGCGAGATCGCCGGCGACAGCCCGGCTCAGGCGGTGTGGGAGAACGAACTCGGCGGCCTGACGTTCCGCATCGACTCCGGGGTCGAGGTGCGGTTCGTGAAGTGGTCGCCACCGGGATTCTCGTTGTCCCCCGAGGTGGAAAGGCTTCGCTGGGCGGCGAAGTACGCCGCGGTTCCTCGCGTGCTCGACCACGGGGCGGACAGCGCCGGGGAGTGGATGGTGACCGTCGGGCTGCCGGGGCTCTCCGCGGTGGACGACCGGTGGATCGCCGAGCCGCGAACGGCGGTGCGCGCGATCGGTTCCGGGCTGCGCGCACTCCACGAGACGGCGCCGACGGCGGACTGCCCCTTCGACTGGTCCGCCGACGTCAGGACGACCGTCGCCCGCCGACGGGCGGCCGCGGGCCGGATCGACCCGGCGGACTGGCCGCCCGAGCTGCCGCGCATGGACGTCGACGACGCGCTCGCCGTCCTAGCCGACGCCCCGCCCGTGGACCGCGCGGTCGTCTGCCACGGCGATGCCTGCGCCCCCAACACGCTCATCGGTGAGGACGGCCGGTTCGCCGGGCACGTCGACCTCGGGGCGCTCGGCGTGGCCGACCGCTGGGCCGACCTCGCCATCGCCACGCTGGCGACCCGCTGGAACTACGGCCCGGGCTGGGAAGAACCGCTGCTCGACGCCTACGGCATCTCCCCGGACCCGGACCGCACGGCCTACTACCGCCTGCTCTGGTACCTCGCGGACTGAGGAGCTCCGGGTCGGTGCATGCGGAACCGCCGCGGCCGGGGGTCAGCCGAAGCCCGGTAGCACCAGCAGGACCCACATCGCCAGCGGTGCCGCTGCGACGATGACACCGCCGTAGATCAGGAGCTTCCGGAAGAAGGCTTCCTTGTCGACGTCCTTGGCGTTGGCCAGCACGATGGCGCCGTTGGTGGAGAAGGGGCTCACGTCGACCACCGTCGCGGCCACCGCGAACGCGGTGATCATGCCGATCGGGCCGACGCTGCCGGTCTGCAGGAACGGCACCGCGAGCGGGATGAGCGCACCCATGATGCCCACCGACGAGGCGAATGCGGACACGATCGCGCCGATGTAGCAGAGCAGCAGAGCCGCGAGCAGCGGAACACCGATGCCCGCCACCGAATGCCCCACGTAGTCGATCGTGCCCATCTTCTCCAGCACGCCGACGTAGGTGAGGACACCGCAGATGAGCAGAACTGTCGGCCAGGCGACCTCACCGGGCGCGGCCTTGCCGGCCTTCGGCGACAGGACGCTGAGCACCACGGCGACGCTCATCGCCACCAGTCCGACGTCCAGCCCGAATCCGAGCGTGGTGACGACCAGCACGGCGAGGCCGGTGAGGGTCAGCGCCCGGTCGCGGTTGAGCCGCAGCTCCTCGGCGGGCTCGTCGTCGGAGGTCTCCGCGACCCCGCCGGAGCCGGTCGTGACGAGTTGCTTGTCCTCGGAGGCCCGGCGCAGCCGCACGCCGCCGAACACCACGAACACCACACCGGCGATCACCGCGTTGGCCGCGAAACTGCCCAGGAACAGCACCATCGGACTGCCGGGCAGTCCGCTGTTGGCCACGACCTCGTTCACGATGCTGCCGTAGATGCTGATCGGGGAGAACCCACCGGCTTGCGTGCCGTGCACGACCATCGCGCCCATGAGCAGCGGGTTGATCCGGTACTGCGCGGCGAGGTTCAGCGCGATCGGGGCGACGATCGCCACGGCGGCCGGGCTCACCGCGCCGATGGCGGTCAGCGCCGCGCCGATGCCGAACATGACCCACGGGATCAACGCGATCCGGCCACCCACCAGCCGCACCGCGCGCTGTACGACCCAGTCGGTCGTGCCGTTCGCCCGGGCGATCGCGAACAGGAACGTCACGCCCACCAGGACCACGAACAGGTCTCCGGGGAAGCCGTCGAAGATGTCGTCTTCGGACAGCCCGCCGAACACGGTCGCCACCAGGAACGCGGCTGCGAAGCACAGCACGCCCATGTTCACCGACAGCGTCGTGGCGATGACGAACGCGGCGACCAGCACCAGGATCGATATGACTTCGGGCGGCACCTTTGCCTCCTTGCCTGCGCGGCCCGCGCACCACGACGGGGGTGTGGTGCGCGGCACAGTGGCTCACTGGCTCAGCCACTTTCCGTGAAACGACGCGCGAAGTCAAGACCGAACTGGTCAACTGGCTCAGCCAGTTCTGGGGCGGCGGTTGTGGGTCCTCACGCCGAGTGCGTGGGCGGACCTCGGTACGAGCACCGGAGCGGCACCGTCAGCGCCAGCCGAGCTCCGGGGCCACGTGCCGGAGGACGCTGTCGATGACGTGAGCGTTGTACTCCACGCCCAACTGGTTGGGGACCGTGAGCAGGAGGGTGTCGGCCGCGGCGATCGCCTCGTCCTCGGCCAGCTGCTTGACCAGCACGTTCGGCTCCGCCGCGTAGGAGCGGCCGAAGATCGCCCGGGTGGTGGCGTCGATGTGGCCGATCTTGTCCTCGGTGTTGTCGTCGTCGCCGAAGTACATGTCGTCGAGGTCGTTGACGATGGCGAAGATGCTCCGGCTGACCGAAACCCTGGGCTCGCCCTCGTGCCCCTCCGCGCGCCACGCCTCGCGGAACTCCTCGATCTGCTTGCGCTGCTGGACGTGCAGAGGTTCGCCGCTCTCGTCGTCCTTGAGCGTCGAGCTCTGCAGGTTCATCCCCAGCTTCGCCGCCCACCTGGCCGTCGCGTTGGAGCTCGATCCCCACCAGATGCGATCGCGCAGGCCCGGCGCGTGCGGCTCGACGCGCAGCAGCCCGGGTGGGTTGGGGAACATCGGCCGCGGGTTGGGCTGCGCGAAGCCCTCGCCTTTGAGCACCTGGAGCAGCACCTCGGTGTGGGTGCGGGCCATGTCCGCATCGGTCTGGCCCTCCGGTGGCTGGTGGCCGAAGTAGCGCCAGCCGTCGATGACCTGCTCCGGTGAACCGCGGCTGATGCCGAGCTGCAGCCTGCCGTCGGAGATGAGGTCGGCGGCGCCGGCGTCCTCGGCCATGTAGAGGGGGTTCTCGTAACGCATGTCGATCACGCCGGTGCCGATCTCGATCCGGCTGGTCCGGGCGCCGATCGCCGCCAGCAGCGGGAACGGTGACCCGTGCTGCCGGGCGAAGTGGTGCACGCGGAAGTACGCGCCGTCGGCGCCGAGCTCCTCCGCGGCGACGGAGAGGTCGATCGCCTGGTGCAGCGCGTCCGAGGCCGAGCGGGTCTGCGAGTGCGGCGAGGCCGACCAGTGCCCGAACGACAGGAAACCGATCTTTTTCACATCAGGTTCAACGCGGGCCGACCGGTTTTGTTTCCCGGTTCGCATCCGGCCGGCTCCGGTCGAACGGCTTCATCAGGAACTTGTGCGCCGGTTGTTCGACCACGCGGGTGAGCATCCAGCCCAGGAGCGTGCCGGTCACGAGCATCGCCAGGGTCTGGGTGACGGTGTCGGCGCCCGCGTCCTGCAGCTTGCGGAGGACGATGTAGCCGATGCCCTGGTGCATCAGGAACGTGCCGTAGGAGATGCCGGCGAACCAGCTGATCGCGCGCCTGGCGGGCTGCGGCATCGTCATGTCGGGGCTGCGCGCGACCAGGGCGATGACGCACATGCCGATGGCCACGCCGATCGACGAACCGGTGTCGCCCAGCAGGCCCTCGGGCGTGCGGGTGTAGTTGTGCAGCTCCTGCGCGGCCATGCAGAGCCCCAGCAGGGCGGCGAAGTGCGGGGTGCTCAGCCGCTTCACCGACCAGAGCCAGATCACCACACCCGCCACGAACAGGTGCCAGCGGTGCATTCCCAGCCCGTCGACCACGGTCCGGTAGGTCTCGTCGACCGGGTCGGCGACTCGAAGTGGCCACTGCGCCACCGGCAGCAGCACCGCGGTCCACAGCACGATCAGGATCCGGCGGCCGTGTCCCAACCAGCTCCGGTAGAGCAGGGCGGCGACGGTGAAACCCATCAGCTGCAGTGGCACGGTCCAGTGCGACCCGTCGATGAACAGGTAGAACTGGGGCTTCCAGTGCCACAGCATCAGGAGGTTGGCCCGCAGGTCCTCGGGAAGCGGGTAGAAATAGCCTTCGATCGGGAACGCCCGCAGCACCGAGTAGCTGATCAGCACCGCCGCCAGGAACGACGGCAGGAGCCGGGCAACCCGGCCCCACCAGTAGCGCAGCATGGTCCCGCGGCGGATCGTCACGCACACGAAGTAGGCGGAGACGACGAGCAGCAGGCTCGCTCCGACCTGGTACGGGAACGTGAAGGTCCGCGGCTCAAGCTCCGGGTGGAGGAAGACGCTCAGACTCGTGGAGTGATAGAGCATCACCAGCACCACGCAACCGGCACGAACAAGATCCCAGCTGATCTTCCGGCGGCTCTTCTTCGTACCGCCGGGTCCGGCTGTCGTCACCCTTGTTGCTCTTCCTCTGCGTCAGTTCCCGAACAAGCCTCACCCATGCGGGCGACTTCTCGCCATCGGGGCTGACACCCATTTTTGGTGCGCACGACCCGTATGGGTGTTCGACTCACCGGCGGTGGTCGAATGAGCGCTGAGGAGGAGGTGCTGGACGTGTCGTTGTTCTGGCGGGTGTTCCTGCTCAACGCCGCCGTGCTCACGGGCGCCACGGCGTTGCTGGTGCTCAGCCCTGCGACGGTGTCCACGCCTGTGCTGCCCGCGGAGGGTCTGATCCTGGTCGCGGGACTCGGCGCGATGCTCGTCGCCAACGCGGTGCTGCTGCGCATCGGGTTCCTGCCGCTGCGGCGGCTGACCCGGGCGATGACCACCATCGACCTGCTGCGGCCGGGGATGCGTCCGCCGGTGTCCGGGCACGGCGGGATAGCGGACCTGATCATGGCGTTCAACTCGATGCTGGACCGGCTGGAGTTCGAGCGCGCGACCAGCAACGCCCGGGCGCTGTCGGCTCAGGAGGCGGAGCGGCGCCGCATCGCCCGCGAGCTCCACGACGAGGTCGGGCAGAGCCTGACCGCGGTGCTGCTCGAGCTGCGCAGGGTCGCCGACGACGCCCCGGAGGCCGTCTCCGCGGTGTTGCACGACGTGCAGGAGACCACCCGCGACAGCCTCGACGAGATCCGTCGCATCGCGCGGCGGCTGCGCCCCGGGGTGCTGGAGGACCTCGGTCTGGCCAGCGCGCTCAAGTCTCTGGCGGGTGAGGGGCACGGCGTGTCCACCGGGTGCCGGATCGAGGGCGAGCTGCCGGAGCTGGGGGAGGAGGTGGAGCTCGTGATCTACCGGGTCGCGCAGGAGAGCATCACCAACGCCGTCCGCCACGCGGGCGCGACGCGCATCAACGTGCTGGTGCGCTCCGACGCCGCGAAGGTCCGGTTGCGGGTGCGCGACGACGGCGTCGGCATCGGCGACGCCCCGGAGGGCGCGGGCATCCGCGGCATGCGCGAGCGCGCGCTGCTGGCCGGCGCCGCTCTCGCGGTCGAGCCCGGCCCGGAAGGCGGAACGGAAGTCCGGCTCGACGTGCCGATCACGAGCGGGAGCGAGCGATGAGGAGCACGACGCGCATCCTGCTCGCCGACGATCACGTGCTCGTCCGCCGTGGGGTACGACTCATCCTGGACAACGAACCCGATCTGTCGGTCGTCGCCGAGGCCGGTGACGGTGCCGAAGCGGTCGAGCTCGCCCACGTCGAGCAACCCGACCTGGCGATCCTCGACATCGCGATGCCCCGGATGACCGGGTTGCAGGCGGCCCGCCAGCTCACCAGGCTGCTGCCGGACCTGCGCATCCTGATTCTGACGATGTACGACAACGAGCAGTACCTCTTCGAGGCGCTCAAGTCGGGGGCCTCCGGCTACGTGCTCAAGTCCGTCGCCGACCGCGACCTGGTGGAAGCCTGCCGCGCGGCGGTGCGCGGCGAACCGTTCCTGTACCCGGGCGCGGTTACCTCGCTGATCCGCAGCTACCTCGACCGCGCGGGTCAGGGCGAGGCCGTTCCGGAGCGCGCCATCACCGATCGGGAGGAGGAAATCCTGAAGCTCGTGGCCGAGGGGCATTCCTCCAAGGAGATCGCGGACCTGCTGGTGATCAGCATCAAGACGGTCGAGCGGCACCGCTCCAACCTCATGGCGAAGCTGGGCATGAAGGACCGGCTGGAACTCACCCGCTACGCGATCAGGGCCGGCCTCATCGAACCGTGAGCGCCGGACTCGGAAATTCGGGAATTTTGTTCATGAAAGGACTTTCGGTGGCGAAAGGTCGAGCTGCGTCGCTCTGAAGTGGTCAACGCGGATAGCTCATCCGGGTTAAACACCGACAAAACGCCCCCGGCCTCGTCGAGGTTCCATGATCATGCGGTACTACCGAACGTGGAAAACCGCATGACAGAAGGAGTTCAGGAATCGTGACCACTCGACCGAAGATACTGGCGATCTACTTCCTGCTGGCCTACCGCTTCAGCGCGGCCGCGGGGCGAGCGGCGGTGCACCCGTACGCCGAGGCCGCCAAGGCGACTCGTCGGGAAGGTTGAAATAGCCTTCCTCACAACGATTTCGGTTCGCCAGCAGCTGCTCTGGCGTAGCGGTCGGCGAGTTGGGCGCAGGCCGATCTGAGTTCCGGCGGTCCGATCACTTCCACGTCCGCGTCGTACTTCCCGATCTCTGCTGCGAGCGCTCGCCAGGACCACGATCCCGAGACGAGCTTGCAGCGGCCGTCGGTGAGTTCTTCGACCACGCCGTCGTAGGTGTAGCGGGAGACCGTCGCGGCGGGCAGGTCGAGGATGACCTCGCCTCGGCAGGGCCAGTTCTCCGCGCCTTGGAACCTGTTGCGGATGAAGGTGGCCGCATCCCCGCAGGGAAGTTCCCGCCGGGTGAAGCGCGGGCCGGTCGGGACGCGCGGGGTGATCCGGTCGGCGCGGAAGGTGCGCCAGTCATCGCGGTCCAGGTCCCAGGCGATGAGGTACCAGCGGCCGCCCCAGGTGATCAGGTGGTGCGGCTGCACCCGGCGCGGGTCGGCCGAACCGGCGTAGCCGAACCGGAGTTCTTCGCGCGCGTGCACCGCGCCGCTCAGCGTCATCAGGACGTCGCTGCCCACCCGCTGGGCCGAGCTGCGCTCGACGGCCGTGACCTGAACCGCGTCGATGCGGTGCCGCAGTCGTGACGGCATCACCTGGCGAACCGTGGTCAGCGCACGAGCGGCGTTCTCCTCGATGCCCGCGCCGGCGGTGGTGGCGATGCGCAGCGCGATGGCCAGCGCGACCGCCTGCTCGTCGTCGAACAGCAGCGGAGGCAGGTCGCTGCCCGCTTCCAGCCGGTAGCCGCCGTCCGGGCCTTTGACCGTCGAGATCGGGTAGCCGAGCTCGCGCAGACGGTCGACGTCGCGCCGGACCGTGCGGTCGCTGACCTCCAAGCGCTCGGCCAGCAAGGATCCGGGCCAATCGCGCCGTGCCTGGAGCAGCGACAGCATGGCCAGCAGCCGGGCAGAGGTCTTCCGCATGAACTCCATACTGCCCGCGGTAGCGGACAGCTCCTGACCGCTACCGGTGCCATCCTTCTTCCATGCCCATCACCGATAACGCACTCGACGTCGAGAAGCGCGACCTGCTCACCGAGCTCGCCACCCTGCGCGGCCAGCTGCTCACCAGCGTGCGGGGGCTCAGCGACGAGCAGCTGGGCCAGCGCCCGACCGCCAGCGCGCTGTGCCTAGGCGGGATCGTCAAGCACGTCGCCAACACCGAGAACTCGTGGCTGAGGTTCGTGCTGGAAGGTCCTTCAGCGATGACCTTCGCACTGCCGGACGGTGTCACCTGGGATGACATCGAGGCGGGCACGGCCCGCGAGTACCCGCAGTGGATCATCGATCGGACCGAGGAGTTCCAGATGCTCCCCGGCGACACCCTCGACGGGATCGTCGCGCACTACGAGCAGGTCGCCGCGCGCACCGAGCAGATCGTCACCGAACTGCCCGACCTGCTGATCACGCACCCGGTTCCCGATGCTCCGTGGAACGAACCGGGCACGGAGCTCAGCGCGCGGCGCGTGCTGCTGCACGTGATCTCCGAAACCGCCCAGCACGCCGGGCACGCGGACATCATCCGCGAGACCATCGACGGCCAGAAGACCACCTGACCGCATGACCGTTCTCGACGAACGCGCGCTCAACCGCGCGACGCTTGCCCGGCAGCTCCTGCTGGAACCCGCGGATCTCGCACCGCACGACGCCATCAGGCACCTGTGCGGCCTGCAGGCGCAGGAACCGCAGGAACCGTTCGTCGGACTCTGGGCCCGGCTGCGCGTGTTCGATCCAGCCGAGCTCTCCGAGCTGCTGACGCGACGGCGAGTGGTGCGGACCCACCTGATGCGCCGCACCATCCACCTGCTGACGGCCGAGGACCTGCTGGCCTGGCGGTCTCGGCACGAGGCGATGCTGCTCCAGCGGGTCCTCGGCGTGTACCGGCGCGAGCTCGCGGAGATCGATCTCGACGAGCTCGCCGCCGCGGGCCGGGACGTGCTGGCCGAGGGCGAACCGCATTCGCAGTCCGAGCTCGCGAGGGCCATCGCGCACCGCTGGCCGGACCGCAGCACCCGCGCGCTGGGTGAGGTGGTGGTCGGGGCGTTGATCCCCGTGGTGCAGCTGCCACCGCGCGGTCTGTGGCGCACCGGTGGCGCCGCCCGCTACCTGCCTGCCTCCACCTGGCTGGGGCGTGAGGTCGACCGGGAGTCGTCGGACGACGAGGTCGGACGGCAACTGGTGCTGCGCTACCTCGCTGCCTTCGGGCCGGCCGCCACCGCCGACATCCGCGCCTGGTCGGGACTGGCCGGCCTGCCCGGCGCGGTGAAGTCGGTGCGTGACCGGCTCGTGTCCTTCCGCGACCAGCGCGGCCGCGAGCTGCTGGATCTACCGGATGCACCCCGGCCGGACCCGGACGTGCCCGTGCGCGCGTTGTTCCTGCCCGCCTTCGACAACGCCATCCTCGGCTACGACGACCGCAGCCGGATCATCGACGACGCCCACCGCGGCCTGTCGGTTGCCGGGGAGCGCGTGGTGCTGGTGGACGGACGTGTCGCCGCCACCTGGAAGTTCCGCGACGGGGGCGTGAACATCGCGCCGCTGCACTCGTTCTCGCGTGCGCAGCGCCTGGACCTGCTGGAGCGGGGGAGTGAGCTGGCGCTGCTGCTCTCCGGGGGTGAGAGCGACCGCGCGCGGGTGACCTAGGAGTTCGGGGCTGGTGCGCAGCGGTGCTGGTCGACAGCCGGAGCGCGGCCACCGACGCGCTCCGGCACGGCTACCGCGGACTGTTGGTGTCCCGAACGCGCCCCAGTGGGAGATCTCAACAGGCGAAGGGCCGGGATGTGGTGGCGTTTCGATCAGACGGTGTGCACAGTGGAGACCATGGTTTTCCGCGTACCCACGCCCACTGACGTCCTAGGCCTCGCGAAGTCCACCGTGGGCTTGGTGACCGAAACGGCGACGGCCGCGGCAACCGCCCCGGTCCGCGTGCTCGGCCTCCTCGGAGAGGCGGAGAAGCTGGTCGGACGCATCACCACCGTGGTCGACCAGGTCGAGCACCTCGCGGAGCGCGCCAACGGAACCGTCGAGGCCGCCGAGGAGGCCGTCCAGGACGCCCGCGCGATCGTCGTCGCGGCGGCCCCCATCGTGGCCGCCGCCGGGAAGGTCTCCTCCCAGGCGGAAACCGTGGTGGGACGCGCGAGCGGTGTGTGCGACGAAGCCGCCAAGACCGTGGTGGAGGCGCAGCGAACCTCGGCCAACGCCGACGAACTGCTCGCGCTCTACTCGCCGACGGCCAAGAAGGCCGCACCGCTGCTGGACCGGTTCGTCGAGGAGCTCTCCGATTCCGAGGTCGACGCGGCGATCCGCCTGGTCGACGAGCTGCCGCAGCTCACCGAGCACGTTCTCACCGACATCCTGCCGATCTTGCGCACCCTGGACCGGGTCGGTCCGGAGATCCACGAACTCCTCGAAGTCACCTACGACGTTCGGCGGGCGATCGCCGGCATCCCCGGGTTCCAGTTCTTCCGCCGCCGGGGAGAGGACAAGGTCGAGGACGAGGAGCCTGCGAAGCCGCAGCCGGTCGCCGCCGGGGAGTGACCCCGTTCCGGCAGCGAGGACCGGGCCGGAAGAGAACTGGTCGAGCGGTGCTCGGCGAGGACGGGCACCCACGTGCCGCTCCGCCTCGCCGAGCAACCCCGAGGATCAGTCCTGGGCCTCCTCCGCCGGGATCGACCACCCCATGGGGATGGCCGGAACGGCAGCGGTCGCCTCGACGCCCACGTTCTGCACCACCGGCTGCAGCGGCTGCGCCATCGTCGCGAGGCACGGCGCCACCGCCGATGCCGGGGCAGCCGGCTCGGTCAAGCCGCCGCTGATCAACTCCGTTCCCGGGGTCGTGCGCACGCTCCACACCACGACGTCGTCGGTGGTTCGGAGCTCCAGGCCGTCGTCGCCGACGAGGAGGCCGGCGCCGGGGTTTCCCGACGTGTCGGTGGACCACACGACCTGACCGCGCCGGTCGTAGAGGACGAGATCGCCGTCGTCGAGGAGCTTGCAGCGACCGGTCCCTCGGAACTGGGTGTCCGACGCCCAGAGCGCACCGCGGCCCTCGTTGCTGTAGAGCACCAGGTTCCCGTCGTCCTGGTGCACGAGCGTGGTGCGACCGGACTCCGAGGTCAGGGACTGGCGACCGAGGGTCTGACCGGGGAGCATCCGGTCGCCGGTCGCCGCCGGGCCACCCGGGACCGAGGGCGCGCTCTCGGAGCTCCAGACGGGCTCACCGTCGACGTCGGCGATGGTGACGTTGCCGTCGTCCTGGACCACCAGCGTCGCAGCAGGCCGGGTCGCGCCGGTGGACCAGATCCGCCTGCCGCCGGGGGAGAACAGCGCGAGCCCGTCGGACTCGCGCAGCGCGCAGAAGGCGGACTCCGCACCGCAGGTGTTCGACGCCCACCACGCCCGCAGCGTCTCGTTCTCGTAGAGCACGATGTTGCCGTCGTCCTGGTGGACGAGCGTGAATCGCCCGTTCTCCGAGGTGAGCGACTCGCGGCGCAGCGCCTGCCCGGCGCGCATCTCGTGACCCGTCGCGTAGTCGCCGAGGGCGCAGTCCGGCGCGTCGTCCGGGCCGGTGTCGGCCTGGTCGTCGTCCTCGTCGTCGGTCAGGACGAAGAAGTCCGTGACGAAGCAGGTGATCTCGCCGCGGGCGTTGCGTCCGACCCAGGTCGGGTAGTGCCCGTCCCCGCAGCCCGAGGAGCACACGACCACCACGGTGCGGTCCTCGTCATCGGTGAGCCGCCCGATCCCGGTGCGGTCCCGTTCTTCCAGGGTCTCCAGCACGTCGTCGATGTAGGCCTCGTCGTCGCAGAACGCGAGGTTGCCCGCGTCGACGAAACCACCCGTCCCGCCATCGACCGGGTAGCCGAAGAACGAGCCGCCGCCGAGGGTCGACGCGTCCTGCCCGTCGACCACCGCCATCTCCCAGGAGGTGGAGGGTTCGTCACGGATCTCGATCTTGAGCGCGGCCACCATCTGGTACCAGCTCGACATGTCGGCGTCGCCGAACCGCGCCTCGGCCAGCACGACCGGGTAGGTACCGGGTGCGACGGTCTGCACGAAGGACCCGTCATCATCCGAACCGAACATCATCGGCTCGCCGGCGCAGACCTTGCCGGAGGGTATCCACAGCGAGGCCTCCCGACGCAGCTGGACGGTGGCCTCGTCGCCATCGGGCAGGGTGTGGCGGGAACCGTCGACGAAGATCTGGTCGAAGTCGGGGGCGGGGATCGGCATGCGGGCTCTTCCGTTGGGCGGTCGGGTCTTTTTCCACACACGTGCCATGGACTGTTTTTGGTTCGGCTCCGGTGAAACGCGGTGAGCGCGAACGGCCATTCCGCGCGGTCGCCGTGCGGAACCAGCGCTCCGGCACGGCGACCGCGCAGTGCGCGAGGTCCCGTTTTCCCACTCTGAATTTGTCAAAGAGCAAGCGCAGCAGGCACGTTGGGGAATCGGTGGAGCAGCTGGTTCATCGGTCGAGCGCTGGCGGGCCCCGTGATCCCGCCAGGGCGTCGAGCGCGAGCGGGGTGGGTGCGCTCAGGACGATGGTGTCCGGTGGTCCCCAACCGGCGAGCGTGGTGGGGTGAAGGGAGGGATGGCCGAGCGAGGAGTGGTCGGTGCGAGGGGTGGGGCGCGGCTTCAGCGTCGAACTCATGTGCTAAATGATGCCGCATGAGGGCTCGAACGCGCGAGCGAATTCGGGTCGCTGGATGGGGTGATCTACTTCGTCACTCTGCGAAACGAACTGCGCGGAAACCGGTTTCATGCGTCCACTGCGGAGTGGCGCTCCTCGGGCGGCAGCAGTGCCGGGTACCAGATGTCGGTGAGCGTCTCCGCGGGGTCGGCATCGGCCGCGTCCAGCGTTCCCTGCACCGCCCAGCGGGTGAAGAAGCGCTCCAACTGCGTCACCAGGAGGCCGACCCGCAGCCGCGCCTCGTCGACGCGCTGGTCGCCCCAGCGACGCAGGTAGTTCGGCATCGCTGCGGGCAGGTCCGCGACGGCCTGCGTCGCGATCGGCCGGAACGAGGGCTCCAGCGCGACCGCCTCGTCCCACACCGGCAGGATCTCCCGGTTCGCCTCGAACCAGCTCATCGCCCGGCGCAGCCAGTCGGTGAAGCGGGCGCGCGAACCGGATTCCAGCACCTCGTCCAGGTCGGCGTAGACCGAGGCGGCGCGCTGGTGCACCGTTTCGGCGCTGATCTGCCGAAGGACGTCGGGCTTCCCGCTGAAGTGCAGGTAGAAGGTCGCGCGGCTGCACCCCACCTCGGCGGTGATGTCGTCGATCGTGACCGCCGCGTACCCGTCCTCGACGAACCGGCGCCGGGCGGCTGCGACCAGCGCTGCTCTGGTCCGCTCCTTCTGCTGCTGCCGGAGGGTGGGGCGCTGAACGTCGGTCACGAGTCCGACCATACCGCTGCCCACTCACTAGACACCACGTCAGCGAAATGGCAAGGTCGATCGGTGATCGCAGCTCGACGAGGAGGTTGCCGATGGGTTCCGATCCGGTGGTCTGCATCATCGGAGCCGGGTGCTCCGGCTTCACCACGGCCAAGCGGCTGCGCGACGCGGGGATCCGCTACGACTGCTTCGAGGAATCCGACGACGTCGGCGGGAACTGGTACTTCGACAACCCCAACGGCCGTTCCGCCTGCTACGAGTCGCTGCACATCGACACCTCGACCACCCGGCTGCAGTTCGAGGACTTCCCGGCCGAGGGAGACTGGCCGGACTTCCCGCACCACACGCTGATCCACGAGTACTTCCGGGACTACGTCGAGCACTTCGGGCTTCGCGAGACCATCACCTTCAACACCCGGGTCGAGGACGCGCGCCGGACCCCGGAGGGACGCTGGGAAGTCCGGTTGAGCAGCGGCGAGACTCGCCGGTACGACGCGCTCGTGGTCGCCAACGGCCACCACTGGGATCCGCGAACCCCGCAGTACCCGGGCGAGTTCGACGGAACGACGCTGCACAGCCACTCCTACCGCAGCCCGTTCTCGCCGGTGGACATGCGCGGCAAGCGGGTCGTGGTCGTGGGCATGGGAAACTCGGCGCTCGACATCGCCGCGGAGCTGTCGCACCGCTCCATCGCCGAGCACGTCTGGGTCTCCGCACGTCGTGGCGTCTGGGTGCTGCCGAAGTACCGGGGCGGCAAGCCCTCCGACAAGCTGATGATGCCCCCGTGGATGCCCAAGAAGCTGGGCCTTCGCCTGGCGCGCAAGGCGATCAAGAGCAACGTCGGGGCGATGCAGAACTACGGCCTCCCCGAACCCGACCACGAGCCGCTGTCCGCGCATCCGTCGGTGAGCATCGACTTCCTGGCCAAGGCCGGTTCCGGCGACCTGACCTGCGTCCCCGCCATCGAGCGGCTGGAAGGTTCGGAGGTCGTGTGCACCGACGGGACGAAGGTCGTGGCCGACGTGATCGTCTTCGCGACCGGCTACAAGATGAGCTTCCCGTTCTTCGACGACCGCGAGTTGCAGCCGGACGCCGAGCACCGGTTCCCGCTGTTCAAGCGGATCGTCAAGCCGGGGGTCGACAACCTGTACTTCGCCGGGCTCGCGCAGGCCTCGCCGACGATCGTCAACCTCGCCGAGCAGCAGAGCAAGCTGATCGCCGCGCACCTGGCGGGGGAGTACCGGCTGCCGGGGGCCGCTGAGATGCAGCGGATCATGAACCGCGACGAGCGCAAGAACCTCGGGCAGTACTACAACTCGCCCAGGCATACCATCCAGCTCGACTTCGCCCGGTACGTGCGCGATCTGCACCGCGAGATCGCCTCCGGCAGAAAGCGAGCCACTCGATGAACGGCGACTGCGCGCCCCGCTTCGCACCGCTGCGCGACCTGCTGGAGCGCAAGCTGGACGAAGGGGAGGAACGCGGTGCCTCGCTCTGCGTCGTCCAGGACGGCGAAGTGGTGGTCGACCTGTGGGCCGGCGAGGCCCGCGAGGGCGTGCCGTGGGAGCGGGACACGCTGGTCAACACCTTCTCGGTGACCAAGACGATGCTCGCTCTGGTCGCGCTCGGCCTCATCGACTCCGGCGAGCTCGATCCCGACGCGCCGGTCGCCCGATACTGGCCCGAGTTCGCGGCGGAGGGCAAGTCGGGAGTTCTGGTCAGACACCTGCTCGCGCACAGCAGCGGGCTTCCGGGCTGGGACGAGAAGATGACCCTGGAAGACCTCTACGACCCGCGTCGTGCCGCTGCGCTGCTGGCCGCGCAGAAGCCGTGGTTCGAGCCGGGGGACGGGTCGGGCTACCAGGCGATCAGCCACGGGAACCTCCTCGGCGAGCTCGTCCTCCGCGTCACCGGCCGCACCGCCGGGACCGTGCTGCGCACCTACTACGCCGAGCCGCTGGACGCTGACTTCTGGCTCGGCGCACCGGAATCCGTGGACGATCGGGTCGCGATGCTGAAATCGCCGCCGCACGCCCCCGACCTCGACGAGTTCGGCAGGCGGGCGCTGGGCAACCCGCTGTTCTCGATGAAGGTGACCACCACGCGGGAGTTCCTGGGAGCCGAGATGGGCGGGTTCAACGGGCAGGGCAACGCCCGCTCGGTCGCGCGCCTGCAATCGGTGATCTCGCACGGTGGCGCGGTCGCGGGCAGGCGCTTCCTGTCGCCCGAGGTGATCGAGCGGATCTTCGAGGTCCACTCCGATTCGCGCGACCGGGTTCTCGGCCGCCGCATCCCCTTCGGGCTCGGCTTCGCGCTGGCGGCGCCGGAGCTGATGCCGACGCCCCCGGGGCGGATCTGCTGGTGGGTGGGCAACGGTGGCGCGGTGGTGGTCAACGACCTCGACCGGCGGATGACGGTGGCCTACACGATGAACAAGATGGCCGCCGAGCTCGTCGGTGCGGCCAAGACCCGCGACTACGTGCGCACCGCCTACGAGTGTCTCGGCGAGACCCCCTGATCGCATCGGAGGAGAACGAGCCGGCGACCTCTCGGCCGCCGGCTCGTGGCGCTTCCGGGTCGGTCAGGCGCCGAAGCCCTTGAAAATGGTGGTGAACTCGAACGGCTGCTGCTCGATGCTGCTGCAGGTAGGCGACACCGCGCCGCCGGGGCAGTCGCCGTTGTCGCGGCCGGCCGACCAGAACGACAGCAGGCCGATGCCGTTGGTGTTCGCCCAGTCCAGCAGCTGACGCGCGTGGTCCTGGTTGAAGATGTTGCCGTTGAAGTTCCGGCCGATCATCGGCGTCACGCCCAGCCGCGCCTTGAGGTCGGCGTCGCTGAGGTCCGGCCAGATCTCCTTCATCTGCCGCAGGGTGCTCTCGGCAGCGGCGATCACCGCATCGCCCCAGGGCTTCTGCGAGCCGAACTCCATGGCCATCGGGTTGACCAGCACGTCGACCCCGTGCGCCGCGGCGCTCTGCAGCACCTGCAGCGAGTACGGGTCGAGTCCGGTCTCGTCGGCCTGCACCCGCAGCGTGTAGCTGACCTTGGTGCCGCGCTCGGCCTGCAGCTTGGCCAGGGCTTCGTTGACGACGTCGTGCGGGATGGTCGCCTCGACGTCGACGTCGAGGTGGTTGGCGCCGGTCGCGTCCAGGATCGTCTTGTAGGCGTTCAGCAGCTCGTCGGCGGTGCCGCACACGCTTTCCAGGTACGGGCCCATGGCGCCGCCGGTGGCGACGATGACGTCGCCGCCCATGCCGCGCAGCTCGTCGATCTGACCCTTGATCGCCGGGTCGTCGATGGCCCGCTCGCCGCCCCACATCGGGGTGCAGCCCGCGGCGCTGCCGAGCACGAAGGCCAGCGTGAAGTGCTGCTGGCCGGTCGCCTTGGCGACGTCGACCAGGGTGGGCTCGTCCTGCATCACATCGATGTAGGGCGCGGACCTGATCTCGGCAGGCGCTTCCTGCGCGAGCGCGGAACCCGCGGCCAGCGGGAGCATCGAGCCCGCGACCAGCGCGGTGACGATCTTTCGGGGGATTCGCATGGTGCTACTCCAGGGGATCACTGGAACTCGGAGATGATCTTGGTGAATTCGTAGGGCTGCTGCTCGACGCTGCTGCACTTGCCGTCGGCCCATCCGCCGGGCTGGGTGCACACGCGGTCGCGGTTGAGCGCCCAGTAGGAGAGACGACCGATCTGCTTCTGCTCGGCGTAGTCCAGCAGCGCGCGGAAGGTGTCCGGGGTGAACAGCTCGGACGGCTGGTCGGTGTGGCCGTTCATGAGGATCACGCCCGTGCGCGCGTAGGCGGCGGCGTCGTCGAACTCGGGGTGCAGTCCGCGCAGCTGCTCGTGGAAGGCCTCGGCGACCGAGATCGCGCTGTTGGCCATGTCCTGACCGGGGCCGCCGTAGTCGAAGTCCATGATCTTGAACAGGTCGATCTCAGCGCCCATGTCCTTGGCGCGCTGGATCTCGGCCTTGCCCGCCTCGTTGAGCCCGACGGTGGTCATCGGCAGCGTCAGCGTGACGTGGAGGTCGGGGTTGCGCTCCTTGAGCGTCTTGATCGCTTCGAAGCGCTTGGTCTCGTTCGGGACGTCGCCCAGATCGTCGCCCTCGATGTCGAGGTCGATGTGGGTCAACTCGTACTTGTCGATCACCTGCTGGTAGGCGTCGGCCAGTGCGGTCGCGTCAGCGCAAGCGGCCGCGAGCTCGATGCCGTTGTAGCCGCCGAAGGACACGGAGATGTTGCCGCCCGCGGCCCGCACGGCGTCGGCGTTGGCCTTCACCGCGGTGTCGGTGGCCACTTCCTGGCCGACCTTGCCGTCCCAGGTGGGAGTGCAGGAGTCGGTGGACGGGGCCAGGGCGAAGGCGAAGGTGTAGTCCTTCTGCCCGCTGGCCTCGATGGCCTCGGCGATGTCCTGGGGTTCGTTGTCCAGCGGCATGTAGTACGGCGCGGCCTTGAGCTCGCCCGGAGCGGCCTGCGCCGTCATGGCGCCGGCGATCGGCAGCATCAGCAGGCCGGCGGCCAGTGCCGCCCATCGGGCCGGTTTCCTGGTCAAAGGGTGCTCCCCTCGGGACGACCCGGCCGATCGGTCGGGGTCGTGAATCGATCCGGAAGCGCGGCGCGCTCGGCTCCGGACGGGCACTGCGGAGATCTCCAGCGCGGAGGAAGGTATGTGCACCAGGTCACCCAGTCAATGGGTCTAGACCAGTTTGGCGGGACTACGCAACGACTCTCGGCCGCGCGCTGCATCCGCGGCGTCGGAATGCCGCGTCGCGTTCCGCCGGACGCCGCGGCTTGTCGTTCCCGGGGCTGCGAGCGTTAGCGGCTTCGAGCGGTGCGAAGGATCACGATCGGCCAGCGGTGGCCGAGAGACGGACGACGGCCCGCCGATTCATCGATCGTTCCAGCGCATGGCGGGTGCGGGATGGTTTCGACCGGGTCTCGGAGCTGCAACCGCGGGGATCTAGGGTGACCGCCCACTGCCGCAGTCCCCACTCGAAGGAGTGATCGGCTCTCATGTCGAACGCCAACCCCGCTCCGCGACGCACCGCGCTGGTGGCGGCTGCAGCGCTGTCCACCGTGGTGCTCGGGAGCGCACCGGCCACCGCCGAGCCCGAATCGGGCGAAGCCTCGCAGGCGGCGCAGAAGCTGCGCGAGCTGTCCAAGCAGGCGGAAGTGCTCACCGAGGACTACAAGAAGGCGCAGGACGATCACACCGCCAAGCGCAACGACCTCGACCGGTTCAACGCCGAAGCCCAGCAGGCCGACCGGGTCGCGGGCGAGGCGCGCGTGCAGGAGGAGCAGCTGCGCGGCCAGGTCGACCGGCTGAGCAAGGCCTCCTACAAGGGTTCGCAGATGAACTCGATCGCGGCGGTCCTCGACAGCGAGAACCCGGACGCGTTCCTGGACCGCGCCTCCACGCTCGACCTGATGGCGCAGCACAACTCCGAGTCGGTGCGCGCCTTCTCCGACGCCACCCACCGCGCCGAGGGCGCCCGCCGTCAAGCCTTCGACGCGCGTGCCGGTGCCGAGAAGGCCGAGGCGGACGCCGCGCGCCTGGAGGGCGACATCGCGGGCCGCAAGAAGGAGATGGACGCGCAGGTCGCGAAGGTCAAGGAGCAGTACAACGAGCTCAGCGAGAAGGACAAGGGGATCTTGTCCGGCGTGAAGAGCACCGTCGGCCAGCTCGCCGGTTCCGGTGCCGCGATCAAGGCGGTCAACGCCGCGCTGAGCAAGCAGGGCTCCCCGTACGTGTACGGCGCCAAGGGCCCCTCGCAGTTCGACTGCTCCGGACTGGTGCAGTACGCCTACAAGCAGGCGGGTGTCGACCTGCCGGGTTCGACGCGGTCGCAGGTGTCGGTGGGCCGTTCGGTGTCGCAGTCGGAGATGAAGCCCGGCGACATCATCTTCTTCTACAGCTCCGCCAGCCACGACGGCATCTACATCGGCAACGGCAAGATGGTGCACGCCCCGACCGAGGGGCAGACGGTCACCGTCGAAGAGGTCGAGTACATGGGCGAGATCAACTCGGTGCGTCGCGTCGCGGGCTGAACCGCCGATTGCGCGGCACGGGTGGTTTTCACGGATTCGGCCACGAAGCCGAGATCCGCTCCGCTACAGTCCGTGTCGTCATGATCACTGAAAGACAGGTTCCTGGTCCCTTCCTCGCGTGAACCGGTGCTCCGGGCGAGGTGGACAACGATGGGAGAACCCATGTTAAGCAGGATCGCGATGGTGTCGGTGACCGCTGCGGCCGCCGTTCTGCCGCTCGGCGCGGCCAGTGCCGCAGCACAACCGGCCGCACCGGAACTCGTCCCGGGAACGCCGTGCACGGCGACAGCGCACGCGTGCGTGAGCTTGTCGGCCAACCGGGCGTGGCTGATCCGGGCCGGTGAGGTCTACTACGGCGAGGCCTCGGCGCTCGGCGGACGCCCCGAGACGCCCACGCCGGCCGGCGTCTTCCACGTAACGTGGAAGGACAAGGACCACCACAGCAAGGAGTTCGACGCCCCGATGCCGAACTCGGTGTTCTTCACCGACACCGGCGTGGCGTTCCACCAGGGCAGCCTGACCGAGCGTTCTGCGGGCTGCCTCCACCTGTCCAAGAAGTCCTCGGAGGTCTTCTTCGACAAGCTCCAGGTCGGCGACGAGGTCCAGGTCGTCCCGTAACGGACGCCCCACGACCAGGCCCGTGACTCGCGGAACCGGAGTCACGGGCCTTTCGCGCTCTTCAAGACCTCGTTGCAGTCCGCGCAGGTGGGCGCATGAATCCAGTCGAACTCCGACGGCCTGGCCAACGCGAAAACGCCGTCGCACGCAGAGGTCGCCGACGGTCCGGCGTCACCGCTGATCCCGAAGAAGGCATGCCGGAGGCTTCGGCCGTTCACAGGCGTTCGCAGCGGGGGTGGGGGCATGGCCACGGGTGCGGATCTTCGAGCTGCCCGGGAAGCGGCTGGGGTGAGCCTGTGCGGGCTGGCGCGGCGAACCCACTTCGCGAAGTCCTACCTGAGCATGGTCGAAACCGGGAAGCGGCCCGTGGCACCGGATGTGGCCGATGCCTACGAGCAGGTTCTCGGTGTCCCGCTGCGGCCTGCGCCTGCTGACCCGGTGCGGGTCGCGCACGAATGGCTCGTGGGCGAGTCGCCGATGGTCGTGCAGGTGCGGGCGGGGCGACGGGTGGGTGCCGAGCTGGCGACCGAGCTGGAGAGGCGCGTGGTCGAGCTCCGGCATCTCGACGACGTCGTGGCTTGCCGGGACCTCCTGCCCGCCGTGTCCCGCGAGTTGGCGGATGCCGGGGAATTGGTCCGGTCGGCCAGCTTCTCGGAGCCGGTCGGGCGGCGGTTGTTCACCGCCGTCGGCGAGCTGGCCCAACTGGCAGGCTGGATCGCTAGCGACGCCGGGCGTCACGCCGAGGCGCAGCGGTTCTACGTCTCCGGCGTGGGAGCTGCGGGAGAGGCCTCGGATCGCGTGCTCGGTGCGCAGCTGTTGTCGAGCTTGAGCTACCAGGTCGCGAACGTCTGCGACCCGCGCGACGCGGTCCTGCTCGCCCGCACGGCGGCCCTGGGCGCTGAGGGCGCCACGCCGGTCGTTCGCGCGCTGTTCCTGGAACGGGTTGCTTGGGCCTCGGTGAGAGCCGCGGACGTCACCGGCACCTGGCGAGCGCTGGAAGCGGTGGACGAGGCGTACGAGCGACGCGGCGGGAGCGGTAGCGAGCCGGAGTGGGTCTACTGGCTGGACCGTTCGGAGATCGATGTCATGGCGGGCCGCTGCATGATCGAACTGGGTCGACCGGCTGATGCCGAGCCGCTGCTGGCGCGGGCGATCGCCCACTACCCGCCGGATCACGCTCGGGAGGTCGCGCTCTACCTGTCGTGGCTCGCCGAATCCCACGCACGCGCAGGAGATCTGGACGCAGCTCGCGATGCTCTCGACCGCGCGCAGCGGCACGCCGAGATCATGCCGTCGGCGCGGACTGAAGCTCGGCTCGGGGTGGTTCGGGGTGTGTGCGGGGCTGGTTGAGAGGTGGTGGGGTCACGGGGTTCTGGGCAGCGCCTCGGCGAGGGTGGCGGCCCATTGGGCGACGATGTTCTTCCGGCGGGGGGAGTCGTCGGTGAGGACGTCGGCCAGGCCGAGGCCCCTGGCGAGGTCGAGGGTGGCCTGGACGAGGCGCCGGGTGGTGGGATCGGAGTCGTCCGCGCCGAGCATCTCGATGGCGACCTGGTGGACCGTGCGGCCGAACTTCGCTTCCAGCGGGACGATCCGTTCCCGCAGGCCCGAATCCGCAGCCGCTGCCGTCCAGACCTGGAGGGCGGCTTTGAACAGGTCGCCCGTGTAGTAGTCGACGACCCGGGAGACCACGTACTCCGTGCGTCCGGGGCCGTCGGGCAGGTGCGTGCTCTCCGCGCGGATCTCCGACATCCGCGCGTCGAACATGTGCTCCAGGGCAGCGGTGATGAGGTCCTCGCGAGCCGGGAAGTGGTGCTGCGCGGCGCCGCGCGACACCCCGGCCCGCTGGGCGGCGGCCGTGACCGTCGTCGCGTCCCAGCCCTGGGTCGCGAGGCAGTCGATGGTGGCTTCCAGCAGGCGTTGCCGCGTCGCTCGGCTGCGGTCCTGCTTCGGCTCGCGCGACGTCATCTCCGTGGTCCCCCCGCTCTGGCAGCTCGCACCGTCCCGGCCGGGTTTCGGTGCCGCTCAGTACGACTTCGGCAGGCCCAGGCTGTGCTGGGCGACGTAGTTCAGGATCATTTCACGGCTGACCGGGGCGACGCGGGCGATGCGCGCGGCACCGAGCATGGCCGCCAGACCGTGCTCGGCGGTCAGTCCGGAGCCGCCGTGGGTCTGGATGGCCCGGTCCAGCGCGGCGATGCTCGCCTCGGCCGCGGCGTACTTGGCCATGTTCGCCGCCTCCGCGGCCTCCATGTCCTGCCCGGCGTCGTAGAGCGTGGCGGCCTTCTGCATCATCACCTTCGCCAGCTCCACCTCGATCTTGTGCTGCGCCAGCGGGTGCGCGATGCCCTGGTGCGCGCCGATCGGCGTCTTCCAGACCTGCCGCTGGTTGGCGTAGGACACGGCCCGGGACAGCGCGTAGCGACCCATGCCGGTGGACAGCGCCGCGCCGAGGATGCGCTCCGGGTTGAGGCCGGAGAACAACTGCATCAGCGCCGCGTCCTCCTCGCCGACCAGGGCCTCGGCCGGCAGGCGGACGTCGTCCAGGAACAGCGAGAACTGCCGGTCCGGGGCGATGATGTCCATCTCCATCGGGTGCGCGACGAAGTTCGGCGCGTCGGTGGGCACGACGAACAGCGCGGGCTTGAGCTTGCCGGTCGCCGCGTCCTCGGTGCGCGCGACGACGAGCACGGCGTCGGCCTGGTCGACGCCGGAGATGAACACCTTCTGGCCGCTGAGGATCCAGTCCGCGCCGTCGCGCCGGGCGGTGGTGCTGATGTGGTGCGAGTTCGATCCCGCGCCGGGCTCGGTGATCGCGAAGACCATCGTGGTGCTGGCGTCGGCGAGGCCGGGGAGCCAGCGCTGCTTCTGCTCCGGCGTGCCGTACTTGCCGATGATCGTGCCGCAGATCGCGGGCGAGACCACCACCAGCAGCAACCCGGCGCCCTCGGCGGAGAGCTCCTCCTGCACCAGCGCGAGCTCGTAGATCCCGGCGCCGCCCCCGCCGTACTCCTCGGGGATGTTGACGCCGAGGAAGCCGAGCCTGCCCGCCTCCGCCCAGAGCTCGGTCAGCGGCTCCTGCTTCCGGGCCTTCGGCAGCACGTAGTCGACGTGGTTGTAGCGCTGGGCGAGCTTGGCGACGGAGGCCCGCAGCTCCTTCTGCTCGTCGGTTTCGATGAAGCTCATCAGCTCTCCTCGGAGTCCGGGGTGTCGACCACGGCCAGCACGGTCCCGACCTCGACCTGCTGTCCTGCGGTCACGTTCAGCTCTGCGAGCACCCCGTCGGTGGGCGCGGCCACGGTGTGCTCCATCTTCATCGCCTCCAGCCACAGGATCGGCTGTCCTGCGGTGACGCGGTCGCCGGCGCTCGCGGCCAGCCGGATGACCTTGCCCGGCATCGGTGCCAGCAGCGATCCCTCCACGACCCGTTCCGCCGGGTCGGTGAAGCGGGGCCGGCGCACCAGCGCCACCGGGCCCAGCGGGGAATCCACGCAGACCAGATCGTCGTAGCGGGCGATGCTGAAACTCCGCCTGAGCGGGCCGTTCTCGCCCGGGACGTCGAGCACCACCTCCGACGGGGAGGACTCGACGACCGCGAGACCGGGGTGCTCGACGATCTCGAACCCTGTGCGCTTCGCGAGGTAGGACACCGCGACCTCCCGCTCCCCGCAGGTGTGCACCTTGGTCTGCGGGACCGACGGCAGGTTCCGCCACCCGGACGGGATCCGCGCGTTGACGCCTGCGGCGAGCCGGTTCTCGGCAGCGTAAGCCAGCGTCGCGGCCACGGCGGCGAGGTCCGCGGTGTCCTCGGACGCCAGCGGTCGGGCCAGGGTGTCCAGGCCGTGCCGGTCGAAGAACGCCGTGTCGGTGTCGCCTGCCAGGAACGCGGGGTGCCGCAGGATCCGCACGAGCAGGTCGCGGTTGGTGACCAGGCCGTGGATCCGCGCGCGGGACAGGCTCGCGGCCAGCAGCCGGGCGGCCTCGTCCCTGGTGTCGCCGAAGGAGATGACCTTGGCCAGCATCGGGTCGTAGTGGATGCTCACCGCGTCGCCGCTGCGGAAACCGGAGTCCAGCCGCACACCGGGGGAGGTCAGCACATCGAACTCCGCTGCGGTGCCGCCGAATTCGATCCGCCGCAGCGTTCCGCTCTGCGGGCGCCAGTCGTGGGCGGGGTCCTCGGCGTAGAGCCGCACCTCGATCGAATGCCCTTGACAGGCGGGCGGTGTCGGCGGCAATGCGTGCCCGTCGGCGATCTGCAGCTGGAGCCGGACCAGGTCGACGTCGGTGGTGTTCTCGGTGACCGGGTGCTCCACCTGGAGGCGGGTGTTCATCTCCAGGAAGTAGAACTCGCCCGCCTCGTCGGCGAGGAACTCGACCGTGCCCGCACCCTCGTAGCCGATGGCGGAGGCGGCCAGCCGCGCCGCGTCGAACAGGCGCGTGCGCATCTGCTGACCGATCCGCTCCACCAGCGGGGACGGGGCTTCCTCCACGACCTTCTGGTGCCTGCGCTGGATCGAGCACTCCCGCTCGCCGAGCGCCCACACCGTCCCGTGCCGGTCGGCCAGGACCTGAACCTCGATGTGCCTGCCGGTTTCCAGGTACCGCTCGCAGAACACCGCCGGATCGCCGAAGGCGGATTCCGCTTCGCGGCGCGCGGCGTCGAGCTGCCCGGGCAGCTCGGAGAGTGCCCGGACCACCCGCATGCCGCGGCCACCGCCACCAGCGGAGGCCTTGACCAGCACCGGGAGGTCGGCCTCGGTGACGGCGTCGGGATCGAGCTCGGGCAGCACCGGGACCCCGGCGTCTGCCATCAGCGCCTTGGCCTCGACCTTGGACCCCATCGATTCGATGGCCTCGACCGGAGGGCCCACCCAGCGCAGACCGGCGTCGATGACCGCTTGGGCGAACGCGGCGTTCTCCGACAGGAAGCCGTAACCGGGATGCACCGCGTCGGCACCGGACGACCGCGCGGCCCGCACCAGCTGCTCGGCCCGGAGGTAGGTCTCGGCGGGGGTGTCGCCGGGGAGCCGGACGGCCACGTCGGCTTCGGCGGTGTGCGGTGCGGTGGCGTCGGTGTCGGAGAAGACCGCGGTCGTGGACAGGCCCATCCGGCGTGCCGTGGCGAAGACGCGCCGGGCGATCTCACCTCGGTTGGCGACGAGAACGTGGGTGATCATCGCGTGGCTCCTCACATCCGGAAGACGCCGAAGCCCTCGGCGCCTTCGATCGGGGCGTTGTGGATCGCCGACAGGCACATCCCCAGCACCGTGCGGGTGTCGCGCGGGTCGATCACGCCGTCGTCGTAGAGACGACCGGACAGGAACATCGGCAACGACTCGGCTTCGACCTGGTTCTCCACGGCTTCGCGCATCGCCGCGTCGCCGGCCTCGTCGAACGGCTGACCCTTGGCCTCCGCGGCCGCGCGGCCGACGATCGAGATCACGCCGGCCAGCTGGGCGGGCCCCATCACCGCGGACTTCGCGCTGGGCCAGGAGAACAGGAACCGGGGGTCGTAGGCCCTGCCGCACATGCCGTAGTGCCCGGCCCCGTAGGAGGCGCCCATCAGCAGGGAGAGGTGCGGGACCTTGGAGTTGGACACCGCGTTGATCATCATCGCGCCGTGCTTGATGATGCCGCCCTGCTCGTACTCGGCGCCCACCATGTAGCCGGTGGTGTTGTGCAGGAACAGCAGGGGAGTCTCGGCGCGGTTGGCCAGCTGGATGAACTGGGTCGCCTTCTGCGACTCCTCGGAGAACAGCACCCCGCGCGCGTTGGCGAGGATGCCGACCGGGTAGCCGTGCAGCTCGGCCCACCCGGTGACCAGGCTCGACCCGTAGCGCGGTTTGAACTCGTCGAAGTCGGAGCCGTCGACGACCCGCGCGATCACCTCGCGCGGGTCGAACGGCACCTTCAGGTCCGTGGGCACCACGCCCAGCAGCTCGTCGGGGGAGTGCAGCGGTTCGCTGACCTCCGCGCGAGGGGCCGGTCCCCTCTTCCGCCAGTTCAGGCGTTTGACGATGGAACGGCCGATGCGCAGCGCGTCGGGCTCGTCCAGCGCGTAGTGGTCGGCCAGGCCGGACACCCCTGCGTGCATGTCGGCGCCGCCCAGCGACTCGTCGTCGGAGTCCTCCCCGGTGGCCATCTTCACCAGAGGTGGTCCGCCGAGGAACACCTTCGAGCGCTCCTTGACCATCACCGTGTGGTCGGACATGCCCGGGATGTAGGCGCCGCCCGCCGTGGAGTTGCCGAAGACCAGCGCGATGGTCGGAATCCCCGCCGCCGACAGGCGGGTGAGGTCGCGGAACATCGCGCCGCCGGGGATGAAGACCTCCTTCTGCGTCGGGAGGTCCGCTCCACCGGACTCGACGAGGGAGATCACCGGGAGCCGGTTGCGCTCCACGATCTCGTTGGCGCGCAACGACTTGCGCAACGTCCACGGGTTGCTGGTGCCGCCGCGCACGGTCGGGTCGTTCGCGACGATCATGCACTCGACGCCTTCGACGACGCCGATGCCGGTGACCACCGAGGCGCCCACCTGGAAGTCGCTGCCCCACGCGGCCAGCGGGCACAGCTCCAGGAACGGCGAGTCCTCGTCGAGGAGCAGCTCGATGCGCTCCCGCGCCGTGAGCTTGCCGCGCTTGCGGTGCCGCTCCACCTTCGACGGGCCACCACCGGCGACCGCCGTCTCGTGCGCGGCCTCGACCTCGGCGAGCTTGCCGGTCATCGCCTCGACGGCCTCGGCGTAATCGCCGGAACCGGTGTCCAGCGCGGATCGCAGGATCGTCATGCTCGGTACCCCAATCGGTTCGCCGCCAGTCCGGTCATGATCTCGGTGGTCCCGCCGCCGATGCCCAGGATCCGCATGTCCCGGTACTGGCGTTCGACCTCGGACTCGCGCATGTAGCCGAGCCCGCCGAACAGCTGCAGCGCCTGGTGCGCCACCCACTCACCGGCTTCCACGGCGGTGTTCTTGGCGAAGCACACCTCGACGGTCAGGTCCTGCTCGCCCGCGACCGCGCGCTCGGCGAGCCTGCGCGTGTAGACGCGGGCGACGTCGATCTTGCGGGCCATCTCGGTGAGCGTGGTCTGCACGGACTGGCGGGTGATCAGCGCGCGGCCGAAGGTCTCCCGGTCCCGGCACCACTGCTCGGCGAGGTCCAGGCAGCGCTGCGCGCTCGCGTAGGCCTGCACGGCCAGCGACAGGCGTTCGCTGAGGAAGGCCTGCGCGATCTGGAGGAAACCGGAGTTCTCCGGGCCCACCAGGTTCTCGGCGGGAACGCGGGCGTCGGTGAACGACAGCTCAGCGGTGTCGGAGGCCTGCCAGCCCATCTTCTCCAGCCGGCGGGAGACGGTGAACCCCGGCGTCCCCTTCTCCACCACCAGCAGCGACACGCCTCCCGCGCCGTCCTCGCCGGTGCGCACGGCGGTCACGACGTAGTCGGCGCGACAGCCGGAGGTGATGAACGTCTTGGCGCCGTTGACGACGTAGTGGTCGCCGTCGCGGTCGGCGCGGGTGCGCAGGTGCCCGACGTCGGAGCCGCCACCGGGCTCGGTGATGGCCAGCGACCCGATCTTGCGACCGGCCAGCGTGGGTCTCACCCAGCGCTCGATGTGCCGCGGATCGTGCGCGGCGACCATGTGCGGCACGGCGATCCCGCAGGTGAACAGCGAGGCGAAGGTGCCGCCCGAGCCGCCCGCGTAGTGCATCTCCTCGGCGATGACCGCCGCGTCGATGAGATCACCGCCGCCACCGCCCACCTCGACCGGCAGGGCTGCGCCGAGAAGTCCCAGCTCGCCGGCCTTCTCGTGCAGCCGGCGCGGCAGCTCGCCGTCGCGTTCCCAGCCGTCCTGGTGCGGCAGGACTTCGCTGTCGACGAAGCGGCGCACGGTGTCCCGCAGCGCTCGGCGCTCGTCGTCCTCCCACGGGTTCACAGCAGCGCCTCCGGGACCTCGACGTGGCGGGACCGCAGCCACTCGCCGAGCCCCTTGGCCTGCGGGTCGAAACGCGCCTGGGCCGCCGCGCCGTCGCCGAGGATGCCCTCGATCACGAAGTTCAGCGCCCGCAGGTTCGGCAGCACCGTCCGGGAGATCGGCAGTTCGGCGGCTTCCGGCAGCAGCTCCCGCAGGCGGTCTGCGGTGAGCGCGTGCGCCAGCCAGCGCCACTGCTGCTCGGTGCGCACCCACACGCCGACGTTGGCGTTGCCGCCCTTGTCGCCGCTGCGCGCCGCCACGAACGTCCCCAGCGGGGCGCGGCGGGTGGGGCCTTCGGGAAGTGGCGGCGGCAGAGCCGGTTCGGGCAGGACTTCCAGCCGTCGCGCCTCCGCCTGCGGCGGTACGTCCACCCGGTCGCCGTCCGGGAGCACGGCGGTGTGCGGGACCTGGGCCGGGTCGACGTAGCCCGCGGTGAAAACGCCGTAGGGCGAGGCCTTCCCGGGGACGCCGGTCAGCGAGCACCCGGGGTAGCTGGCCAGGGCCATCTCCACGGCCACGCCGGAGAAGGCGCGGCCCACCACGTCCTGGTCCGCGTCCCGCACCACGCAGCGCAGCAGAGCGCTGGCCCGTTCCTGGGTGTCGGCGTCCGGGCGGTCGAGGCGCGCCAGAGTCCAGGTCAGCTCCGCGGGGCGGCGCTCCAGCCCGGATTCCAGATGGTGCTGCGCGAGTTCGGCCTTTGCCTCCACGTCCAAACCCGTGAGCACGAAGGTCATCTCGTTGCGGAAGCCGCCGAGGGAGTTGAGCGAGACCTTGAGCGCGGGCGGCGGTGCCTCACCGCGCGCGCCGCTGAGCCGGACCCGATCCGGGCCCTCCTGGGTGACCTCGACGGTGTCGAGCCTGGTGGTGACGTCCGGACCGGCGTAGCGCGCGTCCTGGATCTCGTACATCAGCTGCGCGGTCACGGTGTCCTCGGTGACCGCGCCGCCGGTCCCGGGGTGCTTGGTGATGGTGCTGGACCCGTCGCGCCGCAGTTCGGCGATGGGGAAGCCCGGCCGGGTCAGGTCGTCGATCTCGGTGAAGAAGGCGTAGTTGCCCCCGGTGGCCTGCGTGCCGCACTCGATGACGTGGCCGGCCGCGACCGCGCCGGCGAGCGCGTCGTGGTCGTCGCGCCCCCAGCAGAAGTGGGCCGCGGCGGGGCCGGCGATGACCGAGGCGTCGGTGACCCTCCCGGTGACCACGACGTCGGCACCGGCGTTGAGGCACTCCACGATTCCCCAGCAGCCGAGGTAGGCGTTGGCGAGCAGGGGAGAGCCCAGGTTCAGCTCGGCGGCCCGCGCGGTGAGGTCGTCGCCCTCGACGTGCGCGACCGCGACGTCGAGGCCGAGCCGGCCGGTGAGCTCGCGGATCCGCGCCGCGAGACCGGCCGGGTTGGCGCCACCGGCGTTGGCGACGATCCGCACGCCGCGCTCCACGGCGAGCCCGAGGCAGTCCTCCAGCTGGCGGAGGAACGTCCTGGCATATCCCAGTTCGGGGTCCTTGAGCCGGTCGCGACCGAGGATGAGCATCGTCAGCTCGGCCAGGTAGTCGCCGGTGAGCACGTCGAGCTCGCCGTCGGTGAGCATCTCGCGCATGGCCGAGAACCGGTCGCCGTAGAAGCCCGAGCAGTTGCCGATGCGGAGGAGTTCCGGGTCGGATCCGATCACGAGTGCTGCCCCGCCTTCCTGCCCTTGCCCGGCGCTCCGGCGAAGGCCTGCGCGATGGTGAGCCAGTGCGCCGCGTCCTCGCCGACCGCCTCGACGGCCAGGTCGTCGCGATGCCTGCGCTGGGTGACCAGCAGGCAGAAGTCCAGCGCGGAACCGGAGATCCGCTGCGCGGCGTCGGCCGGGCCCCATTCCCACGCCTCGCCGCGCGGTCCGACGAGGTCGACGCGGAACGGTTCGGCCGGCGGGTTCTGGCCGTGGGTGGCGTAGGCGAAGTCGCGAGTGCGCACGCCGATGTGCGCGACGTTGCGCAGGCGTGCGGTGGGGGCGCGCGTGACGCCGAGCGCGTCGGCGACGTCCTGGCCGTGCGCCCAGGTCTCCATCAACCGCGCGGTGGCCATCGAGGCGACGCTCATCGGCGGGCCGAACCAGGCGAGCTTGCGCGTGTCCTCGATCCGGCGCAGCGACTCGGCCAGGTGGCCTCGGCCGAGCCGCCAGGTCGAGAGCAGATCTGCGGGGCGAGCGCGGGCACCCGCCTCGGCGCCCGCGTCGACGAAGCCGAACGGGTCCTGCATCGCCTCTTCGACGACGGTGGCGAACCGGTCCGGGTCGGTGGTCGACAGCAGCGCCACATCATCGGTCCAGGCCAGGTGGGCGATCTGGTGGGCGATCGTCCACCCCTCAGCGGGAGTCACGAGCGCCCACCGCGACTCGTCGAGCCCGGCGACGAGTTCGTCGAGCTCATCGCCTTCCGCACACAGGTCATCCAGCAGCGCGCCCACGTTGGCCATGCCGACCAGGGTGAGCCCGCGAAGGAGAAAAATCAAGCGCGCATGATTGATTTGCAGGTGGAGGGTTGGCCGGAGCCGTAGCCCCGCCCAGCCCCCACCCCGTGACGAGGTCGCCGGCTCAGCTCGTACGTGCCGTTGAAGTCGACCGGCTTCAGGTCTCCCGTGAGGCAGCCGCGGGCCGCTGAGGCGAGATCCAGCTTCGCCTCAGCCCGGATCGACGTCCTTTGTGGACTGATCCCGGCCGGTGACTATTGTGCAGATCGGAGCATGAGCCGGAAGTCGTTCTGCAGACGCAAAAACGCCGTCTCACTGGAAGGAGTGAAGATGGTGCTTTCGGCCATCGGGAGCGATCAGGAGTCGTTAGGTTCGATCTAGGTCCGGCAGCGATACCGAGCACTTCGCAGGGGGTTGGGTCAAGGTGTCCCTCGGGACGGAATTCATTGGGGGAGCGGGAGAAGAGCCGATTCCGTTCTTCTCCCAGGCGCGCACCTTCGAACGGTTCTGGCCGGAGATCGGTGCCCGCGTGGCGGAGGTGTTCGACAGCGGGAAGTTCTCCCGCGGAAAGCAGGTCGGGGAACTGGAATCCGCGCTTTCGGCATATACCGGCGCGCGTCGGGTGGTCGGCGTCAACAGCGGGACCGACGCACTGGTCCTGCTCCTGCGGGCGCTCGGGCTCAGCGCGGGCGACGAGGTCGTCGTCCCGGCGTACTCCTTCATCGCCACCGCATCGGCCGTGGTCCTGGCAGGCGGCACACCGGTTTTCGCCGACATCGACCCCATCACCCACGCGCTGGACCCGGCGGAGGTCGCCAGGGCGGCCACACCGCGAACCCGATTCGTGATGCCCGCGCACCTGTTCTGCCGGATGGCGGACATGAGCGGTCTGAACCAGGTCGCCCGCGATCTCGAGCTGACCGTCGTCGAGGACAGCGCCGAGGGCATCGGGATGCGCCAGCGCGGGGTGCACGCGGGCCTGCACGGCGCCGGCGGGGTGCTGTCGTTCTTCCCCACCAAGACGCTCGGCGCGCTCGGTGACGCCGGGGCGGTGCTCACCGACGACGACCGGCTGGCCGACACCGTCGCCAGCCTGCGCTACCACGGGCGCCGGGGAGGCACCCTCAACGACTTCGCAGCGATCTCCTCCGAGACCGCGCTGTGCGGCACCAACAGCAAGATGGACGACATCCAGGCCGCGATCCTGCTCGTCAAGCTGCGGCACCTCGACGAGGCCATCGCGCGCCGGGCGGAGCTCGCCGAGCGCTACCGGCGCGGACTCGAAGGAGTCGTGCGGCTGCCGGAGCCGGGGGAGGACCCGGTGTTCTACGTGCACCTGATCGAGGTCGAGCTCCGCGACGAGCTGGCGCAGCACCTCGCGGAGCGGGGGATCGGCACCGAGACCTACTACCCGGCGCCGCTGCACCTGCAGCCGTGCTTCGCCGGGCACGGGCACGAGCGCGGTGATTTCCCGCGCGCCGAGGCGGCCGGCGCGCGAGCCCTCGCCCTGCCGCTGCACCCCGACCTGACTCCGGACGAGGTCGACCGGGTGTGCGCGGCGATCCGCGAGTTCTACGCCGGGAGGCCCTGATGGAGATCCCGTTCTTCCCGCCGGACCTGTTCGAGGACGACCGCAAGGTCATGCTCGACCTGATCCGCGAGATCGGTGTCGCGCCGGAGCAGAAGTTCATCCTCGGCGAGCACACCCGGGTGTTCGAGGAGACCCTGCGCGAGAAGCTCGGCGCGGCCGACGTCATCGCCTGCGGCAGCGGCACCAGCGCGCTCGGCCTGGTGCTGCGCGCGATGGACATCGGGCCCGGCGACGAGGTCGTGGTGCCCGCGTTCGGCTGCGCGCCGCTGGCCTCGTCGGTGCTGGAGGTCGGCGCGCACCCGGTGTTCGCCGACGTCGACCGGCGCACCATGGTCATCGACCCGGACGACGTGGCCGCGCGGATCACCCACCGCACGAAGGCGATCATGCCCGCGCACATGTTCTCGGTCATGGCCGACATGCCGCGGCTGACCGAGATCGCAGCCTCGCGCGGGCTCCGGCTCGTGGAGGACTCGGCGGTGGCCCAGGGCGCGGTCATGGCGGGAACCCCGGCCGGGTTGTGGGGAGAGGCGGGCGTCTACTCCTTCGTGCAGGTCAAGTCGTTCGGGATGCCGGGCGAGGGCGGAGCGGTGGTGACCCGCGACGCCGAGCTGGGCGCGCGGATCCGGATGCTGCGCAACCACGGTCAGCGGGAGCGGTTCGTGCACGAGGTCATCGGCCTCAACAGCCGCTTCGACGAGATCCAGGCCGCGTTCCAGACTTACCGGTCGGCGGGGTTCGCCGAGCGCCTGGCCCGGCGTGCGCGCATCGCCGAGCACTACACCGAGCGCTTCGCCGGCCTGCCCGGAATCGTCCCGCCACCGGCCGGGCACGACGGGCGGTGCTACTACGTCTACTGCGTGCAGAGCGACGGGCGGGACGAGCTGCGCGCATTCCTCGCCGCGCGGGGGATCGGCTCGCACGTGCACTACCCGCGTCCGCTGCCCGAGCAGCCCGCGTTCGCGCCGCACGCACCGGTCGCCGAGCGGTGGGTGAACGCCGAGCACGCCTGCGCGCGGATCCTGGCGCTGCCGGTGCACCCGCACCTCACCGACGGCGAGGTCGAGCGCGTCGCCGACGCGGTGCGCGAGCACAGCGAGGGCGCGCGTGTCCGCTGAGGTCGTGGAGAACCGTTCGCGGAGCGAGCTTCGCGGATACCGATCCACCCGTCACAGTCCACAGTAGACTGTGAAGTTCTCTTTCGTGACACGACAACGGCCCGTATCGTCGCCCCTCGCCGGATCACGCTCGGGTGGGCGCAGCGGCGTGGCGGCTGCCAGGGCGCGGCCTGTGCGACCGGTCGTGGGGCCGGGGTGGACACGCGGGATGGGGTGGGTGCCGGAAGTCACTGACCGTGAGGTGTGGACGGTGGCCTGCCTGATCGTTAGTTTGGGGGCCGCTGTCCGGACTTGACGACGCTGTTAGGGGAGGGATCGGGCGATGGCGCCTCTTGACCTGCTGTGCGCTGTGTTGATCCCGCTCGCCGTGGTGATCGGGACGGCCGCCGCCATGGTCGGCCGCAAGGTCGTCGCGCAACGGCTCGCGGTCACCTCCGGTGCACTCGCGGTAGTGGGACTGGCGCTCGTCTCGGTCGTGTCGATGTTCGGCCTCTGAGCCACCCGCGCGTCCGGGTGATGCCGGAGCGCGGTCTGTTGGAACCCCGTGTGCGGATCGGTAGGAACGAGGGAGGAGCGCGGCAGCGGCCGGGCTCGCCGCTGATCATCGCGCCGGGAGGGTTCCTCGTGTCCGCAGCCGAATTCGCGCGCAAGCTCCGCGCTCGGGACGAACTGGTCGGTTACTGGATCGCGCTGGACGCGCCCGCCGCCACGGAGCGGGTCGCGCGGGTGGGCTACGACTACGTGGTCGTGGACGTCCAGCACGGACTCATCGGCCGTTCCGGGATGCTCAACGCGATGCTCGCCATCGACGCGGCGGGTGGTGCCGATGGTCTCGTCCGCGTAGCGGCCAACGACCCCGCCGCGATCGGCCACGCCCTGGACGCAGGGGCCGCGGGCGTCATCGTGCCGCTGGTCGACACGCCGGAGGACGCCGCCGCCGCGGTCGAAGCCACCCGATACCCGCCGCGCGGGCGCCGGTCCTACGGGCCGATGCGGTCGAGCCTGCGGGTCGGCCCGCGGCCGTCGGAGGCCGACGAGGCGACGGTGGTGATCGCGATGATCGAGACCCCGCAGGGGCTGGCCCACGTTCGCGAGATCTGCGCGACCGACGGGCTCGACGGCGTCTACGTCGGTCCCGCCGACCTGTGCCTGGCCGTCGGCGGTGCCCACCCGGGCGATCCCGCGGTGGCCGAGGAGTTCGAAGCCGCAGTCGAGACGATCCGGCAGGCGGCGGCCGAGGCCGGGATCGCCGCCGGCTTCCACGTCTCGGAGGGCAGCGGCGTCGCGCCGCGATTGGCTCAGGGCTACACCTTCGCCAGCGTCTCCTGCGATCTCCTGCACCTGGAAGCCGCCGCCGCAGGCCATCTCCAGGCGGCGCGAGGCGGCGCCTAGGTGTACTGACCTGAGAGGTTAGGTACGCGGTTGGCGGGTGGTTGGCGGGCGCCGTCGTGTTGTTGGGTGGGTGGGGAAGTTTTCATGAAAACTTCCCCACCCAACCAACAAGCCACCCACAACACGACGTGCATCAGGAGTGGCGCATGGAATCGGCGGAGGCCTTGCGCTTCCGGTAACTGCATCGCCACGCAAGGCGTCCCGAACGGTTGTCAGAGGTTCGCCACGCAAGGCAATCCCGACGGTTGTCAGAGGTTCGCCAGGATCGACTCGACCACACGGTCGGTGCCGGCGTTCCCGCCGACGTCGGGGGTGAGCAGGCCTGCCGCGGTGGTGGCCTCGATGGCCCGGCGGACGCGGGCTGCTTCCTCGGTCAGGCCGAAGTGCTCCAGCATGAGCGCAGCGCTGCCGATCGCGCCGATCGGGTTGGCGAGGCCCTGACCTGCGATGTCGGGGGCGGAGCCGTGGACGGGCTCGAACATCGAGGGGAATCGGCGGTCCGGGTTGAGGTTCGCGCTGGCCGCGAGCCCCAGGCTGCCTGCCAGGGCCGAGCCCAGGTCGGAGAGGATGTCGGCGTTGAGGTTGGAGGCCACCACCACCGACAGGTCCTCGGGCTTGAGGACGAACTTCGCGGACATCGCGTCCACGAGCACGCTCTCGGTCTCCACGTCCGGGTAGTCGGCGGCGACGCGCTCGAAGACCTCGTCCCAGAGCACCATCCCGTACTGCTGGGCGTTGCTCTTGGTCACCGACGACACCTTCTTGCGCTCCCGGCCGCGGGCGAGGTCGAAGGCGAAGCGCATGATGCGCTCGCAGCCCTTCTCGGTGAACAGCGCGGTCTGCAGCGCCACCTCGTTGCCCGGGCCCCGGGCCGCGAGGTTCCGGCCGCCGAGGCCCGCGTACTCGCCCTCGCTGTTCTCCCGGACCACCACCCAGTCCAGCGGGATGCTGTCGGCCTTGCGCAGCGGCGAGGTGATGCCGGGGTGGAAGTGCACCGGGCGGACGTTGGCCCACTGGTCGAAGTTCTGGCAGATCCGCAGCCGCAGCCCCCACAGGCTGATGTGGTCGGGCACCGTGGGCCAGCCGACCGCGCCGAAGTACAGGGCGTCGAAGTTGCGGAGCTCGTCCAGGCCGTCCTCGTCCATCATGCGGCCGGTCTTCTCGTAGTAGCCGCATCCCCAGGGGAATTCGGTCCACGAGAAGGAGAACTCGCCCCCCGAACCCGCGGCGAGCGCGTCCAGGACGGCGCGGCCCGCGGCGACGACCTCCGCGCCCACCCCGTCGGCCGGGATGGCGGCGATCTTGAACTCCTGTGCTGCCACTGTCGGTCACTCCCCGCTGCGCTGACGGCCGTTGCGGGTTCGAGTGAAGCGCGCCGGGAGACGATCCGTCCAAGACCGGATGCCGATCGCACCGATAGGACCTGGCTATGCGTGCTGCTCCACCGGTTCGAGCGGGTGGGTGCGGGCGACGTCGAGGAAGGCTCGGGAGGCCGGCGACAGCGGGGCGGACCGGCTCAGCAGGGCGACGTGCAGCTCGGCGGACGGCTCGATGCGCGCGGCTCTCGCCCCCGCGCGGCGGGCCAGCGGCGCCCAGGCGGACGGCAGGATCGCGAGCCCGACGTGCTGGGTGACCAGCGGCAGGATCGAGGTCCGGTGCGCCGCCTCGACGACGATCTGCGCATCGACGCCGGAAGCCAGGACCTCGTCGGCGATCTGGCGCATCAGGCTGCCGCGCGGCGAGACGATCAGTCGGGCGCCCTCCAGCGCGGAGCGGGAAACCGGTGTCCCCTCGGGCATGCCGGCCTCCGGTGTGCCGACGAGCACGAAGTCCTGCGATCCGAGCGGCAGCACGTCGACACCGGGTGCTCGCACAGGGCCAGGGGTGCCGACCAGGCCGAGCTCGCACGCCCCGTGCCTGATCTTGTCCACCACCTCGTCCGGGGTGAAGGCGGCGTCGGCACCGACGGTGATCCCCGGATGCCGCTCGCAGAACACGCGGGTCAGCGTCGCGAGCGGTTCGATGCCGGGGGAGGGCATCGTCACCAGCTCCACCCGGCCGCGCGCGACGCCCTTGACCGATTCCATCGTCGCGCGGGCGGTGCGCAGGTCGCGCAGGACTTGGCGCGCGGGCTCGATGAGCTCCCGGCCGGCTTCGCTGAGCACCACGCCGCGGCCGATCCGGTGGAAGAGCCGCACGCCGAGCGACTTCTCCAGGCCGGCGATCGTCTGCGACAGCGACGGCTGAGCGATGTGCAGGCGCGCAGCGGCCTTGCCGAAGCCGTCGTGGTCGACGATCGCGAGGAAGTATTCGAGCTGGCGCGCGTCCACCGACGACCTCCCCGGTCAGAGCTCATTCATTCGCGCAACCTATCAGTCGGGTAGTGATTCCCTGTTGGACCTGCCGTTGCGCCCGGGGTCACGGTGGTGCTCCCCAGATTCGCGCCGACGACGGCGTCCTGATCGATGTGCAGGAGTGTGCAATGACGCAGACCGCACAGAACCCGTTGCCGCACAACGGGGTTCGACCCGAGCCGAAGCCCTGGTGCCGGCAGTTGTACGTGCAGGTGCTCGTCGCCATCGTCCTCGGGATCGTGGTCGGCGGGGTGTGGCCGGGCGTCGGAGAGTCGATGCAGCCGATCGGCGAGACCTTCATCGCCGCGATGAAGATGCTCATCGGGCCCATCGTCTTCCTCACGATCATCGGCGGGATCGCCGGCGTCGCGGACTTGAAGAAGGTCGGTCTGACCGGGTTGAAGGCGCTGACCTACTTCCAGGCCGGAACGATCGTCGCGCTCGCCATCGGCCTGGTGGCGATCAACCTGGTCCGGCTCGGCGACGGCGTCAACGCCGATCCCGCGACGCTCGATGCCAGTGGAACCGCCCAGCAGTACGTCGAGTCGGGGCAGGACCAGCACTGGTGGGAGCTGTTCACCGGACTCGTCCCGGAGAGCTTCTTCGGCGCGTTCGTCGAGGGCGACATCCTGCAGGTCATCTTCCTGGCCGTGCTGTTCGGCATCGCGATCAACGCGGTGGGGGAGATCGGTGAACCCGTGGTGGCGGGGGTCAAGCGGCTCACCGAGATCGTGTTCAAGGTCCTGAGCTTCGTGATGCGGGCCGCTCCGCTGGGCGCGTTCGGCGCGATGGCCTACGCGATCGGGAAGTTCGGGCTCTCCACGCTGACCAGCCTCGGTTCGCTGATCGCCCTGTTCTACGTCACCTCGCTGGTGTTCGTTGTGGTGGTCCTGGGCGGGTTCCTCGCCGCTTACGTGCGGCTGAACATCTTCCAGCTCTTCGCCTACCTCAAGGACGAGTTCTTCCTGGTGCTGGGCACCTCCACCGCGGAGCCGGCGCTCCCCGGCCTGATGCGCAAGATGACATTCCTGGGTGCGGACCGCTCGACCGTCGGCCTGGTGGTCCCGACCGGGTACAGCTTCAACCTCGACGGCGCGGCGATCTACCTCTCGCTGGCCACGCTCTACATCGCGCAGGCCACGAACACGCCGCTGAGCATCGGCCAGCAGCTCGGCCTGCTGGCGGTCATGCTGCTGACCTCGAAGGGTGCGGCAGGCGTGGCCGGTGGCGGTTTCATCGCGCTGACGGCCACCCTGTCGACCATCGGGACCGTTCCGACAGCGGGAATCATGCTGATCTTCGGCATCGACAAGTTCATGTCCGAGTGCCGGGCCCTGGTCAACTTCTACGGCAACGCCGTGGCGACCTTGGCCATCGCGAAGTGGGACGGAGCGCTCGACGTCGACCACGCCCGCGCGGTGCTCGCCGACCGGTCCGCTGCGGAGCGCTCGCAGGTCTGAGGAAAGCAGCAGCCCCGGAGCCGTTTCCTCCTCGATGAGGAGGCCGAACCGGACGCAGTTCGGGGCTCCGGGGCCGGGTAGCTGCCTGGAATTCGCCGACCGCTCTCCCGCGGCGAGACCCAGGGGATCCGCGCACGACGGGTCGGCTGTGTTGCCGGGGCGGTCCTAGCGGACAGCCACCTCACAAGTCCTGTTGGTATTCAACTTCGGACCACCTCCTTTCCTGTGTGCCCGCAGGTTATGACCTGTGCGGCCCGACGGGCAACAGATTTTTTCCGCCGCCGTCGTCGCAGGTCAGAGCCTGCTGTTGCCGATGTCGGTTTGACGTGAATACCCCCTGGGGGTATATCTTCGGTGCGGATGGGTGGAGCACCGTTGCGAGGGGGCGTCATGAACCACGAACACCACGGCGCAGGCGCGGGGCAGGACCGGCGCGCGCTGACCCGGTCGGCGATCAGCGCGACCGCGCACTGCCTGACCGGATGCGCCATCGGCGAAGTGCTGGGCATGGTGATCGGCACCGCGCTGGGCTGGGGGAACCTCGGCACCATCGTGCTCGCGATCGTGCTGGCCTTCGTCTTCGGCTACAGCCTCACGATGCTGCCGGTGCTGCGCGCCGGGGTGGGGCTGGGCGCGGCCGTCGGCGTGGCGTTGGCCGCCGACACCCTGTCCATCACCGTCATGGAGATCGTCGACAACCTGTTCATGGTGCTCATCCCCGGAGCCATGGACGCCGGGCTGACCAGCTGGTTGTTCTGGGGGTCCCTCGTCGCGTCCCTGGCCATCGCCTTCGTCCTCACCGTCCCGGTGAACCGGGCCCTGATCAGCCGGGGCAAGGGGCACGCGGTGGTCCACCAGTACCACCACTGAACGGCAGGTGAGCTGCCCGGATACGCTCGTGGCATGCCGATGTCCGTACGCCTCGCCACCGCCGAGGACCGCCCCGCGGTCCTCGCGCTCCTCCAGTCCGCGCAGCAGGACGCCGTGCCGGAGGACGAGCGCGGGCGGCAGGGGTTCGTCCAGGGCGAGTGGGACGAGGACAAGCTCGCCGCCTTCAGCGGTGGGCCGGGCATCTTCCTGGTCGAGGACAAGGACAAGCTCGCCGGGGTGCTGCTCACCTCGGAGGGCGGCGGTTCGCTGCCCCCGCCGGCTCGGCGGACCGTGGAGCTGACCCAGAAGCTCGAAGGACCCGTCCTCTACTACGGTCCGGTGGTGGTCGCGCCGAAGTACCGCGGCAAGGGCGTCCTCCGGTTGCTGCTGTCCGGGATGGCGATGATGCTCGGCGACCGCTATCCCAGCGCCGCGCTGTTCGTCGAGAACAGCAACGAGCGCTCGCTGAAGGCGCACCGCGCGCTCGGCATGACCAAGCACGCCAGGTTCACCCTCGACGATCGCCCGTACACGATCTTCACCTTCACCCCGAAGGAGTTCCGGCCGAAGCCCGCCCGGTGACCGGCAGGCTCACGCGCCCAGCAGGGCGAGCGCTTCGGCGCTGCTGAGGCAGCCCGCGGTGGTGAGGTTCAGGTTCGCCACCGAGGTCTCGTGCACGGCGGGGTCCGCTGCCGCCGTGCAGTCGCTCACCACGTGCGCGGTGAACCCGAGGTCGGTGGCGTGGCGCGCGGTCTGCTCGACCGTGAGGTTTGTGGCGACGCCGGTGATGAACACCGTCTCGACGCCGCCTGCCTGCAAGCGCGAGGCCAGGTCGTTGCCCGCGAGGCCGGAGAGCTTCTGGTTGTCCACCACGACACCGCCGCCGGACATCTCCGGGATCAGCCGGGCGCCGGGGGAGTCGGGCCGGAACTGCTCCTGGGCGTCGCCGACCGCGCGCATGAAGTCGGTGTTGCGCACCAGCTCCCCCTCGCCCTCCGGGACCGTGAAACGGGTGAACAGCACCGGCAGGCCCGCCTTCGCGTGGAAGCTCGCCGCTCGCTCGACCACGCCGCTGCGGGCCACCGGCTCGGCGAGCATCGCGCCGAAGAAGCCCTCCGGCTTGATCACGTTGACCTGCCAGTGCAGCGCCAGAACCGCGCTCGTCCCCGTCGTCATACCGGCATCGTGCCCGACGGAACGGGTCCGGTGCTGAGGTTCGGTCAACTCCCGGTTCCACATAGTGGATCTTGAAGCGGGCTCGCCGCGCGAGTCGTATGCTCCCGGGCACGGTGCGCGAACCGAGCACTGTGGACGGTGAGGAGTGGCCGATGCGGCATGCGCTCAGGTGCGCACTGCTGTTGCTGACGCTGGTGGTGCTCGCTCCTGCGCAGGCAGGTGCCGCGGCCGCGCAGGGCGCAGAACAACCCGTGATCAGAGTGGGCACCGAGGGAACCTACCCGCCGTTCTCGTTCCACGACCCCAGATCCGATGCGCTCACCGGCTACGACATCGAGGTCGTCCAGGCGATCGCCGAGCGCGCCGGGTGGCGGCTGGAGTTCGTCGAAACCCAGTGGGACGCGGTGTTCCCCGCGCTGGACGCCGGTCGGATCGACGTCATCGCCAACCAGGTGTCCAAGAACTCCGAGCGCGCGGCCAAGTACGGGTTGTCCGACACCTACACCTACTCCCGCGGTGTGATCGTCCGGCGGACCGGCGATGAGAGCATCAAGACCCTCGACGACCTCAGGGGCAAGGTCACCGCGGAGTCGGCCACCTCGAACTGGGCGCGCATCGCCACCGAAGCCGGCTCCCGGGTGGAGTCGGTGGAGGGCTTCGCGCAGGCCGCCGCGCTGCTGTCGCAGGGCCGCGTCGACGCGATCGTCAACGACAACATCGCGGTGCTCGACTACCAGGCGAGCACCGGATCCGGTGACGTGGAGATCGCGGGCAACGCCGGCTCGGAGACCAGCGAACAGGTCCTCACGTTCCGGCAGGACGACCGCGAGACGCTCGACGCGGCCAACCGCGCGATCAGCTCGCTGAAGGCCGACGGCACGCTGCGCGGGATCTCCGAGAAGTACTTCAAGGCCGACGTCTCGGTGCCCGACGGCGGCAGCGCCGACCCGTCGCAGGGGCGGGACCACCTGTCCACCTGGGAAGTCGTGCGCAACACGGCGTGGCCGATGTTCGTCGGCCTGGTGCAGGTGACCATCCCGCTCACGGCGCTGAGCTTCGCCATCGGACTGGCGCTGGCGCTGCTGGTCGCGCTCGCCCGGATCTCCTCGTACCGGGTGCTCTCCGGCCTCGCCCGCGCGTTCATCTCGATCATCCGCGGAACGCCGCTGCTGCTGCAGCTGTTCATCGTGTTCTACGGGCTGCCGCAGCTGGGCGTGAAGTTCCCGCCGTTCACCGCGGCGGTCATCGCCTTCAGCCTCAACGTCGCCGGCTACGCCGCCGAGGTCGTGCGCTCGGCGATCCTCGCGGTGCCCAAGGGCCAGTTCGAGGCGGCGGCCACGATCGGGCTGAACTACCCGCAGACCCTGCGCCGGATCATCCTGCCGCAGGCCACCCGTACGGCGGTCCCGCCGCTGTCGAACACCCTGCTGTCACTGCTCAAGGACACCTCGCTGGCCTCGGTGGTGCTGCTGACCGAGCTGTTCCGGCAATCGCAGCTGGCGGCGGCCCAGAGCAACGAGTTCCTCGCGCTGTACGCCTTCGCGGGGCTGTACTACTGGCTGATGTGCGTCGCGCTCTCGGCGGTGCAGAAACGACTGGAAACCCGACTGGACAGGTACGTGGCCCGATGACCGAAACCCAGCAGAACCTCCGGATCCGGGTGCGCGGCCTCGAGAAGTCCTTCGGCGACCGGCCCGTCCTGCGCGGCATCGACTTCGACTCCCCGGTCGGGACCTCGACGGTTGTGCTCGGGGCCTCCGGCTCCGGCAAGTCGACGCTGCTGCGCTCGCTCAACGCACTGGAAGTCCCCGAGCGAGGCTCGGTGGCCATCGGCGACGTCGAGGTCGACTTCGCCGGACTCCCGGCGGGCCGCTCCGGGCGCAGGAAGACCGAGGGACTGCGTGCGCAGAGCGGGATGGTGTTCCAGGCGCACAACCTGTTCCCGCACCGCACGGTCCTGGAGAACGTCGTCGAAGGACCCGTCGTCGCGCAGCGCCGCCCCCGCGAGGAAGCCGTCGCCGACGCCCGCGCGCTGCTGGAGCAGGTCGGGCTCGAAGACCGCGGCGACACCTACCCGTTCCAGCTCTCCGGTGGTCAGCAGCAGCGGGTCGGCATCGCGCGGGCGCTCGCGCTCAAGCCGAAGGTCGTGCTGTTCGACGAGCCCACCTCGGCGCTGGACCCGGAGCTGGTGGGCGAGGTGCTGGCCGTGATCACCGACCTCGCCTCCCAGGGGTGGACGACGGTGATCGTCACGCACGAGATCCGCTTCGCCCGCCAGGTCGCCGACCAGGTGCTGTTCCTCGACGACGGGGTGATCGTCGAGCGGGGCACCAGCGACGAGGTCATCGGCGATCCTCAGCAGGAGCGGACCCGCCGGTTCCTCAGCAGGATCCTCGACGCCGGCTGAGCCCGGGCTCCGGCTGGGAGTTGCTTGAGGAAGGCGGCGGAGCCGCTGTTTCAGGTGTGGGACTCAGCTCGCACCGCCGCGGGTTCGCCATCGCCTTCGTGGCGAGTACGCCGGGACGCTGATGTCCACGCCCGGGGTAAGCGGCATACTCAAGGAGCGGCGCACGGAGTCCACGGCGATCAGGTTCCGCTACCCGCACCGCCACGCAAAAGAATCAATAAACAGCTCCTAGTGGTCGCCGTCGACGTAGAGCCAGGTCTTGCCCTCTCGGGTGAACCGGCTGTGCTCGGCCAGCGAGGAGGTCGCGCCCCGGTGGCGGTAGTGGGCCCGGAAGTCCACGGTGCCCTCGGTGTCGAACGGGCCGCCGCCGCTGCGGTCGACGATCTCCAGCCGGAGCCAGCGCTGCGCCGGGTCGAGGTCCAGCTCCGCCGGACGCGTCCTCGGGTGCCAGGTGCGCAGCAGGTGGTCGGCGTCGCCGACGGCGAACGCCGAGTAGCGCGAGCGCATCAGCTGCTCGGCGGTGGCCGCCTCGCGCTCGCCCGCGTGCAGCGGGCCGCAGCAGTCGTCGTAGGGCTCGCCGAGTCCGCAGGGGCACAGGTTCACGCTCACCCGCGCAGCCTCTCATCCGCCTCACCGGTGCCGCCGGGTGCGCTCGATCGCGGCCGCGCGGTGGCGCAGGATCTCGTCGTTGAAGATGCGGGCCCGCTCGGCCAGCGAGTGGAGGATCAGCGGGTGGGCGCCGGCGACGTCGGTGGTCTCCGCCGGGTCGCGGTCCAGGTCGACCAGCATCTCGCGCCCCAGGTCGGGCCACACGGTCGCGGGCCAGAGCAGCTTCCACCTGTCCTGGCGGACGGCGGCGACGTTCCACACCCAGGCAGGATCGACCTCGCCGGTGGGGCCCTCCTCCAGGTCGCCGTAGATGTAGAGCGTGCGACCGGGTGGCATCGCCCGGCCCTCCAGCGCGGGCACGACGCTGATGCCGTCGATCGGGCGGTCAGCCGGCGGCGGTGGCGCTCCGGCGAGGTCGATCAGCGTCGGCAGCACGTCCACGAACGAGATCGGGTACCGGTTCTCGGCGACGGGGACCCTGCCTGGCCAGCAGGCCATGAACGGCACCCGGATCCCGCCTTCGAACGGGTCGGTCTTGCGGCCGCGCAACCCGCCGGTGCTGCCCTCGAACCACGGCCCGTTGTCGCTGGTGACGATGACGAGCGTGGAATCGACCAGGCCCAGCGCGCGCAGCTCGTCGAGCACCCGGCCCACCTGCCGGTCGGCCTCGCGGATGACGTCGGGGTAGCTGCCGTCCACCCCGCCGGTCTCCTCGGGCACGTGGAACGGCTGGTGCACCGAGCTGTGCGGGATGTAGGCGAAGAACGGGCGCTGGAGCGCGACGCTCCTGCGGATGAACGCGATCGCAGCGTCGGTGTACTCCTGGGCGAGGCTCTCCTGCCCCCGCTCGGTGTTGACGTTGTCGACGACCACGGCGTCGCCCCGGTACAGCGGGAGCCATTGCTTGGCTCCCCACCCCTGGTCGTTGCTGTAGGGGATCCCGCAGAAGTGGTCGAAACCGTGCGCGGAGGGCAGGAAGCGGGGTTGCGCGTTCCACGGGTTGCCGGTGAGCCGGGGATCCCCGAGGTGCCACTTGCCGAAGATGCCGGTGCGGTACCCCGCGCCGCGCAACGCCTCCGCGACGGTGTGCTCGCAGTCGGGCAGACCGCGGTCCTCGTCCGGCCACAGCACCTGCGGCAGCCCGACGCGCTGCGCGTAGCGGCCGGTCATCAGCGCCGTCCGCGACGGCGTGCAGATCGGCGCTCCCGAGCTCGCCTGGCGGAAGGTCATCCCCGCGCGGCCGACCTCGTCCATGCGCGGTGTGGCGACCGCCGAGCCGTACCGGCTCAGGTCCCCGTACCCCAGGTCGTCGAGGACGACGAGCACGATGTTCGGCCGCGATCCCGATAATCCGTCGGACATGCCCCGCACCCCCTGACGCGGTCGCGCACCCCACGCGCGACACCCGACAGCGGTTTCGATTCTCCCTGCGTTCTGGGTGTTTTCCCGTTGTTGCCACACGAACAGCGCACGAATCTCGATCGTCTGGCCCAACGCTGAGACGGGTGTGGGAAGATTGCCCGACTCGACGAGGGATCGGTCGCGATCTCCGACGCATTCCAGCGGTGTGGCGCTGCCCCGACCCGAGGCGCCCTTCGTCACCCGCTGGAGCAGGCATTGGCCACGATCAACTGGTCCGAGAACGGATCGTCGCACTTCGCGCGCTGGCATTCCGAGAGCTCGGCGCCGGTACCGCGCACCGTCGTGGTCGTCGACGACCGCACCACCGCCCGAGCCGCCCAGCGCACCGCCGAATCGGGTGCGGCGATGCTGTGGCGCGGGGACTACCACCTCGCCCGCCGGCTCCTGCAGGACCTCGACCGGCGGCTCCGCAAGCCGGTGCAGGAAGGCGATCTCACCGCGCAGTTCCACGCCCACCGCGCGGCGCGCGCGGCCCGGGCCCAACTGCTCGGCCGGGTGCTGGTGCTGCTGGAGGGCGACCACGCCCTGTCGCTCCCGCGCGCACCGGACGTCCGCGAGGCGTGCCTGGAGGCCTACGGTCCCGCCACCGGCGAGCCGCTGTGCGTGTCCCTGCAGGAGCTGTTGGGCGTGCTCAGCGCGCAGCAGTGGCACGACAGGGGAGTCGAGGTGCCCGCTCTCGGCGCGCGGATCCACCCGGACTACGGCGTTTTCGCGCCCGTCCGCGGCGAGTACGTCGACCTCGTCGCTGAAGCGCCGCTGCCGGGTCCGAGCCCGGTGGCCTTCGACCTCGGAACCGGAACCGGGGTTCTCGCAGCGGTTCTCGGGCAGCGCGGGGCGCGGGTGGTCGCCACCGACATCAACCCGCGAGCCGTGGCGTGCGCCCGCGCGAACGTCGACCGCCTCGGCCTCACCGAGCGGGTCACGGTCCAGGTCGCCGATCTGTGGCCGAGCGGACGCGCCGACGTCGTCGTGTGCAACCCGCCGTGGATCCCGTCCCGGCCGACCTCGGCCCTGGAACTCGGGGTCTACGACGACGAATCAGGGATGCTGCACCAGTTCCTCGACGGGCTCGCCGGCCACCTCAACCCGGGCGGCGAGGGCTGGCTGGTGCTCTCCGACCTCGCCGAGCGGCTCGGCCTACGCACTCGGGACGAACTGCTGGAGCGCATCGCAGGCGCGGGGCTGAGCGTGGAAGCCCGCTGCGACACCGCGCCGAGCCATCCCCGCGCCTCCGACGAGGCGGATCCGCTGCACCAGGCGCGGCGGGGCGAGATCACCTCGCTCTGGCGGCTTCGCGCAGGAACCCCAGCAGGTGACCGCTGACCTCGGCAGGCTTCTCCAGGTGCAGGAAGTGCCCCGCCCCGGGCACCAGGGCGGCGCGGGAGGGCGGGACGATCCGGCTCTCCACGGCCGGGTAGAAGCGCGGGTCGATGGCCCCGTCCCGATCGCCGTGGAGGTAGAGCAGCGGGCTGCGGGGTTCGGCGATCGCCGCTCGGCTGCCGCGCGAGGCGAGCGCCCGGTAGTAGGAGACGACCGCCTTCGCCCGGGCCCGGTCGGGGACCGCTCGCGCCAGGTGCGCGAGGTCGTCGGCGGCGTCGTACCCGGGCGACCACGTTCGCCACAGCCTCCGGGCCAGCCAGGTGAAGTGCCGCTCGGCCAAGCCCGGGACCTGGTTGTAGGCGGTGTACCAGGAGTGCGCGGGCTGCCTGATCAGCGCGGAGATCCAGGACCGGGCCGTCGCCGGCGTCGGGTTCATCCAGGCCGGCGGCGGCACCGACAGCAGGCCCACCCGGGCGTAGGGCGAGGACGGATCGGCCGCGAGCGCACCCGCGGCGATCGCGCCCCAGTCATGACCGAGGAGCGCGGTGGAGGAGTCACCGCCGAGGCGCTCGTGCAGGGCCTTGGCGTCGTCGGCGAGCGCGCTCACCGAGTAGTCGCCGTCCAGCGGGATCTCGGTGGGCGCGTACCCCCGCAGGAAGGGCGCGACCACGCGGTACCCGGCTTCGGCGAGCACCGGTGCGACCGCGCGCCAGGTCCACGCGGTGTCCGGGAAGCCGTGCAGCGCCACGACGAGCTCGCCGTCGGACGGACCCCACTCCAGCACTCCGACGTCGTGCGTCGGGAGGGCGACGGTGTGCTCGCGAGGCGTCATGAACCGCGACGCTAATCGGTGCGATCACCCGAGAACACCCGTGGCGATGATGGATCGATCCCGCCGGTGAAAGCCCGGTGCAAGCGCCTGCTCCTAGCGTCGGTGATCGACTTGGGGAGAACGCAGATGACCACCATCGACCTTTCCGACCTCGATTTCTGGGCGAGGCCCCGGAGCGAGTGGGACAAGACCTTCGCCGCGCTGCGGGCCGCTGACGAGCCGGTGTTCTGCCTGCGCGAGGACGGCCCGGGGTTCTACGCGATCACCCGGTACGACCAGATCGCCGAGGCGAGCCGCAACCCGCAGCTCTACAGCTCGGAGCCCATCGCGGTGGGTCTGGACGACCCGCCGCCGGAGGTGACCGCGCTGCTCGGGTCGATGCTGAGCCTGGACGACCCGAGGCACGCGCAGCTGCGCCGCATCGTCGCCCGCGCCTTCACCCCGCGGATGATCTCCAAGGCCGCCGAGGACGTCAGCAGGCTCGCCACCGAGATCGTCGACCGGCTGGTGCTGCGAGGCCCGTGCGATTTCGTCGCCGAGGTCGCGATGCCCATGCCGCTGGAGATCGTGTGCCGGATGATGGGCGTGCCGCACTCCGTCCGGCCCGAGGTCGTCGAGGCGACCAACGCGCTCATCGGAGCCCTCGGCGACCCGGGGTACCAGGACCCCGGCGGCAAGCCGAGGAGCGCGGTGCTGGCCGACAACGCGCGGTTCCTGCACGAGCTGATGCGCGAGCTCGCCCGCCACCGCCGCGAGAAGCCCGCCGACGACATCATCACGGCGATGGTCGGCGGTGACATCAGCGGGGAGGTGCTCAGCGACGCCGACCTGGGCAAGTTCTTCGTGCTGCTGGTCGTCGCGGGCAACGAGACCACCCGCAACGCCCTGTCGCACGCGCTCACCCTGTTCACCGACCACCCGGAGCAGCGGGACCTGCTGCTCGCCGACCTCGACGAGCGGATGCCCGCGGCGATCGAGGAGGTGATCCGGTACGCGACCCCGGTGAACTGGATGCGGCGCACGGTGGCCCGCGACACCGAGCTGCTCGGTCACGCCTACCGGGAAGGCGACCGGCTGATCATGTACTACGTGTCGGCCAACCGGGACGAAACCGTGTTCGTGGACCCGTACCGGTTCAACATCATGCGCAACCCGAACCCGCACCTCGGCTTCGGTTCGCGCGGGCCGCACTTCTGCCTCGGCGCGCACCTGGCGCGCCGCGAGATCAGCCTGATGCTGCGGGAGCTGTTCACGCGGGTGCCCGACATCCACGCCACCGCGGAGCCGGTGCGGCAGCGCACCAGCTTCGTCAACGCCGTGCTGGAGCTGCCCTGCGCGTTCTGAGCGGGGCTCAGCGTCCCCCGGCCCGGAGCGCGGTGCGGATCATCGGCCACTGCAGCGGCAGGCGGGCGAGCGTGCCCGCGAAGAACGCCGCCGACTTGGCGTCCCGCTTGCGCTCAGCGCGCTTGCCCGCGTCCGCGCTCATCTTGACGTTGCCGGGGAAGACCCCGACCAGGAGCGCGGCGCTGGCGAGCCCGGCGACCCGGCGGGTGCGCGGGTGCAGCAGCCCGGCGGCGCACACCAGTTCGGCGACGCCGGAGAGCTCCACGACTCGGCGTGCACCGGGCAGCGCCGACGGGACCAGCGGCTCGAAGACCTGTGGCTTGACCAGGTGCAACGTGCCGGAGGCTGCGAACAGCCCGGCGAGTCCGGCGATCGGGAGGTCCAGGGGCACCGAGTGTGAGGTCATGGGGCCGAACCTAGTTGACCACGGCGCCGCGCGGTGGACGAGATAGGTCACACCCCGGCCGGGCGCCGGGACGACAGGGACTTTGTCCCCTGTGCGGTCCCGGCCGTGACCGGGAGTCTCGACGTCGGCTCGGGTGCGGTGCGCCCGCTGGCCACTCGGCCCTGAGCAGGGCGGAACTACGGGGAGGGACCAGATGGGCGTCGCACAGGTGATCCGAACGGACGTTCTCGCGCAGGAGGCCGAGTGGTCTGCTGCGGAGACCGTGGAGCTCGACGCGTCGGTCTGGCGAGCCCCGTCGGCGCTCGACAGCCGCCCGTGGTCCCTGACTTTGCGCCAGCGCACAGCGGTGCTCCGGGAGGACCCCGCCGCGCGGATGCCGCACGACCCGCAGGGCCGTGACCAGCGCATGTCCTGCGGGGCGGCGGTGATGAACCTGGTGCTGACGGTGCGGAACCTGGGGTTCAGCGCGCGGGTCGAGGTCGGGGCCGCTGGCGGCCTGGTCTCCGCAGCCGTCCACGCCGGTGAACCGGACGCGCCGAGCCCGAGGGAGGCGGCCTGGGCGCGCGCCATCGCCGAGCGCCACAGCCACCGCACGCTCTTCGCCCGCAAGCGCGTGCCGGAACTGCTCCGGGAGAAGATCTGGGATGCCGCGGCCGGCCACCGCTGCGGCGGGCGCTGGATCAAGACCGAGGGCGAAGTGCGCGAGGTGAGCCGGATGCTGGGCCGGGCGGGCGCCGTCCACGCCGACGACGAGCGCGACAGGGAGCTGGCCGAGTGGGTGACGTCGGAGGGCGGGCAGCTCGGGCACGAGTCCAGTGAGCTCGGTGGCCTCGACGCCGGGGACCTGACGGCTCCGAGCGCGCACCTGCCCGACGAGCGCGCCCTGGCCGACCTCCTCCGCGATGAGTCGGTGCTGCTGGTGGGCTCTCGGGGCGACCGCGCCGAGGACCACGTGCGCGTGGGCCAGGCCATCGAGCGGGCGTGGCTGGAGGCGACCAGCGCAGGCCTCGTGGTGTCGATGATGACGCAGCCGCTGCACCCGCTGGAGACCCGCACGGGGCTCGCCGAGCGGCTGGGCACCTCGCTGATCCCGCAGGCGATCATGCGCTTCGGCTACCCGGCCTGAGGGGCGTGCGCGCGAGCCGGGCTCGATCCGCCCGAGTTCCGGTGCTGGGCCGGTCGTTCCTGCGCACGCGGTTCGCGCTCGGAGTTCGTTCGCTGGTGTTCGCGTAGTTCCCCGGCGACTTCGGTGAAATCTGGGAACGTTCGTCCGGCCCGTTAACGCGAGGTGCCCCGCGCTTAACGTCCGCTGGGTGCCGCGCGGTGTTGGTCCGTGCGCTGGTGCCGCCCTGGTTCGGTCGTCCGCCAGGGCGGCGAAGTTTGTCTGGTTGTGCCTGCCGCTGCGGCGTGAAACCGTTCGTGCTCATGGGAAAAATCAGAACTGGCGAGTAATCGTCAGCGGGCTTCTCCGGGTGGGGGCGGTCGGCCACCGTATGGATCCAGATGTCCCACGGGATGGACCGGTTCGTCCCTCGACCAGAGGACAGAGGTGCCTGTGAGCGCGAACGGAACGGATGCCGGCCCGAGCGGGGCAGCGGACGTCCCCACCGGTCCGCTGCGCCGCGCGATCTGGGTTCCCGAACCCGCTGAACTGTCCGATGTGGAACTGCTGCTGGACGGCGCTTTTCCGCCGCTGCGAGGCTTCCTCTCCGCCGCCGACGTCGAGTCCGTGCGCACCAGGCAGCAGCTCGGCGACGACGTGCCGTGGCCCGAACCGATCACGCTGACCGTCCCCGACGAGATCGCGACGGCCGAGGAGATCGAGCTGCACGACGTCGAGGGCGCCCCGGTCGCGGTCGTCCGCAACGACGAGCCCTGGTGCGACGGGGCCGGATGGCACCCGGCGGGTCCGGTGGTGGCCGCCGAGGAACCGGCAGGGGTGCTGCGCAAGATCCGCCCGCCCGCCCACCAGGTGCGCACCGAGCTCTCGTCGCGTGACGTGCTCGCCGTGCTGCCCGAGACGCCGCTGCACCACCGCGAGCTCGCCCAGATCCGCCGGCTCTCCGCCGAACTCGACGCGCACGTGCTGGTGCTGCCCCGCATGGCGGGCCCGCGCCCGGAAGTTCTGGTGCAGTCGGTGCTGGCGGCTCGCCCGGAACTGCCCGAGGGCACCACGATCATCCCCGTCCCGCTGGTGCGCCGCGCCGATCCGAAGCGCGACGCCCTGCTCGCCTCGCACGTCGCGTCCGCGTACGGCGCCACCCACCTGATCGCGGACGGCCCGCTGGAACAGGCTCCGATCCACGTGCTCGAACCCCCCGAGCTGGTCCGCGATCGAACGGACCGGTGGCGTCCCGCCGCCGAGGTCGCGCCCGCCGAGCGCAGGCCCGGGCTCAGCGACGAGGGACTGCGCGCGCTGCTCGACAGCGGTTCCGAGCTGCCCGAGTGGTTCACCACGCCCGAGATCGCCGAGCAGCAGCGCAGGTTGCACCCGCCGCTGACCGCGCGCGGGTTCACGGTGCTGTTCACCGGGCTGTCCGGGGCCGGCAAGTCGACGCTGGCCCGAGCGCTGCGCGACGAGCTCAGCCGCCACGACCACCGCGCGGTGACGCTGCTCGACGGTGACGTGGTGCGCCGGACCCTGTGCGAGGGGCTGGGATTCTCCGCCGAGGACCGCAGTCGCAACGTCCGCCGCATCGGCTACGTCGCCGCCGAGGTCACGCGGCACGGCGGTGCGGCCATCTGCGCTCCCATCGCGCCGTACCACGCCGACCGCGAGGCGGTGCGCCGAATGGTGCGCGACGCGGGCGGTTTCGTGCTCGTCCACGTCGCCACACCGCTGCGCGAGTGCGAGCGCCGGGACCGCAAGGGCCTCTACCGGAAGGCGCGCAGCGGGTCGCTGCCGGAGTTCACCGGCGTCACCGCGCCCTACGAGGTGCCCGAGGACGCGGACCTCGCGCTGGACACCTCGGAGCTGACGCAGGACGAAGCGGTCGAGCGCGTCGTCGCGCTGTTGCGCGAGCGGGGCTGGGTGCGGTCGTGGACTTCGGTGTAGCGGCGACCGGACTGCTCACCGGCTTGATGGTGGGCGTGACCGGCATGGGCGGCGGCGCGCTGACCATGCCGCTGCTGACGCTGGTCTTCGGCGTGCCGCCGCTGGCCGCGGTGTCCTCCGACCTGGTGGCCTCGGCGGTGATGAAGCCGCTGGGCGCTGCGGTGCACCTGCGGCGGCGAACGGTGCAGCCGAAGCTCGTCGGCTGGCTGTGCCTCGGGTCGCTGCCGTGCGCCGCGGTCGGCTCGCTGCTGGCCGGATCGCTGGGCAGCGGAGCCGAATCGGTGCTCAAGGAGATCGTCGGCGGCGCGGTGCTGCTGGCCGCGATCACGCTGTTCGGCCGGATGCTGCTGTCCCGCCGATCCTCCACATCGGACGGAACCCGGGTGCGTCCCGTTCCCACGGTGCTGCTCGGCGCCGTGGCCGGACTCGTGGTGGGCACGACCTCGGTGGGCTCCGGCTCGATCATCATCGTGGTCCTGCTGCTGCTCAACCGAGGGCTGAGCTCGGCGCGGCTGGTCGGCACGGATCTCGTCCAGGCCGTTCCGCTGGTGCTGGTCTCGGCCATCGGGCACCTGTTCGCAGGTGATGTCCACATCGGACTGGTCGGTTCGCTGCTGACCGGTTCGATCCCCGGCGTGCTGGTCGGATCGCTGATCTCGGCCAAGGTCCCGGACCGGCCGGTCCGGCTAGCGCTGGGCGGAATGCTGGTGACCACCGGACTGATGATGCTCGGCAGCGACGTCCTCCCGGGAGTGGTGGCCGGACTGCTGGTGGTGCTGCTCGGAGCGGTGATCCCACCGCTGCGCAGCGCGATGTCGTCGCGGCGGGCGCCCGCCGCGAATGATCGAGAAGGAGGTAGTGGGGTGAGCGACGACCACGAGTTGGCCGCGCGGCTGGCACGACGAGCGGGACAACGCCTGCTGGAGGTGCGCGAGGGGTCCGACCTGGAGCCGCGCGCGCTCGGCGACGCGGGCGACGCTGCGGCTCACGAGCTGCTCGTCGACGCGCTCGCGCAGGAGCGCCCGGACGACCCGGTGCTCTCCGAGCACGGCATCGCCGGGCCGGAACGAGTTGCGGGGGAACGGGTCTGGATCGTCGACCCGCTCGACGGCACGCGCGAGTTCACCGAAGCCGGCCGCTCCGACTGGGCCGTGCACGTCGCCCTCGCCGAAGGCCACCGGGTCATCGCCTCCGCCGTAGCCCTCCCGGCCCAGGACCTCGTGCTGGACACCGGAGAACCGCCTGCGCAACCCACGCACGGCCTGGTGCGCCCGCGCATCGCCGTCAGCCGCAGCAGGCCACCGGAGTTCGTCGCCCAGATCGCCGAGGAGATCGGCGCCGAGCTCGTCCCGATGGGATCCGCGGGCGCCAAGATCACCGCCGTGGTCCTCGGTCACGTCGACGCCTACCTGCACGCCGGTGGGCAGTACGAGTGGGACAGCGCGGCTCCGGTCGGGATCGCGCAGGCCGCCGGACTGCACACCAGCCGGCTCGACGGCACCGAACTCGTCTACGACCGCCCCGACCCGTGGCTGCCGGACCTGCTGGTCTGCCGCCGCGAGCTGGCCGTGGACCTGCTCGCCGCACTGCCCGACCCGTTGGAGAGGAGTCGATGATGCCCGCCGGACTGTCCCGTCTGGACGTGCTGGAATCCGAGGCGGTGCACCTGATCCGAGAGGTCGTCGCCGAGAGCGACCGCCCCGCGCTGCTGTTCTCCGGCGGCAAGGACTCCGCGGTGCTGCTCAAGCTGGCCGAGAAGGCGTTCGCCCCGGCGCCGATCCCGTTCCCCGTGCTGCACGTCGACACCGGGCACAACTTCGAGGAGGTCCTGGACTTCCGGGACCGCCGCGTCGCCGAGCTCGGCGTGCGGCTGGTGGTCGCGTCGGTGCAGGAGTCCATCGACGCCGGGCGCACCACCGAACCCGAGGGCGCGGTCAGCCGGAACCGGCTGCAGACGGCGTCGCTGCTGGAAGCGATCGCGCGGCACCGCTTCGACGCGCTGTTCGGCGGAGCCCGCCGGGACGAGGAACGCGCCCGCGCGAAGGAGCGCATGCTGTCCTTCCGCGACTCCTTCGGCCAGTGGGACCCGCGAAACCAGCGGCCGGAGTTGTGGAACCTCTACAACGGCATGATCCACCCGGGCGAGAACGTCCGCGCCTTCCCGCTGTCGAACTGGACCGAGCGCGACGTCTGGACCTACATCGACCACGAGCGGGTCGAGCTGCCGTCGCTGTACTTCGCGCACAACCGCAAGGTCTTCGAGCGCGACGGGATGCTGCTGGCCGACAACCCGTTCCTGCCGCGTTATCCCGAGGAGCAGCTGGTCGAGCGTTCCGTGCGGTTCCGCACCGTCGGCGACATGACCTGCACCGGTGCCGTCGAGTCCACGGCGATCACGGTGTCCGAGGTGATCGCCGAGATCGCCGCGACCAGGATCTCCGAGCGCGGCCAGACCCGCGCCGACGACCGCACCAGCGCGGCGGCGATGGAGGACCGCAAGCGGGAGGGATACTTCTGATGACCACCACCGAACCGGTCTTCGCCCCGGCCGACAGCCTGCTGCGCTTCGCCACCGCCGGCGCTGTCGACGACGGCAAGAGCACGCTGATCGGGCGGCTGCTGCACGACTCCAAGTCGCTGCTGGCCGACCAGCTCGAACAGCTGGAGGTGGCCAGCAAGGAGCGCGGCGACGAGCAGCTGGACCTGGCGATGCTCACCGACGGGCTGCGCGCCGAGCGCGAGCAGGGCATCACCATCGACGTGGCGCACCGCTACTTCGAGACCGCCCGGCGGGCGTTCATCATCGCCGACACCCCCGGGCACGCCCAGTACACGCGCAACATGGTCACCGGTGCCTCCACCGCCGACCTGGCGATCGTGCTGGTCGACGCCCGCAACGGGCTGACCGAGCAGAGCCGCAGGCACGCCGTGCTCGCCGGTCTGCTGCGGGTGCCCCGGCTGGTCCTGGCGGTCAACAAGATGGACCTGGTCGGCTACGACGAATCCGTCTTCCACTCGATCACCGCCGAGTTCGCCGCGTTCACCGAGCGGCTGAACCTCCAGGACGTCACTGCCATCCCGATCTCGGCGCTGCGCGGGGACAACGTGGTGGACCGCTCGGTGACGATGCCCTGGTACGAGGGCCCGTCGCTGCTGGAACACCTGGAGCAGGTCGAGGTCTCCGACGAGACCGGCCTGTTCCGGCTTCCCGTGCAGTACGCGATCCGCGCGCAGGAGGAGGACTACCGGGGTTACGCCGGTCAGATCGCGGGCGGCTCGATCGCGCCCGGGGAGGAGGTCCTGCACCTGCCCTCCGGGATGCGCAGCCGCGTCGTCGCCGTCGACACCGCCGACGGCGAGCTGGAGCGCGGCCGGGCACCGCAGTCGGTCGCGCTGCGGCTGGCCGAGGACATCGACGTCGGCCGGGGCGACGTGCTCTGCGCGGTCGGGCAGCCGCCCGCCGCCGCGGAGGAGCTGACCGCGACGGTGTGCTGGATGTCGCCGAAGTCCGCGCTGACACCGGGAACACGGCTGCTGCTCAAGCACACCACTCGCGTGGTCAAGGCGATCGTCACCGAGGTCCGCGAACGGCTCGACGTCACGACCCTGGAACGCGCGCCCGCGGAGTCGTTGGAGCTCAACGACATCGGTGAGGTCGCGATCCGCCTGGCGCAACCGGTGTTCTGCGATCCCTACGACCGCAACAGGTCCACCGGCGGTGCGGTGCTCATCGACGAGTCCAGCCACGCCACGGTCGGTGCGGTCCTGATCCGCGACGCACTCTGACAGACCGGGAACAGCACGACGAAGGAGCAAGGAATGGTCAAGATCATCGGGGCCGGGTTCGGCCGGACCGGTACCGCGTCGACGAAGGCGGCGCTGGAACACCTCGGATTCGCGCCGTGCTACCACATGTTCGAGGTCATCGCGCAGCCCGAGCGGGCCGAGGACTGGGACCGCGCGCTCGACGGGGCGGTCGACGACTGGGAGACCGTCCTCGGCGGATTCGAGTCCACCGTGGACTGGCCGGGCTGCACCTTCTGGCGCGAGCTCATGGACTTCTACCCGGACGCCAAGGTGCTGCTGACCGTCCGCGACCCGGAGCGCTGGTACGACAGCGTGTTCAACACGATCTACCAGTTCGTCCAGGAGCCGCCGTCCGACGACGACTTCAGCACCAGGATGCGGCCGACCATAGAGCGGATGATCTGGAACGGCACCTTCGACGGTCGCTTCGAGGACCGGGAGCACGCCATCAAGGTCTTCGAGGACCACAACGCCGCCGTTCAGGACGCCGTCCCGGCCGACCGGTTGCTGGTCTACAAGGTCGGCGAGGGCTGGGACCGGTTGTGCGAGTTCCTCGACGTCCCGGTTCCCGAGGAGAGCTTCCCGCACGTCAACGACTCGGGCTCGATCCGGGACCTGGTCGAGCAGACCCAGCGCGAGGGTAAGTACTCCTCGCCGTTCGACGCCTGAGGGGGTGGGGGAAGTTTTCATGAAAACTTCCCCCACCCCCTCACAGGGCGCACAACCCACTCGCGTTTCGAGCCTCTTCGAGGAGATCCATGTCCGCCAACAAGTTGGACCGCAGATCGGTGTTGCGGATGCTCGCCGCAGCGCCGCTGGTTCCTGCCGCGTTGTCGGGGACGGCGCAGGCCGCGCCCCGGTCCTCCGTCGGCACCCTGGGCGCTGACCTGGTCAGCCGTCCCGACCTGCACCCGCCGCTGATGGAGATCATCACCCCGGCGGCGGGCACCGAGCCGGGGCACGTGCTGCTCACGCCCACCGGTGCGAGCACGATGGACGCGAGTGCGCCCGCACCGCGCGCGCCGATCCAGCCGGGCTCGATGCTCATGGACGACACCGGCCAGGCGGTCTGGTTCGGGCCGGCGACCGAGGGCGTGCAGTTCGACCTGAAGGTCCAGCAGTACCAGGGGAAACCGGTTCTGACGTTCTGGGAGGGCTCCGTCGTGGTGCCGCCCGGGTTCGGCCACGGGAAGTTCGTGGTCCTCGACGAGACCTACACCCGGATCGCCGAGGTCGCGCCGGTCAACGGGCTGACCGGTGACCTGCACGAGTTCATCATCACGCCGCAGGGCACGGCACTGCTGCTGGCCTACCGCGAGGTGCGCCTGGACACGACGTCGGTGGGCGGGCAGCCGAACTCGAAGGTGCTGGAAGGCGTGGTGCAGGAGATCGACATCGCCTCCGGTGAGCTGGTCTTCGAGTGGAACAGCCTGGAGCACGTGGGCCTGGACGAGACGTTCTACCCGGTGCCGAAGGACCCCGAGCAGTTCCACGACTACATCCACCTCAACGCGATCTGCGAGGACGGCGACGCCCTGCTGGTCTCCGCTCGCTGCACGCACGCCGTCTACCGGATCGACCGCAGGAGCGGGGACGTGAAGTGGCGCTTGTGCGGCAACAAGAGCGATTTCGCGATGGGTGACGACGCGGCCTTCGCCTGGCAGCACGACGTCCGGCGGCACGCGGACGGGTCGATCAGCCTGTTCGACAACGCCGACGCGGCGGGTCGCGGCAAGTCGCGCGGCATGACGTTGCAGGTCGACGAGTCGGCGAAGACGGCGACGCTGCTGCGCAGCGCGGAGAGTCCGGAGGGGCTGCTGGCTCCCAACCAGGGCAACGCGCAGATGCTGACCAACGGGCACATGTTCGTCGGCTGGGGCGGCAAGCCGTACTTCACGGAGTTCGGCCCGGACGACGAGGTGCTGTTCCACGGCCGCTTCGCCGAGTCGATGGGCTCCTACCGCGCCTACCGCTCGCAGTGGGTCGGCAAGCCTGCCGACTCCCCGGCGGTGGCTGGCAAGCCCGGCGACAACGTGACCAGCGTCTACGCCAGCTGGAACGGCGCGACGGAGATCGCGACCTGGCGAGTCCTCGCGGGCCCCGACGACCAGAACCTCGCACCGGTCGCGGACGCCCCCAAGTCCGGCTTCGAAACCAAGATCGACGCCCAAGGCGCCCACCCGCTGGTAGCGGTCGAAGCCTTGGACGCGGGCGGAGCGGTCCTCGGCAGATCCGCTGCGGTTGCTGTGGCGTGAGGCAGTTCCCAGTTTTAGTCCTAATTGGGCGGCTTTCGTGCCCGAAATGTCTGCTCAGTTTGGACTAAAACTGGGACTTGGTGAGGACGGAGATGTCGTGACTAGTTGGAAGGGGAGGGAGGTTAGGATGTTTTAGACGCTAAGGAGTGCTGATCGTGACCAGGCGCGCGCAGGACGCGAGCGGGAGCGATGCGGCGGTTCCAGGCGCGGACGACGAGCGGGAGGTCCGCCGCCGGTGTCGCCGGGCGCTCGGCGTCACCACGCTCGGCTTGATGCTGGTGCTGGTCAACACCACGTCGCTGAACCTGGCGCTGCCCGCGCTGTCGGCTTCCTTCCAGGTCCCGGCCGCCACGGCCGACTGGTTCCTGGTGGCGTTCATGCTCAGCAACACCGCGTCCATCCTGGTGTTCAGCCGGATCTCCGACATGCTGGGGCGGCGGACGATCTACCTCGCCGGCCTGGTCTGCTTCACCACGATCAGCCTGCTGTGCGCCTTCGCGCCGAACGCCACCGCGCTGATCGTGCTGCGCGCGCTGCAGGGCATCGCGGCCGCCACCACCGTCACCAACACCACCGCGATCCTCACCGACGTCTTCCCGCCCGACCGGCTGGTGCGCGGCCTCAGCCTGAACATCACCGCCGCGTCCATCGCGCAGATGATCGGTCCCGCGCTGGGCGGACTGCTGGTCACCTTCGTCGGCTGGCAGGCGCTGTTCCTGGTCAACGTCCCCATCGGGATCCTGGCCGTGGCGCTGGGTGCGAAGCTCCTGCCGAAGTTGTCGCGCACTCGCGGGCCCGGGGAGCGCTTCGACGTCGCCGGGGCGGCGTTGTCCAGCACCGGCCTGGCCGTGCTGCTGTTCGGCATCAACCGCATCGGTCCGTGGGGCGCGGCCGACCCGCGGGTGTGGGTGGCGATCCTGTTCGGAATCGCGCTGCTGGTGGCGTTCGTGCTGGTGGAGCTGCGGATCTCGGCTCCGCTGCTGGACTTCCAGCTGGTGCGCCGCCCCGGCCGCGGACAGGCCTACGGGGCCGCGTTCTTCAACTCCTTCTGCCGCGCTGGAGTCGTGGTCCTGGTCGGTCTGCACCAGCAGATGGTGGAGCACCGCACGGCGCTGGAGGCCGGGCTCGTCGTGATGCCGCTGGCTCTGCTGATGATGCTGTGCGCGCCGTTGAGCGGCCGGCTCTCGTCCCGCTGGTCGGCGCGCACCCTGTCGAGCCTCGGCGCGCTGCTGGTCGTGGTCGGCATCGCCGGCCTGGCCGGTCAGCTGGCGACCGTGGGGGCACCGCTGGTGCTCATGGCGCTGTGGCTGGGGCTCATCGGCGGTGGGACCGGGCTGTTCACCGCCCCGAACACCGGCTCGATCATGGCCGGGGTCAGCAGCGACCGGCGCGCGGTGGCCAACGGGATCCGCTCGATGCTGTTCAACAGCGCCCAAGCGGCCGGGACCGCGGTGGCGCTGCTGATCCTGACCAGCTGGCTGGGGCCCTCCGGTGTCGCCTCCTACGCCGCGAACTCCGACGATCGCACCGTGCGGCTGGGTTTCGCGGTGGCCGCGGGCGCGATGGGCGTGGCCGCGCTGTCCGGGCTCGCGCTGTCGCTGGCGCGCGGCGGTCCCTGGCGGGCGCGCTGATCAGTCCAGGGCGTGCGCGTCGATGTGCGGCAGGTCGTGGGCGAGGCGGTCGCGCTTGGCGGTGAGGTAGTCGAGGTTGTGCTCGTGCGCGGGGGCCAGCAGCGCAACCCGCTCCACGACCGCGATCCCGGAGCGCTCCAGCCCGCGCGACTTGTCCGGGTTGTTCGACAGCAACCGGACCGAGCGCACCCCGAGGTGCCGGAGGATCCTCGCGGCCGGACCGTAGTCGCGGGTGTCGACGGGATAGCCCAGCGTCGTCGCCGAGTCCACGGTGTCCAGTCCGCGCGAGTCCTGCAGGACCTGGGTGCGCACCTTCGCGACCAGGCCGATCCCGCGTCCCTCCTGACCGCGCAGGTAGACCAGCGCGCCGCGCCCCTCCTCGACGATCCGCTCCAGCGCGAGGTCGAGCTGGTCACCGCACTCGCAGCGCAGCGCCCCGAACACGTCGCCGGTCAGGCACTCCGAGTGGACCCGCACCAGGAGGTCCTCGCTCGTCGCGGGGCCGAAGATCAGGGCCATGTGCTCGAATCCGTCGACCGGGTCGCGGAACGCCAAGGCGCGGAACGGGCCTCGTCGCGTCACCAGCTGCGACTCGGCGACGTCCTCCTCCGCGATGATGTCCCGGCTCGCTCCCCCGCGCATCCGACCCCCTCGTCACCTCGGCCACCGATCGTTACGCTCGGTGCGGAACCCCGACAGTAACCCGCCAGGACAACGGAGGTCATCTTGTTCACCGTCACCGTTCGTGATCACGTGATGGTCGCGCACAGCTTCCGGGGCGAGGTCTTCGGTCCGGCGCAACGCCTGCACGGCGCCACTTTCGTGGTCGACGCGACGTTCACGCGCGAGGAGCTCGACGACGACAACATCGTCGTCGACATCGGACGGGCCACCGGGCAGCTCGGCGAAGTCCTCGGCGAACTCAACTACCGCAACCTCGACGACGAACTGGAGTTCGCCGGGGTGAACACCTCCACGGAGTTCCTGGCCAAGGTCATCGCCGACCGGCTCGCCGAGAGGGTGCACGCAGGGGCGCTCGGCGAAGGCGGGCGCGGGCTGCAGGGCCTGCGCGTGGCGCTGCACGAGTCGCACGTGGCCTGGGCCGGGTACGAACGCGCGCTGTGAGAGTCCACTTCGTCGTCCCCGACGACCCGCACCCCAGCGGCGGCAACGCCTACGACCGGCACGCCGCGGCCGGGCTCTCGGAGCTCGGGTTCGACGTGCGGGAGGTCGCCGTCGCGGGAACCTGGCCGCGGCCGGACGAGGCGGCGCGGACCCGGCTGGCCGACGTGCTCGCCGCCGTCACCGACGGGGGAGCGGTGCTGCTCGACGGGCTCGTGGCCTGCGGCGTTCCCGAGGTCGTCGGTGCGCACGCGGGACGGCTGCGGATCGCGGTGCTGGTTCACCTGCCGCTGGCCGACGAGACCGGGTTGAGCCCGGTGGACGCCGCGATGCTCGACGCCGCCGAGCGCCGGACGCTGCACGCGGCCTCCCTCGTCATCGGCACCGGCCCGCAGGCCGCGCAGCGGCTCGTGCGTCACCACGGGCTCCACCCCGAACGCGTGCGCACCGCCGCGCCCGGGACGGAACCGGCGCCGCTCGCACCCGGGACCGACGGCGTGACGCGGCTGCTCTGCGTCGCCTCGGTGACGGCCCGGAAGGGTCACGACGTCCTGCTCGAAGCCCTCGCGGCAACGCCGCTGACCTGCGAGGTCGTCGGTCCGCAACCCGATCCGGCCACCCTGGACCTGCTCCGGCGCCTGATCGAGCGGTACGAGCTCGGCGGGCGGGTGAGCCTGCGCGGCCCGCTGACCGGCACCGCGCTCGACGACGCCTACGCCGCCGCCGACCTGGTGGTGCAGCCCTCCCGCGCCGAGACCTACGGCATGGCCGTCACCGAGGCGCTGGCGCGCGGCATCCCGGTGATCGCCAGCGCCACCCCGGACGCGCTCGGCGACGGCGGCCTGCTCCTGCCGCCCGGCGACCCCGGTGCGCTCGCCGAGGCCCTGCACCGCTGGACGGCCGACCCGGGGTTCCGGGCCGGGATGCGGGCGGCAGCCCTCCGCCGCAGGGAGGAGCTTCCGACGTGGTCGGCGAACGCGCGGCAGCTGGGCGCGGCGCTGACTAGCCTGGAGGTATGACCGCCGCCGGTTTCGCCGCGGAGTGGCTGACGCTCCGCGAACACGCCGATGCCGAGGCCCGCGCGGCGGACCTGCTGGTACCGCTGCGCGAGTCGCTGCCGAAGTCCCGCCTGGTCATCCGCGATCTGGGCTGCGGCACCGGCTCCATGAGCCGCTGGCTGGCCGGGCAGCTCAGCCGACCGCAGCACTGGGTGCTGCAGGACCGCGATCCGCGGCTCCTGGAGGTCGCGGGCGCGACGGTGACCGGTGACGGCGTCACGGTCGAGCTCCGCCAGGGCGAGCTGGCCGATCTGCGCGGACCCGATCTGCGCGGAACCTCCCTGGTCACGGCCTCGGCTCTGCTCGACGTGCTCACCGCCGGCGAGGTGCGCGCGCTGGCCGCCGCGTGCGTCGAAGCCCGCTGTCCCGCTCTGCTGACGCTGACCGTGGTGGGGCGCGTCGAACTCGATCCGCCGGAGCCGCTGGACGCGCGCTTCGAGGCGGCGTTCAACCGGCACCAGCGCCGTCACCTGCTGGGGCCCGACGCGGTGCCGGTCGCCGCCGGCGCCTTCGAAGCGCTCGGCTTCCGGGTCCTCACCCGCCCGAGCCCCTGGCGGCTCGGGCCGGGCCCGCTGGCCGAGGAGTGGCTGCGCGGCTGGGTCGGCGCCGCGTGCGAGCAGGATCCGGAACTGGGCCCGCAGGCTCCCGGCTACCTGCGTCGGCGGGCCGGGGACCTGCGGGTCGTGGTCCACCACGCCGATCTGCTGGCGATGCCGGGGGAGTCGGCGTGATCCGGCGGATCTGGCCCTGGCTGCGCGTTCTCGTGGCGGTCGGCATCCTCGCGGTGCTGGTGTGGCGGCTGGGCACGGACGCGTTCCTGGACGGGGTGCGCTCGATCGACCCGCCCGCGATGCTCGCGGCGCTGGGCATCGGGCTGGTCACCACCGGGTGCAGCGCGTGGCGGTGGTGCGTGGTCGCGCGCGGTCTCGGCCTGCGGCTGCCGCTGCGCGTGGCGGTGGCCGACTACTACCGCGCGCTGCTGCTCAACGCGGTGCTGCCCGCCGGGGTGCTCGGCGACGTGCACCGAGCAGTCAGCCACGGGCACCGCTCCGGCGCCCTCGGAGCCGGTGTCCGAGCCGTCGTGCTGGAGCGCTTCGCCGGGCAGCTGGCCCTCGTCGCCGTCGCGGGAGTCGTCCTGGTCATCGGCCCGTCGCTGCCGTTCCACCTCGGTCCGGGACTGGTCGTCGCCGCGGCCCTTGCGTGCCTGAGCCTGCTGGTCCCGGCGGTGCGCCGGGCGGTGCTGGCGCTCTGGCGGGACGCGCGTCGCGGCGTGTTCACCCGGCGAGCCGCCGGTCCCGTGGCGCTCTCCTCGGTGGTGACGGTCGCGGGACACCTGGCGATGTTCCTGGTCGCCGCCCGGGTCGCGGGTGCCGACGTGCCGCTCGCGACGCTGCTCCCGCTGTTCGTGCTGGCGCTGCTGGTGATGGCCCTGCCGGTCAACGTCGGGGGCTGGGGGCCGAGGGAGGCGTTCCTGGCGGTCGCCTTCGCCGCCACCGGACTCGCCCCGGACCTGGGGCTGACGACCGCGGTGGTCTACGGGGTGCTCGCCGTGATCGCCGCGCTGCCGGGGGCTCTCGTGCTCCTCCGGCGTTCAGCGCAGCGCCGCGAGGTGGTCTCCGAAGGTCGCGACGAGAGCCGCGAGGAGGTCGCGTCCCTTGCCCGCTGAGGCCAGGGACGGTCTCCCGATCACGCCTGATCCGGCGTAGCGCGGCATCCCGGTGGTGAGCAGGTGCCTGCGGTCGTCGGCGAGGTGATCGCCGGTCTCGTACCCGGACCGGACCAGGTCCGGGTGGGCGTGCAGCAGGATCGAGGTCTCCACCTCGCCCGCGTGCATGTCGCTGCGGGACGGCGTCTCGACGCCCGCGGCGGACCTCGCGACGTCCCAGTCACCGGCCATCGGGAACAGCGCCATGTCTCCGGCGGCCTCCTGGACCACGTTGGACAGCACGTAGTTGCCGCCGTGACCGTTGACCAGCACCAGCTTCGGCACCCCGGAGCGGCGCAGCGAGTCGAACACGTCGGCGACCACCAGGCTCAGCGTCCGCGCCGAGATGCTCACGGTTCCCGGCCAGTCCGCGTGCTCGTGCGAGCAGGAGATCGTCACCGGCGGCAGCAGCTGCACCGGGTGGGCGGCGGCGAGCTCGCGCGCGATCGTGCAGGCGATGACCGTGTCGGTGACCAGCGGCAGGTGAGCGCCGTGCTGTTCGAGGCTGCCGATCGGCAGCATCGCGACGTCGGCGCCGCGGTCGCGCACGTCCTCCGTCGTGTCACCGCTGAGCATGGTCCGCACCGTAGTCAATCCGGTGGCACAGCGCCGGAAGGTCCCCGGACAGCAGGTCGGGCATCTCCTCGAAGCGGCTCGCCCCGGTGATCAGCGAGTCGAAGACCGGATCGGCCAGGAGCCGGAGCGCCAGCGCCATCCGCTCGGCGTAGCCGCGGCGCGGATGCGCGACCACCCCGACCTGGCTGCTGCGGACGGTGAGCCGCCGGGAGTGGAAGAACTCGCCCAGCGGCAGGCTCACCTGCCGGTCGCCGTACCAGCTCAGCTCCACCACCCGGCCTTCCGCCGCGAGCAGCTCCAGCGACCGGGCCAGGCCTTCCTCGCTGGCGCTGGCGTGCACCACGAGATCGCGCTCCCCGGCGGCGTCCTGGGGTGTGGAGGAGGACGCGCCGAGCGCGTGCGCGGTCGCCTCGCGCGCCGGATCGACGTCCACCAGCTGCACCTCGACGCCGGGGAAGCGCGCCAGGAGCGCGGTCACCGCGCACCCCACCATGCCGCCGCCGACGACCGAGACGCGATCGCCGATCAGCGGAGCCGCGTCCCACAGGGCGTTGAGCGCGGTCTCGACGGTGCCGGCGAGCACGGCGCGCTCCGGCGGCACCTCGGGCGGCACGATCGAGACCGCGTCGACCGGGACCACGTAGCGGGTCTGGTGCGGGAACAGGCAGAACACGGTCCGCCCCACCCACTCGGCCGGGCCGTTCTCGACCACGCCGACGTTGAGGTAGCCGTACTTGACCGGCCACGGGAACTCGCCCTCCTGGAACGGTGCCCGCATCCGCTGGTGCTGGGAGGAGGGGATTCGCCCCTGCAGCACGAGGCTTTCGGTTCCCCTGCTCACCGCCGAGTGCAGGGTGCGCACCTCCACCTGGTCCGGAGAACACGCCGGCAGCGCAACGGGCCGAATCTCGCACTTGCCCGCCGACGTGACCCACAATGCTCGTGCGGCCTCAGCCATGGACGACCTCCGAAACCAGGGTGGCGATGATCGAACTCCACCGCAACACAGCGGAGCACCTGGCGTGGGCCGCTGTCCAGGTCGGCGCGCTCGCAGCCGTGGCCGCGACCACCGGTCTCGGACCGGCCGGCTGGGCGGCGGGGATCTCCTGCGCGATCGTCGTCGGGGTGCTGCTGCTCCGGGCGATGCGGCGGCACGGAAGGGCGGCGCTGCACCTCGCCGACCGGATCACGCTGGTCCGGGCGGTGCTGACCACCGTGATCACCGCGCTGGTGGTCGACCGCGCGGAGCCGGCGATCATCGTCGTGCTCGGGGTGCTGGCGCTGATCAGCGACTTCGTCGACGGGAAGCTCGCCCGGCGCACCGGGACGGTGTCGGAGTTCGGCGCGCGGCTGGACATGGAGGTCGACGCCTTCCTGATCCTGGTGCTCAGCGCGCACGTCTCGCTGGAGTTCGGGTGGTGGGTGCTGACGATCGGGGCGATGCGCTACGCGTTCGGGGCCGCGTCCTGGTGCGTGCCGTGGCTTCGCGCGGGGCTGCCGCCGAGCCTCGCCCGCAAGACCGTCGCCGCGGTGCAGGGGATCGTGCTTGTCGCCGCGTCCTCGGGGATCGTGCCGCGCGCACGCGAGCTGATCGCGTTGGCGCTGCTGGCACTCCTGTGGTCTTTCGGACGGGATGTGCTGTGGCTCAGCCGTTCTCGGAATCGATGTTCGGGAAGTAGCGCAGCACGGCCACATCGCCGAGCTTCGCCACGTCTTCGAGGTGGAAGCGGCGGGCGGGGCCGCCGGGGAACTCGGCGGGGTTCAGGAAGCGCGGCGCAGCGGCCTGCCCGATGAACATCGGAGCGATCGCCATGCGGATCTCGTCGGCGAGACCCGCTTTCAGGAACTCGGTGTGAACACCGGTGCCGCCTTCGACCAGCAGCCGTTCGACGCCGCGCTCCGCCAGGTCGTCGAGCAGCGCGGCGAAGTCGAGTGCTGCTCCGAGAGAAGCGATTTCGGCCAGATCGCCCAGTGATCTCCGGGTCGCGGCCGCGCCGGTGTCGGTGGTGTAGACGAGCTTGCCGCCGTCCAGGTGCCACAGCCGGGATGCGGGGTCGAGCTCGCCGCTGCCGGTGACGACGACTTTGAGCGGGTGCTCCGGACGTCCGCGCGCGGTTCGCTGCGCGCACCGGTGGGCGCAGCGGACGAGCAGGCGCGGGTCGTCCTTGCGGACCGTTCCCGCGCCGAGCAGGATCGCGTCGGACTCCGCGCGCATCTGATCGACGTGGTCGAAGTCCGCGGCGTTGGACAGCGGGAACCGCTGCGCGTCCACGTCGTCGATGCAGCCGTCCGCGCTCACGGCAACGCTGAGCAGTACGTGCGGGCGCTTCACCCCACCCACGCTACCCAGTCGCAACCGCGAAGCCCCGGTTTTCAACCGTTTCCCGCCGTCCGCGCGGGTGACGCGCGCTCCGATCACCCCCTTAAACAAAGTGTTGACAAAGCTGGTGATGGCGGCCACTATTTTGGAAACCGGAAATATACATCCGCGATACGGAATTAAGGGGACGGCTGCGATGAGTCACGCACTGCCCTACGAGGTCAACTGCTCGATCCTGCTCACCGACGTACCGCTGCTGGAGCGGCCGGCCGCGGCCAAGGCGGCCGGGTTCGGCGCCGTGGAGTTCTGGTGGCCCTTCGACACCGCGGTGCCCGCGCAGCGCGACGTGGACGCCTTCGTGCGCGCCATCGAGGACGCGGGCGTGCGGCTGGTCGGGCTGAACTTCTTCGCCGGCGACATGCCCGGCGGCGAGCGCGGCCTGGTCTCGTGGCCCGCGCGCAGCCAGGAGTTCCGGGACAACATCGACGTCACGGTCGAGATCGGCGAGCGCCTGGGCTGCACCGCGTTCAACGCGCTCTACGGCAACCGCGTCGACGACGCCTCCCCGGACGAGCAGGACGCCCTCGCCGCGGAGAACCTCGCGCTCGCCGCCCGGTCCGCCGCGCGCATCGGCGGCACCGTGCTGGTCGAGCCGGTCAGCGGTCCGCCGCCCTACCCGCTGCGGACCGCCGCCGACGCCCTCGCCGTCATCGACCGCGTGCAGGCGGAGTCGGGCGCGAGCAACCTCGGGCTCCTCGCCGACCTGTACCACCTCGCGGTCAACGGCGACGACGTCGACAAGGTCATCGCCGACCACGTCGACCGCATCGCCCACGTGCAGATCGCCGACAACCCCGGCCGCAACGAGCCGGGCACGGGATCCCTGCCGCTGCAACGACAGCTCGCCGCGATCGCCGGCGGCGGCTACCGCGGCTGGGTCGGCCTGGAGTACAAGGCCAGCGGTCAAGCGGGCCCCTTCGACTGGCTCCCGCGCGAGCGCCGCAGCTGAACGACAGAACCTCGAGGAGGAAGCAAGACATGAGCTCGATCGCGTTCATCGGCCTGGGCGTCATGGGCAGCCCCATGGCCGTGCACCTCGCCAACGCCGGCCACGACGTGACCGGATACAACCTCTCCCCAAACAAGTACGGTCCGCTCAAGGCCGCGGGCGGCAGCACGGCTGACTCGATCGCCGAGGCCGTCGCGGGCGCCGAGATCGTCTGCGTCATGGTTCCCGACAGCCCCGACGTGCGCGAGGTGCTCACCGGTGACGGCGGCGTCTACGCCAACGCCAAGCCGAACGCGCTGATCATCGACTTCTCCAGCATCCGGCCGGACGTCACCATCGAGCTCGCCCGGGAAGCGGAGGAGAAGGGATTCCGGCTGCTCGACGCCCCTGTCTCGGGCGGTGAGGCGGGCGCCAAGAACGCCGCTCTGTCCATCATGGTCGGTGGGCCCGGCGAGGACTTCGCCGCCGCCGGAGAGGTCTTCGAGCACGTCGGCAAGACCGTCGTGCACGTCGGCCCGACCGGAGCGGGGCAGACGGTCAAGGCCGCGAACCAGCTCATCGTCGCCGCGAACATCCAGGCGCTGTCGGAAGCCGTGGTGTTCGTCGAGTCCTACGGCGTGAACGCCGAAGCCGCGCTGGAGGTCCTCGGCGGCGGACTCGCCGGATCGACGGTGCTCAACCAGAAGCGCCAGAACATGCTCGACCGGACCTTCGACCCCGGCTTCCGCATCGACCTGCACCACAAGGACCTGGGAATCGTGACCGCGGCGGCCCGCGAATCGGGCGTGGTCGTGCCGGTCGGCTCGCTGCTCGCGCAGCTGATGGCCGCCGCCCGGGCTCAGGGCGACGGCGGCCTCGACCACTCCGCGCTGCTGCGCGGCGTCGAACGACTCTCCGGCCGAAGCGACACCTGACCCTCCGCCGAAACGAGGACGAACATGACGCGAATGCGCACCGTGGACGCCGCCGCCCTCATCCTGGAGAAGGAGGGCGCGACGCAGACCTTCGGGCTGCCCGGCGCCGCGATCAACCCGTTCTACAGCGCGATGAAGAAGCACGGCGGCATCCACCACGTGCTGGCCCGGCACGTCGAGGCCGCGTCCCACATGGCCGAGGGCTACACGCGTGCCGAAGCGGGCAACATCGGTGTGTGCGTGGGCACTTCGGGTCCCGCGGGCACCGACATGATCACCGGGTTGTACTCCGCATCGGCGGACTCGATCCCGATCCTGGCCATCACCGGACAGGCCCCGGTCGCGAAGCTGCACAAGGAGGACTTCCAGGCGGTCGACATCCAGTCGGTGGCCCAGCCGGTCACCAAGTGGGCGGTGACCGTGCTGGAACCCGCTCAGGTCCCGGGCACCTTCCAGAAGGCCTTCCAGCTGATGCGCTCAGGCCGACCGGGCCCGGTGCTGATCGACCTGCCGCTGGACGTGCAGCTGGCCGAGATCGAGTTCGACATCGACACCTACGAGCCGCTGCCGGTCGCCACCCCGGCGGCGACCCGGGCGCAGGTCGAGCACGCGCTGCAGATGCTCAACGCCGCCGAACGGCCGCTCATCGTCGCAGGTGGCGGCATCATCAACGCCGACGCGTCGGACCTGCTGGTGGAGTTCGCCGAAACGCTGGGCGTGCCGGTCGTGCCCACGCTCATGGGCTGGGGCGCGATCCCCGACGACCACCCGCTGTCGGCAGGCATGGTCGGGCTGCAGACCGCGCACCGCTACGGCAACGCGACGATGCTGGAGTCGGACTTCGTGCTCGGCATCGGCAACCGCTGGGCCAACCGGCACACCGGCGGGCTGGAGACCTACCGCAGAGGGCGGACCTTCGTCCACGTCGACGTCGAGCCGACGCAGATCGGGCGCGTCTTCGCCCCGGACTACGGCATCGTCTCCGACGCGCGCGCCGCGCTGGAGGTCTTCGTCGAGGTCGCGCGCGAGTGGCGGGAGAGCGGCACGCTCGCCGACCGCGGCGGGTGGAGCCAGGAGTGCCGGGTCCGCAAGTCGGGGCTCCTGCGCAAGACCCACTTCGACGCGGCGCCGATCAAGCCGCAGCGGGTGTACGAGGAGATGAACCGCGCGTTCGGACCCGACACGCGCTACGTCTCCACGATCGGGCTCTCGCAGATCCAGGCCGCGCAGATGCTCCACGTCTACCGCCCGCGCCACTGGATCAACGCGGGACAGGCCGGCCCGCTGGGCTGGACGGTGCCCGCCGCCATCGGGGTGGCCACCGCGGACCCGGAGTCCACAGTGGTCGCCGTCTCCGGCGACTACGACTTCCAGTTCCTCGTGGAGGAGCTCGCGGTCGGCGCGCAGTTCAACGTCCCGTTCGTGCACGTGCTCATCAACAACGCCTACCTCGGCCTGATCCGGCAGGCGCAGCGCGGTTTCGACATGGACTACTGCGTGCAGCTGGCCTTCGACAACATCAACGCACCGGAGGTCGCCGGCTACGGCGTCGACCACGTCAAGGTCGTCGAAGGCCTGGGGTGCAAGGCGCTGCGGGTCTTCGAGTCCGACGGCATCTTCGACGCCTTGGAACAGGCGAAGAAGCTCGTCGCCGAGCACCGGGTCCCGGTGGTGGTGGAGGTCGTGGTCGAGCGGGTCACCAACGTGTCGATGGGCAACGAGATCGACGCGGTCAACGAGTTCGAGGCGCTGGCGGAGTCCGGCGACGACGCTCCGACCGCGGTAGCGGGCCGGTTGTGAGACTGGTCAGGGTGGGCGAACCCGGCGCCGAGCGGCCGGGGGTGTTGGACGCTGCGGGCCTGGTCCGCGACGTGTCCGGGTTCGCCCACGACATCGATGGCGCGCTGCTGGCCGATCCCGAGCGGCTCGCCGCGATCGAGGCGGGGCGGGAGGCCCTCCCGGTTCTGCCCGCAGGCCGGTTCGGGCCGCCCCTCGCGCAGCCGGGCAAGGTCGTGGGCATCGGCCTGAACTACCACGACCACGCCGCTGCGGCGGGCACCGCGCCACCGGCCGAACCCATCGTGTTCCTCAAGCCGAGCAGCGGGATCGCCGGCCCGACGGACGAGATCGTGCTGCCGCCGGGCAGCGATCACACCGACTGGGAGGCGGAGCTGGGTGTCGTGATCGGCACTCGGCTGCGCTCCTGCCCGGATCCCGCCGCGGCGCTGCGCGCGGTGGCCGGGTACGTGGCGGCCAACGACGTCACCGAGCGGGCCCAGCTCGGAAGCGGGCCGACGTGGGTGCGCGGCAAGTGCCACGACACGTTCAGCCCGCTGGGCCCGTGGCTGGTGACCGCCGACGAGATCCCCGACCCGCAGGCCCTGAGCCTGGATCTGCGGGTCAACGGCACTCGGCGGCAGCGGGGCAGCACCGCCGACATGGTCTTCGGGGTCGCCGAGCTGATGTCGCACCTCAGCGGCCTGATGACGCTCCACCCGGGTGACCTGGTGCTGACCGGGACCCCGGCGGGAGTGGCGGCTCTCCACCCGGAGCCGCGCCCGTTCCTCCGTCCCCACGACGTGGTCGAGATCGAGGTCCAGCACCTCGGGCGCCAGCGATCCACGGTGCGGGGATAGGGGCCCGGGGCGGGAGACGAGCGCACTGCCGGGCGCAACCCTCCCGCCCCGGGAGCACCTCGTTCCGCAAGGGGGAAGTTCTCATGAAAACCTCCCCACCCGAGGACGATCCTGGTCCGAACCGACGAGCAGGCACCTGTCGCTCCGATGGGTAGATCGAAGATCCACGATCGGGTGATCATGCGGACGGATTGTGGCCGATTTGATCTAGGAGGAGATCGTTCTCGCAGGTCAGTTGGGATGTCCGTTTCTCTCTCACGTTGATCCGCTCGTGTGGTGGACTCGCTGGGGGAGAATTAACGTTCGCTCCGCGTTGATCTCTGTAGTTCGTGGATGTGCGACCGGATTCGGGCGTTGTCCACTGGCGAAAGTGGGGTAGCGGTGCGAACCGTTCGTGAATCTGCTTATTGGACAGCTGTTCTCGCTCTCGGTGCGGGATTGCTCGTCGGCGCGACTCCTGCGTCCGCCGACAGCTCCGACAACGACGGCCTGAACATCGGCAACGACAACAACCTCAGCGTTCTTCCGGTTCAGCTGTGCGGCAACAACGTCGGCGTGCTCGGACTCGTGGCGCCCATCGGCTCGCCGCAGGAATCCGAGTGCGTGAACGCTCCGATCGTCGACCACCCGGAGAAGCCGGAGAAGCCGAACCCGCCGACGGAGCACCCGCAGCCGCCGACCGAGCACCCGAAGCCTCCGACGCACCACCCGAAGCCCCCGACGCACCACCCCAAGCCGCCGGTCGAGCACGTCTCCGAGGAGCTGCCCACCGCTCCGGCGCCCGAGGTGACCGAAGGCCACGTGGCCGTCACAGGCTGAGAAGCGCCCCCGGTGTCGGCCGGCTCGCGGGTTTCCGCGGGCCGGCCGACTTGTGCTCCCAGCTCCTGCGAACGGCCCGGCGCAGCGCGGATCTTCTGTACGGTGGCGGGAGAGGATCTTCAGTGAGGGGCGGGACATGGGTCTGTTCGGCGGGATGATGGGCAACGCGTCCGGGATCGATCCCCGGGCGGCGGCTAAGGAGTTCGGGCGCCTGCTGGCGGACGGGGAGCAGATCCACGCCGCCTACCAGCTCATCCGCGACTCGCTGATCTTCACCGACCGGCGCCTGATCCTCGTCGACAAGCAGGGCGTGACCGGCCGCAAGACCGAGTACCACTCGATCCCGTACCGCAGCATCACGCACTTCTCCGTCGAGACCGCGGGCACCTTCGACCTCGACGCCGAGCTGAAGATCTGGATCTCCAGCACCGCCGAGCCCGTCTCGCAGCAGTTCGGCAAGGGCGTCGACGTCTACGAGGTCCAGGCGCTGCTGAGCACCTTCGTCGCCCGCTGATCGTTCCGGCGCCGAGCTGCGACGTGGAGTCGCCTCGGCGCCGACGGCCACCTCCCGGTACCTGAACCGGTGATGCCTCCCGCTTCGGCGCTCGCGGCCGTGCGGGGGTGATTGCGCAGCGCTGCGGGAACTGCTCGCCGACTCCACGCAAAGGGGTGAGCGTGTCCACTGAATTGTGCGGCCCAGATCGTGTTCATTTAATGTCGATCAGGACTGATCAGAATTCAGGCGTGAGTCTTTTCGCGGATTTCCACCGGCTCGCCGGTAGCGGCGCGGGAGACGTGGGCCCGCGAGCGTGGAGGTGTTTCGTGCTGGTCACTGGCGCGTGCGACGGCGACCTCTGCGGCGGGTCCTGCGCGGCGTCCTCGTCGGCCGACGGTTCCTCGCCGCCATTCACCGCTCGATTCGTATCGGCGAGATCGATTTCCGATGAGACCTCTCCGCCCTGATCGATCTCATTGTTCGAGGAATTTTCGGCAGATCATTTCACGTTTTCAATCTGGCGCGAGAGCGATTATGGATCTTTCTGTGGTGGTTCCCTGCTTCAACGAGGCGCGCGGTCTGGAGGAGCTCCGCGACGAGCTCAACGCCGTGCTGCCCGAGCTGGTGGGGCGGTTCGAGGTCGTGCTCGTCGACGACGGCAGCACCGATGGCACGCTCGACGCGGCCCGCCGGTTGTGCTCGCTGGACTCGCGGTACCGGTACCTGTCGCTGAGCCGCAACTTCGGCAAGGAGTCGGCCATGCTCGCGGGACTCCGCGAGGCGTCCGGTGACCGGGTGCTGCTGATGGACGCCGACCTGCAGCACCCGCCGTGGCTGGTCCCGGAGATGCTGCGGCTGCTCGACACCGGTTACGACCAGGTCGTCGCCCGCCGCGATCGGCACGGCGAACCGCGCACCCGATCGCTGCTGTCGAAGCTGTACTACCGGGGTGTCAACAAGCTCACCGACGTCCCGCTGGAGGACGGGGTGGGCGATTTCCGGGTGCTGTCGCGGCGCGCGGCCGACGCGGTGCTGGCGATCCCGGAGAGCAACCGGTTCTCCAAGGGCTTGTTCGCCTGGGTCGGGTTCCCGACCGCGACCGTTCCCTACCGCAACGTGACCCGCAAGCACGACCAGTCCTGCTACAGCTTCGGCAAGCTGGTCAACTACGGGATCGACGGCGTGGTCTCGTTCAACAGCACACCGCTGCGCGCGGCGGTGTACGTGGGCGGGGCCGTCACCGCGCTCGCCTTCGCCTACGCCGTCTACGTCGTCTGGTGCGCGCTGGCCGGCGATCCCGGTGTGCCCGGGTACGCGACCTTGATGGTGGGCATCAGCGGTTTCGGCGGGATGCAGCTGCTGCTGCTGGGCGTGGTCGGGGAGTACGTCGGGCGCATCTACGTCGAGTCCAAGCACCGCCCGGCCTACTTCATCAAGGAGTCCGGCGGTCTCGCGCAGCCGATGGCCGCGCCGAGGGTGATCGCACCTCGCCGCCCCTCCTCGGTCCCGGTGATGACCGACGGCGCCGCGAGTAACGGATGGCAGAAGTGCGCCGACTGAGCGGAGCAGGGAGCTTCGGCCGCTTCGTGGTGGTGGGGGCCTTGAACACGGTCGTGCACTACCTGGTCTACCTCCCGGCGTGGTTCGTCGTCGGGTACCTGCTCGCCCACGTGCTCGCCACGATCGCGGCGATGTCGGTGTCGTACCTGCTCAACTGCCGGTTCACCTTCCGGGTCCCGCCGAGGTGGCGGACCTTCCTGCTGTACCCGGCGTCGAACGCCGTCAACCTCGCGCTCAGCGTCACCGCGATGTGGTTGCTCGTCGAGGTGGTCGCCGTCCACCCGCTGCTGGCCACGGTCCTCGGCGGTCTGCTGGCCACCCCGGCCACCTACCTGGTGAGCCGCTTGATCCTGACTTCGCGCGGCCGGGTTCCCGACCCGCGCCCCGACGCGTCCCTGCCCATCGGGAGGACTCCGTGACCCAACTGCTCGACGAGGTCGCCGCGGCGGAGGACGTGGAACCTCGCGGGACGGTGCCCGCGCGCGATCGCGGGCGGGTGATGGCGCCGCTGCTCACCTGCCTGTTCGTGGCCGCGCTGGCGCAGCTTCCGGTGTTGCGCCCGGGATGGTTCTACTTCGTCGACGACGCGGCGACCCAGATCTTGCCCATGTGGTACCACCTGGGGCATCAGCTGCGGCAGGGAATCTGGCCTCCGGTGCTGGATCCCGATCTGATGATGGGTGGGAACCTCGCCGCCGAGACTCTGTTCGGCGTGTGGAGCCCGGTCAACGCCCTGGTGTGGCTGGGGGTGTCGTACTCCACCGACATCGGGATCGCCGGAATCGTCGTGCGGACTGTCGCTTTCGCCGTGATCGCGCTGGGCTGCTACCTGCTGTGCCGCGAGCACGGTGCCGCGCGCTGGTCGTCCAGCGCGCTCGCCACCGCGCTCCCGCTGGCCGGGCCGCTGCTGCACTTCGACGCCGCGAAGTGGCCGGCGGCGCTGCTGGCTTTCGTGTGGGTCCCGTTCGTCTGGCTGCTCGCGCGACGCATGGTTCGCGGTCGCACCAACGCCTTCTGGGTGTTCCTGGTGGGTGCGCTCGCCGTGACCGCGGGAAATCCCTACGGCCTGCTCGGCGTCTCCGTGGTGCTCGCGGCTCTCCTGGTCGAGTGCGGTGTGCAGCGGCGGTGGGCGGCCGCGCGCCGGCTCGCGCTGGTGTCGGCCGCGATCGCCGCGGTCGTCCCGCTGGTGTACCTGCCGCTGGTGCGCTCGGCGCACATGACCTGGCGGACCACCTCGGGCGGTGTGGACAACAGCGGGACGCTCGCTCCGCACCTCGCCGACCTGATCAACCTCAGCACCCCCACCTACGTCCCGGAGATCGCCGGAGTGGGCGTGCCCGCGGTGTACTTCTGCTGGTTCGCGGTCCCGCTGGCGTTCTGGTGCGACTTCTCGGTGCTGCGGGAGCGCCTTCGCGAGCTGATCGCGCCCGCGGTCATCGCGGTGGTGTACCTGCTGTTCGCGCTCGGGCCCTCCGAGGTGTGGATGTTCCGCTGGCCGCTGCGGGTGGTGCACTACGGATACCTCGCCCTGGCCGTGCTGCTGGCGGTGGTGCTCACGGCTGGGCTGCGGCGGGACCGGCCGCGTGCGCGCGCCACGGCGACCGCGGGATTCCTGCTGCTGTCGGTGTACTTCACCGCCGAGCGGGCTCCCGACGTGGTGACGTTGCGCCGGGCGGCTGCCGTCGCGGTGCTGATCGGGTTGCTCGTCGCCGCCGCCGTGGCGGTCCACCGCAGGTACGGGACCGGGCCGCTGGTGGTCGTGCTGCAGGTCGGCACGGCGCTCACCTTCTCCGCGCAGTGCCTGTGGTTCGTCGGGGGAACGGACCTGGGTCAGTACTTCCCGACGTCGCCCCAGCAGATGCGGGAGAACTTCGCCGGCCGGTACGAGGGTCGCGTGCTGCAGATCGCCGACCCCGTGCTCAACGCGCCCGATCCGGAGCGCGAGGTGTGGCGAGACGTGGTCATCGGCAACGGTTTCCTGCTGTCCGATGTGGACAGCATCGGCTCCTATACCGGACTCGGCTTCCGCGAGCTCTCGGACGTCCTGTGCCTGCGCTACGAAGGATCGGCCTGCCCGGGCACCTACGACGCGCTGTGGCGGGCGCCGCGCGGGACCGACGCGCCGCTCGCGGACCTGCTGCTGCTGGACACGGTCGTCGTCCAGCACTCGATCGTCCCGCAGCCCGCGGTGGCGCGGGGCTGGCACCTCGCCGAGCGCAACGCGCGGGTGAGCGTGCTGCGGCGGGACCGCCCGGTGGCGAGCGCGGGACATCTCAGCTGGTCCTCGCCGCAGCTGGAGGTGGTCTCCGACGTCTCCGATGGACCGGGCACCGAACAGGTGGAGGTCCGCCGGACCGCGCCGGGGGCCGGCCGGCTGGTCTTCGCGCGGACGGCCTGGCCCGGTTACTCGGCGACATGGAACGGCGCCGAAGTCCCCGCCCGCGCAGGACCCGCCGGGCTGCTGGAGGTCGTGGTGCCCGACGGTCTCGCAGGGCGGTTGGAGCTCAGCTGGACGCCGCCGAGCGCGCGCCTGGGCCTGATGTCGGCCGCCGGCGGAGCGCTGCTCGCGGCGGGAGTCGGGCTCCTGCAGGGCTTCGCTCGTCGCAGGGAGACGGGCGCGTCACGAGGAGCAGCCCGATGAGCAGGACTGCCGCGTTCAGCGTCGGGCTCGTGCTCGCGTTCCTGGCCACCTGCCAGGGACCTCCGGAGCAGCTCGCGGTCGAGCCCCCGCCGCCGGTTCCGCAGGAGCACTACGTGCAGGTGGTAGCGCACCCCGACGACGACCTGCTGTTCATGAACCCTGACCTGGCCGAGGGCATGCGCAGCGGGCGGCCGACCACGAGCATCTACCTGACCGCCGGTGAGGCCGACATGCCCGACAAACCCGGTTACAGCGCCGGGAGGCAGGAAGGCACGCGGGCCGCCTACGCGCAGATGCTCGGCAAGCCCAACGACTGGTCGCGCGCCACGATTCCGGTGGGCCGCGGTCGTCTCGCCGAGGTCGACACCCTGCGCGCGGATCCCGACGTGCGGCTGGTGCTGCTGAACCTGCCCGAGGACGCCAACGCCCAGCAGGGCAGGCACGCGCTGACCCGGCTGCGGCAGGACCCCGCGCTGACCGTCACCACGACCGTTCCGGCGGGGGCGGCCGTGGGGTACCCGCAGCAGTTCGACCGGCGTGCCGTGGTCGAGTCCCTCACGGCGCTGCTGGACGCCTTCCAGCCCACGGTGATCCGGTTGCAGGACGACCAGCCGGACCACCGCTACCAGTCCAACTGGGTCGGGGTGCACAACCACCCCGATCACGTCGCGGGAGCGGCCCTGGCCGAGGAAGCGGTCACCGCGCACCGGCCCCGGGCGTTCTCGCCGATGGTGCTGACCTACCGCGACTACAACGTCGGTGACACCCCGTCGCCGCTGTCCCAGGCCGACAAGACCACTACGCGCGAGGCCTTCGCCGCCTACGTCGGCCACGACGCCCTCGCCAGGGGCGATGTCTACCGGAGCTGGAGCGACAACAGCGCCTACCGGTGGCCGCGACGCGGGAAGTGGGCGATCACGACGGAAGGCGGTGGGGCGCAGGCGTTCGCCGTGCGCGCGCACGGAATCGCCCGCTGGGTCCGCACTCCCGGAGGTGCCTGGAACGACCCGGAGCTGCTGCCGCTGCCGGAACCGCTGCGCCCGCAGGTGTCGTTGCTCGGCCAGGGTCGCCGGAAGCCGGTGCTGGTGGCGCAGAGCGAGGACGGAGCGCGCATCCTGCTCCTGCGGCAGGGGAGTGCGGACGTCCGGTCCCGGCGGTGGGAGGTCGTGGACGCCCCCGCCGGGGCCGAGAACGGCGCGCCTGCGGCGACCGCCGATTCCGACGGCCGGATCGTGCTCGCCGTCAAGAACTCCGCGGGTGGGGTCAGCGTCCGCCGCGAGTCCGCGCCGGGGCGCTGGCGGCCGTGGGTCGAGCTCGGTGCCCGGGACGTCCAGGACGGGCTCTCGCTCGTCGCGGGCCGGGATGGCGTGGTGCAGCTGTTCGCGGCGACGCGAGGAGGGGTGCTGCACTGGGAGATCCCCCGAACCGGAGCCGCGAGGGGCGAGCAGGTGCCGATCGGCGCGGCCCGCCCGGCGGGCGCGCCGGTGGCCGAGCACGCTCGCGACGGGTCGATCCGGCTGCTCGTGCGCACGGACCGAGGTGGCGAGCTGGTCGAGCGCACCTCGCTCCCGGCCGGCGGCTGGAGCGGCCGCACGACTCTGCCCGCTCCCGGTGGGATCGGCGACCCGACGGTGACCGACCCGGGGCCGAGGGGATCCGCCGACCTGATCAGGGTGAGCCGGGACGCCGCGGGGCGGGTCCGCGTCGCCGACCGGGCGGGTGGCCCGTGGATCGACTTGGGCGGAGCGGTGACCGAGCACCCCGCAACGCTGGTCGAGCCCAACGGCGACATCACGCTCGTGGGCGTCGGTTTCGACGGTGTGCTGGTGGTCAACACCGGTGCGCGAGGACCGGAGGGACTCCGGTTCGCGGGATGGCGTCCGGCAGTGTCGCCGCCTGACGCCGCGGACGTGCGGGCCGACTGATCGGGCGGGAGCGGACACCGCATACTGCCCCGATGGATGTCCACACCAGGATCGTCGACGCTGCGATCCAGCGCTTGGCGACCGCCGGTTACGACGGGCTCTCGATCAGCTCCATCTCCCGGATCTCGGGGTTCTCCCGGCCGACGATCTACGCGCACTTCGGCGGTTTGGACCAGCTCGTGTCCGAAGCGCTGGAAACGGCGGCGGTCCAGGTGATCTCGCGGGTGATAGAGCGCGCCCGAGAGGAGGCGACCACGGCCGCCGACTACGTCGTGGAGGTCATGGTCGCGGCGCGGGCCGAGTTCCGCAGCAGCCCGGCGCTGGCGCCGATCGCGTTCCCGGAGCGGGGCAGCATCCTGTTCGAGGGCGACGCCGTCGGTCCGCGGGCGTTGGAGCTGTCGCGCTCGTTCCTGCTCCCGCTGGTGGAGTTCCAGCCCGAGTTGGAGCCCGAGCTGGACGAGATCGCCGAGACGTGCCTGCGGTGGTTGGTGTCCTTGGTGCTCTTCGAGAGCGCCAGGTCGCGCTCGGACGCCCAGTTGCGCACCTACTTGCACCGTCACCTGATAAGCGGATTGAACGTCACCGCTTGACCTTTACATCGTTGACAGTGGTTGTAAGGCTTGTCAACGACAGAAAGGCCCTCTGTGCGCGCTTCAACCTCTCGTCGCCAGTTCATGGGCATGGCAGCGCTCGGTTCCGCTTCGGCGCTGGGACTGACCACCATCTCCACGCGGCGTTCCGCGCAGGCTGCCGAGCACTCACCGGCGGTCGTGATCGGCACGGGCTACGGAGCGGCGGTGACCGCGCTGCGCCTCGGCGCTGCCGGCGTGCCGACCGTGATGCTCGAGATGGGTCAGTCGTGGACAAGGCCCGCTGAGGACGGCACGGTCTTCTCCGACATGCTCACGCCGGACCGCCGGTCGACGTGGTTCAAGGACCGCACCGAGATGCCGCTGGCGTCCTTCCTGTGGATGGACGTCGCGAACCGGGACATCGAGCCCTACGCCGGTGTTCTCGACCGCGTCCACCACGGTGACATGTCGGTCTACGTGGGCCGGGGCGTCGGCGGCGGATCGCTGGTCAACGGTGCGATGGCGGTGACGCCCAAGCGCTGGTACTTCGAGGAGATCCTGCCCGAGGTCAACGCCGACGAGATGTACGGCAGGTTCTTCCCGCTGGCCAACTCGATGCTCGGCACCAACCACATCGACCCCGAGTGGTTCGAGAAGTCCCGGTCCTACCAGTTCGCGCGGGTGTCGCGGGCGGCGGCGGAGAAGGCCGGGGTACAAGACCACCTTCGTGCCCAGCGTCTACGACTTCGAGTACATGCGCCAGGAGGAGGACGAGCTGGTGCCGCGCTCGGCGCTGGCGGCCGAGGTCATCTACGGCAACAACCACGGCAAGCGTTCCCTCGACAAGAGCTACCTCGCCGCCGCGCTGGGCACGGGCAACGTGACCATCGAGACGTTGAGCGAGGTCCGCGACATCGCCCAGCGGCAGGACGGCAGCTACGCGCTGTCGGTGAAGCGGATCGACGAGTTCGGCAACGTGCTCGGCATCCGCCAGCTCACCACCCGGCACCTCTTCCTCGGTGCCGGGAGCCTGGGGTCGACCGAGCTGCTGCTGCGCGCCCGCGACACCGGGAAGCTGCCGAACCTCGGTGAGGCGATCGGGCAGGGATGGGGCAACAACGGCAACGTGATGCTCGGCCGCGCCAACCTCCCGCAGGACCTGGTCGGTCCCCTCGAATCGGGCATGCCCGCGATGGGCATCGACGCCTGGGACGACCCGGTGAATCCGGTCTTCGCCGAAATCGCCCCGGTCCCAGCGGGATTGGAGACCTGGGCGAGCCTGTACCTGGCCATCACGCGCAACCCGGAACGCGGTTCGTTCCGCTACGACCCCGGGGCCGACCGCGCCGTCCTGCAGTGGCGGGAGGAGCAGGGGCAGCCGTCGATCGACGCGGCCAAGCAGCTGTTCGACCGGATCAACTCGGTCAACGGCACCAGCTACCGCTACGACCTGTTCGGCGACACCCGGGCGTTCGAGAACCGGTTCACCTACCACCCGCTGGGCGGTCTGGTCCTGGGCGAGGCCACCGACCTCTACGGCCGGGTGAAGGGCTACGACAACCTCTACGTCACCGACGGCTCGCTCATCCCGGGCAGCACCGGCGTGAACCCGTTCGTCACGATCACGGCCCTCGCCGAGCGCAACATCGCCAAGATCCTCGCCGAAGACATCCCGAAGACCACCTGACCCCCGCACCACGCCGAGCTCGCCCTCGCGTCCCCGGCATTTCCCAGTTTTAGTCCGAACTGAGCCGACATTTCGGGCATCGAAGGCCCTCGGTTTGGACTAAAACTGGGAAATGCCTCGAAAGGGGGACTCTCGCGCTCGGTGATCAGCGTGACCAGCGGGGCAAGGGGAGCTGTTGCGGGTTGGTGGGGTTCCACTCCTCGGAACAATTCTGTCGGAGCCTTGCCGGAAAAATGACGTCCGCCGAGCATGGCCGACATGCGAATGCCCGGCGAGGCGCACGCCCTGGTGCGTCACAGCCACCAGGAGCGGGTGCTGCGAGCGCTCCGCGAACGGGGTGCGCTGAGCCGGGGTGAGATCGCCGAGGCGGTCGGCCTGTCGCGCACCACGGTCTCGGAGATCACCCGTGACCTGCTGCGACACGGGTCCGTCGTCGTGCTCGACACCGACGCCGCCTCGCGCGCGGGCAGCGGCAGACCGGCCGAGCGGCTGGTGCTGGACCCCGACTCCGGGCAGTTCATGGGGGTCGACTTCGGGCACCGCCGGGTGCGCGTGGCCGTGGCCGACGCCTCCCACGAGGTGGTGGTGTCCGGGCGGCAGGCCTACCCCGACAGCACCGGCTGGCCCGAGCGCATCAGCATCGCCTTCGACCTCATCGACCGGCTCAGCGCCGAGCGCGGCGTGCACTTCCGCGCCTTGCAGGGGATCGGCATCGGCGTCACCGGGCCGCACCCGCGCTCCTCGGCCCCGCTCGCCCCGGAGGGCGCCTTCGGCCCCGGGTTCGCCGCCGCGCGCGACGACGTGGACGTCTCCTTCGCGGAACGCTTCGGCGCGTCGGTGATCGTGGAGAACAACACCCGCTTCGCCGCGCTGGCGGAGGCGCTGGCCGGCGGCGCCGACGACGAGAACCTGCTCTACGTGCGGCTTTCCGACGGCGTCGGCGGCGCGCTGGTGATCGGCGGCCAGATCGTCTCCGGGGCGACCGGGCTGGCCGGGGAACTCGGGCACGTCACCGTCGTGCCGGGTGGTGCGCGGTGCCGCTGCGGCAAGAGCGGATGCCTGGAGACGGTCGCGTCGGTCCCCTCGATGCTGGCGGCCTGCCGGGAGCGCGGTGCCGACGTCGGATCGATCGAGGACCTGGCGAGCTCCGCGAACCCGGTGGTCGAGCAGGTGCTGCGCGAGGCCGCCTCGGCGGTGGGCGCGGTGGTGGGCACGGTGGCGATGGTGTTCAACCCTGCCGAGATCGTGATCGGCGGCGAGATCGCCCGCCTGACACCCGTTCTCGTCGAGCGGACCAGCGAGACCCTCGGCGAGGAGCTGTTCCCGTGGATCGCGGCGAGGCCCGTCGTCCGGGCCGCGCGGCTCGCCGACGACGACGGCGCGATCGGTGCGCTGGCCGCGCTCTTCCGCGGCACGCCCCTGCTGGCCGACCAACCGGAACCGGCGGCCGTGCGCGCGCTGCCGGCGTGAGGAGTTGTTCCAGACATGGCCTTACCAGCGGTGCGGGCGCCGGAACGCCCCTCGAAGGAGTCCTGACCATGGCAGTCCTCAGTGAGCGCGCCGCCGCGCCGAAGGCGGGCCCGCGGTCCGCGCCGCGCCGCCGCAGCGCACCGCTCGCCCTCAACGCGGCCTCGGTCCTGCTCGGCATCGCCGCGTGGTGGGCTGTGTCCGCGCTGGGCGTCAAGATCCCCGCACCACCCGAGGTGGCGGCCCGGGGCGCCGACATGCTCGTCGAGGGCACGTTGCTCGACGACGTCCTGGCGAGCCTCGCGCGCGTGCTGGCCGGCTTCGCGCTGGGTTCCGCGCTGGCGGTCGTCGTGGGATTCCTGATGGGCTGGTACCGGCCGGTGCGGGCGCTCGGGGAACCGTGGGTGCAGTTCTTCCGCACGATCCCGCCGCTGGCGATCATCCCGCTCGCCATCGTGCTGATGGGCATCGGCGAGGTCCCGAAGATCTTCGTGATCTTCCTGGCCGCGTTCCTGGCCTGCGTCATCTCGACGCTGCAGGGCGTGGTCACGGTCGATCCGACGCTGATCAACGCGGCCCGGGTGCTCGGTGCGGGCGACGCGACCATCTTCGGCAAGGTCGTGGTGCCGGCTTCGGCCCCGTTCATCCTGGTCGGCATGCGCGTCGGTCTGGGCTCGGCGTGGGCGACGGTGGTCGCGGCGGAGCTCATCGCCGCCCAGGAGGGCCTCGGCTTCCGGATGCAGAACGCCCAGCTGTACTACGACCTGCCGACGATCTTCGTCAGCCTGATCACCATCGGGATCCTCGGCCTGGTCATGGACCGCTTGCTGCTGCTCGCCGAACGCAAGCTGACCGGATGGCAGGAGAGGCCGTGAACCCCAAGATCGCCCTGGAGGGCGTCGGCAAGACCTTCAGCCTCGGCGGCGAGCGGTTCGTCGCGCTCGACGACGTGTCGCTGGAGATCGCCGACAACGAGTTCGTCACCGTCGTCGGACCTTCCGGCTGCGGCAAGAGCACGTTGCTCAACATCCTCGCCGGGCTGGAGGTGCCGGACGGGGGACGTGCCCTGGTCGACGGGGTGGAGGTCTCGGGACCGGGACCCGACCGCGGCGTGATCTTCCAGCAGTACGCGCTGTTCCCGTGGCTGACCGTGCGCGGCAACGTCGAGTTCGGCCTGAAGATCGCAGGCGTCCCGGGAGACGAGAGGCGCAGGCGCGCAGCGCACTTCATCGACGTCGTCGGGCTCTCGGAGTTCGCCGACGTGCTGCCCAAGGCGCTGTCCGGGGGGATGCGGCAGCGCTGCGCCATCGCCCGCGCCTACGCCGTGAACCCCGCGATCCTGCTGATGGACGAGCCCTTCGGCGCGCTCGACGCGCTGAGCCGCGTCAAGCTCCAGGACCAGCTGCTGAGCGCCTGGGACCGGGAACGGCGGACGGTTCTGTTCATCACCCACGACGTCGACGAGGCCGTGTACCTGGCCGACCGGGTGGTCGTGATGGCTTCCCGGCCCGGCCGCGTATACGACGTCGTCGACGTCGACCTGCCCCACCCGCGCAACGAGGAGGTCCGGTTGAGCCCCGAGTTCACGGCGCTGCGCAACCGGGTCTGGAACTCCGTGTACCACCAGGACGACGAGCGCGCCGCAGCGACTGAGAGGACGTCATGATCAGCAGGAGGAGAGGGATCGCCGCGGTGCTCGCCGCGCTCGCGGTGGTGCTGACCGGGTGCGGTGGTGGCGCGGACGAGGCCAACGAGGTCCGGTTCGGCTACATCGGCGACTACAACGGCGCCAGCCTGCTGGCGGTGGCCGAGGACCAGAAGCTCTGGGAGAAGCACGGTCTCAGCGCCACGACCAGCGTCTTCACCAACGGTCCGCTGCAGATCCAGGCGCTGGGAAGCGGCGATCTCGACTTCGGCTACATCGGTCCCGGCGCGATGTGGCTGCCCGCTTCGGGGCAGGCCAAGGTCGTCGCCCTGAACACGCTCGGCAACGCCGACCGCGTGATCGCTCAGCCGGGCATCACCAGCGTGGCGGACCTGCGCGGGAAGACGGTCGGCGTCCCGCAGGGCACCTCCGGCGAGATGATCCTGGACCTCGCGCTGCGCAACGCCGGGATGACCAAGGGCGACGTCAGGATCGTGCCGATGGACGCGTCGACGATCGTGTCCGCCTTCTCCGCCAAGCGCATCGATGCCGCCGGGTTCTGGTACCCGGCGATCGACACGATCAAGAAGCAGGTTCCGGGACTCGTCGAGCTGGTCAAGAACTCCGACTTCGCCGGGCAGATGGAGTTCCCGACCGCGTTCGTGGCGGGCAACGAGGTGGTGACCGGCCAGCAGGACAAGGCCCGCCGGGTGCTGGCGGTGCTGCGGGACGCGATGCGGTACCGGACCGACAACGCCGAGCGCACCATCGAGCTCACCGCCGACATGCTGGACAAGGACCCGGCGCAGGTCCGCGCCGACGCCGCCAACGTGAGAGCGCTCGGCGTCGAGGAGCTCGACCGGATCACCGGCGACGGAACCGCCCAGCGCTGGCTGTCGGCGATGGACGCCTACTTCACCGGGACCGGCCAGCTCAAGCAGAGCACCGGGCCGCAGGACTACTACACCGGAGAACTGTTCACCTCGGCGGGAAATCGATGAACCAGCGCAACATCCTGTTCCTGATGACCGACCAGCACCGCACCGACACCCTCGGCGCCTACGGCAACGCGAGGGCGGTCACGCCGAACCTCGACGCGCTGGCCGCCAGCGGCACCCGATTCGACCGCTGGTACACGCCGACGGCCATCTGCACGCCCGCCCGCGCCAGCCTGCTCACCGGTCAGGCGCCGTTCCGGCACAAGCTGCTCGCCAACCACGAGCGCAACGTCGGCTACATCGAGGACCTGCCCGACGGGAAGTTCACCTTCTCGGAGTCGTTGCGCGCCCACGGGTACAACTGCGGGCTCATCGGCAAGTGGCACATCGGGACGGAGAGGGACGCGGGGAGCTTCGGGTTCGACGGGCCGGACCTGCCGGGCTGGCACAACCCCGTCGAGCACCCCGACTACCTGGCCTACCTCGCCGAGAACGACCTGCCGCCCTACGAGATCAGCGACCGCATCCGCGGCACCCTGCCCAACGGCGGGCCGGGAAACCTCCTGGCGGCCCGGCTGCACCAGCCGACCGAGGCGACCTTCGAGCACTACCTGGCCACCCGCGCCATCGAGATGATGGAGCGCTACGCCGCCGACGCGCGCGAGCGCGAGAAGCCGTTCTTCCTGGAGCTCAGCTTCTTCGGCCCGCACCTGCCCTACATCATCCCCGACGAGTACTTCGACATGGTCGACCCGGAGGACGTGCCGCTGCCGCGTTCGGTCGCCGAGACCTTCCACGGCAAACCCCCGGTGCAGCAGAACTACAGCGCGCACTGGACGTTCGACACGATGCCGCTGGAGACCACCCGCAAGCTGATCGCCGTGTACTGGGGGTACGTGGCGCTCATCGACCACGAGATCGGCCGGGTCCTGGAGGCGATGCAGCGCCTGGGACTGGCCGACGACACCGCGGTGTTCTTCACCAGCGACCACGGCGAGTTCACCGGTGCCCACCGGTTGCACGACAAGGGCCCGGCGATGTACGAGGACATCTACCGGACGCCCGGGATCGTGCGCGTTCCCGGTGCGCCCGGGGGAGTGGTGCGCTCGGAGTTCGTCAGCCTCCTGGACTGCACGGCCACGATCCTCGAACTCGCCGGTATCGACCCGGAACCCGCTGTGGATTCCCGGAGCCTGCTGCCTCTGGTGTCCGATGAGGACGGTGTGGAGTGGCCGGAGGAGCTCGTCTGCGAGTTCCACGGGCACCACTTCCCGTACCCCCAGCGGATGTTGCGCACCGACCGGTACAAGCTCGTGGTCAACCCGGACTCGGTCAACGAGCTCTACGACCTGGAAACCGATCCGGACGAGCTCATCAACCGCTACCCGCACCCGGAGATGGCGGAGGTCCGGGGCCGCCTGATGCGACGCCTCTACGAACTCCTCCGCGAGCGGGGCGACAACTTCTACCACTGGATGACCTCGATGTACGAGGTCGGCGAGATCGCCCACGACCCCACGCTCAGCGGCCTGGACGAGAGCACCTACCAGCGCTAGATCACGCGAGCGCGGCGAGTGCCGCTCCCGTCGTGATGCTTCGTCCCACCGGCGCCGAGCGATCGGCGCCCGGGTCCCTGCAGCTGCCTGACCTGTCGATCGGCGCGAGAACCCGGGCCCGCGAACGGCTCTAGTGCTGGTGCTGCGACGGTCCCTTGCTGCGGACGAGCTCTCGGACGTTCTCGATGCGTCCGCAGCCCGAGTCGATGAGTTCGCGGCGCTTGGCGGTGAAGGCCCTGCCGAGCTCCGCGCGGCGCTGCGCGTCGACCGCCGAGCGGGCGTCGTTGAGGACCGTGCGCTCCTCCTCGTCGAGGTGGTGGGTGAGCGATTCGCTGAGCTCCTCCAGCCGCGAGTCCCACTGCTCGGAACCGGGCTCGTCGCACTCCATCAGCGCCAGCAGCGCCTCGTGGCCCTCGGCGTGCTCCTCGGCGCCGTGGTCGACGTCCTCCGCGTCTTCCGAGGAGAGCTTGCGCAGCACCGGGTACACCTCCTTCTCCTCGGCTTCGGCGTGCGCGACCAGCAGCGCGGCGATCTCGCCGAGCGCGGATCCGCGATCGGATGCGGAGCTGCGGAGGGCGCGCAGCAGGTCCTCGAAGCGGCGGTGATCCGCCAGGATGAGTTCGACGACGTCTTCGGACACGGGTGTCCCCTTCGACCTGTGGTGGGGTTCGGGCTGAAACGGATCATCGACCATCGTCGGGGCGCAGGGCAAGGACGGGCGGATTGTGGCCGTGCCGGTCGACGCGATGGACTGGGCGGCATGGAGTTGCTCTTCCTCGCCCTGGTCGGCCTGGTGACCGGCGTGACGACCGTGCTGTTCGGGTTCGGCGGCGGGTTCGTCACCGTCCCGGTGATCATGTGGGTCGACGCGCCGCTCGGTGAATCGACGGCCGTGGTCGCGATCGCGACCTCCTCGGCGGTGATGGTCGTCAACGCCGCGGTCGCCACCTCCGCCACGCCGCGCCCCGTGCTGCGACGGCTCGGCGGGGCCAAGGTCCTCTGCGGTCTGCTCGCGGTCGGCGGGCTCTGCGGCGCGCTGCTCGCGGGACTGGCGCCGTCACCGCTCATCCACTGGGGTTTTGTCGCCTACCTCTGCGTGACGATCGCCGACGCCCTGCTGCGTCCCGGGTTCCTCCGGCCCTCCACGGCTGCGGCTCCCGCCCGCGCGCGGTTCCCGATCCCGACCGTCCTGGGCGTGCCGATCGGTGCTGTGGCCTCCTTCCTCGGCGTGGGCGGCAGCGTCATGACTGTGCCGCTGCTGCGGCGCGGCGGGATGCCGATGTCGGTCGCGGCACCGCTGGCCAACCCGCTGACCTTCGCGATTAGCCTCCCCGCCCTGGTCGTGTTCTTCCTCGGGACCCCCGCGGTGACCGGGGAGGGAGTGGTCGGGCTGATCGACCTGCGGTCGGCCGCGATCCTGCTGGTGACGGCGATCCCGGTGATCGTGCTGCTGCGCAGGCGCCCGCCGGAGATCGACGACGTCGTGCACGCCCGCGCCTACCTCGCCCTGCTCGTGCTCGTCACCCTCGCGGCCGTCACCGCAGGCGTCCGCTAGGAGCTGGTGCGGAGTTGCTGCGCGCCCGGGCCGCAGACGCACGAGAACCGCAGTACTCGCGTCGACGAGTACTGCGGTTCTCGCGATGGGGGTCAGGCCTTGGCCGGGGCAGGGGTGTCGTCGAGGTCGCGCTTGTAGGTCTCGGCGAGCAGGTAGGTCGAGACGAACGAGATCAGGCACAGCACCACGACGTATCCCGCGATGGAGAAGGAGCTCCCGGTAGCCGCGAACAGCGCGGTGCAGATCATCGGGGCGATGCCGCCGCCCAGGATCGCCGCGATCTGGTAGGCCAGCGAGGCGCCGCTGTAGCGGAGCCGGGTGCTGAACAACTCCGAGAAGAACGCCGATTGCGGCCCGTACACGGCGGTCCGGCAAGCCTGCACGACGATGCCGGCGAGCAGGAACAACCCGATGGACCCGCTGTCGACCAGCATGATCCACGGCACCGCGAACAGCCCGAGCGCCAGCATCCCGCCCAGCGACATGCCGCGTCGGCCGATCCGGTCCGACAGCAGGCCGAACGCCATCATCAGCGGGATGTCGACGGCCGCCAGCAGCGCGTTCGCGCTCAGGATCGTGGTGCGCTCGTAGTCCAGTGTCGTGGTGGTGTAGGAGACGATCCAGGTCGTTCCGACGTAGAACGTCGCGTTGGTGGCGAGGAACGACCCGGCGGCGAGCAGGATCGTCTTCGGGTGCCTTCGCAGCACCTCGACCACCGGCATCCGCTCGGCGCGTTCCTGATCCTCGCGCTCCACCGCCTGCTGGAACACCGGGCTCTCGCTGATCTTCAGCCGGATGGCGAAGCCCACCACGATCAGCACGGCGCTGCACAGGAACGGAACGCGCCAGCCCCAGGCGAGGAACGTCTCCTCCGACATGCTCGCCGAGAGCACCGTGAACGTCAGGTTGCCCAGCAGCAGGCCCGCGGGCACTCCGACCTGCGGCCAGCTGCCGTAGAAGCCGCGCTTGCCCTTCGGCGCGTGCTCGACCGCCATGAGCGCGGCCCCGCCCCACTCGCCGCCGACGCCGATGCCCTGGGCGAACCGCAGCAGCGTCAGCAGGACCGGCGCCCACACGCCGATCGTGGCGTAGGTCGGCAGCAGGCCCATCAGCAGCGTCGCGAACCCCATCAGCATCAGGGAGGCGATGAGCATGGGTTTGCGGCCGAGCTTGTCGCCGTAGTGCGCGAACAGGACGCCGCCGATGGGGCGGGCGAGGAAGCCCACGGCGAAGGTCGCGAACGCGGCGACGGTCCCGACGACGGGGTCGAACTTCGGGAAGAACAACTGGTTGAACACCAGCGCTGCGGCGGTGCCGTAGATGAAGAAGTCGTACCACTCGATGGTGGTGCCGATGAGGCTCGCGAGCGCTACTCGACGCGCACTCGTCGCGGTGGCGGCCATCCGGTCGTCCTCCGGTGGTGTTGGTCGGACGGGTCTGTGACCCAGATAACTAACGGCGTAAGTTTTAGGGGACGGTATCCATCGGGACGAATCACCACAAGGGTTAAATTCGGGCCGCCCCCATGAAGCCGGGACCTCGGCCGCGGCGGCCCCTGCCGCGAAGGCCTGCTCTCCCGAAGCCGTTGCGGATGACCATGTTCAGGAAGCGCGAGGAAGAAGAATCCCGAAGGCCTTTCGAGTGCATCCCTTTGTCGCCACCCAGCACGACACCCATACTCGCCCCGAACCGGAAACCCCCGGAGCGACGCCCTTCTGCGCCCGGAGCCTCACCAAGTCCCAGTTTTAGTCCAAATTGAGCGGGCAAAACGGACATTGATCATGCTCAGTTATGACTAAAACTGGGCTGCTCCCGGTGTTTCACCTAATCGTGTGTCCGTCTGCTGGGGGTGGGCCGCCGGAGTCGCGGACTCTTCGGCGGGGTTGAGGAGTGGGCGGGGAGAGGACGTGGTGAGCATGTCGGGGAGAGCGGGAGTGCGGGTCTGCGCCGTGGCCGCGGTGTTCGCGGCGGCGGTCGTGGCGGGTCCGGTGGGTGTCGCGGTGGGGGTGGAGGGGTGCGCCGGCTACGTCGGGTTGAGCTTCGACGACGGCCCCGGTGGTACGACGGCGAAGCTCCTGAGCGCGCTGCGCGAGAACGGCTTGCGCGCAACGATGTTCAACCAGGGCGACAACGCGACGGACCACCCGCAGCTGGTCGCCTCCGAGGTCGAGGCCGGTATGTGGGTCGGCAACCACAGCTACAGCCACCCGCACATGACCGAGTTGACCGAGCCCCAGATGGACGAGGAGATCTCCCGTGCGCAGGAGGCGATCGCCGCCGCCGGGGGAGGGGTGCCGGTGCTGTTCCGCCCGCCCTACGGCGAGACCAACGAGACCTTGCGCGCGGTCGCGGAGGCTCGCGGGCTCACCGAGATCCTCTGGGACGTCGACTCGATGGACTGGAACGGCGCCACCGTCGATCAGATCGTCCAGGCCGGCGCGAGCCTCACCGACGGCCAGGTCATCGTCATGCACGACTGGCCGCCCAACACCCTCGCCGCGATCCCCGGGATCGCCGAAACCCTGAAGGGCAAGGGGCTCTGTTCGGGCGAGATCTCCCCGGAGACCGGCCGCGCGGTCGCCCCGGGCGCCTGAGCCGCGCGCTCACCGTCCGCAATCCTCCGCGAGGAAAGGTCGGGCGAGGGCCAGAGCTCGCGAGGCATCCCGCCACGCCTGCGGGTGGTCGGCGTCGGGCAGGGAGGTGAAGGGCGTGCCGGTGCGGTCGGCGAACGTGCGCATCGCGTCGTGCCACGGGTCGGCGCTGCCCGCGTACATCAGGATCGGGACGTCTACCCGGCCCAGCTGCTGGTGGACGCCCGGTTCGCGGGAGAAGGCCTCGTAGTTCGCGCGGAGCGCCGCCGGGTCGAGGGCATCGATCTCGGCCGCGCGCTCCGGGTTCGCCCGCGCTGCGGCGTGCATGGCGGAATAGGGGTCCGCATCGGCGGGCAGCCCGAGGTCGCGGAGCATGGCGTCGGCCGCTGGGCCGAAGCCGTTGATCGGGTCGAACGCGCCCGCGACCAGGCGGGTGAGGCGTTCCGGAGCGTGCACGGCCACCGCGTAACCGGTCAGGGCGCCGAGGGAGTAGCCCCAGAACGCGGCCTCGGCCAGCCCCAGATCGTCGAGGACGGCGGTGACCGATGCCGCGCGTCGGGGCAGCGAGTAGTTGGCGGGATCGCGCGGAGCGGAGCTGCCGCCAAGACCGAGCGGATCGACGATGATCACCGAGTGGGTGCGCGCCAGCGCCGAGGTGTAACCGGCCTTCGTCCACTGCACTCCGCGCTGGAACATGCCCGGGTGCAGCACGATCGGTGGTCCGTCGCCGACGATCTCGTAGGCGATCTGCACTCCGTTGCGGTGCGCTATGGGCACGGTGATCCTCCTGGCTCGGCCCGCGCGAGCCTCTCACGGCCCACCGACGAGACCGCATGGCGAGGCCCCGGAGACGTAGCAGATCACACGTCGGCCGCAGTAACGAACGGGCGTCGTCTTGCGCTTATCCAGTTGCCGACCGGACGTCATTCCCGGCGGCATGGTCCGCACCGATGGGTGTGCGGCTTAGTGGGTAAAGGACACCCCATGCGAGAACTGAAGATCGTTTCGAAGGTGGGCATCATCGCGGCCATCGCCGCGCCTCTGGCGCTGTCCGGTCCGGTCGCCTTCGCGGCCGACGAGTGCGTGACTGCCGCCGAGCACGAGACCGCTACCGGTCACGTCACCGACTACGCCGCGCAACGTGCCGCCGCTCAGGACGCGCTCACGCTGGTAACCTCCCAGCTCTCCGGCGCGGAGACGGCTCTCACCGACGCCCGTTCGCAGGCTGGGAGCCTGGCCGCGCAGGTGCGCGTGGCCAACGCCAGCAAGAACGCCGCGCTCGCCGAGATCGCCACCCGTGAGGGCTACATCGCCGCTTTCCAGGCGAAGTTGCCCATCTGGGAGGTCAAGCGCGAAACCGCCCTTGACCTCATCGGCAAGGCTCAGCGCGACTACCGGACGGCGAAGAACGCCGGTGACCAAACGGGCATGGACGCCGCCCACACTGCCGCCGAAGCCGCCCGGGTGGACAAGGCCGCTGCCGAAGCGCAGATCGAGCACTACGGACCGGCGAGCCAGCAGAACCAGCGCAACCGGATCGCGAAGCTTCAGACCACCGTCGACACGATGACGGCATTGGGTAAGTCCCTGTACCCGCAGTACCAGGCGCTACAGCGGCAGATTCCCGAGCTTGCCGTTGCCCGCGATGCGGCGGCCGACGCGGTGGCCACCCGTCAGCGCGACGTTGTCGACGTCAGTGCTCTGCTCGCCGACGCCGAAGCCAACGCCGCGCTTCCCGTCTGCGAGCCCGAGCCCGCGCCGGAGCCGACCCCGGACCCCACGCCGGAGGTGCCCGCCGTCGTGCAGCCCAGCGCGCCGAGCGGCCAGGCGTCGGCCTGGCGGCCGGTCGGCAGCGCCGCACCGGTGGCCGCGACCGGCCCGGCTCCCGTCGCGACCGGCCCGGCCGCTGCTCCGGCGTCGACCCCGAAAGCGCTCACGTCTCCGGTGACCGTCGTCCCGTCGGCCGGATCGGTCGCTGAGTCTCCGCTCACCGCGCCGACCCCGGTCGGCACGCCGGAGGTGACGATGCAGCTCGCCTCCGCCCCGACCGGCACGAGCTCGTCCCTGCTGTGGACGGGCATCGCGGTGGGCACGGTCGTGGTGGTCGGTGCCGTCGGCGGCGGTCTCGCCTACGCACGCAGGCAGTAACCACACCGGGAGCGACGGTCACTCCGCCGCTCCCGCTGCGCCACTCCCACTTTCGAAAGGTCCCGCCACTCATGAACGTCAGCTACCAGCAGCAGTACCCGCAGTACGCCCCGCAACCGCGCAACGGCTTCGGCATCACGGCGCTGGTCCTCGCCCTCATCGGCGCTGTGTTCGCGCTGATCCCCTTGACCGGCTTCATGGCCCTGATCCTCGGAGGACTCGCGTTCGTCTTCGGGCTCATGGGCTTGGGTCGCGCCCGCAAAGGCATCGCGACCAACAGAACCATGTCCGCCATATCCACCGGGCTCGGCGTCCTGGTCGCCGCCGCTGGCATCTGGGGAATGGTGATCCTTTTCCAGGCAACCGACCAGTTCGTCAAGGACATGGACCAGATCAGTCAGGATCTCGGCGCGACCGCTCCGGCCGTGTCCGGCGGAACCGCGACCGGAACCAACGTCAACGGCGCACTTGCCGACGTCGTGGTTTCCGGCTGCAAGACCGAATCGCAGTACGGCTCGACGAAGGCCGAAGCCGACGTGACCGTGACGAACTCGACCGACCGCGCCCGTTCCTACTGGGCGACGATCGCCGTCGACGACGCCGCTGGGAACCGGCTCGGCGAAATCGCCGTCACCGCCAGCGAGCTACAGCCCGGACAGGTCACCCACAAGACCGGCTTCGAGGCGATGACGATGGTCGCGGAGTCGGCCGACGAGATCACGTGCAAGGTCGTCGAGGTCAACAGGTTCTAGCGCCTGCTCGATGCTTTGCCACCGGCGGCCGATCCTTTTGAGGCTCGGCCGCCGCTCTTCTCTCCGGAAAGGACGCGAACATGCGAGTCCTGCGGATCGACCCTGACGGCATGTTTGTGGAGCTCGACCTACCTGCCCGCAACGAGTTCGAGCTACTGCGCGCCCTACAGGACGCCGTCGGCGGCTACTCCACGGTGCACGTGCTGCCGCAGGCGATGACGTTGTGGTGCGACGAAGACGCGCCCGGCAAGCCCGGCCTCGAACCGAATCCCTCGGCAACCGCCGCTACGGCGTTCCTCGGGTGGCCGACCGAAACCCTTCACGGGCCGGTCGTCGTGGCCGGTGCCAACGGTCGCGGCGGCGACCTTCAGCCCTTGCCCCACGACATCTCCGCCAAGCTCGAAGGCTTCTTAGCCGGTCTCGCACCGCACGCGGGCGGGCGACGACTAGGAGGCCTCTCGGTCGCGCGCTCCGGGTTCGCACGCGCTGCGGTGTGCATGGCGGGATACGGGTCCGCGTCGGCGGGCAGCCGCGAGGTCGCGGAGCGTGGCCTCGGGCGCCGCACGGAAGTGGCCCCGGGGACCGTGACGGGGTCCCCGGGGCCGTGTCGTGCGAACGCCTACCGCATGGCCGGGATGTCCGGCAGCGCGAAGACGATGAGGGCGCTGCCGTGGCCCGCTCCGAGCATCCCCGGCAGGAACCCCTCGATCCAGCCGCCCCAGCCGACCGGCACGGCGATGTACTGCTTGTCGTCGACCGAGTAGGTCATGGGGCTGCCGTGGTGGCCGCTCCCGCACTGGAACTCCCACAGCTTCTCGCCAGTGCGCGCGTCCAGGGCGATGAACTCACCCGAGGGCGTCCCCGCGAACACCAGGTCCCCGGCGGTGGTCAGCACCGACGAGCACATCGGCAGGTTGTTGCGCCAGCGCCACTTCTCCTCGCCCTTGGAGTCGAAAGCGCTGATGGATCCGCGCATGTCGTCGGCGTCCACCTGAACACCCGCACCCCAGTAGGGAATTCCCTCGCGGAACTCGCGGCGGCGCCGGGTGGCGGTGGCCCCGACGTCCTGGACCGGGACGTAGAACAGCTCGGTGCGCGGGCTGTAGGCGGCGTGCGTCCACTCCTTGGCACCGGCCGGGCCGGGGTAGAAGTGGACCGGCTCGCCTTCGGCGTCCGGGTACTTGCGCGGGGTCACCTTGCCGTCGCGGGTGATGGTGCCCCAGTCGATCCGGTCAACGTAGGGCGTGACCGAGATCAGCTCGCCGTCGGTGCGGTCGAGCACGAAGAAGTACCCGTTCTTGTCGAAGTGGCCGAGCATCTTGCGCCCGTCCTGGTCGAACAGGATGTTCTCCATCGTGCTGTCGTAGTCCCACACGTCGTGCGGGGTGCACTGGTAGTGCCACTGGATGCGCCCGGCGTCCACGTCCACGGCGACGATGCTGTCGGTGTAGAGGTTGTCGCCTTCGCGCACCGCCCCGTCGAAGTCGGGAGCCGGGTTGCCGGTGCCCGCGTAGAGCAGGTTGGTGTCCGGGTCGAAGGTCGCGGTGATCCACGGGTTCGCACCGCCGCGCGCCCACGCCTCGCCGTCGGCAGGCCAGGTCTCGGAGCCCGGTTCGCCCGGCTTGGGCACCATGTAGCAGCGCCAGCGGTGCTCACCGGACTCCATGTCGAAGGCGTCCATGTGGCCGCGCACGCCGAACTCGCCACCGGCGCTGCCGGTGATGACCATGTCCTTGACCACCAAGGGGGCCAGCGAGGCGCTCTCCCCGGCCCGCACGTCGCCGATGGTCTTGTCCCACACGCGCTCACCGGTCATCGCGTCCAGCGCGAGCAGGTGGGCGTTGGGGGTGACGGTGAAGACCTTGCCCTTGGCCACCGCGACACCGCGGTTGACGTTGCCGCAGCACAGCGATACGTCGTAGGGAACGGCGTGCTTGTAGCGCCACAGCTGGGCACCGGTCTTGGCGTCGAGCGCCCACACCCAGCCGTCCCAGCCGGAGACGTACATGACTCCGTCGACGACGATCGGGGTCGCCTCGAACGCGTAGGTCGAGGCCCCGGCGATCATGCCCGCGGTCCCGGCCTGGAAGATCCAGGTGGGGCCGATGCTCTTGACGTTCTCGGTGTTGATCTCGTCGAGCAGGCTGTGGCGCTGGCCGTCGTACGCGCCGTAGTAGGTGAGCCAGTTGTGCGCTTCGTTGCGCGCGTCGAGCAGGCGTTCGTACCCGACGCTCATGGCGGCGTCGGGCGCGTTGCGGGGAAGGCTGGTGAGCAGGCCCTGGTCGATCGCCTCACCGGCGTCCACGTATTCCACGGTCATGACGTGCTCCTGTTCACGGGCGCGGCTGGTCGGGGCGGTCGAGACGGGCTTCCGGCGGCACTTCGCCGAGCACGACGATGGCGCCGGTCAGACCACGGCCCTCGTCGTTGCCGGTGGGGGAGCTGAACCAGTAGTAGCCGGGGCCGTCCAGGTTCAGCTTGGCCACGCCCTTGGAGTGGTTGACCAGCCAGATGAACTTGCGGTCGCCGTTGCTGGGCAGCAGTGCGCAGTGCGTGTTGAGGTCGTCGTTGATGAGCGTGAGTTCGAGGTCGCCGCCGTGCGGGAGGATCAGGATCGACGGGTCGAACGCGATCTCGTCCGGTTCGATGCGGATCGTGGCCTCCATCGTGCCGTCGGCCCGCTCGGTGGCGTGTTCGATGTTCCCGGTGCCGAGCACGCGGCCGATCGTCGCCCCGTTCTGCACGTCCAATCCGACCTGAGCGAGAAGGTCTGTTCGTTCCTTCGCTGTCGTCATCGGACCTCACCTCCTTGTGAATCCGTCTCGTGCACGCGCTCGGCGAGAGGGTGGTGCTGAACCGGAATGCGCGAATTCCACTCGAATTCGATTCGCCGGCGCCCCCACCGCGCGCATTGCTGGAGAGAACAGCGCTTCAAGCCGATCGAGTGACCGACTCGTGGATCAAATCAATTGTCCTGCAATGAATCCGGACGTTACGCCGGGTGCGGGCGGTCCAAAACCGGAAACCGCTGGACCGGGAGTCCGTACCGCTCGTGGCCCCGGAACTACCGCTCAGACGGGAAGACCCCGAGGTTCATGACCTTGTCCCAGGCCACGGTGAAGTCGTGCAGGAACTTCTCCTCGTCGCTCGCGTAGACCTCGGCGACCGCGCGAAGTTCCGCGTGAGATCCGAAGACGAGGTCGACCCGGCTCGCGGTCCACCGAACGGAGCCGGTTCGCCTATCTCGTCCTTCGAAAGTGCATTCTCCGGGAACCCATTCGGTGTTGTTGTCGAGGAGGTTGACGAAGAAGTCGTTGCTGAGCTCGCCGGGTCGGGTGGTGAGGACGCCGAGCGGTGAGCCGTGGTGGTTGGCGCCGAGGGTGCGGAGTCCGCCGAGCAGGGCCGTCATCTCGGGGACGCTCAACGTGAGCTGGTTGGCGTGGTCGATGAGGTGGTGTTCGGGTCGTAGGAGGGGTTTCGGTCCCGTGTGGTTGCGGAATCCGTCGGCGGTGGGGTGCAGTGCGGTGAAGGAGTCGGTGTCGGTCCATTCCTGGGTGGCGTCGGTGCGGCCGGGGGTGAAGGGGACTCGTACGCCGGTGCTCGCGTGTTCGATGGCGGTGCAGCCGGCGAGGACGATGAGGTCGGCGAGTGAGACTTGTTTCCCGGTGGTTTGTTCGGTGTTGAAGCGGTGCTGGATGGTTTCCAGGGTGGTCAGGACCGGTTGGGTGGTGTGGGGGTCGTTGATGTCCCAGGTGTTTTGGGGTTGCAGGCGGAGGCGGGCTCCGTTGGTGCCGCCGCGTTTGTCGCTGTCGCGGTAGGTGGCGGCGGAGGCCCACGCGGTGAACACCAAGTCGGGTACCGGTATCGCGGTTTCCAGGATGCGGGTTTTGAGCTCGCGGATGTCGGTGTCGTCGACGAGCAGGTGGTCGCGTTCGGGGAGGGGGTCCTGCCAGATCATGTGCTCCTGCGGTACGAGGGGGCCGAGGTAGCGGTGGCGGGGTCCCATGTCGATGTGGGTGAGTTTGAACCAGGCGTGGGCGAAGGCGTCGGCCAGCTGCTCGGGGTGGGCCAGGAAGCGGCGTGCGATCCGCTCGTAGACCGGGTCTTCTTGCAGCGCCAGGTCGGTGGTGAGCATCGTCGGGGAGTGCGTGACGTCCGGGTCGTGCGGATCGGGGACGGTGCCCTGGCCCGCGTCGTCGCGGGGGACCCACTGCCACAGGCCGGCGGGGCTGAGCACCACGTCCCACTCGTAGGCGAACAGGGTTTCCAGGAAGGAGTTGTCCCACTGGTTGGGTGTTGGGGTCCAGATCCCTTCCAGGCCGCTGGAGATGGCATCTGGTCCTGAACCGGTCCGGTAGTTGTTGCTCCAGCCCAGTCCCTGGGTTTCCAGGCCCGCGCCTTCGGGGTTGGCAGCGAGGTGCCGGGCGGGGTCGGCGGCACCGTGGGTCTTGCCGAAGGTGTGACCACCGACGATGAGCGCGACGGTTTCCTCGTCGTTCATCGCCATCCGTCGGAACGTTTCCCGTATGGCGCGGCCGGCGGCGATCGGGTCGGGCACGGTGGCGGGCCCCTGCGGGTCGACGTAGATCAGCCCCATCTCGTCGGCCGCGAGGGGTTCCTGGAGGTCTCGCACACCGGTGTGGCGCTCGTCGCCGAGCCAGCTGCGCTCCGGCCCCCAGTACACATCCGCGTCGGACTCCCACGTCTCCACCCGGCCACCGGCGAAACCCAGGGTGCGGAAACCCATCGATTCCAGGGCCCGGTTGCCCGCGAAGATCATCAGGTCCGGCCACGAAATGGCCCGCCCGTACTTCTGCTTGATCGGCCACAGCAGACGCCGGGCCTTGTCCAGGTTGCGGTTGTCGGGCCAGCTGTTGGTCGGTGCGAACCGCTGCATCCCGGAACTCGGGCCGCCCCGGCCGTCCCCGATCCGGTAGGTCCCCGCGCAGTGCCATGCCATCCGCAGCACCAGCGGCCCGTAGTGCCCGAAGTCCGCCGGCCACCACTCCTGCGAGCAGATCAGCACCCGGTCGATGTCGGCCGCCAGCTCGTCCAGGTCCAGCCGGGCGAACTCCGCCGCGTAGTCGAAATCCGAACCCAGCGGATTCGCCGCCGGGTGGTGCTTGGCCAGGATCCCCAGATCCAGCCGATCCGGCCACCAATCACGCCCGTCGCCCCCGGCGGCGGGATGGTTGCGGACTCGCCCGTCGGTGAGCCGCTCCAGCGCCTCGTCGTAGTTCCTGGTGATCGCGACGGCATCCGGGTTCTCCGGCACGACGACCTCCCTCAGATGTCCAACGCCCGCCGCACCGCAGGAGCGTTGCGACGGGACACCGGCACCATCGTGTTGCCCCCGTCGTCCATCACCAGTGCCAGCTCGCCCTTGAAACCCCGCTCCACCTCTCGGATGCGATCGAGGTTCACCACGTAGCGGCGGTGGACGCGCAGGAAACCGGCGTCGCCCTGATCGGTTTCGAGCTTGTCGAGGCTCCCGGAGGCGGCGCGCAACCGTCCCTGGTCGGTGGACAGCCACACGTCGTTGCCCTCCGACTCGGCGAACGAGACCTCGGGCAACCGCAGCAGCACCATCCGGTTCTCCCGCATCGCCACGATCCGGTCCGCCCGGCCCTGCTGGTTCGGTGCGCCGCGCTCGCTGCGCGGCAGCTGCTCGCCCTCGGCGACGCCGAACGACACGAGGTTGCCGACCAGGTGGCCGGACAGGAACACCGGGCGGATGGTGACCGAGCTCGGCTCGTCGCTGAGGTGGGTGTGGACCTGCGTCGACCCGATCCAGTCGGGGTCGCGGGAGGCTTGCTTGACGGCGTACTGCGCGGCTTTGATCAGCTCCGGCAGCCGCGGGTTCCACCGCACGGCCGGGTCGGTCGCCGGGGTGGAACCCGGCACGCCCAGCAGCACGCCTGCCATGTCGTCGGCGATCACCACGCGTCCCGCCGGGTCCAGCGCGGCCAGCGCGACCCCCGCGCGGGAACGGGCGTTGTGGAAGGCGGCGATCAGCTCGGCGCTGGCGTCCCGCGCGCGCTGCCGCAGCGTGCTCTGGGTCCGGGTGGCGGCGTTGCCCAGCCAGGCCCCGGCGGCGCTGGGCGGTTCGCTGCGCCAGCAGGAGATGTTGAGGACGGCGACCGGTTCCTTCGTCACGACGTCGCGCACGGCGACTCCCGCGCAGGTCCAGTCGTGGAACGCCTGGCACCAGTGCTCCGCGCCGCGGATCACCACCGGCGAAGTCGTCTCCAGGGCCGTGCCCATCCCGTTGGTCCCGGTGGCCTGCTCGGACCAGCAGAACCAGGTGGAGAGGTTGGCCTCGGCGGCGAGCTTGCGGGTGGCCGGATCGCCCCACTCCGCCAGGATCCGGCCGGTCGCGTCGGCGACCGTGACGACACCGCCGACGTTGCTCACCTCGTGGGCGATCGAGGCCGCGCGGAACCCCAGCTCGGCGAACACCACGTCGTGCTCCAGCGTGTGGTCGACCTCGGCGACGGCGATCGGCGCCTTGGTGAGCCCGGGATCGACGCCGTAGGTGTCCCGGCAGCGGTGCCACGAGATCGCGACCTCGGGCCGCACACCGCGCAGGTCGTCCTCACCGCGCACGAAGCGCTCCCACGCCCCGTACACCGTGGTGTTTCCGGGGACGCGGGACATCGGGTCGAGCCGGTGCACCTCTGTCATCCAAGACCGCCTCTGGTCTCTCACCAAGCCGACCGGGAATCGACGGATTCCGCGTGGGCGGGTCTCCTGTTCCGGGGTCTGCGACCAGCTTATTCCGGTTTCCAGGATGAGCACGATGGCGCGTGCCGCCCGACGCCACACGAACGGCTGGGACCCTCCGCCCGCACCCTGGTCAGGCGGTGAACCGCCGGCGGGCTTCGTCGATGTCGGCGATGTGGCGGTGCGTCCACTCGCACATGGCATCGACCGTCGCGAGCAGGCCCTGACCGGGTCCGGTGAGCGCGTAATCGACCCTCGGCGGGACCGTGGGGTACACGGTGCGGTCGACCAGCCCGTTGCGTTCGAGCATCCGCAGGTTCTGGGTGAGCATCTTGTGGCTGATGCCCTCGACCTCGGTTCGCAGCTCGCTGAACCGGAGGGTGCGTTCCCCGAGCGCTTCGATGATCAGCAACGCCCACTTGTTGGCGACGTCGGAGAAGATCTCGCGCGCCAGGGAATCCGCTCGCCGGAGGTCGGCCTCGTCCGCTGAGCCGCTGAGCCGTGTGGTCACCATGAGGTTCCTCAGTATCCAAGAAGTGCGTTCTTCCACGTCAGCGAGGACTCTCCTACGGTTTCCCAGTAACCACAAGAGAGCGAGGGATTCGCATGGCCGTCACACTGATCAACGCACCCGGGCTGCCGGAAGTCGACATCTACCGGCACGTCTCGATCTCCTCGGGCACCAAGCTCGTCTTCCTCTCCGGCCAGGTCGCCTGGGACGCCGACGGCAGGACGGTCGGCGAGGGGGACCTCGCGGCTCAGATCGTGCAGTGCTACCTCAACGTCGGCACAGCGCTGGCCGCAGCGGGGGCGACCTTCGACGACGTCTCGAAGCTGACCTTCTACGTGGTCGACTGGGCTCCGGAGTTGATGGAGCAGGTCCTGGACGGAATCGCCAGGGCGGCCGAGGCGCTCGGGGTCCAGCCGGTCCCACCGGCCTCCCTGTTCGGGATCGTCGCACTCGACGTCCCGGAGCACCTGGTGGAGATCGAGGCGATCGCGGTTCTGGACTGAGCCGGTCCAGGGCGCGGGCTCGATGCCGGGATAGCAGGTTCGTCCGCGTTGCGGACCTCCGTGCGGGGTCGCAACGCGGACGGATGGCTGCTGCTGCACCACCGGGACCCCGGAACGGGCGCCCCGGGTGTCAGGTGAGGCGGATCTGGCGGTTGACGTCCTTGTAGAGGAGGTAGCGGAAGGGGCCGGGACCGCCGGCGTAGCAGGCCTGGGGGCAGAAGGCCCGCAGCCACATGAAGTCGCCTTCCTGGACCTCGACCCAGTCGTCGTTGAGGCGGTAGACGGCCTTGCCCTCCAGGACGTAGAGGCCGTGCTCCATCACGTGGGTCTCGGCGAAGGGGATCGTGCCGCCGGGCTGGAAGGTGACGATGTTGACGTGCATGTCGTGGGCCAGGTCGTCGGGGTCGACGAAGCGGGTGGTGGCCCAGGTGCCGTCGGTGTCGGGCATCGGGGTGGGGGCGATGTCCTGCTCGCGGGTGACGAAGGGCTTCGGCGCGTCGATGCCGGGGGCGGGCTCGTAGGGCTTGCGGACCCAGGACAGCGACGCGGGCGTCTCGCCGGGGTTGGCGAGGCTCCAGGCGGCGCCGGCGGGCAGGTAGGCGTAACCACCGGGTTCGAGGTGGTGCTCGGCGCCGTTGATGGTCAGGTCGAGCCGGCCGGTCATGAGGAACACGACGGACTCGACGCCGGCCTCGGGCTCGGGCTGGTCGCTGCCGCCGCCGGGCCCGACCTCCACGACGTACTGGGCGAAGGTGGTCGCGAAGCCCTGCACGGGCTTGGCCAGGATCCAGGAACGGGTGCGGGTCCACCCCGGGAAGTTGCTGGTGACGATGTCGCGCAACACGCCGCGCGGGATCACGGTGTAGGCCTCGGTCACGATGGCCCGGTCGGTGAGCAGGTCGGTCTGCGGCGGCAGCCCGCCGGCAGGCGCGTAGTACGACGGCGTGGTCAAACTGGCTCCATCCTCGTCGGGCGAACCGAGCCCGACGGTGCCCGTGAACTGCGAAATCCATGTATACAAAAGCGCGCTCGGTGAGCAGCATAGAGAACCGGGAGCTGTTGCGAAAGTCCTTCGCCTCGCGTAGGTGGTCACACCCGCCCGTCCGTTCGGCGGTGTTGACGACGGGGTGAGCGCGACCTACGGTCTTCTCCAACTTGCACGTATACTTTCGCATTGCGGAACGGGTCATCTCGCAGCGCAGCGGGGTGAAAGCTTGGAGGCGGCTAGGTGACTGCCACGAACGACCAGTCCGGCGTGGACATCCCGCCCGCTTCGAGCGAGCGGCTCTACAGCTACGACCTGGCCCCCACGAAGAAGGAGGGGCGCCGTTGGGGCGCCTACAACGTCTTCACGCTGTGGGCCAACGACGTGCACAGCCTCGGCAACTACGCCTTCGCGATCGGGCTGTTCGCCCTCGGGCTCAACGTGTGGGGAATCCTGGCCGCGTTCGTGCTGGCCTCCGCGCTGCTGTTCCTGCTGCTGACGATGTCCGGCTACATGGGCCACAAGGCCGGCGTGCCGTTCCCGGTGATGAGCCGGATCGCGTTCGGCACCCGAGGCGCACAGATCCCCGCCGCGGTGCGCGGGATCGTGGCCATCGCCTGGTTCGGCATCCAGACCTACCTCGCCTCCTCGGTGCTCGACGCCCTGCTGGTGGCGATCTTCCCCGGCCTGAAGGCGCTGGAAGGTCAATCGGTGCTGGGGCTTTCGCTGCTCGGCTGGATCACCTTCCTCGCGCTGTGGGCGGTGCAGGTCCTCATCGTCAGCTACGGCATGCACGTCATCCGCAGGTACATGGCGGTGGCCGCGCCGACCACCTTGATCACCATGCTGGGCCTCGCGGTCTGGATGTTCGCCCGCGCGGACTTCTCGATCTCGACGTCCACGGCCCAGCCGCTGACCGGCGGCGCGATGTGGCTGCAGATCCTGCAGGGCGCCGCGCTCTGGGTGGTCATCTACGGGACGTTCGTGCTGAACTTCTGCGACTTCACCCGGTCGGCCAAGAGCCGCCGGTCGATCGTGCTGGGCAACCTCGTCGGGATCCCGGTGAACATGCTGTTCTTCGCCGGCATCGTGGTGGTGCTCAGCGGCGCCCAGTTCAAGATCAACGGACGGGTGATCACCAGCCCGACCGACATCGTGCAGACGATCCCCAACACCTACCTGCTGGCGCTGGCCTCGCTCGCGCTGATCGTGCTGACCATCGCGGTGAACCTGCTGGCCAACTTCGTCGCGCCGATCTACGTGCTGGTCAACCTCTTCCCGAAGCAGCTCAACTTCCGCCGCGCCGGGCTGGTGAGCGCGGTGATCGGCCTGCTCATCCTGCCGTGGAACCTCTACGACAACCCGGTGGTCGTGAACTACTTCCTCGGCGGCCTGGGTGCGCTGCTCGGCCCGCTGTTCGGCGTGATCATGGCCGATTACTGGCTGATCCGGCGGACCCGCGTGAACGTCCCCGCGCTCTACACCGAGGACACCGCGGGCGAGTACCACTACCGGCGCGGGTACAACCCGAAGGCGGTCGGGGCGTTCCTCCCCGCTGCCGCGATCGCCGTGGTCCTGGCGCTGGTGCCCGGCTTCGACTCGGTCGCCGGGTTCTCCTGGTTCATCGGCGCGATCCTGGGCGCGGTCATCTACGCGATCATCGCGGATCGCGCGCCCGACGCCCAGGACGTCGACGGCGAATCCCTCGCGGTCTCGGCTGAATGAGGGGCATCACCACCGGTTCGGTCGGCGGTGCGGGCTGAGTCCCGCACCGCCGATCTGCGCTCACCCGCAACAGGCCCCGATCCGGGCCTCACGAGAAAGTCAATCCCATGCGCATTCTCGTCGTGAACGTCAACACGACTACTTCGATCACCGAGGCGATCGGTGAGCAGGCCGCGTCAGTCGCCGCGCCCGGCACCGAGATCGTGCCGCTGACACCGTCCTTCGGTGCGGAGTCGGTGGAGGGGAACTACGAGAGCTACCTCGCCGCGATCGCCGTGATGGAGGCCGTGCGCGCCTACCCCGAGCCGTTCGACGCGATCATTCAGGCGGGCTACGGGGAGCACGGCAGGGAGGGCTTGCAGGAGCTCTTCGACGTCCCCGTCGTGGACATCACCGAGGCCGCGGCGAGCACGGCGCAGTTCGTGGGCCGCAGCTACTCGGTGGTGACGAGCCTGGACCGCACGGTGCCGCTGATCGAGGACCGGCTGCACGCGGCGGGTCTCAGCGCTCGCTGCGCGTCGGTGCGCGCGAGCGGGATGGCGGTGCTGGACCTGGAGCGCGATCCGCAGGCGGCCGTCGACGCCATCGCCGAGCAGGCCGTGCGCGCTGTGCGCGATGACCGGGCGGAAGCGATCTGCCTGGGCTGCGGCGGGATGTCGGGCCTGGCCGAGCGGGTCGTGGGGCGCACCGGGGTCCCGGTGATCGACGGCGTGACGGCGGCGGTGACGATCGCGGAATCGCTGGTCCGCCTCGGTCTGAAGACCTCCAAGGTGCGGACCTACGCACCCCCGCGCCCGAAGAAGATGAACAACTGGCCCCCAGCCTGACGGCCCGACCAACGGTCAGAAAGCACCGGACAGCAGAGGAAGTGCGAGACAACGGCAGAGGAAAGGCGAGGGCCGGGCCGCGTGTCCGGCCCCGTTCTTGCGCGGGGGCAGTTTTGGTCCGAACCGTCCATGATCAATGTCCCTTTTGCCGGGACAGTTCGGACCAAAACTGCCCGGGGGCTCAGGCCTCGCCGCGGGTGAGGAGCTTTCCGCCGGGCTCGCCGATTTCCACGTCTGCGCCGGCGATCTTGCTGCCGCGCAGCCAGGTCTCGCGCACGACTCCCGCGAGCGGGCGTCCGTGGTAGGCCGAGACCGGGTTGCGGTGCTGGAGCTTGCCGACGTCGACGACGAACGCGTCGTCCGGGGCGAACACGCACAGGTCGGCGTCGTTTCCGACGGCGATCGACCCCTTGCTGCGCATCCCGGCGAGTTCGGCGGGCTTGCGGGCCATCCAGGTCACGACGTCGGACAGGGTGTAGCCGCGCTGGCGGGCCTGGGTCCAGATCGCCGAAAGACCGAGCTGGAGGCTGGAGACCCCGCCCCAGGCGACGCCGAAGTCACCGGTGTCGAAGCGCTTGAGCTCCGGCGTGCAGGGGGAGTGGTCGCTGACGACGCAGTCGATCGTGCCGTCCGCCAGCGCTTTCCACAGCAGTTCGCGGTTGGCGGCCTCGCGGATCGGCGGGCAGCACTTGAACTGGGTGGCGCCGTCCGGGATCTCCTCGGCGGTGAAGCTCAGGTAGTGCGGGCAGGTCTCCACGGTCACCCGCACGCCGTCGGCGCGGGCGGAGGCGATCAGCGGCAGCGCGTCGGAGGAGGCCAGGTGGAGGATGTGCACGCGTGCCCCGATCCGCCTGGCCAGCTCGATGACCTGGGCGATCGCGACGTTCTCCGCGCCCTTGGGGCGGGATGCGAGGAAGTCGCCGTAGTCCTCGCCGTGCGGGGTCGGTGCCGCGTCGATCGAGTCGGAGTCCTCGGCGTGCACGATCATCATCGCGTCGACGCCCGCCAGCTCGCGCAGCGCGGAGTCGAGCTCGTCGGGGTTCAGCGGGGGAAACTCGTCGACGCCGGAGTGCAGCAGGAAGCACTTGAAGCCGAACACTCCGGCCTCGTGCAGGCCGCGCAGCTCGTCGAGCTTGCCGGGGATCGCGCCGCCCCAGAAGCCGACGTCGACGTGCGCCTTCTCCCGCGCGGTCTTGCGCTTGACCTCCAGCGCATCGGTGTCGACGGTCGGCGGGAGGCTGTTGAGCGGCATGTCGACGATCGTGGTGACGCCTCCGGCCGCGGCGGCTCGGGTCGCGGTCTCGAAGCCCTCCCACTCGGTGCGGCCGGGGTCGTTGACGTGCACGTGGGTGTCGACGAGACCGGGCAGCAGCACCTCGTCGTCGGCGAGCTCGACGACCCGGGCGGCGTCCAGCTCGGTGTCGAGCGGTTCCACGGCGGCGATGCGGCCGTCGCGGACGCCGACGCTGCCCGACGTCTCGCCGTTCGGCCCGATGAGCCGCTTCGCCCGGAAGACCAGGTCGAACGGCGTTGCTGAGTTCACCAACGCGGCACCTCCCTCGAACTTCGATCACGAGAGATCGAATTCCGCAGTACGAAAGTATATTTGAACGTATACGTAAACTATGGCCAGCGAGTCGGACCAGTCAAGAGAGGTCAGCGCGGGTTCAGCGCACCATGCGGTCGAGGACCATCGCGCGGCTCGCCCGCACATGGCTCTGCGCGATCGTCGCCGCGCGCTCGGCGTCACCGGACGCGATGGCGGCGTAGAGCTCCTCGTGCTCGCCGCAGACCCGCTCCGGCTCCAGGTTCAGCCGGAACAGGGCGGCCAGACGCCCGTGCAGCGGTTCGAGCATCGAGGCGAGCAGGTCGTTGCGGGAGACGGCCACGAGCTTGTCGTGGAACTCGGTGTTGGCCTCCGACATGGCATCGGTGTCGGCGGAGTCCAGCGCTTCGCGGGCACGGGTGGCCAGCTCTCCCAGGTGCTCCACGTCGGCGGAGTCGCAGCGCTCGGCGGCCAGCCGGGCGGCCAGCGCTTCGAGGGCTTCGCGCACGTCGAAGAGCTCCACCAGCTGCTGGCGGTCGAGGCTGCGGACGAACACGCCGCGTCGGCGCGGGCGGACCTCGACCATGCCGCCGCTCTGCAGCATCCGGATCGCCTCCCGCACCGGGACGCGGGAGATGCCGAACTCGATCGCGAGCTCCTGCTCGAAGATCCGGTCGCCGGGGCGCAGCCGGCCGTCGCTGATCCGGGCCTGCAACTCGTCGTGGACCTGGTCGCGCAGCGGGACGCGCGCTTCGTCCTCTGGTGCTTCGGTCACGGCAACAACCTCACGAATCACGACCTGTACCGGTCTCCATCTTGCCCGCCAACGTTAGTTCGTTCGGAGCGGTGGCCGGGCCCGGGTGCGGGAATTCCCGTTCCCGAGGTTTCAGGAGTCCCCGCGGAGGGTGAGGTCGAAGGTGTAGCGGGAGGCGCGGTAGACGTGCGTGCCGTACTCGACGATGCTGCCGGTGTGGTCGTGGGTGATGCGCTGCATGGTCAGCAGCGCCGCGCCCGGGGGCTCGTCGAGCAGTTCGGCTTCGTCACCGGTGGCGCTCCTGGCCCCGATGGTCTGCTGCGCGGCGTGCAGGTGGACGCCCGCCGAGCGCAGCAGCTCGTAGAGCCCGCGCTCGGCCAGGGCCTCGTCACTGGGGCTGATCAAGGCGGCGGGCAGGTAGTTGTGCATGCGGGCGATCGGCTCGCCGCGCGCGAAGCGCACCCGCTCCAGGTGTCGCACTTCGTCCTCTTCGGACAGTCCCAGTGCCCGGGCCGCTTCCTCCGGGGGCGTGCGGATCTCGTTGACCAGCACCCGCGTCGTCGGGCGCTGGTCGATGCTGCTGAGGTCGTCGAAGAGGCTGCTGAGCCCGAGCGAGCGCTTGACGTGGTTGAACACGACCTGCGTCCCGGCGCCGCGCTTGCGCACCACGAGCCCCTTGTCGACCAGCGAACCGATCGCCTGGCGGATGGTGGGGCGGGAGAGCCCGAGGTTCCCGGCCAGCTCGATCTCGTTGTCCAGGCGGGATCCGACGGGGAGCGCCCCGGAGGAGATGGCCTCCTCGATCTGGCTGGCGACCTGGAAGTACAGCGGGACCGGGCTGCGGTGGTCGACCGAGATCTGCCTCGCTGGATCCCAGCTCGGTTCCTGGGATCGGTCTCGCACGGCGGTCACGCGGCCACGATAGCAAGGACGCACGAGGTGAACAGGTCATGATGTTCTGACATATCTTGACATGGTGATCACGCGCACGTAGACACGAGGAGGTCCGTGCTCCGGCTGTCGCGCGCGGCAGCGTCCCAACGAGGGGATCGTGCGATGAGCGATCGGTTCGACGTGATCACCGTGGGCCGGATCGGGGTCGACATCTACCCGCTGCAGACCGGTGTCCCGCTGCCGCAGGTGGAATCGTTCGGGAAGTACCTCGGGGGAACCGCCACCAACGTCGCCGTCGCCGCCGCCCGTCTCGGCCACCGCAGCGCGGTCATCAGCCGGACCGGAGCCGACCCGTTCGGCGAGTACGTCCACCAGGCGCTGGGCGGTTTCGGCGTCGACGACCGCTGGGTCAGCCCGGTGCCGCAGTTCCCGACCCCGGTCACCTTCTGCGAGCTGTTCCCGCCGGACGACTTCCCGCTGTACTTCTACCGCCGTCCCAAGGCGCCGGACCTGGAGATCCACGAGGACGAGCTGGACCTGCCCTCGATCGCCGGCACCCGCATCTTCTGGATGACCGGCACCGGGCTCTCGGAGGAGCCCAGCCGCTCGTCGACGCTGGCGGCGCTGCGGCACCGGGCCAAGCGCGGCACCACGGTCTTCGACCTCGACTGGCGGCCGATGTTCTGGGGCGAGCAGGCGCAGGCCACCGGCTGGTACCGGGAAGCGCTCGCGCACGTGACCGTCGCCGTCGGCAACCTCGACGAGGTGGAGGTCGCCGTCGGAACCCGCGACCCGGAGGACGCCGCCGAGCGGCTCCTGGAGCTCGGCGTGGAGCTGGCGGTGGTCAAACAGGGGCCGAACGGCGTCCTCGCCCGCACCCGCGACCAGCATGTGGTGGCACCGCCGGTGCCCGTCGAGGTCGTCAACGGGCTCGGCGCGGGGGACGCCTTCGGCGGCGCCTTGTGCCACGGGCTGCTGCTCGACTGGCCGCTGGAGCGGACCATGCGCTTCGCCAACACCGCGGGAGCGCTGGTCGCGGGCAGGCTCGCCTGCTCCTCCGCGATGCCCTACGCCCACGAGGTCGAGGAGCTGACGGCGAACTCCGGCACTGAGCTGAACGCGTGAGCGCGACGGGAGGAGAACCCGGTTGTCCCCGTTGAGCATCACCGACCTGCCCGAAGCGCGCGCCACCAGGCCCGAGTCCATCGCCGAGGCCGCCGCGTCCCGCGCTCGCCGGCCGCTGCTCGGGGAGTCCGGCCGGATGATGATCGTGGCGGCCGACCACCCCGCCCGGGGATCGCTGGCCGCGGGCGGGGACCCGCTGGCGATGGCCAACCGCGCGGACCTGCTCGACCGGTTGTGCACCGCGCTGGCACGCCCTGGCGTGGACGGGGTCCTGGGCACCGCCGACGTGCTGGAGGACCTGCTGCTGCTCGGCGCGCTGGAGAACAAGGTCGTCATCGGCTCGATGAACCGGGGCGGCCTGGCGGGCTCGTCGTTCGAGCTCGACGACCGCTTCACCGGTCACCGCGCGCAGGACCTGCACCGGATGCGGTTCGACGCCGGGAAGTTGTTGCTGCGGATGGACTTCGACGACCCGGGGTCCCTGAACACCATGCAGGGCGCGGCCCACGCCATCAACGAGCTCGCCGACCGTGGGCTGGTGGCGATGGTGGAGCCCTTCCTGTCGCGGCGAGCGGGAGGCGAGGTGCGCAACGACGTCTCGGCCGAGGCCGTGGCGCGGTCCATCGCCATCGCCTCGGGACTCGGCGGCACCTCGGCCTACACCTGGCTGAAGGTGCCGGTGGTCGACGAGATCGACGAGATCGGCCGAGCGCTCGAATCCACCACGCTGCCGACGGTGCTGCTGGGCGGCGAGGTGCCCGACGATCCCGCGGCCACCCGGCAGCGGTGGCGCGCGGCCCTGCAACTGCCGCAGGTGCGCGGGCTCGTCGTGGGCAGGAGCCTGCTGTACCCGGAGGACGACGACGTCGCGAGCGCGGTCGACGCCGCGGTCGCCCTGCTGTAGGAGAGGAGAGAAGGTGGGCAACAGCGGTTTTCACCTCGCCGACGGGGTATCTGCGCGCGACGGGTACCGGACCTTCGTCGACCCCGGCTCGGCCGGCTGGGAGCACTCCTCGTTACGGGTGCTGGAGCTCTCGGCAGGCGAGTCGCACGAGTTCGACACCGGCGACAGCGAGTGGATCGTGCTCCCGCTCAGCGGGTCCTGCACGGTTGCCTGCGGTGATGTGTTCGAACTCGATGGTCGCGCAGGGGTTTTCGATGGCGTGACGGACTTCGCCTACGTTCCCAGGGATGCCTCGGTGCGGATCGGGAGCGAGGGCGGCGGGAGGTTCGCGCTGACCGGGGCGCGCTGCGAGAACCGTTTGCCCGCGCGCTACGGACCCGCGTCGTGCGTTCCGGTGGAGTTGCGAGGAGCGGGTCAGGTCAGCCGACAGGTCAACAACTTCGGTGCCGCGCACGTCTTCGAGGCCGATCGCCTGATCGCCGTCGAAGTGCTCACCCCGGCAGGCAACTGGTCGTCGTTCCCACCGCACAAGCACGACGAGGACCGCGAGGGCGAATCGAGGCTGGAGGAGATCTACTACTTCGAGATCGCCGGTTCCCACGGCACTCCCGGAATCGGCTACCAGCGCGTGTACCCCTCCGGCCCGGAGCGCTCCACCGACGTGCTCGCCGAGGTGCGTAGCGGGGACGTGGTGCTGATCCCGGACGGCTGGCACGGCCCGTCGATGGCGGTGCCCGGCTACGACATGTACTACCTCAACGTCATGGCCGGCCCTTCGCCCGACCGCGCGTGGCTGATCTGCGACGATCCCGCGCACGCGTGGGTGCGCGGGACGTGGCCGGACCAGCAGGTCGATCCGAGGTTGCCGTTCTACCGGGCTCCGGCCGAGGACGAGGCGCGATGACGACCCGGCGGCTGACGGTCGCGCAGGCGCTGCTGCGGTTCCTGTCCCACCAGCACACCGAGCGCGACGGGGAGCGGACGCGGCTGATAGAGGGCTGCTGGGGCATATTCGGTCACGGCAACGTGGCCGGGATCGGCCAGGCGCTGCTGGAATCCGGCGACCGGATGCCCTACCTGCAAGGCCGCAACGAGCAGGCGATGGTGCACGCGGCAGTGGGTTTCGCCCGCCAGCGCAACCGGATGTCGACCTGGGCCGTCACGACCTCCATCGGCCCCGGCGCGACGAACCTCGTCACCGGGGCCGCGCTGGCCACCATCAACCAGATCCCGGTCCTGCTGCTGCCCGGCGACGTCTTCGCCACCCGCCCGGCCGATCCCGTGCTTCAGCAGCTGGAAGTGCCGCACGCGCGCGATGTGTCGGTCAACGACTGCCTGCGTCCTGTTTCGCGCTACTTCGACCGCGTGTGGCGACCCGAGGCGCTGATCCCCTCGGCGCTGGAGGCGATGCGGGTGCTCACCGACCCGGTGTCCACCGGTGCCGTGACGCTGGCGCTGCCGCAGGACGTGCAGGCCGAAGCCTTCGACTGGCCCGAGGAGTTCTTCTCCGACCGGGTGTGGCGGGTGCACCGCCCGATCGCCGACCCGCAGTCGGTGTCGGACGCGGTCGAGGCGATCCGCAGCGCGCACCGCCCGCTGATCATCGCGGGCGGGGGAACGCACCACAGCGGAGCGGAGCGCGACCTCGCCGAGCTGGCCTCGGCCACCGGCATCCCGGTCGCCGAGACCCAGGCCGGACGCGGGTGCCTGCGCCACGACCACCCCTGCGCGGTGGGCGCCGTCGGGCACACCGGCACCCGGATCGCCGACGAGCTCGCTCGCGAGGCCGACCTGATCATCGGCGTCGGCACCCGGTACTCGGACTTCACCACGGCTTCGGGCACGCTGTTCGCCAACCCGGCGGTGCGGTTCGTCAACGTCAACATCGCCTCGACCGACGCGCACAAGCAGGCGGCCACGCCGGTCATCGGCGATGCCCGCAGCACGCTGCGGCAGTTGTCGGGCGCACTGGCCGCTTTCCGGGTCGCCACCGACCACATCGGACGGGTGCGGGTCGGGGTGCGGCGCTGGACCGAGGTCGTCGACTCGGTCACGCGGGTGGAGCGCGCCGACGAGAGGCCCGGTCAGGCCGAGGTGATCGGCGTGCTCGACGAGGTGCTCGACGAGCGGGACGTGCTCATCAACGCCGCCGGATCGATGCCCGGTGATCTCCACAAGATGTGGCGTGCCAGGGATTTCCGTCAGTACCACGTCGAATACGGCTACTCCTGCATGGGGTACGAGATCTCGGCCGCGATCGGCGCGCGCCTGGCCGACCCGTCACGCGAGGTCTTCGCGCTGGTCGGCGACGGCACGTACCTGATGATGCCGACCGAGCTGGTCACCGCTGTGCAGGAGGGCATCAAGATCAACGTGGTGCTGGTGGACAACCACGGGTACGCGTCCATCGGGGGCTTGTCGGAGACCGTCGGTGGCGAGCGCTTCGGCACCGCCTACCGCTACCGCGCCGAGGGCGGGGCCTTCACCGGCGAACCGCTGCCGGTGGACCTCGCCGCCAACGCCGCGAGCCTGGGGATGCGGGTCCTGCGCGCCGAAACCGCCGACGACCTGCGCCGGGCCCTGCGGGAGTCCCGCCAGAACGCCTGGCCCACAGCGGTTCACGTCGAAACCGATCCGGCGAAGCCGTCGCTGCCCGCCGAGGCGTGGTGGGACGTCCCGGTCGCCGAGGTCGCCACCCGCGACAGCGCTCGTGCCGCCCGCGAGCGCTACGAGCGGCAGCGCCTCGCCCGCCGCCACCACCTGTGAGACCGGTCAGGAGTCGCGCGGCGGGTGCTGGGAGTCGAGGAAGGCGTCGAGCGTCGCCGTGCGGTGCTTGCGGGCCGCCAGCTCGATGTCGATGGGGTCCGCGCCGGTCTCGATGAGGTGCATGAGGTGGTCGTGCTCGGCCACCGATTGCACGGCCCGGCCCGGGACGAAGCTGAAGGTGGAGTCCCGGAGCATGCGCAGCCGGCTCCAGCCGCGGCGGACCAGGTCGGTCATGTGCTCGTTGGGGCAGCGCAGGAACAGCACCGAGTGGAACTCCTCGTTGAGCTCGGTGAACCGGCGCGGGTCGAAGTGCTCCAGGCTGTCGCGCATGCGCTGGTTGATCGCGCGCGCCTTGGCGAGGTCCTCGACGGTGAGCAGGGGGGCGGAGAAGCCGGTGGCGGCGCCCTCGACCACGGCGAGGGTCTGCATGGTGGTCACGTACTCGCCCTCGTCGACCAGGGCGACCTGCGCGCCGACGTTCTTCTCGTAGGTGACCAGGCCTTCGGCTTCCAGCCTGCGGACGGCTTCGCGGACCGGGACGGTGCTCACGCCCAGTTCGGTGGCGAGCTGGCTGAGGACCAAGCGGTACCCGGGCGTGAACCGGTGCGTGACGATCCGGTCGCGGAGCCACTCGTACGCCAGTTGGGACTTGCTGGTGGCGGTGCGGTCGTCCGCAGCGTCGGTGGTCATCGATCCTCGTTTCGCGCGTGGCACTGCATCTTTCCCGAGGGAGAAGTTTTCATGTGAACTTCCCTTCCCGGGGGGTGGGGAGGTTTTCATGTGAACTTCTCGTGTCGAGCAGTGGGGAAGTTTTCATGAAAACTTCCCCACCTCCATGAACCGAGTCCGGGTCTGCGGAGCCGGGAGGAAGTCCTCCCACGTCGTCGCGTGCTGCGTTGTCATCAGATATGTCATCGTATACGATCCTGAGGCATGACGACCGATGCCGCTCGTTCACCTGCCGAAGGCCTCGCGCACCACCCGCTCGTCGGTCGACCGGGCAAGGTCATCGCGCTGCACCTGAACTACCCGTCGCGGATCGCGCAGCGCGGTCGGGCGCCGGCGAAGCCGTCGTACTTCCTCAAGCCGGTGACCTCGCTCGCCTCCACCGACCAGACCGTCGAGCGGCCGCCCGGAACCGAACTGCTGGCCTTCGAGGGCGAGATCGCGCTGGTCATCGGCAAGACCGCGCGCCGGATCTCCCGCGAGGACGGCTGGTCGCACGTCGCCGCCGTGACCGCCGCCAACGACCTCGGCGTCTACGACCTGCGGACCGCGGACAAGGGAGCGAACCTGCGCTCCAAGGGCGGCGACGGCTACACCCCGCTCGGTCCGGCGAGCCTCCTGGCCGAGGAGATCGACCCGGGTTCGCTGCGGGTGCGCACCTGGGTCAACGGCGAACTCGCCCAGGACGACTCGTCGAGCACCGTGGTTTTCCCGTTCGGCGAGCTGGTCGCCGACCTCTCCCAGCTGATCACCCTCGAACCCGGCGACGTCGTGCTCACCGGCACGCCCGCGGGCTCCTCCGTGGTGAATCCCGGCGACGTCGTCGAGGTCGAGGTCGACGTGCCCGGAACCGACCGCAGCACCGGACGGCTGCGCACCAGCGTGGTCGCGGGCGACGAGCCGCTGCCGGAGTTCAGCGCCCAGCCGTCGGTCGACGACGGGCAGCGCGCCGAAGCGTGGGGGAGCAGGGAAGCCGCCGGGCTGGAGGCCCCGTTCGAGCTCACCGAGGACCGCATCGCCAAGCTGCGCTCGGTCGCGGTGGCGACGCTGTCGGCCCAGCTGCGCAAGCACGGCTACAACCAGCTCTCCCTCGACGGGATTCGCTCCGACTCGCCCGGCAGCAAGATCATCGGCCGCGCTCGCACGCTGCGCTTCGTGCCCGCCCGCGAGGACCTGTTCCGCAGCCACGGCGGCGGCTACAACGCGCAGAAGCGCACCTTCGACTCGCTGCGCCCCGGCGACGTGCTGGTGGTCGAGGCGCGAGGTGAGCGCGGCAGTGGCACCGTCGGCGACATCCTGGCGCTGCGCGCGCAGGTGCTGGGTGCGGCGGGGATCGTCACCGACGGCGGGGTGCGCGACCACACGGCGGTGCGGGGGCTCGACATCCCGACCTTCTCCGGTGGCCCGCACCCGGCGGTGCTCGGGCGCAAGCACGTGCCGTGGGACAGCGACATCACCGTGGCCTGCGGCGGGGCGACCGTGCAGCCCGGTGACGTCATCGTCGGCGACGACGACGGCGTGCTGGTCATCCCGCCCGCGCTGCTGGACCAGGTGCTCGACGCCGCCGTCGAGCAGGAAGCCGAGGAGGAGTGGATCGCCGCCCGCGTCGCCGAAGGCGCGGCCGTGGACGGGCTCTACCCGCTGACAGGCGAGTGGCGCCGCCGCTACGACGCCGAGCGAGACCAGGGAGGACCCGAATGAGCCACCGTGTAGCAACTGCAGTTCCGCTCAACCGCACCTCAGGGGACCGTGACGTGACTCAGCCGCAGGAAATCCCGGCGACCGAAGGGATTCATCGGGACGTGACCACCACTGAAAATCGCGGAGAGGCGGTACGGCGATGACGAACTGGCGTACCCGACCCGAGCAGCTGACGGGGTCGATCGCCCCGGTGATCACCCCGTTCACCGACGAGGGCGCGGTGGACCACGAATCGCTGGCCAACCTCGTGGAGTGGCAGCTCAAGCAGGGATCCGACGGGATCTCCATCGGTGGTTCCACCGGTGAACCCAGCGCGCAGTCGATCGACGAGCGCGCGGACGCGATCCGCACGGTGCTCAAGACCGTCGACGGCCGCGCCCCGGTCGTGCCGGGCACGGGTTCGGCGAAGCTGGACGAGACGATCGAGCTCACCGGTGCGGCCTACGAGGCGGGCGTGGACGCGGCTCTGATCATCACGCCGTACTACGCGAAGCCGACCCAGGAAGCGCTCTACGTCTGGTACTCCGCGGTGGCCCGGGAGTACCCGGACCTGCCGATCATCGCCTACAACGTGCCGAGCCGGACCGCGGTGGAGATCGCTCCGGAGACGGTGGCCCGGTTGCACCGGGACGTGCCGAACTTCGTGGGGATCAAGGAGACCACCAAGGACTTCGAGCACTTCTCGCGCGTGATCAAGGCCGCCGGCCGGGATCTGCTGGTGTGGTCCGGGATCGAGCTGCTGTGCCTGCCGCTGCTGGCCCTGGGCGGCACCGGTTTCGTCAGCGCCACGGCCAACATCGCGCCCGGCGCGACGAAGAAGATGTACGAGGCGTTCCACGCCGGGCGGATGGACGAGGCGCTGGACATCCACTACGGGCTGCACCCGCTGGTCGACCTGATCTTCGTGGAGACCAACCCGGCGCCGGTCAAGTGGGTGCTCGCCGAGCGCGGCCTGATCCGCTCCGCCCACGTCCGCTCACCGCTGATCACCCCGACGGACGCGGGCAAGGACAAGATCCGCGCGCTGCTCGCCGAAGGAACCGACCAGCTGTCGCCGGTCGACGACACCGACATCCTCGCCGGAGGGAACTGACATGGGCATCCAGCACATGCCGTCCGATCTGCCCGAGCGCATCCAGCACTTCATCGGGGGCGAGTTCACCGACAGCCTCGACGGCGACACCTTCGAGGTCCTGGACCCGGTGTCCAACAAGCCCTACCTGCAGGCCTCGGCGGGCAAGAGCACCGACATCGACCGCGCGGTCTCCGCTGCCCGCGAGGCTTTCGACGACGGGCCGTGGCCGGGGATGCTGCCGCGCGAACGCGCCCGGATCCTGAACAAGATCGCCGACATCGTCGAGAGCCGCAACGAGCGATTGGCGGAGCTGGAGACCTTCGACACCGGGCTGCCGATCACCCAAGCGCTGGGGCAGGCGAAGCGGGCGGCCGAGAACTTCCGGTTCTTCGCCGACCTGATCGTCGCCCAGACCGACGACACCTACAAGGTGCCGGGCAAGCAGGTCAACTACGTCAACCGCAAGCCCAAGGGCGTGGCGGGCCTGATCACGCCGTGGAACACTCCGTTCATGCTGGAGAGCTGGAAGCTCGCGCCGGCTCTGGCGTCCGGGTGCACCGTCGTGCTCAAACCCGCTGAGTTCACGCCACTTTCGGCTGGTCTGTGGCCGGATATCTTCCGCGAGGCCGGGGTTCCCGACGGAGTGTTCAACATCGTCAACGGGCTCGGCGAGGAGGCCGGGGACGCGCTGGTCAAGCACCGCGACGTCCAGCTGATCTCCTTCACCGGCGAGTCCGCGACCGGCAGCCTGATCTTCGCCAACGCCGCACCGACCCTCAAGGGCCTGTCGATGGAGCTCGGCGGCAAGAGTCCGGCGATCGTGTTCGCCGACGCCGACCTGGACGCAGCCATCGACTCGACCGTGTTCGGGGTGTTCTCGCTCAACGGCGAGCGCTGCACCGCCGGGAGCCGAATCCTGGTGGAGCGCAGCATCTACGACGAGTTCGTCCGCCGCTACGTCGCTCGCGCCGAGAAGGTCAAGGTCGGCGACCCGCACGACCCGGCCACCGAGGTCGGTGCGCTCGTGCACCCGGAGCACCACGAGAAGGTCACCGGCTACATCGAGATCGGGAAGTCCGAAGCGAAACTCGCTGCGGGCGGCGGACGTCCGCCGGGGATGGAGAGCGGGAACTACGTCCAGCCCACGGTGTTCGTCGACGTGCCGCCCACCGCGCGGATCTTCCAGGAGGAGATCTTCGGCCCGGTCGTGGCGATCACGCCGTTCGACACCGACGCCGAAGCGCTGGAACTGGCCAACGACACCAAGTACGGCCTGGCGGCCTACGTCTGGACCTCGAACCTGGAGCGCGCGCACACGTTCGCGCAGCGCGTCGACGCCGGGATGGTCTGGCTCAACTCGCACAACGTGCGCGACCTGCGCACCCCGTTCGGCGGGGTCAAGGCCTCCGGCCTCGGCCACGAGGGCGGGTACCGGTCGCTGGACTTCTACTCCGACCAGCAGGCCGTGCACATCTCGCTCGCCCCGGTCCACACCCCGAAGTTCGGCGCCTGACGCCCGCACCGAAGGAGCATTCGACGATGAGCGCCGACCTCACCCCACCGGACATCGTCCGCTGCGCCTACCTCGACCTGGTGGTCACGGATCTGGCCAGGTCGCGGGAGTTCTACGTCGACGTCCTCGGCCTGGTGGTCACCGAGGAGGACGACGAGGCGATCTACCTGCGCACGACCGAGGAGTTCATCCACCACAACCTGGTGCTGCGCCAGGGACCGGTCGCCGCGGCCGCGGCCTTCGCCTACCGGGTGCGCACGCCCGAGGACGTGGATCGGGCGGAGCGCTGGTTCGCCGCGCGTGGCTGTCGCACCGAACGCCGGGCGGACGGCTTCGCCAGGGGCATCGGGGACTCGGTCCGGGTCACCGATCCGCTCGGCTTCCCGTACGAGTTCTTCTACGAGGTGCAGCACGTGGAGCGGCTGGCGTGGCGCTACGAGCTCCACACCCCGGGCGTCCTGGTGCGGCTGGACCATTTCAACCAGGTCACGCCGGACGTGCCGCGCGGACGGGATTACCTGGAGGAGTTGGGTTTTCGCGTCACCGAGGACATCAAGGACGCCGAGGGAATCACCTACGCGGCCTGGCTGCGGCGCAAGGACACCGTCCACGACACGGCGCTGACCGGTGGTGATGGGCCGCGGCTGCACCACATCGCCTTCGCCACCCACGAGAAGCACAACATCCTGTCGATCTGCGACAAGCTCGGCGCGCTGCGGCTGTCCGACGTCATCGAGCGGGGGCCGGGCAGGCACGGGGTGTCCAACGCCTTCTACCTCTACATCCGCGACCCCGACGGTCACCGGGTGGAGATCTACACCCAGGACTACTACACCGGCGACCCCGACAACCCCGTCGTGACCTGGGACGTCCACGACAACCAGCGCCGCGACTGGTGGGGCAACCCGGTCGTGCCGTCCTGGTACACCGAGGCGTCCCCGGTCCTGGACCTCGACGGCAACCCGCAACCCGTGCACGAGCGCACCGACAGCAGCGAGATGGCCGTCACCGTGGGCGCCGACGGCTTCTCCTACACGCGCAAGGGCGACGAGGAGAAGGGCTTCAAACTCGGCACCTCGCTTTGAGCGAGTACTCACGATGGAGTGAGGAGAGATCGTTGCAGTTCCACCACCACGGATACGTCTCCGGTGATCCTCGTGTTCAGCCCGCTGCGGGCGTCGGGCTCGACCGCCCCGAGGAACTGCCGGACGAGGTCGACGTTCTCATCGTGGGCAGCGGCCCGGCCGGCATGATCGCCGCTGCTCAGCTCGCCCAGTTCCCGGACATCACGACCCGGCTCGTCGAGCGCAGGCCGGGACGTCTCGAAGTGGGCCAGGCCGACGGCATCCAGGCGCGCAGCGTCGAGACGTTCCAGGCCTTCGGGTTCGCGGCGCGCATCATCGAGGAGGCCTACCGGATCACCGAGATGGCCTTCTGGAAGCCCGATCCCGCGCGGCCGGAGAACATCGTGCGCGCCGCGCGCACCCCCGACGACCCGACCGGGATCAGCGAGTTCCCGCACCTGATCGTCAACCAGGCGCGCGTGCTGGACTACTTCGCCGAGGCCGCGCGCAACGCCCCCGGCCGGATAGAACCGGACTACGGGTGGGAGGTGCTGGACCTGCACGCCGACGACGACGGGGTGAGCGTGCGGCTGGAGCGGACCGCGGAGCCCGGAGAAGGCTCCGAGCGCACGGTGCGCGCCCGTTACGTGATCGGGTGCGACGGCGCGCGCAGCCGGGTGCGGGAGTCGATCGGGCGGGAGCTCGTCGGCGACCAGGCCAACCACGCGTGGGGCGTGATGGACGTGCTCGCCGAGACCGACTTCCCCGACATCCGCACCAAGTGCGCCATCCAGTCCCACGACGGCGGCAGCATCCTGCTCATCCCGCGTGAGGGCAACCACCTGTTCCGGATGTACGTCGACCTCGGCGAGACCTCCGACGACGACCACGGCGAGGTCCGGCACACCACCCAGGCCGAGGTGGAGGCGCGCGCGAACCGGATCATGCACCCCTACGTGGTGACGGTGAAGCACGTCGCCTGGCGCAGCGTCTACGAGGTCGGGCACCGGCTGACCGACAAGTTCGACGACGTGCCTGCCGAGCTCGTCGGAGCGCGGCACCCGCGCGTGTTCATCACCGGCGACGCCTGCCACACCCACAGCGCCAAGGCCGGCCAGGGCATGAACGTCTCCATGCAGGACGGGTGGAACATCGCCTGGAAGGTGGGGCACGTCCTGGACGGTCGCGCCGACCCCTCGCTGCTGGACACCTACTCCGCTGAACGTCAGGTGATCGCGCAGAACCTCATCGACTTCGACCGCCGCTGGTCGAAGCTGATGGCCGCCCGGCCCGAGGAACTCTCCGACCCGACCGAGCTGGAGGACTTCTACGTCAAGACCGCGGAGTTCCCGGCCGGTCTGATGACGCAGTACGAGCCGTCGATGATCACGGCGGAGGCGGTGCACCAGGACCTGGCCGGGGGATTCCCGATCGGCAAGCGGTTCAAATCGCACCTGGTGCGGCGGGTCTGCGACGGCAACCCCGTCCAGCTCGGCCACCACCACCGCGCGGACGGGCGCTGGCGCCTCTACGCCTTCGCCGACCGGCCGGCGCCGGGGGAGCGGTCGAAGGCCGCGGAGTTCGCCGAGTGGATCGCGACCGATCCCGCTTCACCCGTGGTGGCGCGGACACCGGCCGGGGTGGACCCGGACGCCTGGTTCGACGTCAAGGTCGTCTACCAGCAGCCGCACGCGGAGGTGGACCTCGGCCGGGTGCCCGACGCGTACCTGCCGAAGGTCGGTCCGTACGAGCTGATCGACTACGAGAAGGTCTACGCGGCAGATCCTTCGGACGACATCTTCGAAGCCCGGAGCCTCGACCGCGAAGGCGTCCTGGTCGTCGTCCGCCCGGACCACTACGTCTCCCACGTCCTACCCCTCGACGCCCACGAGGAGCTCACGGCCTTCTTCCACGGCGTGGCCACCGCACGCCACCCCGCCGAGACCCGTTGAGCTTGGGTGGTGGGGAAGTTTTCATGAAAACTTCCCCACCACCCAAGCGGGGTGTCAGCGGACTTCGAGCTCCGCGATGCCGGTGTGCTCCGGTCCCTCCGGCCCGGTGAGCTCCACCCGCACGTAGCGGGCGATGTGCCCCTCCGGCAGGTCCGCCGGAACCTCGGTGAACGTCCGGCCGTCGACCGAGGTCAGCAGCCGGTGCGAGGACGGGGCGATCTCGCTGAAGTGCGGCGTGATCCGCGAGATCGGTTGCGCAGCGCCGAGATCGACCGTCGCCGAGCCCTGCGGCCCGTTGAGGTGCCACGGCGTGGAGGCGTTGCCGTCCACCGCTGCCTCGGCGTAGCGCCCCGGTTCCTCGCTGTCGGCCTCCGCCGGCTTGCACCGGGCCAGGTTGTCGGTCGGGGCCAGGTCCGGCCTGCGGGTCTTGAGCATCAGCGGCTGCTGCTCGCTGACCACGTGCTCGCCCTGCGGGTCCTGCACCGTGAACGGCTCACCGCTGCGCTGGATCACCGTCGTCTGGTCGGGGCCGATGCGGACGTCGAACGTGCGCCCCTGCCACTTCAGCCCGGTCAGCTCGACACCGCTGCCCAGCTGCGGCGGCAGCACGGGGTCGAGGACGACCCGGTCGCCCCTCCAGCGCATTCCGGTCAACCCGTGGGTGAAGACCTGCGTGTAGCCGCCCGCTCCGGTGAGGAAGTTGAACGTCGGCGCACCTGCGCCTTCCCCGGCGCGCTCGCCGCGCGCCTCGGAGAACTGGGCGAACGGGTCCTTCTCGAACGGGCGGATGGACCGGTCGAGGTAGGTGTTGGTCGTGCAGCCGGGCTCGCCGCTGGCGGCGGCGTCGATGGCGTGCGCCGAGTCGGTCATCGCGGGCCCGTCCGGGTCGGTGCGCGCCGCGTAGTAGTCGAGGGTGTTCCTGGCGACCTCGGGCGGCATCGGCCATTCCAGCGGGTACTGCAGCAGCACCGCGTCGGCCTGCTTGATGCGCTGGCCCGCGTAGCCGTCGTACTGCCGGAACACCTGGGCCTGCTGGTCGAAGGGCATCCGCACCTCGTCGGCGATGGCGTTCCACTCCGGCGGAGCGGGCTCGCCGAGGACCCGGGCGGCTTCGGTGGCGTGGCGCAGCGCGGTGGCCGCGCCCGCGTTGGTGAACACGCCGTCGTTGACCCCGTTGCTGTACTCGTCGGGACCCGCGACGTTGTTGATCGACACGCTGCCGTCGGGGTTCGGGGTCACCCGGCCCGCCCAGTACTCGGCGACGCCGCGCAGCACCGGCCAGCCGTGCTCGCGCAGCCACGCCTCGTCCCCGGTGGCCAGGTAGTACTGCCAGGTGGACAGCGCGATGTCGCTCTGCAGGTGGTTCTGGGTCAGGCAGTGCGGCGGGTCCCAGCTGTGGCAGTCCTTCTGCAGGTCGCCGCTGTCGGCGCTGGTCCACGGGTAGAAGGCGCCCTGCTGGCCGATCGAGCGGGCGTTCTCGCGGGCGGCGGGCAGCGTCTTCTCGCGGTAGGCCACGACCGACTTCGCGATGTCCGGGTGCTGCAGCAGCAGGCTCGGGTACATCCACAGCTCGGTGTCCCAGAAGTTCAGCCCGGCGTAGTTGTCGCTGCTGAGCCCGGAGGGAGCGACGCTGGTGTCCTGGCCCTCGCGGATGCTGGAGAGGATCGCGTACTTGCCGGACCGCAACGACCGCTGCAGATCCGGGCGGTCGGGGACGCGGATGTCGCTCTCCCACAACCGCTTCCACGCCTCGACGTGCGCGTCGATGAGGTCGTCCCAGCCGCGATCGGCCGCCTCCTGCGAGGCCCGCACGGCGGCGGCTTCGTGGTCCGGCGTCGTGGTCGAGGTGTCGACGCCGACGAACTTGCCGAACTCGTAGGTCTTGCCGCTCCGGGCGTCGAACCGGTACTTCTGCTCGGCGTCGAGTCCGGCCGCCCGCTGTTCGGGGGTGCCGCGGACGTCGTCGGGTGCGACCAGCGTGGACGCCACGGTGCCCCGCGCACCGACGCCGTCGGTCTCGAAGCCGACTCGCACCGTTTCGCCCTCGGCCTCGCTCGTGGTCGGCTGCATCCGGCGTGCGCCCGCGCCCTCGATGGCGCCGTTCACCTCGGCCTGCCCGGACCAGCGCGGAGTCACCCGTGCGCGGACGGCGCCGACGTGCGGGTTGGTCCGGTCGGCCACGACGTCGAAGGCGAGGTCGGTGGCCTTGCCATCGGGCGTGGTCCAGGTCAGCGACGTCGACAGGATGCCGCACTGCACGTTGAGCGCTTGGCGGAAGTTCGAGATCTGCTCGGGCGGGGTCTGCGGGGTGAAGGTGTGCTCACCGGCGCGGACGGTCAGCGACGACCAGGTGGGGATGGCGGCGATCGCGTGCCGCGGCACGTCGGTCTGCGAACTGGGTCCTTCGCCGTAGAGTCCGGTCACGAAAGCACCGTCGTAGCGGGGAGTTTCGAGCGGGAATCCGGTCTTCTCCCCGGTGGCGGCGTAGCCGGCCCCGGTCGGCGGGACGCGCTGGGACAGGTAGCCGTTGCCGACGAAGGCGTGCGCGGTGTAGGCCGGGTCGAACCGATCGGTCGACAGCTCCCACGTGGCGTCGCTCCCGCAACGCGAAGGCGGCTTCGCCGGGGCAGCGCCCGCGACGGGCACCATCGCGCCCGCGGTGACCAGCAGCGCGGCGCCCAGCACACTGCTTGAACGATGCAGTTTCACCCGAGTCAACTCCTGTGTCCGCTTTCGGATGGTGATCGGGAATCCTGCTTCGGCGGCATTCGTACGTCAAGTCGAGGTGGCGCCGATCATGTCCGGCTTTCTGCAAATGCTGGGTGGGAGGAATTCATGTCGCGTAGAGGTGGACGAATGAGCTCCTTTTCAAGACGACGATTGATCCAACTGGCGGCAATGGTCGGGGCCGCCGCTTTCGGTGGCGCGTCCTGCGGCGTGCGGCCGACGACGAACGCGGCCGCGAGCGCCGTCCGGGCGGGTTCCCCGACCGGTGCTCTCGGGGCGAACTTCAACGGCGACCCGAGCATCATGACCTGGACAGGGCTGGATCGAGCCGAGGCGACCTGGGTGCGCGGCTTCGCGGCGATGCCCGACTTCGACGGGCCGGATCCGGCCGGCCAGCGGGCGGTCAAAACCCTGCTGGAAGCCGTTGCTCGCGACCACAAGGCCGTGCTGTCGCTGAAGTTCCCGTACTTCCCGAAGACGCACGACGAAATTCCCCGCCCGGGAACCGGGGAGATGAGAAAGGACCTGGCCAGGGTCGACAAGGTGCTGCCCGAGGTGATGGGCAAGGTCGACGTACTCGTCATCGGCAACGAGCCGTTCATCGAGTGCCCGGCGGGTGATCGGACCAACGGCGCGATCAATGACTTCTACGAAGCCGTGGCGAAGCACGTCATCGACTACCGGACGAAGAACTTCCCCGACGGGTGCAAGACCGTCCTCTACATGGGCGCGCTGAACCATCTCGACGACCCCCAATGGGTCCACAGCGGAACCGAGCGCTGGATGACCTACGTCCGAGAGACGCCCGAGATCGAGGGCACCGACATCCACCCGCACGTCGACGAGCCCGGCGGAGCCCAGGCGTACCTCGACTACGTCCTGCCCAAGCTCGGCGACAAGAAGTTCCTCGCCACCGAGTTCTCCCTGGTGCACCTGTGGAAGAACCACCTCACCGACGAGATCCCAGCAGCCTACGCCGAGAAGTACGGAGTTCCGGCGGGCACCCAGGTCTGGCAGGTGATCCGCAGCGCGTTGAACGAGGCCTTCCCGAAGGAGCGCTGGTACGACTTCCTGCGCGAAAGCCCGTGGTTCGAGGGCAACAAGCACTACATCAGCGAGCAGATGGCGAAGTTCCGCGCCACCGGCAAGCTGGCCGTCGCCACCTACGGAATCGGCCAGGACGAGGCGATGTCCGGCGAGGACTTCACCGCGAAGAGCACCCCGTGGCTGCTCAACAGCATCTACGCCTCCAATACCGTGCGCCCCGGACCGAACGGCGAAGCCACCCCGAACTACGCCTGGCTGGAGGACTTCAAGCGCGCGCAGACTTCGTGAGAGGTGTCCGTGGTCGTCCTGCGTGGAGGTGTGATGCTGGGGTGGGGGAAGTTTTCATGAAAACTTCCCCCGAACCCAACCCAACCCAACCCGACCCACCTCGACCCGACCCACCTCAATCCGACCCCAGAACGGTGTTGCGTGGGTCCTCCTGTCGGCCCGGTGCGTTGCGCGGTCAGCGTGAGGTGCGTGCTGCGGCGAGGCGCCGGGCCTGCGCGAAGGGGGCCGGGGTGATGTTCAGCAGGAGTGCGCTGAGGGTGCCCTCGTAGATCAGGAGGACGTCCGCGGCCACTTCTGATGGGGATGAAAACCCCTCCGCGGCAGCGATTTCGGCGAGCCGGTCGAGCAGGTGGCGCTTGTGCTCGGCGACGACGGCGAGCGCGGGGTGATCCGGGTCGGTGAGCTCCACCGTCGCGTCCACGTGCGCGCAACCACGCCGGTGCCCGGTGGCGGTCCACCACCGCTCCAGGGCGTCGAACAGGGCCAGCAGGGGGTCGTCGCTCTCGGCGATGGCCGCTTCCCAGTCGGCACGCCACCGCTCGTCGCGCCGGGCGAGGTAGGCGGCGACCAGCTTGTCCTTGCCGCCGAAGTGCTTGTAGCAGGTCGCGAGCGACACGCCGGCGCGTTCGACGATCGCGTCGATGCCCGTGGCGTTGATGCCGCGCGCGTAGAACAGCTCGTCCGCCGCTGCGAGCAGGCGGTCGCGAGCCGGGGTTGCCCGGTTCGTCATCACCCGCCTAGTGTAACGGTCGTTCTACTAGAACGACCGTTTCACCCTGGGAGGGGACGTGCCCGAGATCAAGGCTGTCGCGTTCGACGTCGTCGAAACCCTGATGTCGCTGGAGGAGGTCCCCGGGCGCATGGCCGAACGCGGCCATCCGGCCGACCTCTTCGGCGCGTGGTTCGACCGCGCGGTGCGCGACGGCATGGCGCTCGCCGCCGCTGGTGGGTATCGGAGCTTCGACGAGATCTGCGCCGCCGCGTTGCGCGACGTCACCGGTCAGGACGACCAGGCGACGGTGGATCACGTGCTCGGAGGGTGGGGCCGGTTCCCCGCCCACGACGACGTGCTCCCAGCGCTGGAGCAGCTCCGCGAGGCGGGAGTGCGCGTGATCGGCCTGACGACCGGCTCGGCCGAGACGATCAGCGGATTCTTCGCGCACAACGGGTTGTCCGAGCACGTCGAGGCGGTGCTGTCCTGCGCCGACGTCGGGATCTGGAAGCCCGCGCCGGGCGCTTACCGCTACGCCGCGGAGTGGCTGGGACTGCCGCCGCACCGCGTCGCGCTCGTCGCCGCGCACGCGTGGGACTGCCACGGGGCCAAGAGGGCGGGCCTGCGAACCGGGTGGGTCAGCCGCCTCGAAGGCCGCTACAACCCGACCTTCGATCCGGCCGACAGCGTCGGCGACGACCTTCCCTCGACCGTGCGGGGTCTGCTCACCTGAGCTGCGGCGGTGTGGTGGTCTCGGGTTCTGCGGTGACCGGGCAGGACATCGGCGGCGGGGCGTCGCGCCGGGTCGGCTTGCGGTGGAAGGACGCCGGCCCCAGGTCGTGGAGCCGGTATCCGCCCGGGTAGGTGGCGGGGCTCGGGGTGACGGGTCGGGAATCCGGACGGGGTGGTGAGCCGAGGCGGAGGAACTGCCCGCGCGCCTTGAGCGCCAGCTCCACGGCTCGCCGCGCGAACTGCGGCGGCCGGGGGAGGTGCAGCGCGTCGAGCAGGTGCGGGTCCATGAGCAGGCGGGTCGCGTCGCTGACGGTGGCCGAGAGCGGGCGGGGGAACCACGAGCCGAACAGGCGCATGGTGGATTCGGCGACGCGTCTGCCTCCCTCGTCGAAGGCGAAGCGCTCGCGCTCGTAGTCGTCGAGCAGGCGCTCGAACTCCTCGTAGGTGCCCGGGATCCCCTCGATGCGCATGCCCTCGCCCATCCGGCTCCACACCCGCGTCAGCGCCTGGATCTCGTTGGGGTGCAACCGGCGCCAGCCGAACTCGTTGATCCAGCGCACCGGCATGACCACGAACGTCGCGAGGGTGTAGAGGTAGTCCTCGTTGCTGATCCGGTAGCGCCAGTGGATCTGGTTGAGGTGGTCCAGCGCCTGCTCGCGGTCGCGCGCGGAGTCGCCGAGCAGGATCTCGTAGAGCACCAGAACCGTGTCGTCGTAGCGCTTCTGGGTGCACCGTGTGAACTCCCCGGTGCGGTCGAGCAGCCGGCCGATCGTCGGGACCGCGTAGGTGCGGAACAGGGCGAGTTCGAGCGAACGCGTGAAGTCCCAGGGGAATTCGTACTGGGACAGCAGCCGGTAGATCTCGTCGCAGTCCTGCTCGGGGTCCAGAGCGAGGATCGTCTTCAGGCGATCGAAGCGCCGCATTTCAGGTACCTCCCCAACCATCGACGCTTCGAAGTTAACGCCTTGTTGTGCACAGGTCAACAGAACTGAAAAGCCTGGCATTGTTGCAAACGAGGACATCGTCCGGGAGTGATGCCAGTGCGGTTATTGACAGACTGTCAACAGTGTTGTCAGACTTCCGGAGGTACATCTCGCGCGAGTTGTGCCGCGCCGGATGACGCGGGCGCGGCGCTGATCGCGCTCGCAGCCTTGGAGGGCACGTCATGCCAAGAGTCCTGACCGATGAGCAGCGCGACCTGGTCGACGCCGTCGGAGAGTTCTGCCGCCGCGAGTGCGGTACCAAGGAGCAGCGGGACGAGCTGACCGCCCACGGCGAGGAGCCGCACAACCAGGGGCTCTACGACAAGCTGGCCGACCTGGGGTGGCTGGGCATCTACCTGCCCGAGGAGTACGGCGGTGCCGGTCAGGGCATGACCGAGCTGTGCCTGTTCCTGGAGGAGACCGCCTACGGGCGAGTGCCGATGAGCGGGTTCGCGACCACCATCATCACCGCGGCCGCCTACGAGAAGTTCGCCTCGGAGGAGCAGAAGCGCACGGTGCTCGAAGGGGTCGCCCGCGGCCGGGTCGAAGCGGTGTCGATGTCCGAGCCCGGTGCCGGGTCCGACGTCGGCGCTCTGGTCTGCCGCGCGGAACGGGTCGACGGCGGCTGGGTGGTCAACGGGCAGAAGACCTGGTGCTCCAACGCCCACATCGCCGATCACGTCCTGCTGATCGCGCGCACCTCGACCGAGGACTCCAAGCATCGCGGGCTCACCCAGTTCATGGTGCCGACCGACGTCGAAGGGCTGCAGATCAGCGGCATCGAGACGATGGGCGGCCGGGAGGTCAACGACCTGTACTTCACCGACTGCTTCCTGCCGGATTCCGCGGTGGTCGGCACCGTCGGGCAGGCGTGGACGCAGCTGATGGCCGGGCTGAACCTGGAGCGGATGATCCTGGGTGCGAGCATGGTCGGCGCCGCCCGCCGGGCCTTCGACGACACGCTCGACTACGTCAAGCAGCGGGAGCAGTTCGGCAGGCCGATCGGGTCGTTCCAGGCGCTCAAGCACCGCATCGCCGACATGGCCACCGAGATCGAGTGCGCCCAGCTGCTGCTCTACAGCGTCGCCGCCGCCATCGACCGCGAGCCGGGCCGGGTCTTCGCGCGCGAGGCGTCGATGGTGAAGCTCAAGAGCACCGAACTCGCCAAGCACGTGTCCCTGGAGGGGATGCAGATGCTGGGCGGCTACGGCTACGCCACCGAGTACGGGATGGAATCCATGCTGCGCTCCACCGTGGTGTCCACGGTCTACGGCGGCACCAGCGAGATCCAACGAGACATCATCGGCAAGACCTTCGGTCTCTGAGGCTGTTGAGCAATCAGCTTTGTAAGGAGTTATTGCAGAATCGCCGTGCTTGGCGGTGCGGGTAGCTGAGCCTCACACTTGAAACAACGGCTCCGCCGCATTCCTGGGTGAGCGCGGTGCCGTGGGCGGTTCCACGCTGTGGACGGCGCCGTCGGCCCGCGCCTCACCGTCGTATCGTCGAGGGCGTCCCCACCGGGAGGCGCTTTCGCCCGCCGGACCGGGACGACGCGACGTGATGGAGGGGCCATGAGCACGTACATCGAGCAGTGGCAGGACTGGCACGCCAACCGGGAGCGCGAGCTCGCCGACCCCCTCGGCTGGCTGGCCCTGGTCTCCCTGGACTGGCTGACCGACGTTCCCGCCACCTACCCGGCAGCCCCGGGCGTGTGGTGGCAGGATGCCGAGGCCGCCTACGTCGACCCGCAGGGCGCCGAACTGTCCCACGAGGGCGAACCGATCACCGGGGTGCGGCGCTTCGAGCTGGTCAACAGCGGGCCGGGCACGCGGGTGTCGGCCGGTGATGTGGAGGTCGAGGTGGCGCGTCGCTCCGGCTACCTGATCCGGGTGCATTCGCCGAAAGCCACCGCGCTGCGCGACTTCCGGGGAGTTCCGGCCTACCAGCCGGACCCGGAATGGGTGGTGAACGGTACTTTCGAGCCGTTCGCCGAGCCCCGGCCGACGACGGTCGGTGCCGTCACACCCGGCCTCAACCACGTGTACCAGGCGCCGGGTCTCGTGCGCTTCGAGCGCGACGGCACCGAGCACGTGCTGACCGCGTTCAACGGCAAGACCGGCAGCGGCCTCAACATCCTGTTCACCGACGCCACCAGCGGGGTGACCACCTACCCGGCGAACCGCTCGGTGCTCACCGCCGAACCGGCCGCCGACGGCACCGTCGCGCTCGACTTCAACCGCGCGATCAACCTGCCCTGCGCCTTCACCGACTTCGCCACCTGCCCGCTGCCGCCGGAGGGCAACCACCTGCCGTTCGAGGTGACCGCGGGTGAACTCCTGCCCTACGAGCGCGCCGAGTCCTGAGGACGCGTCAGAGGAGCTGGATCCCCTCGACCTGCCAGCGGTCGTCCTCGTGGACCAGCGTCATCTGCATGCGGTTGCGGTCGATGCGGGGTTCGGGGTTGTTCTTGTTGGTGATCTCCTGATCGACGAACAGGGCGATCACCGCCCGGTCCTGATCGGCCTCGACGGTGGCCGCGGTCAGGACGGTGCCCCGCGAGATGGCCTGGTTCTGCCGGATCAGCTCGGTGAGGCTGGCGCTGACCTGCTTGTACTGCTGGGCGAACTGGCCGTGCGCGTTGGCGGTGACGGCGGCGAAGTTGTCGTCCAGACGCTGGTAGTCGTAGGTGGAGAGGTCCACCGCGTAGCGCTGGGCGGCCTCCTTCGCCGACGCGGCGGCCGACTCGTCGGCGGCGTGCCGGCGCAGCTGCAGGCCGGTGAAGGCCAGTGCGCCGAGCAGGAGGGCCACGACCACCGCGATCACCAGGAATCGCGGCCTGCGAAGGGCTTTCGCGCTGCGGCGCAGCGGTCCGGCCGTGGCGGTGTCCGGTTCGTCCCGGGTGGTCGTGTCGGTCATCATCGGACTCCTTGCAGCGGGATCGAGTACCAGGAGCGGGAGCCGAGCACGTCGCTCTGCCCGCCGGAGGTGCCGAGTCGGAACCCGGCACCGGTGTCGCCGGTCGCGGGGTCGTAGGTGGCCATCGGTCGGGGCGCGTTGGCGGCGCCGCGCTGACCCATCCGAGGATCGTCGCCCGGGCAGTGCCAGTCCAGCGCCGGATCGCGTGGTTCTGCGTCGGCGGGGGAGCGGCGTTCGATCGGCGTGACGCACACCGGTCCCTGGGTGATGACCAGGTCGAAGTCCGCGGTGTCGCCGTGCACGATCTTGCCCAGTCCCCCGAAGGTGCCGGGCAGCGTGACCAGCGCGTGCTGCATCGCCGGTCCCCGGACGCTGACGATCTGGCCCGTGGTGACCAGGTTGCCGAGCAGCGCCGTCACCGCCGGCTCGTTGTCGGCCATCAGCCGCGCCACCTGCTGGGTCCCCTCCGGCGCGTTGGCCAGCAGCGACCGGACCTGCGGTTCCTGGCCGCGCGCCTGGTCGGTCAGCGAGCGCAGGTTCGCGGCGAGCACGCGCAGCCGATCGCCCTGCTCGCCGTCGGGGCCCACGAAGGTGCGGCCGTTGTCGAGGGTCCGCCGCAGCTGCGGCACGGTCTCGCGGGTCGTGCGCAGCAGTTCGGCCGTGTTGTCCAGGATCCGGGTGAGCTCCGGGCCCGCGCCGTTGAGCCCGGTCGCCAGCGCCTCGCCGAGCCGGTCGACGTCGCGCGGATCGATGCTGTCGCTGATCGCGGTGAAGTCGGTCAGCAGCGTCTCCAGCGGCAGCGGGCGCGCGGTGCGGTCGGCCTCGATGACGCTGCCGTCGCGCAGGAACGGGCCCGCATCGGTGTCCGCGCGCAGGTCGAGGTGCTGCAACGCCATCGGCGTGTCCTGGGCGATCACCGCGCGGGACGACGCGGGGACGCGTGCCGAGGCGTTGATCGAGACCAGCACGGTGACCCCGGTGCCCTCGATGCGCACGTCGGTGACGGCACCGATCTCGACCCCGCGGAACGTCACCAGCGAATCCGGCGTGATGCCGGAACCGTCGGGCATCCGCACGGACACGTGGTTCGGCTCGGAGATCATGTGCGGGCGCACCACGTTGGTCACCACGTAGATCGAGCAGCCGATGCTGATCAGCACGAACAGCGCGATCTGCACGAGCATCAACCGGTCCTGCTTCACGGCGTCCCCCCTCCCGGCGGTGCGGGCTGACCAGCGCCCGGAGCGACGATCTCGCCGAGCGTTCCCGGCACGTCCAGGGTTCCGTTGAACAGCACGTAGTCACCGGGCGTGGCCTGCTGGAACAGCTGCGAGAAGCGGGCCAGCCCGTCGAGCGTGCGCCCGAGCTCCCCGTCGAAGCCGCGCAGCTCGTCGAGCACGGGGCGCAGCTGGTGCACCTCGTCGGTGAGGGTGCCCGCGGTGCGCCGGGTGAGCTCGTTCGTGGTGGTGCTCAGCGCTGCGGTGTTGGACAGCAACCGGCCGAAGCGCTCGCGCTCGGCCAGCAGCACGTCGACGCCGGGCTTGATCTCGGTGAAGGTCGCCTCCAGCAGCGGCTTGTTGCGCGCAAGCTCCTCGGAGGCCGAATGCATCGAGGTGATGACCTGGTCGATGTCGTCGCGGTGCCGTTGCAGCGATCCCAGCACCGACTGCAGCTCGTGCAGCAGGTCGCGGACCTCGTCCTCGCGACCCTGCAGGGCGGTGTTGAGCTCGCCGACGACGGTGCGCGCCTGGTCGAGACCGGAGCCGTTGAGCACGGTTCCCACGGCCGCCAGGGTGTCCTCGATGTCGGGCCCGCGGGTGGTGCGCTCGATCGGGATGACCGCGCCGTCGGCCAGCTGCGGGCCGCCGGGCGGCCGGTCCAGCATCACGAACGCCTCGCCGAGCGGTGACGCCAGCTGCAGCTGGGCGGACGTGCCGCTGGGCAGCGGGAAATCAGCGTCGATGTCCATCTCCACCAGCGCCTGGAAGTCGCGGGTGCGGATGGCGGTGACCCGGCCGACCTCGGCCTGCCCGGAGCGCACGACACCGCCCAGCGGCAGCCTGCCCGCGTCGGAGAACACGGCGGTGACGTGCTTGCTCGGGACGCCGAGGCCGGTGCCGATTCCCGCGTTCTGCAGGTTCAGCCCGCACGAGGAGGTCGTCAGCACCGCGAGCAGCGCGGCGATCGCCCGTCGTCTCATCGGCCACCTCCGGTGGAGCCGCTGGGCAGCGGGAGGGGGATCGGTATCGGGTTGACGATGCCCGGGCCGTCGCACAGCGGGAGCGGCAGCCGATCGCACAGGGCGGCGGTGGTGTCGAACTGCCGGAGGTTGGTCGACACGTCCAGCCGCAGCCGCATCCGCTCGTCGGGCGCGAGGGTGCGCTGCAGGTTGTCCAGGCCCAGCGGCAGCACGTCGAGGGTTTCGGCGAGCTGCTGCTGGTGGTCGGACAGCGTCCGCGACAGCTGGGTGAGCTGGGCGACGTCGCCGGTGAGCTGGTCGCCGTGGTTCCGGATCAGATCGTTGACCTGCGTCAACGACGAGGACAAGCGGGTCAGGGCGTCGCCGATCTGCTGGTCCTGGGCGTTGAAGTCGGCGGTGAGATCGGTGGTGCTCGACGCGAGCGAGTCTATTGTGGACTTCCGCTCGACGAGCAGCGCGAGCAGCCGGTCGACGTTGGCCAGCACCGCCTTGATGTCGCCGCTGCCGTCGGCGAGCACCTCGGTGGCCTGGCTGACGTGGGTGATCGCCTCCCGGATCGCGGGTCCCCGTCCGTCCAGCGAGTCCGCGCCGACGCGCATCAGCTCGCCGAGCCCACCAGGTGCTCCGCCTTGCGGGCCGAGGGCTTTGAGCAGGGTGTCCAGCGAACTGGTGAGCTCGTCCCACTTGATCGGCGAATGCGTGCGCTGCAACGGGATCGACGCGCCGTCGGCGAGCTTCGGGCCGCCGGTGTAGGCCGGGCCGAGCTCGACGTAGCGGTCGCTGATCACCGCAGGGCTGACGATGTACGCGTGGGCGTCGCCGGGGATCTCGGTGTTCGGCGGCAGGTCCATCGTCACCTCCACCGCGGTCCCGGCGGGCTGCACCGACCGCACGGTGCCCACCGGAACCCCGAGGATCGCGACCCGGTTGCCGGGGTAGATGCCGTCGGCGAACGCGAAATCCGCTGACACGGCCATGGTCTGGTGCGGGCGCAGCAGCCCGTACCAGCCGGTGGTGGCCAGCACCACGAGCAGGCACGCGGCGGCGACGATCTTCGTCGCGGTGTTCATCGGCACCCCTGGAGCAGTCCGGCGACGCACAGGACGTTGTCCGGGACGGGCCCGAGCGGTGCCGAAACATCGCCCCACGGACCGTTCCCGGACGCGTTGGTGACGTAGCGGCTCGCGGGTCCCAGCTGGCGCAGGCTCTCGGCGATGTCGCGGTCGCTGCGCTCCAGCGCGTCGGTGATGGTGTGCAGGTCGGTCAGCAGCGGGTCGATGACCTCGCGGTTGTCGCGCAGCAGGCCGTCGAGCTGCGCGGTGATGCCATCGAGGTCGGTGATCAGCTGCCGCAGCGTGGCGCGCCGCTGGTGGAGCACGTCGGCGATCAGGCGGGCGTCGCCGAGCATGGTGACCAGCGAGTGCTGCTCGTCGAGCAGCGCGGCGGTCAGCGACTGGGTGCCGCGCAGCAGTGCGTTGATCTGCTCGCCGCGCTCACCGAGGACCTGCGCAGCGTCGCTGATCCCGGCCAGCGCGTCACCGGTGAGCCGCGGATCGGCCGGAGACGCCTGGCGCAGGGTGCCGATCATCCGGTTCAGCTGGTCGGCGTCCAGGCCCGCCGTGGTCGCGGTGGCGCCCCGGCTGATCTCGTCGAGGCTGTAGGGAACCGCGGTGCGCTCCACCGGGATCGGGCCGTCCAGCTCGCCCGGCCCGGCCGGTTCGACCTGGAGGTAGCGGGTGCCGAGCACCGTGCGGATCTTGATTCCGGCGCGCGTGCTGGTCCCCAGCCGCTGCCCTTCGTCGAGCCGGAAGGTCACCAGCACCCGGTCACCCGCCAGCTCCACGCCGGTCACCCGCCCTGCGGGAACTCCGGCGACGTTGACCGGCGTGCCGGTGGTCAGCCCGGCGGCGTTGGCGAACTCCGCGACGTGCTCGTCGGTTCGGGCGCGAAAGGCCAGCTGCGGCACCAGGACCGCGGCCAGCAGCAGTACGGCGGCCGCGATCGCGGCGATCGTGCCGTTGCGCAGGGCCTTGCCCGGCAGCACCTGAGTCATCGGCACACCTCCGTGTGCGGCCCCACGCCCAGGTTCACGCCCAACCCGCCGACCGAGACGCTGAGGTTGCAGATGTAGACGTTGACCCACGACCCGTAGCCGCCGGCCCGGTTGAGCGAGGTGAGGAACCCCGGGAGTTCGTGCGCGGCGGTGGCGAAGCGCTGCTGGTCGCGCACCATCGCGGCGCTGATCTGCTGCATCGAGCGCACGTCGTGCGAAAGGCCGGGCCCGATGTCGCCGAGCACGTCGTTGAGCGAACCCGCCAGCGCCGCACCGCTGTCCACCGATTCGGCGATCTGCGGGGCCTGCTGCGCCGCCGCCGAGGTCAGCTGCGAGAGCCCGGAGATCAGGCCGCGCATCTGCTCCCGGTTCTGGTTCAGCGTGCCCAGCACGGTGTTGAGGTTGTCCACCACCTGCCCGATGACCTGGTCCTGCTCGGCCAGCGCGGAGGTGACCGCGACGACCTTGGCCAGCAGGTCGGTGATCGTCCCGCGCTCGCCGTCGAAGACCGCGACGATCTCGCCCGCCAGCTGGTTCACCTGTTGCGGATCGATCGCCTCGAACAGCGGCTTGAACCCGTTGAGCAGAGCCGTGAGGTCCAGCGGGGGACGCGTGCGCTCCAAAGGGATCTCCGCGCCCTCGGCGAGCGGCGGACCGCCCGAACCGGGTGCCAGCGAGAGGAATCGGCCGCCGAGCATGTCGGCGTAGCGCACCGCCGCCACACCGCCCGACGGGATCCGCTGGTCGGTGGCCAGTTCGAAGGACACCCGGGCGAGCCCGTCGTCGAGCTCGACCTCGCTGACCTTGCCTACCCGAACACCGGCGACCATCACGTCGCTGCCCGGGATCAGACCCTCGGCGTTGGTGAACACCGCCCGGTACTGCCGGGTCGAACCGAGCACCGGGTTGCCGATCGTGTTGATCACGACCGTTCCGCACAGAAGCGAGACGAGCACGAACGCTGCGAGCCTGATCCACGGCACGCGCTTCACGGCGTCATCACCTCCGATCCGCGCACCATCGGGCCGAGCATCAACCCGAGCAGGTCCGGCGACGGGGGAGCAGGCGGCGCACCTTCCGGCGCGGGCAGCAGCGGAGCGAGCCGGCGCAGGACGTCGTCCTCCTGCGCCGAGCCGACCGGACCGATCGGACCGGTGTCGGCCGCCGCGCAGTTCGGACCGCGCAGCGCGCCGTAGCGCGGGCAGTCCTGCGCGTCGTAGGGGTGCGGGCTCTCCAGGCTCGCCTTCGCGCGGATCTTGAAGAACCCGGTGGAGAACGCGCGGTTCGCGCCGTCCAGGAAGGAGTCGACGCCCGCCTTGGCGTCGCCGAGCGCCCCCGGATCGGCGCCCAGGATGTCGGTGATCGGGTCGGCTGCGCGCACCAGCTGCACGGCCCGGTCGCCGTTGGCGTCGACGAAGCGCTGGGCCCGGTCGGTGACCTCGATGCCGCCCGACAGCAGCGATCCGATGTTCTCCCGCTCCTGGACCACCACCGCCGACAGCGCGACCGCGTTGTCCAGCGTCCGGACGAGATCCGGGGAGGCGGCCCGCAGGTCGTCGCTGACCGCGGCCATCGTCTCCAGGTCCGAACCGAGGCCGTCGAGGATCGGAGCGGCCTCGTCCATCAGGGCGGCGCTGTCGTCGATCATCCCGCCCAGCCGCTCACCGCGCCCGCGCAGCGAGTCGGCCAGGGCGGTCAGCGCCACCTGCAGCTGCGCGGGTTCCAGCGCGTCGAGCAGCTGGTACATCCGCGTGTAGGTGGTGTAGAGCTGCGCGGTGGGCCGCGAGGTGTCCGGGGCGAGCCTCGCGCCTGCTACGAGCCTTGCGCCGCCGCGCTTCTCGGGTCCGGCGAGGTCGAGGTACTGGTTTCCGAACAGGGTTCGGGGCAGCAGCCTGACCACGACGTCGGCCGGGATCTCGCCGATCCGCTCCGAGTCGAGCCGCAAGGTCAGCCGCGCCCCGCTCTCGTCGGGTTCGACCTCGGAGAGCTCGCCGACCTCGATGCCGCGGAACTGCACCGGAGTGCTCTCCCGGATCGGCCCCGCGGCGGCGGGCAGCGTGGTGGTCACCTCCGGTTCGGGCTGGAAGACCCCCGCGCTGCCGGCGACGGCGACCGCCGCGCCGAGGACGAGCACCACGATCGCCGCGACTCCGCGCAAGGCCAGGGACGTCCGTTCGCTCCTGCGTGCCATCGGCTCACAACCCCAACGCGGGCAATGAGGGCCGCACGCCCCAGAACAGCAGGCTCAGCAGCACGTCGACCACGGTGATCGCCACGATGCTGGTGCGCAGCGCCCGCCCGGCCGCCTTGCCGACGCCCTCCGGGCCGCCGGTCGCGTAGTAGCCGTGCGCGCAGTGGATCAAGGTCACGATCAGCGCGAACACCACGGCCTTGACCAGTGAGAACAGCACGTCGGTCGGGGTGAGGGCCAGGTGGAAGTAGGCGTTGTAGGTGCCGGGTGAGTCGCCGTTGAGGTAGACGATGGCGAACCCGGTCGCCATGTACGAGGCGAACAGACCCACCAGGTACAGCGGGATCACCGAGATGAACGCCGCGGCCATCCGCGTGCTGACCAGGTAGCGCAGCGACGGGATCGCCAGCGACTCCAGCGCGTCGATCTCCTCGGCGACCCGCATGGTGCCCAGCTGCGCGGTGAACCCGGTCCCGACCTTCGCCGCCAGCGCGATGCTGGCCACGATCGGCGCGATCTCCCGGGTGTTGACCAGCGCGCCCATCAGCCCGGTCATCGGCGACATGCCCAGCAGGTCGAGGCCTCGGTAGCCCTCCAGCCCGACCTGCGTGCTGGAGACGAACGACATCGCGAAGACCACGCCTACCGTCCCGCCACCGGCCAGCAACGACGCCGATCCGAAGCTGATCTCGGTCACCAGCCGCACGATGTGCTTGGGGTAGCGCACCAGGACGGCCGGGACGCCCGCGATCGCGCGGACGTAGAAGGTCACGTGCAGCCCGATCAGCGCCAGGTTCCGCACGACCGACGAGGCGAAGCGGGAAGGCGCGGCGAGCATCAGAACTCACCCTTCGCCGGGACCAGCAGCGGGTAGAGCTCGGTGAGGGCGGTGTTGGCGATGAACACGCACACGAAGCAGATCACCACGGCCTCGTTCACCGCGTTGGCCACGCCGCCCGGGCCGCCCTTGGCGGTCATCCCCTTGAAGCAGGCCACCAGAGCCGTGAGCACGGCGAACGCCCCCGCTTTGACCAGCGCCATCACGAAGTCCGAGACCCGCGAGTACTGGACCAGCGTCTGCAGGAACATGCCCGGCGAGGCACCCAGGACCGAGACCTGGAACAGGAACGTGGTGCCGATGCCGACCAGCATCACGATGCATGCCAGCAGCATCGTGGTCACCACGGCCGCGATCACCCGCGGCACCACGAGGCGTTCGAGCGTGCGCACGCCCATCACCTCGAGCGCGTCGATCTCCTCGCGGATCGTGCGCGCACCGAGGTCGGCGCACATCGCCGATCCGCCGATCCCGGCGATCATCAGCGCGCACACCAGGGGAGCGGCCTGCCCGACCACGACGAAGGCCACCACCGCCCCGCCGTAACCCTCGGCACCGATCTGGCTGGCCAGCGACCCCACGTTGAGCGCCACCACGACACCCAGCGGGATCGTCACCAGCAGCGACGGGAGAGTGGTCACCACGGCCAGGAAGTGCACCTGGTGCAGGCACTCCCGCCAGGCGAGCCGAGCGCGCGCCAGCACGCTCGCGGTGGCCGCGACCGTCCTGGCGCCGAAGTCCAGCAGCAGCCCGGCTTGCAGCAGCGCGTCCGCGACGGGACCGGGAGGGCGGCTCATCCGCCGCGTCCCGATCGGGACGGTGTCAGGCGCGCACGAGAACCGCTGCCGGAGAGCGGGTTCCGGGTCAGCTGTCGCGAACGGCGGGGAACACCACGTTTACCAGGTGCAGCACCGAGCGGGTGAGCATCACGTGCAGATCGCTGCGGCTCAGGCTCCCGCGCACGAGCCACTCCCGGGAAGCGGCCTTGAGCATGGCGCTCTGAGCCCGGATCATCGCCCGCAACTTCTCCCGGCCCTCGGTGACGTCGGCCATCATCGCCGCTTCCAGCACGCGGTCGGTCGCGATCTCGTCGGCCTCCAGCATGATCTGCTCGACCTCGTCGTCGTGGCCGATCGCCTCCGAGCCGATCGCCGACAACCACATGTCCCGGTTCCGCTCGACGACGTCCAGCCAGCGGTCCACGCAGATCGACAGCCGCTCCTCGGCCGTCGTCGGGGGCAGCCGCGCGGAGACCGACGCCGGGACGACCATCATCTGCCGCACGACCTCCAGGTAGAGTTCGCGCTTGCTGCCGAAGTAGTGGTTGATCAGCGCTCGCGCCACGCCCGCTTCGGCTGCGATGTCCGAAGTGGACACCGTCGAGAAGCTGCCCCTGCCGAACAGCCTGCGGGCCACCGCCAGGATCTCGGCGCGCCGCGCGTCTGGCTCCATCCGTCGCCGCTGGACCGGACGCTGGGCGTTCATCCCGACTCCTCACCGATGACCGTGCATGTGTCAACAAGATACCGCAACCGTCCTGTCTGCACGGACAGCGGTGCTGGTGGTGGCCGGGATACGGGATGTTGGCCAGGTGCCAATACCTCACGTGTACATCCCTTCGATGGTGTCCGCGTAACGCTCGGCGATCACCTTCCGGCGGAGGCTGAGCTTGGGCGTGAGCTCGCCGGACTCGGCGCTCCACGGGCCCGCGAGCACCCGGAAGGTCTTGATCTGCTCGACCCGGGCCAGCTGCTGGTTGGCCTCCGCCACCGCCTCCTCCAGCGCGCCGAGCACCTCGGGGTGGGTGGTGAGCTCCCCGAGGTCGGTCGTGTCGACGTCGTGGGACTTGGCCCATCCGGGGGCGGCGTCCTCGTCGAGCACCAGCAGCGCGGTCACGTAGCGGCGCTCGTCGCCGATGGCCACGGCCTGGCCGACCAGCGGGTGCGCCCGCAGCAGCGATTCGACCTTGGTGGGCGCGATGTTCTTGCCGCCCGCGGTGATGATGATCTCCTTCTTGCGGTCGGTGATCCGCACGATGCCGCGCTCGTCCAGCGCCCCGATGTCGCCGGTGGGCAGCCACCCCTCGGCATCGGTTGCCGGGTCGATCGTGCCGTCCTCCTGCAGGTACCCGGCGAAGACCACCGGGCCGCGCACCAGCAGCTCACCGTCCTCGGCCACGCGGACCTCCATGCCGGGGCCGGGCCGCCCGACCGCGCCGAGCGCGAAGACCTCGGGCGTGCTCACCGTCGCCGCGCCGGTCGTCTCGCTGAGCCCCCACACCTCGTAGACGGAGAGTCCGATGCTCGCGAGGAACTCCAGCGCGCTCGTCGGGATCGGGGCGGCTCCGCTGAACGCGCGGCCGCAGTCCTCCAGTCCGATGGCCGCGCGGATCGGCCGCAGCGCCAACTCGTCGACCTGCTCGTAGCGCTGCGCCAGCTCGGCGGGAACGTCCTCGCCCGCTGATCGCAGCCGGAAGACCTCCAGGGCGATCGCCCGCGCCTGCTCGATCGCCTCGGCCTGCTCCGCCGGGAGGTTCGCCAGCTTCGCGCGCAGGCCGGCGGCGAGCTTCTCCCACACCCGCGGAACGCCGAAGAAGCCGTGGGGGCGCACCGAAGCCAGCGTCGGCAGCAGCTGCGCCTGGTCCTCGCAGACGGTGACGTGACCGGCGTTGCAGATCGGCATGTAGATGCCCAGCACCCGCTCGGCGATGTGCGCCAGCGGCAGGTAGGCGACCGACCGCGGGTGCTCGGGGACGTGGACGAGGTGGTCCTGCATCAGCGACTCGTGGATGACGTTGCGATGCGTGAGCACCACGCCCTTGGGGTCGCCGGTGGTGCCGGAGGTGTAGACGACGGTCAGCGGCGAGTCCGCATCGGCCTGGTCGGCGAGCTTCTCGAAAGCGCCGTCGGGATGCGGCGATTCGCCCCGGAGATCGGCGTAGTCGACGAAGCTCGGGTCGGGGATGATGTCCGGGTCCACGGTCACGACGGTCCGCAGGTGGGGCAGCTCGCCGAGCACCGGGCGCCAGCGGCGCAGCTGCTCCTCGCCTTCCAGCACCAGGACGGTCGCCTTGCTGTGCTGGGCGACGAAGCGGATCTGCTCGGTGCTCAGCGTGTCGTAGGTGGTGCAGGGCAGCGCGCCGATGTGGGTCGCCGCCAGGTCGACGACCCAGTGCTCGGGCCGCTTGGACATCGAGATCAGCACGCGGTCACCGCGTCGCACGCCCAGCGCGGTGAACCCGGTGGTCAGCGCGACGACCTCGGTGCGCAGCTCGGACCAGGTCAGGGTTGCGGTGTCAGTGCCGATCCCGCTGGTGAGCGCGGGGTGGTCGGGGAATTCCTGCGCGTTGCGGCGCAGCAGGCGCGGGATGGTCAGGCCTTCGACGGCCCGGTGTACCTGCTCGGCTGTGGTCACGGCCTGTTCCCTCCGTTGCGAACCCTGGGCGCACCTACTGCGTCGACACACGCTGAACCGCTGTTGCCGATATGTCAACAGGGTTCGCCCAATCGTTCGCGAAGGCAGCGAACTCAGCCAAACAGAGCCGTATACATGAGAACCAACCCGAATCGATCTATTGACAACACGTCAATAAAAGGCAAGATTCCCAGTGGGGCCTCCGGTCGGACCGGGTGCCCCGGCTCCGGCGCGGGGGTGGAGTCGAACTTCGCGCGAAATTCGGCTCCTCGCGGCCGGGAGCAGGTGAGGACCGGGAGAGGACGGGGAGGCGGCCATGACACCGGCGGAGGAGTTCGGCGACGTCATCGTCGGCGCGGGCCTGATGGCCGGTGCCGCGAACGTGATCATGCAGCTGGGGCGCCCGGGAGTCGGATACGGCGTCCTGGAGAGCACAGTGGACAGCGGAAACCTCTTCAAACATCCCTACAAGCGCTCCCGCACCACCTTCACCTACCTGTCGGTGGCGACGCTGGGGACCGACGAGGAGAAGAAGGCCTACCGCCGGTCGGTCAACCGGGCGCACGCCCAGGTGCGCTCCGGTGAGTCGAGCCCGGTGAAGTACAACGCGTTCGACCCGCAGCTGCAGCTGTGGGTGGCGGCGTGCCTGTACCGGGGTTACGAGGACTCGTTCGTCGCGATGTCGGGGCAGCCCGTCCCGCGAGACCGCAGGGAGCCGATCTACGCGGCCTCGGCTCCGCTCGGGACGACGCTGCAGGTCAAGCCGGAGATGTGGCCCGCGACACGCGACGAGTTCGACGACTACTGGGAGAAGAACCTCGCCGAGGTCCGCATCGACGACCCCGTCCGCAGGCACCTCCTGGACATCGCCGAGCTCCGCTTCCTGCCCGCGGTCCTGCGAGTCCCCCTCGCGCCGTTCAACAAGTTCATCACCACCGGTTTCCTGCCGCAGACATTCCGCGACCAGATGGGTCTGTCCTGGACTCACCGCGACCAGCGCCGCTTCGACCGGGTCACCCGCGCGATCGGCGCGGTCGCGCTCCGGCTGCCGCAGCCGCTGCGCCGGTTCCCCTTCAACTACTTCCTCTGGGACCTCCGCCGCCGCATGCGCGCCGGAAAACCCCTGGTCTGATCCTCTCGCGTGAGCGCGGGAGCGGTGGTGATCTCGGTGCCGTTGGCCAGCAGCGCTGTTGCCGAGAGGCCGAACATGCGCCGGAAGGTGTCGCTGAAGTGGCTCGCGGAGGCGAAGCCCGCGTCGGTCGCCGCCGTGGTGAGGTTCGCGTCCGCTTCGACGCCGGCACCCACGCGCAGCATCCGGGACCAGATTCGGAACCGGCGGAAGCTGGTGCCCGCGTTCTCCGAGAACAGGTGGAGGAAGCGGGATGTCGAGATCCCTGACTCGGCGGCGAACGCTTCGGCGTCCCGTTCGAGCCCGGGTTCGGCCAGCAGCGAGTCCATCGCCGCCCGGATCCTCGTGTCGATGAGGCGTTCCGAGGGGGTGCCGAGGACGAGCCGGCGGAGTTCGCCGGTTTGGTGGACCTGGTCGAGCACCGCCGGTTCGTCCCGGTGCGTGGCGGTGATCGTGCCCAGAGCCTCGGTCATGAGCTCGCGCACGCCGGCGACATCGGTGCGGGAATCCAGGTAGTGGAACAGCATCCGGCCTTCGCGGGCCTCGATCCGGTGCGGGAGCCGTGCCGGGATCAGAACGCTGCGGCGGAGCCAGGCGCCGTCGGGTGCGTGCACCACGAACGCGTCGTCCACGCCGAAGGCGAGGCAGTGCACCGGGGTGGAGTGCAGGTCCCACCGCAACTGCGGACCCAGGTAGGTGGCCTGGCCCGGCCACAGCCGCACCCTCGCGCGTTCGGCGCTCATGGCCGTCATGGTCGCACGACGCCGAGGATCAACCCGCTGGTCACGGCTTCCACCAGGAAGTAGAACCAGATCGGGTAGAAGGCGGTCGGGGAGTCGAGGATCCGGGAGATCAGGCGCCCGGCTGCCATGCCCGCCAGCGCCATTCCGACCGCCCACGCCGCACCGGTCCGCACCGGGTCGTCACCCGCCACGCACCATCCGAGCACCCCGGCAACGGCCAGACCGAAACCGCCGTACACGGAACGCACTTCGGACCTGCTCGCGGCGCTGGAGGTCACCAGTCCGAACGGGCGCACCAGAGCGGCGGGTGCCACCAGGGCGAACACCCCCATCCCGGCGAAGAAGACCGCACCCAGCGCCAGTACCACTTCCCGCATCGAACGCCCCTCCTGGTGAAGATCTCGGGGAACATCCTCGCCCGGTGCGGACCGGGTGCGCTTCCGAGAACGTGCTGCGAGGCGGTATAGGGAATGCCTATGCGGTCGGCTGCATTTTCGTCTTTGCCTTCGCTTTTCGAGCGGACGTAGCGTGAAGCTGTTCGGGTCGAGAGGTTCGAAAAGAGCGTGGTGCGGCCGTTTTCGCATCGAGAAAACGAGGAGTGGGCATGACTGCCGTCGGAATTCGGGAGTTCGAGGGGAAACGCGCCCTGGTGACAGGTGGTTCACGGGGCATTGGAGCGGCTGTCGTGCGTGGTCTGCTCGACGCGGGGGCCCGGGTGCTCACGACCGCCAGGACCGCCAGGACCGCACCGGACGGGGCGGCGCTCGTCACCGCCGACGTGCGCGGACGTGCCGGGATCCAGGAGGTCGTCGAGGCAGCCCACGACGTGCTGGGCGGGGTGGACGTGCTGGTCGAGAACGTGGGCGGCGCGCAGCCGCACGAACAGGCCACGGCGATCCCGGACGAGGAGTGGCAGGAGGCGCTGGACCTGAACTTCCTCGCCTCGGTGCGCCTGGACGCGCTGCTGGCGCCGGGCATGCGGGAGCGTCGTTCGGGGGCGATCGTGCACGTGTCCTCGGCGGCGATCTACAGCCCGCCACCGCAGTTCCTGCACTACGCGGCGGCCAAGGTGGCGCTGGAGACCTACAGCAGGGGACTGGCCGCCGAACTGGCACCGCACGGGGTGCGGGTCAACACCGTGACGCCGGGCCGGGTGGTGACGCCGGGCGGGGAGCAGACGCGCAGCCAGTGGGCGCGGCTGGAACCGGGGCAGGACGCGGCGCCGGTCCCGCTCGGCCGGGAGGGAGCGCCGGAAGACATCGCGAACGCGATCCTGTTCCTCGCCTCCGACCGCGCGGAGTGGGTGACCGGCAGCAAGCTCATCGTCGACGGCGGTGAGTTCCACCGGGGCTGAACGCTTCTGGACCTCAACGCTGCGCCGCGGGAACCGAACTGATCGTCGGGGCGTTGTGCCAGAGCTCTTGGCGGAGCAAGTGCAGGAGCGCCGACTCCGCCGGACCCGGATCCTGCCGGAGCACGGCGATCACGGGCTGCGTGACCACCGGTGAGACCGGTCGCGCGAGGTGCTCGTAGCCGTCGGGAACGGCGGAGGCGGGAACCAGTGCGACTCCCAGGCCGTGGGCGGCCCAGCGGACGGCCGTTGCGGTCTGGGAGACGCGGGCGGCGGTGGCGGGAGTCAGATCGCTGTCGCGCAGCTCGGTGAGCAGCACGGCGTCCAGCGCGCTGTCGCGGTCGAACCGGACCCACGGTTGCCCGCCCAACTCGCGCAGATCGACCTCATCGGCGGCCAGCAGCGGGTGCGATTCGCCCAGCACCACCACGAACTGCTCGTCGCCGAGGTGGTGGGCGCGTTCGGGGCTCCGCTCGCACGCCGCCATCAGCGAGAGGTCCAGCACTCCTCGCTTGCACAGCCGGTCGAGCTCGGCGGAGCTCGGCTCCTCGAAGACGCTGACCTCCACGCGCGGGTAGCGTCGCCGCAGCGCGCGCAGGGCACCCGGCAGCTGCCGGGTGCCGAACCCCAGCTGAGCCGCGACCACGAGCTCGCCCACCAGTTCCTCGCCGCCCGCCCGAGCGGTCGCCCGCGCTCGCCTGGCCGCGGTCACCGCGACCTCGGCCTCCCGCAGGAACGCCAGCCCCACCGACGTCGGCACCAGGCCGTTCGGCGTGCGCGCGAAGAGCGTCGCCCCGAGCTCGCGCTCCAGTCCCCGGATCTGCTGCGACACCGAGGGCTGGGCGACGTGCAGCGACTCGGCTGCCGCGGTCACCGACCCCTGCTCGGCCACGGCCAGCGCGTACTCGAACTGGCGAAGGCTCATCGGCTTCCCTCCCTGTTGGGACCACTCGGCCCGACGAGGTTGAACGCGCGCCGCCGACGTCCTGTTCCCGAACGATCTCCGCAGGCGCCGCACCAGAAGCTTCGATCCCACCTCTCCACCGGCGCGAGACGGTCCCGAGCACCGCTGGGAGCCGCCGATGATGGAGTATCTGCAGCACAACGGTTCCGGGTTGTTCGCCCGCTCGTCCGGAGCAGAGCCGGGAGGCTCGTAGGGTCAGGGGCTCTTCGGCTGATCGGCCGCTCCGCTCAGGGTCGTACGACTTTGGTCGTACGGGTTGTAATCAGGGTTCCCGAACTGGTTTTTCCGGGATTCGGCCGGAGGTTACGGCGCCGTCAGGTTCGTAGTTTTTCCAGTGGACATGATCGCCCGGCTCTCGTGGTGGGGGCCGGGCGATGCGCCTACTGGAGGGAGACCCATGCACGCCAAGGCGGCCGAATACCGCGGTGGGCTCGCGGCGTTGTCGGTGAACGCGTCGCTCGACGAGGTGCTGGCGCAGGCCGAGAAGCACGACGCGGCCGCGACCGGACCCGGTGAGCGGGCGGGGGCGCTGCTGGCGATCGCCGAGGCGTGCAGACGACTGGGCAGAGTGGATCGGGCGGAGCGCGCCTGGCGTGCGAGCTACCGGGCGGCGCGCGAGGCCGTCGATCAGGACGCGATGGCGTGGGCGCTGTGGAGCGGCGGCACGCTCGCCCGGCAGTGCGGGCGCTACGTCCTGGCGCACCGCTTGCTGAGCCGTGCCGCGGCGGCCGCCGAGCATGGCACCGACCGGGTGGCGCGTGGGTACGCGCTGGCCGGGCTCGCCGAAACCGGCCGTGTGCAAGGGGATTTCGCCGGAACTCTGCGGTTGCACGAGCAGCTGCTCGCCGAGGCGCGGGCCGACGGCCAGCCCAGGCACATCGTGTGGGCGCTGGAGGGGATCGCGCAGATCCACCGGCACGACGGCAACTACGACCTCGCGCTGGCGATGTTCACCGAGGCGTGCCAGATCGCGACCGACGGTGATGATCAGCGCGGCCGGGCGTGGGCGTTGCGGGGGATCGCCGACCTCACCTCGCTGCGAGGTGAGGTCGACGAGGCACTGGCCCTGCTCGCCGAAGCCGAAGTCGCCTGCCGCCGGATGCGCCTCGAAGCGGCGCTGGCCTACAACCACAAGATGCGCGGCAACGTCCTCTACCGCGCAGGCCGCTACGCCGAGGCCGAGCGCGTGTACTCGGACACGGTGGAGGAGTTCACGAGCATCAGCGAACCGCGGGGCGAGGCGCTGGCCCGGCTCGGCCTGGTCAAGAGCCGAGCACGCCGGGGCACCGAGCCGAGCGCGGTCGAGCGGGAACTGAGCGAGCTGCACGCCCACTTCACCGGAACCGGCCTGCACCACGCGGCGGAGATGACCGAAGCGGCCCGACGAGAACTCCTCCCGTAGAGCGGGCGGCGGTCAGTCGGGGAGGGTCAGCGCGGAGTGCTCGGGGCGCCCGGTCGCCGGTGGCGGATCGGTGAGCCCGCGAAGCCCCGCGTTGCGCCTCTCCAGCGCCTCCGCCGTGGTCGGGAACAAGGCCGCGTCACCTTCCCCGACGAGGGCTTGGTTGAGCTCGACGAATTCCCGGGAGCGAGCTTCGTAGGCGGTGAACGCCTCGGCGTGGTCGGTGGTCGACGCCAGCGCGTCGGCGAGCACGTAGGGTCCGACCAGCGCGAGGCTCGACCCCTGACCGGACAGGAAGGACGGGGCGTGGGCGGCGTCGCCGACGAGGGCGACACGGCCCCGGGACCACGCGGGCAGGTGGATCTGGCTGACCGTGTCGAAGAACAGGTCGTCGGCCTCGCGCATGGCCTTGACCATCGACGGGATCTCCCAGCCGTCCTCGGCGAACGCGGCGGCGACCAGCTCGCGCTGCGCCTCGGGATCGCGCAGCAGCTCCATCGGCGGCTGCGGGCCGAGGAAGTTGAGGAACCCGTGCACGAAGTCGCTGTCCTGCACGCCGTAGACCGCCGCGGCGCGACCCGGAGCGTTCCACAGGACGGCCTCATGGGAGAGCCCGAAGTTGTTGGGCATGGTGAACCCGGCGAAGCAGAAGCCCAGGTAGCGGTGGAACTGGAGCTCGGGGCCGAAGGTGAGCTCTCGGGTCCGGGAGTGCAGCCCGTCGGCTCCGACGACCAGGTCGAAGTCCCGCTGCGCTCCGCTGCGGAAGGTGACCCGGACTCCCTCCGAGCGCTCGTCCAGCACGTCGATCGAGTCGTTGAACACGAACTCCACGTCCTCGCGCACCGCGTCGTGGAGCACCGAGGTCAGGTCTCCGCGGCGGACCTCCAGGTCCTGGCCGTCGACGCCGCCCGTGACGTGCTGCGGGTGCACCGCCGCCGCCACGGTCCCGTCGGCTTCGAGGAACGTCAGCCGCCGGCTCTCGATGTCGGCTTCCCGCAGCTGCGGCAGGATTCCCATCCTCCGGACGACTTCCAGCGCGGTTCCCCGCACGTCGATCGGGTAGCCACCGTCGCGCACCGCCGGGGCCTTCTCCACGACCGTGACCTCGAACCCCTTGCGGTGCAACCAGAACGCCGTAGCCGGGCCTGCGATGCTCGCGCCCGATACCAACACCCTCATGTTCTTCTCCTTCACCTGGTGGACTTGCGCTGACGGATGAGCACGACGGCGAGAACGGTGGAGACGCCGAAGGCGACGGAGGCGATCGCGATGTAGGTGAACACGCCCGCCCCCGAGTAGGCGGCCGGCAGCGCGGTGGCCCGGAGCACCGCCGAGCCCGCGAAATTGAACATCACCGAGCCGATCGCGACCACGACCATGACCAGGCTCGACACCGTCGCCTGCCGGCTCGCGGGCGCGAGGCTGCCCGCGACGTTGAACCCGGAGGTGCCCAGCGCTCCCACGGTGAAACCCAGCAGGAGCGCGAACACCAGCGCGGCCGGGAACGAGCCGACACCGGCGAACATGCCTGCGGTGCCGATGGTTCCGAGTGCCACGGCACCGGCCAGCGTCACCACCGGACCGAAGCGCGCCGCCAGCACCCCGGCCAGCGGGCCGCCGACCATGACGCCGACACCGGGTGCGGCCAGCAGCATCGCGGTCGATCCCTGCCCGGCGAGCCCGTACCCGAGACCCTGGTGGAGCGAGACGTCCCCGACGAGCGGTAGCAGTTGCAGCATGCTCTGGTACGAGCCGGTCGCCAGCACCACGATCAGCAGCGTGAGCAGCAGCGGCCCGCCGAGTCCTCGCACGTCGATCAGCGGTTCGGCCACGCGGCCGGAGACGATCCACCACCGCACCAGCGCCGCCGCCCCGGCGACGAGCAGCACGAGCGGTCCGATCTCCAGCCATCCGAGCTCGGAACCGAGGCTGATGTAGCTGAGCACGCCGATCAGGCCGGTGCCGAGCAGCGCAGCCCCGCCGAAGTCGATCCTGCCCGGTGTGGTGATCGGCGACTCGGCCACCACGACGCGCACCGCCAGCGCCATCGCGGCGGCGACCGCTGCGGAGAGGACGAACAGGACCTGGAAACCGTTCTCAGCGGCCAGCTTCTCCGTCGCGAAGCGCGACACGATGTTCAGCACAGCAGATCCCGAGGTGACGATGCCGACGACGACCATCGCCAGGCGCGGCGCGCAGACGTCGCGGACGATCGCCACGGTCAGGAACATCGCCGCCACGGCGGAGCCCTGCAGCAGCCGGCCCGCCACGAACATCCACGTGGTGGGCGCGATCGCGCACACCAGGGCACCTGCGCAGCTGATCAGCAGCGTGAGCACCAGGACCTTGCGCTTGCCGTGGACGTCGGCGCTCTTGCCGAGCAGGGGAGCCCACATCGCGCCGGCCAGCATCGCGCTGGCGTTGAGCCAGGCCGCCTGATCGGTGCCGAAGTGATCGAGCATCTGCGGCAGGACGATCAGCGGTGCGGTGATGGCGGTGTCCACCATGAAGTTGACCAGGACCAGCACCGCGACCAGGCCGAGGAGCCGCCGGTCCCACCTGGTGCGGAGCCCGGTTCCCACGTCGTCGATGACCTGCATGCGCCACTCCCCGCATCGCCGTGCTCGTTGCCTGACGAAAAACTACACTACACGGTGTAGTGTGGATTGCCTGAGAATAGGATGAGAACCATGGCGACACCGAAGACGGCCCCGCAGGCGCCCGGACGGCGGAGGCGGACCGAGATGAAGCGCGCGGCGATCCTGGACGCCGCCGAGGAGCTGTTCGTCTCCGAAGGCTTCGACGTCGTCAGCGTGGACGCCATCGCCGCCCGTGCGGAGGTCTCCAAGCGCACCGTCTACGACCACTTCGGCGACAAGCGAGCCCTGTTCCAGGGGGCGCTGGAGCGCTCGGGCGAGGTGCTGCTGCGCACCATCCGCTCCGCCATCGACGACGAGCTCACCGCCGACCGCGACCTCCGCGAGGCCCTGCACGCCTTCGCCCAGCGGGTCACGACGGAAACGTTCCCGTCCTCGGTCTACGTCAACTTCCGCCGCCTCAACAGCCAAGCCTCGCGCCTGCCGGAGCAGCTCGACGACGAACCCGAGCGCTCCCTGCAGGAGCGCTTCCTCCGCTACGCCGAAGCCGGCCGGCTCCGCGTCCCCAACCCGCGCCGCGCGGTCCAGCACTTCATCGCGCTGACCATGCGCCTGGCCCTCGACGTCATCGACGAGACCCCGGACATCGCGAACGATCCCGAAGAGCTCCACGACCTCATCGCAGACGGAGTCGACGCCTTCCTCCGCGCCTACCGCTGAACCCGGCTCCCTCGCGGAAGGGCGGGCTGGACCTGCCCGTGATCGACGCGTTTCTCCGGCTGCGCACCGGGAATGCCCTGGTGGGCGGGTGGCGTTACCGGTGCATCGGCACGAGGTGGGGAGGGTGCGATGGCGGGGATCGGAGTTCCGGACTCGTCCGGTGCCATGGATGCGTACTCGCGCACCGTCAGCTCGGTCGCCGCGCAGATCACGCCGAGCGTGGCGAGCGTGCGCACGCGTGGTGAGTGGGGAGAGGCCAAGGGGTCCGCGGTGGTGTTCACCGAGGACGGGTTCCTGCTGACCAACGCTCACGTGCTCGGCGGTTCGCGGGCCGGCACGGCGTACTTCGCGGACGGCACGAGCGGTGAGCTGTCGGTGGTGGGCGCGGATCCGCTGTCGGACCTCGCGGTGGTCCGCGTCGACGGGCCGACGCCGAAACCTGTCGAGCTCGGCGACAGCGACGACCTCGTCGTGGGTCAGCTGGTGGTGGCGGTGGGAAATCCGCTCGGCTTGACCGGTTCGGTCACGGCGGGCGTCGTCAGCGGGCTAGGGCGGTCGATGCCGTCGGGCGGCGGTCATGCCGCGCGGATGATCGAGGACGTGATCCAGACCGATGCTGCGCTCAACCCCGGCAACTCCGGGGGAGCGCTCGCCGACGCGCGGGGAGTCGTGGTCGGCATCAACACGGCTGTGGCCGGGATCGGCGTGGGGCTGGCGGTTCCGATCAACTCGACCACGCGGCGGATCATCTACTCGCTGATGCGGACCGGGCGGGTTCGGCGCGCCTACCTCGGGCTTGTCACCACGCCCGCGCCGCTGCCGGAGGCTCTGGCCGCGCGCCTGGACCAGCGAACGGGCCTGCGCGTCGTGGACGTCGTGCGCCGCAGCCCCGCCGACCGCGCGGGCCTGCACCCCGGCGATCTCGTCCTGACCGCCGCAGGTGAACCGGTCCGCAACGCCCAGGGCCTGCAGCGGCTGATGTTCGCCGAAGCCATCGGAAAACCGTTGCAGATCACCGTGACCCGCAACGGCGCGATGGTCGACGTCATCGCCGAACCCACCGAACTCCAAGACGCGGCAGCCTGATCCGTTGGGTGGGCGTGGGCTGCGGCCTGATCCGTTGGGTGGGGTGGGAAAGTTTTCATGAAAACTTCCCCACCCCACCCAACGCGCACGACACGCATCAGGGACGGGCCGCGGAGGGGATGGAGAGGGAGGGTACGGAGGGCACGGAGGGGGAGGGTGCGGAGGCGCTGTGCCTTCTTCTTCGAGGGCTTCTGGCGACCGCACCGCCACGCAAGATCCCAGCAGTTCTCAGACGGTGGACGAGTCTTCCAGGCTCATCGCGCGGTAGCGGCGATCGGCGTCGGAGGTGAAGCGCTCGTCGCTCCAGCCGTAGTAGTTCTTCGCCCGCCGCGCGCGGTGGCAGGCCAGGCACGCGCGGAGACCGCGCTTGGCCGAGGCCGTGACCAGGTTCGGCGCCTCCAGCAGGTGTCCTCGCGGGCACCGCGTCTTGCGCGCGTTGTGGTTCATACCCCGATGGTAGGTCCGAGTAGTAACACTGAAACTATTATCTCCGTCTCCCTCCCGGGCAGCGCCGAGCGGTAGGTTCGCGGCGACCGGCCGAGCGTCCGAGATGGGTGGGCATGGGCAGCAGCACCGTGGTTCCGGAAGGGCTGCGCGCCGACGTGCAGCGGCTGTGGGACTACCACGACATGGGTCATGAGCTGCGGCGATGCGATGTCGGAGTCGGTCTGGGGAGTCATGATCTCGGGGTCGCCGACCACGTCGTCGAGCTCCACGACGCGGGCTGGTTCCCGCTCGTCGTGTTCACCGGAGCGAACGCGCCGACGACCGCGGAGCGGTTCCCGAGGGGTGAGGCCGTTCACTACCGCGAGCACGCTGTCGCCCTCGGCGTCCCTGACGAGGCGATCCTGGTCGAGCCGAGAGCGACCAACACCGCGGAGAACATCGAGTTCACCCGCGAGCTCCTCGCCGGTTGCGACGTCGGGTCCCTGCTGCTGGTGTCCAAGCCCTACCAGCAGCGACGGGCGTTCGCCACGGCCAAGAAGGTCTGGCCGGAGGTCGACATCATCTGCAGCTCGCAACGGATCCCCCTCGACGAGTACGTCGCGGCCATCGGTGACGCCGACCGCGTCATCGCCATGCTTGTCGGCGACACCCAGCGCATCACCGTCTACGCCGAGCGCGGCTTCGCCATCCCGCAAGACGTGCCCGCCGAGGTCGAGGACGCCTACCGCCGCCTGCTCGACGCCGGCTACACCCACCGCCTCGTCCAGGCCTGATCGGTTCCGCTGTCAGCGGAACGGCGGTCCCGGGACGTCCGGCGGGTGTCAGGATTGGTGCATGGCGGACGTTCTTGACTTCAACCGGAAGCGCAAGGCCGAGCCCGACCCGCTCTGGCGCGAGGAGCTCGGCCGCGCGCTTCGCGCGATCAGGGAAGAACGGGGTGACCGGCTCGTCGACGTCGCCGAACGAGCCGGTGTGTCCCCTCAGTACCTCTCGGAGATGGAGCGGGGCCGCAAGGAGCCGTCGAGCGAGATGATCGCCGCCGTCAGCGGAGCGCTCGACGTCGACCTCGCGGAGCTGCTCACCGGCATCGTCGGCCAGGTCCGGATGACCCAGGGCATGTTCTCCGCTCCCGTCGGTCGCCCTTCCGGCCCGCTCCTCATGGCGGTTTAGCGGGGTGAGGGGAAGTTTTCATGAAAACTTCCCCCGTTCGTCCAGGACGTGGTCGGCGAGGCCGTAGGCGACCGATTCCTGCGCGTCGAAGACGCGATCGCGGTCCGTGTCGTGCCGCAGCGTCGCCACGTCCCGGCCCGTGTGCCGCGAGAGGATCTCCTCCAGCTGGGTGCGCACCCGGACCACCTCGTCCGCCTGCAGGATCAGGTCCGGGATCGTGCCCCGTCCTTGGGCGGCCGGCTGGTGCAGCACCACCCGCGTGTGCGGGAGGACGGCGCGGCGGCCGGGCGCTCCGGCGGCCAGCAGCACCGCGCTGGCGGCCACCGCCTGCCCGACGCAGGTCGTGGCGACGGGGGCCTTGATGTAGCGGATGGTGTCGTAGAGCGCCAGCATCGCCGACGGGTCGCCGCCCTCGGAGTTGATGTAGAGGTTGATCTCCCGGTCTGGGCTGTCGGCCTCCAGGTGCAGCAGCTGCGCGATCAGGGCGTTGGCGACGCCGGAGTCGATCGGGGTGCCGAGGTAGACGATGCGCTCGGCCAGCAGGTGCGAGTAGACGTCCATGATCCGCTCGCCGTTGGTGCTGCGGGTGATGACGTTCGGGATCGTGTAGCTGGTCATGCCCGCGCCCCCGAATCCACTCCGAGCCCCACCGGGTAGCGCATCGGCATCAACTGGCCGAGCCCCTCGACGATGTGGTCGACGAACCCGTACTCGCGCGCCTGCTCAGCGCTGAACCAGCGGTCGTGCAGGGAGTCGGAGAACACCCGCTCCACGGGCTGGCCGGTGTCCTCGGCGATGAGGCCCAGGACCGTGTCGCGCGTGTAGCGCAGGTCGTCGGCCTGCACCTCCACCTCGACAGCCGAACCGCTGATCCCCGCCGAGCCCTGGTGCATCAGGATCCGCGAGTGCGGCAGCGCGAAGCGCTTGCCCGCGGTGCCGGCCGACAGCAGGAACTGCCCGGCGCTGCAGGCCAATCCGAGCGCGAGCGTGGAGACGTCGCACGGCACGAGCCGCACCACGTCGCGGATCGCCAGCATCGAGGGCACCGAACCGCCGGGGGAGTGGATCCACAGCGCGATGTCCTTGTCCGGATCGGCGTGGGCGAGGGACAGCAGCTGCGTGATCAGCACCGTCCCGTTGTCGTCGTCGAGCGGGCCGTCGAGCACCAGGACCCGCTGGCTGTAGAACCGTTCGCGAAGCCGGTGGTCGAACATCGGCTGCTTCTCGTCGTTGGCCATGTCCCGACCATGCCGCCACGACGGCGTTCCAGGATCCCCGCGCTGCTCACAGCAGATCCGCCCCCGGCAGCGCGGACCGCCCGGTCGAGGTCAGCGCGACGTCATGGCCTCGGCAGTGCTGGTCATGGCGGCGAAGAGTTGGGTGGCTGCGTCGACGAGTTCTGGCTTGGAGATGGTGATGATCCCGTTGAGCCAGGCGAGCAGGAGTTCGCTGAAGCCGCCGACGAGGATCGAGGCGGTGATCATGCTGAGCTGGTCGTCGGTGCCGTCGCCGCGCGCGGCCTGGACGTGGCCGGCGATGATGAATCCCGTCTCCACGCGGCGGCGGTTGAGCTTCTCGTTGCCCAGCGCCTCGACGTAGAGGACCCGGCCGCGCCGGTGATCGGCGTCGATGAACTCGACCGTGGTCTCCACCAGGGCTCGCAGCGGTGATCGCTCGCCCGCGTTCTCGACGGCTTCGGTGACCTGCTCGCGGAGGTCGGCGATGAGCTGGTCGTAGAGCGCGATGACCAGCTCGTCGAGGTCGGTGAAGCTCTCGTAGAAGTAGCGCGGGTTGAGCCTCGCCGCGTGGCAGATCGCCCGCACCGAGGTGCCCGACCAGCCCTCGGTGCCGAGCAGCTCCAAGGTCGCGTCGAGCAGCAGGGCACGCCGCGCCGACACCCGGTCGGCGGCTGGAACACCCGCCCAGCGAGTGGGTTTCGCGGAGTCATCAGGTCTTGGCAACACGCGTTACCATACCGTATTTTTCTGGAAACGGGTGTTTCCAGTAGCTATCCCGCTCCGCTCACACGGCCCAGGGCAAGGAGGCCCGGATGCCAGAACGCACCATTCGCTGCAACGGCGTGGAGCTGCACGTCGTCGAAGAAGGTTCCGGACCGCCGGTGATCTTCTCGCACGGTTTTCCCGAGCTGGCCTACTCGTGGCGGCACCAGCTGCCCGCGATCGCCGAGGCCGGCTATCGGGCCATCGCCCCCGACCAGCGCGGTTACGGTCGATCGTCGCGGCCGGATGCCATCGAGGACTACGACATCAAGCACCTCAGCGGCGACCTCATCGCGCTGCTGGACGACATCGGCGAGGAGAAGGCCGTTCTCGTCGGCCACGACTGGGGCTCGATGGTCGTGTGGCAGACGGCGCTGCTGCACCCCGACCGCGTCGCGGGGGTGTGCGGGATGAGCGTCCCGTTCATGCCGCGTCTCCCGGTCCCGCCGACCGAGGCGTTCAAGGCCCGGTACGGGCGGAACTTCTTCTACATCCTGTACTTCCAGGAGCCAGGTGTCGCCGACGCCGAGCTCAACGCCGTACCGGCCACCGCGCTGCGCCGGATGCTCGCGGGCACCCGGGTGGAACCGGGCCTGCCGGGCGGGTTGGACGTCGCCGACGACGAGCGCGGTTTCGTCGACCGGTTCCCGGAACCGGAAGCGTTGCCGTCGTGGCTCGGCCAGGACGAACTCGACTTCTACATCGCCGAGTTCAGCCGCACCGGGTTCACCGGCGGCCTGAACTGGTACCGCAACTTCGACCGCAACTGGGAGCGGACGCCGCAGCTGGCCGGGGCGAAGGTCGAAGTCCCGAGCTTGTTCATCGGCGGCACCGCCGACCCGGTGATCGTCATGACACCTCCGTCCATTCAGGACGGATGGCTGGCCGACCACCGGGGCACCGAGCTCGTCGAGGGTGCCGGGCACTGGGTCCAGCAGGAAGCTCCCGACGAGGTCAACACGGCGATCCTCGAATTCCTCCACTCGATCGGTCACGGGGAGAACGCATGAGAAAACCGCTGAACTTCGGCGTCTTCTACGCGCCGTTCCACCCCGTCGGCCAGGACCCGACGTTGGCCCTGGAGTACGACCTCGAACGCGTCGAAGCGCTGGACCGCTTCGGCTTCGACGAGGCGTGGTTCGGCGAGCACCACTCCGGCGGCTACGAGATCATCTCCAGTCCGGAGGTTTTCATCGCCGCCGCGGCGCAGCGCACCCGCACGATCCGGCTCGGCACCGGGGTCGTATCGCTGCCCTACCACCACCCGTGGCTGCTGGCCGACCGGCTGGTGACGCTGGACCACCTCACCCGCGGCCGGTTGATCTTCGGTGCCGGTCCCGGTGCGCTGCCCACCGACGCCTACGTGCTGGGCATCGACCCGGTCGAGCAGCGTCGCATGATGGAGGAATCCCTGGAGGCGATCCTCGCGCTGTTCCGGGGCGAGGAACCGGTCACCCGCAAGACCGACTGGTTCCAGATCAACGAAGGCCGGTTGCAGGTCAGGCCGCACCAGTGGCCGCACCCGGAAGTGGCCGTGGCCGCGATGGTCTCGCCCTCGGGTCCGCGCCTGGCGGGCAAGTACGGGACGTCGCTGCTGTCGCTGTCGATGTCGGCGGCCAACGAGGGCTTCGCCGCGATCGGCAAGGCGTGGGGCGTCGTCGAGGAGCAGGCGAAGAAGGCAGGCAACCCGGAACCCGACCGCTCCAGCTGGCGGGTGCTCGGCACGATGCACATCGCCGAGACCCGCGAGCAGGCGATCGACGACTGCACCTACGGGCTGCAGGAGTTCGCGGGGTACTTCGGCGGCGGCGCGGGTTTCGTCCCGCTCGCCGAGAACACCGACGGAAAACCGCAGTCCCGCAGGGAATTCGTCGAGTCCTACGCCGACTCCGACAGCGTCGTGATCGGCACCCCGGACGACGCGATCGCCTACATCGAAGGGTTGCTGGAGCAGGCGGGCGGGTTCGGCACGTTCCTGCTGCTCGGCCACGACTGGGCATCGCCGGAACGCACGCTCAACTCCTACCGGCTGTTCGCCCAGTACGTGATCCCGCACTTCAAGGGCCGCTTGTCGGCGCCGCGCGCCTCGCACGAGTGGGCCGTGGGCAAGCGCGAGGAGATCTTCGGCCGGGCGGGCGAAGCGGTCGTCAAGGCCCACAAGCAGCACGTCGCCGAGAGCGAGGGCACGGCCTGATGCGCGCGGCGGTGCTCAACTCCGGGCGGATCTCCGTCCGAGACGACGTGGCCGAGCCCGAACCGGGGCCGGGTCAGGTGCTGGCTCAGGTCAAGGCGTGCGGGATCTGCGGATCCGACCTGCACTTCGCCCGGTTCGGCGACCAGATGCTCGCGCTCGGCGAGGAGATGGAGGGCGGTCCGAACGGCGGGTCCATCGACCTCTCCCGCGACGTCTACATGGGACACGAGTTCGCCGCGGAGGTCCTGGAAACCGGGCCCGGCGTCGACTCAGCGCAAGCCGGTGACCTGGTGACCTCCATGCCGATCCTGCTCGGTGACGGGGGAGTGCAGGCCATCGTCTACTCCAACACCGTCAACGCCGGGTACGGCGAACGGCTGCTGCTGTCGGCGCCGCTGCTGCTGCCGGTGCCCAACGGGCTGCCCGCGCACCACGCGGCCCTGACCGAACCGATGGCCGTCGGGCTGCACGCGGTCAACAAGTCCGGCATCCAGCAGGGCGAAGGCGCGCTGGTTCTGGGCTGCGGCCCGGTCGGGCTGTCGGTGATCGCCGCGCTGAAGGTGCGCGGGATCGGCCCGATCGTGGCCTCCGATCACTCACCTGCGCGCCGGGCCATCGCGGAATCCCTCGGCGCCACGAGCACCGTCGACCCGCGTGAGGAAAACCCTTGGCGCAGCGGCGCTCCAGTCGTGTTCGAGGCGATCGGGGTGCCCGGAATCCTCAACGACGTCCTCAAGCGCGCTCCGCACTCCGCGCGTGTCGTGGTGGTCGGGGTGTGCATGGAGACCGACTCGATCAACCCCTACTTCGGCATCAGCAAGGAGCTCAACGTCCAGTTCGCCCTCGGCTACAGCCCCGAGGAGTTCGCGACCTCGCTGCGCAGCATCGCCGAAGGCGAGATCGACGTGGCGCCGCTGGTGACCGCTCGGGTGCGGCTGGACGACATCGCGTGGGCCTTCGAAGCCCTCGGAAACCCCGAACAGCACTGCAAGATCATCGTGGAGCCGTGAATGACCGACTGGACCGAGGTCGCCGCTGAGCTCGCGGCCGAGTTCGCCGAGACCGCAGCCGAAACCGACCGCACAGGAGCTTTCCCGACCGAGAACGTCGAGAGGATGAAGGAGGCCGGCTACCTCACGCTCGCCGTCCCGAAGGAGCTCGGCGGTGGCGGGGCCGACCTGGACACCGTCGTGCGTTGCCAGGGCATCCTGGCGAGCGGCTGCGCGTCGACGGCGCTGGCGACCAACATGCACATCTTCGGCCTCGGTGCCGCCGCCGAGGGGTGGCGCAACGGGGAGAAGGAGACCGAGCCGCTGTTCCAGATGGTCAACGGTGGAACCATCGTCGGCGGGAGCCTCACGGATGCCGCGACCGGGCTGAACGTCCGGACCTCCTCGACCCCGGCGAAGCCGGTGGAGGGCGGCTACGTGGTCAGCGGCCGCAAGTCGTTCTGCTCGCTGGCACCGGTCCTCGGGTTCTTCTGGGGCACGGCCGCCGACACCGAGACCGGTCGGCTGCTGCTGTTCGGGCTGATGCGGGACACACCCGGTCTGAAATTCATCGACACGTGGGACACCATGGCGATGCGCGGAACCGGTTCGTGGGACGTGGTTTTCGACGACGTCTTCGTGCCGCACGCCGCCGTCCAGCCCGGAGCCGATCCCGCTGAAGGCGCGTTGGTGTGGGACGCGGCTCGCGAGCGCGGGTTCGCCTGGTTCGCGTTCAACGTCGCCGCCATCTACCTGGGTGTGGCGCGGGCGGCCGTGCGCTACGCCTACGACCACGTCACCAGCAAGACGGTCACCGGGGCGTCGCTGCCGATGTCGCGCCAGCCGGCGCAGGTCCACAACGCCGCGGAGATCGAGCTCCTGCTGCGCCCGGCGGAAGCGCTGGTCTCCGACGGGCTCCGGCGCCGGTCCGAGACCGGGATGCTCAGCCCGCTGGAGCTCAACACCATCAAGTACACCGCGGTCAACGCCGCGGACGCAGCGGTCGACCGGTGCATCCGGATGGCCGGTGGCCAGGGCATCTTCCGCAAGCTCCCGCTGGAGCGCTACTACCGGGACGTCCGCGCGGGACAGTTCCACCCGCCGAACAACGACGTCGCCCTGGAGACCATCGGCAAATCAGCCCTCGACATCGACCCGGCAGCAGAACCCCGCTGGCCGACGGACTGACTCCCATGCCTTCGAGCCGGGTGACGTTGGCAACGAGGGCGGGGCAGGTCCCGGTATAAGTCCGAACCGAGGCCTTGCGCAGCCGAGATGTCTGGTCGGTGGGGTGGGGAAGTTTTCATGAAAACTTCCCCACCCATCGGGACGACCTCCCCGGACACCACGACTAAGACCGGGATTGGTCGGAGGGCAGGAGGGACGTGCGGTCGTGGGTGGCGAAGTCTTGTTCCCAGTGGTCTCGGGCTCGTGGGGTGAACAGGCGGTAGGCGGGGTGCTGGGTGGGGCGGTGGTAGATCGGGTCGTGGGTTCGCCAGGCCGACAGGCGCAGCGGTGACTTGGCGGTCTTGTTGCTGGCCGTCGTGGGGATCTCCGGTGTGATGCGGACGAAGCGGGGGAGCCACTTGGTCCCCAGGTCCGGTTGTGCGGTGAGGAAGTCCGCGAAGTCCTCGGGATCGAACTCGCCCCGGATCTGCAACGCCGCCATCACCTGATCCCCGCTGCGCGGGTCCGGGACCGGGTAGACCGCGACCGCTTCGACGGGCTCCCACCGCTGGATGATGCGTTCCAGCGACACCGCCGCGAAGTTCTCCCCGTCCACGCGGATCCAGTCGGCGGTGCGGCCGGCGAAGTAGAAGTACCCGTCGGCATCGCGGTAGGCGAGGTCCCCGGTCCAGAAGTCCTCGCCGCGCACGCGCTCGGCCTGAGCCTCGGGGTTGTTGTAGTAGCCCTCGAACGCCGAGGCCTTCCCGACGGCGACGATCTGCCCGATGGCCTCCGCGGAGTTGCGCAAGCGCCCGTGCTCGTCGGACTCCGCTGGTGGGCACTCCGCCGCGGTGTCCTCCCGCAGCACGCGCACGTCGGCACCACCGACGGGCAGGCCGAGCGAATCCGGTGGAGTCTCGGCGGTCCGGTTGATCCGCAGCACGCCCTCGCTCATCCCGTACCCCTCGGACACGTGGCAGCCGAACCGCTCGGCGAAGCGCGCGGCGTCGACCGGCGAGGCTTCCGTCCCGACCGCGAGCCGCAGAGTGCTCGCCCGGTCCGCGGCACCTTCCGGCTGGGCGAGCACGTAGGACAGCGCGCGGCCCACGTAGTTGACGAAGGTGACGCCGTAGCGGTGGACGTCGCGCGCGAAACCGGACGCCGAGAACCTCCGCGCCAAGCACACCGTCGACCCGACGTGCATCGCGGGCGCGAGGTTCATCATCGCGGAGTTCCCGTGGAACAAGGGCATGCACAGGTACGACACCGAATCCCGCGTGAGCTCGGTCCGCTCGGCCAGCGACTCGGCGAGCGCGCCCAGACGCCCCTGCGAGCACTTCACCGCCTTCGGCGCCCCGGTCGATCCCGAGCTGAACAGCAGCAGCAACGTGCTCTCCGGATCCGGCAACGCCTCCGGCATCGCCGCCTCGCCGAGCGCGGTCCGATACTCGTCGCCGTCGACGTCGAGCACCGCGGCCCCGTGGTCGAGCCCGTCGAGCAGCCCGGCCAGGCGCTGCTCGGTGATGACCAGCTCGCAGTCGGTGTGCCGGATGTCGCGAGCCAGCCCGGCCCCGCGCCGGGTCGGGTTGATCCCCACCACGACCGCGCCCTCCAGCGCGGCGCCGACGATCCAGAACACGTAGTCCGGCACGTTCTCCAGCAGCAGCCCGACGTGGCGGACGCCGAGCCGGCGCAGCAGTCCCGCTCGCCGCGCCCCCTCGGTCACGACCTGCGCCCACGTCCACGACCGGTCCTCGAAGCGCAGCCCGACCCGCTGGTCTCCGCAGCGGGACCACGTGATCTCGGCGAACGTGCTCACGGCGCTTCACCGAGGTCGCGGCCCCGGGTCTCGGAGATCATCAGCACCGAGAGGACCGAGATCCCGACCGCGCCGACGATGATGCAGCTCAGCGGCAGGCTCGACCCGCCCGTCCCGGCGACGAGCGCGGCGGCGATCATCGGGGTGAAGCCCGCGCCGATCAGGCTCGCCATCTGGTATCCCAGCGACACCCCGGTGTAGCGCACGCGGGTGCCGAACATCTCCGACAGCATCGGTGCCAGCGGCGCGTACATGAGGTTCTGGAAGATCTGGGCGATCACCAGCGCCGCGATCATGGCGGGCACGGTCCGCATGCCCAGCAGCGCGTACATCGGGAACGCGAACAGCACCGCCCCGGTCGCGCCGATCAGCAGCACCCTGCGCCTGCCGATGCGGTCCGACAGCGCCGAGAACAGCGGGATGCCGATCAGCCCGGCGAGGCTGATCAGCAGGTGCGCGCGCATGATGTCCGGCAGGTCGTACCCGAGCCCCTTGGCGTAGGCGACGCTGTGCGAGCCGATCAGCGCCGTCATCGCGAACGGGCCGATACCCGCAGCGCAGGCCAGCAGCACGGCGCGGGGATGCCGAAGCACCTTCAGCAGCGGCAGCGGTTCCCGCTTCCCGGCCTTCTCCATCGCCTGCTTGAACAGCGGGCTCTCCACCACGCTCAAGCGCACGTAGAGCCCGATGATCAGCAGGATCGCGCTGGCCAGGAACGGAATCCGCCAGCCCCACGACACGAAGTCCTCGCGGGGCAGCATCGTCACCAGCGCCACCGCGCCGTTGGACAGCAGCGATCCCAGCGGTGATCCGGCCTGCATGATCCCCACCCAGGCGCCGCGTCGGCGCGCGTCGGCGTGCTCGATGACCATCAGCGCGGCCCCGCCGTACTCGCCGCCGACCGCGATGCCCTGCACGCAGCGCAGCAGCACCAGCAGGACCGGCGCGGTGAGCCCGATCGAGGAGTAGGTGGGCAGCACGCCGATGAGCACGCTGGCGACACCCATCAGCACCATGCTCGTGACCAGCGCGGACTTCCGCCCCAGCTTGTCGCCGAAGTGGCCGAACAGCAGCCCGCCGAGCGGGCGCGCGACGTACCCGGCGGCCAGCGTCCCGAACGCGGCGATCGTGGCCAGGGCCGGATCCGAACCCGGGAAGTACAGGGTCCCGAAGACCAGCGCGGCCATCGTGGAGTAGAGCAGGAAGTCGTAGTACTCGATGACGGTGCCCAGCAGTCCCGACAGGGCCACCTTCCGCACCTGGCGCCTGTCCACCGCCTCCGCAACTGGCACCGAACCAGGTATCGCCATTGACACCACTTCCTCTGCCGAACCAAGCGCTTGCTAGGCAAGCTACGTCGCCGGTCATCCCTGGTCAAGACGGTGATTTTCGGTGCGAGGAGGGTGGATAATCCGGGAATGCTGACGAACTCGCGCACCGTGCTCGGTCTGGGGGTGGCCGCGTGCCTGCTGCTCACCGCCGGTGTCTGGGCAGGTGGGTGGTGGTTGGACGTCGCTCTGCTGCCCGATCGGGGCGCGTCCTGGTACTACTGGAAGCTGCCCGAGCCCACGTTCTGGACCAGGGCTTCGGCCTGGGGCGGCTACGTCGCGCACCAGCTGGTCAGCTGGGGGCTGATCTTCTACGCGCAGCGGCACGTCCGCGAGTACGCGCGGGGTCTGCACCCGGTGAACGTGGTCGCGCTCGCCGCGAACGGTGGTTTCATCGCGCTGCACGAGCTGCAAACGCAGGTGTTCTACGACGGGCTCGCCCAGGACGTGTCGGTGTTCAGCTCGCAGGCGTCGGTGGTCGTGCTGCTGATCGTCGTGCTGATCATGGAGAACCGCCGCCGGGGGATGTTCTTCGGCCGGCCCGCGCCGATCTCGGCGGAGGTCACCCGGTTCGTCCGGACCTACCACGGTTATCTGTTCAGCTGGGCCGCCGTCTACACGTTCTGGTTCCACCCGATGGAGAACACCAGCGGCCACCTGATCGGTTTCGTCTACATGTTCTTGCTGCTGCTGCAGGGGAGCTTGTTCTTCACCCGCGCCCACACCGACCGATGGTGGACCCTGACGCTGGAGGTGCTGGTCGTCGTGCACGGAACCCTGGTGGCGGTGATGAACACCGGTCCGGACGGGCTGTGGCCGATGTTCCTATTCGGCTTCCTCGGGGTCTTCGTCATCACCCAGATGCACGGCCTGGGCCTGTCGAAACCCACCCGCTGGGTGCTGGTCACGGGCTACCTCGCGGCGGCGATCGCCGTGTACTCGACCCGTTCTCTGGCCGATCTCGGTGAGATCGTCCGGATCCCGCTGATCGAGTACCTCGTGGTCGCGGTGCTCGCCCTCCTGACCTGGCTCGGTCTTCGCGCCCGCCGGCTCGCCCGCGCGTCCCGGACCGACCGAGAACCCGTGGGCTAAGCGGAATTCTTCGCGAACGATCAGGAGAACTGCGGATTTTCGCGCGCACGGTTCTCGGCATGAATTCGGTCTGCGATGGATCGGGTTATCCGAGTGGATGGCGAGTTCGGGAGAGATCGCGCAGGAGCGTGGCGACTTCGTCGAGGGCGTTGGCGGTCGTGGCGAGTTCGGTGCTGTTGAGCGCTCCGCCTCCGACCTCGTGGGCCAGATCGTCGAGCATCCACTGCGTGCTGCGGAGCAACACCGCCAGCCGCGTGGTTTCGGCGCTCATCCGACGGTCGCTCGGGCTATCTCGACCGCTGCCCGGTAGCACTCCGGGCAGGACGGCCACAGCCACGCGAGTTCCGAGTTGTCGGCGACCTGGCCTGCGAGCCCGCACAACGTCGAGACCGCCGTACCGGTCGGATACGCGAGAGTGCCTGCCGGGCGCCGATCGGTGCTCGCATGCCGCGACGCGTTCGTCGGGACCCAGTGAAACGGATACATCGCAGCCCCCAGCTGTTTTCGGTGTCAGCAACAGAATTGACGTCTAGTAGTCATTGATCAATTACCCGGTAGTGGGATGGATATACCAGCCAGGTGTTCCTACGATTCAATTCGTGCCTGGAGACATCGGTGCGGTGACACCGCGAGCTCGGGCGCTCGCCGCAGCCATTCGAACGGTTCGCGAAGAATCCGGGATCAGCGGACGAGAGCTGAGCAAACGGCTCGGTATGAGCCACGGAACCGTGTCGCACTGGGAGACCGGCCGAAGGGTGCCCACGCAGGCGGACGTGGCGGCGTTGCTCGCGGCGGCCGGGGTGAGCGGGGACGAGAAGCACCGGCTCGTCGAGATGGCCCGCAACGCCGGCGAACCGAACTGGGTCGCCGTGGGAATTCCCGGCATTCCGCCTCAGCTCGCCGGTGTCGTGGAATGCGAACGAGCCGCATCCGATGTCGTGCAGTGGTCGCCGATGGCGGTGCCGGGTCTGCTGCAGATCACCGACTACGCCCGCGCCGCGTCGCTGGCGGCGGGATTGGCCCCGAGCGAGGTCGAGACACGCACGACGGTGCGGGCCTCCCGGCGCGAGGTGCTCACGCGGAGATCGCCGCTGCGCCTGCACGCGATGATCGGCGAGTACGCGATCCGCGACGTGATCGGCGATTCCGAGGTGATGGCCGACCAGCTCCGCCACCTGCGGAGCACGGCGGAGCGGGGGAACGTGACGCTGCAGGTCGTTCCCTCGCACGTCGGATGGCATCCGGGACTCGCGGGCCCGTTCGTCCTCTACGAGTTCCCGGATTCCCCGCCGACGATTCACTTCGAGCACCACAGCTCTGGGACGTTCGTCGTCGATGCCGCCGACGTGCAGGGGTATCGACAAGCAGTGCTGGAGATCGGCAAGCTGGCACTGAGCCCCGAAGCTAGTGCGGAGCTCATCGGCACGATCGCGGACGAGAGGGAGCGTGCGAGATGAGTGAGGTCCACGGCTGGCGGAAGTCGACCCGCAGCAATCCGATCGGCAACTGCGTCGAGGTCGGTCACGTGGTCGGCTGGCGCAAGTCGCGCTTCAGCCACCCCAACGGCGACTGCGTCGAAGTCGGGCGCGTGTCCGATCACGCGGCGGTGCGCGATTCGAAGTCGCCGCAGGCAGGGCACCTCACGGCGAGCCCGGCCCAGTGGCGTGCGTTCATCGACGCGGTGAAGGACGATCGGTTCTCGGTCTGAGGAGCGCCCGCCGAACCGGAGAGGTGACCGTTGGCAGTGCCGAACGATGTGCGCCTGTCGGTGCTGGACACCTCGCCGATCGTGGAGGGGGCCACCGCGCGGGAGGCGCTGCACAACACGGTCGACCTGGCCCGCGCGGCGGACGCCCTCGGCTACCACCGGTACTGGGTGCCGGAACACCACAGCATGCGAGGGGTCGCCAGCGCAGCTCCGGCGGTGCTGGTGGCCCGGATCGCGGACGCCACCGGCGCGCTGCGCGTGGGAAGCGGCGGCGTGCTCCTCCCGAACCACGCGCCCCTGGTGGTCGCCGAGCAGTTCGGGACTCTCGAAGCGCTGCACCCCGGCCGGATCGACCTGGGCATCGGCCGGGCACCCGGCGGCAACTCCCGAGCGGTGGCAGCGGTCCGCAAGGCCACCCCGGATCGCGGCGACTTCGCCGACCAGCTCGCCGAACTCCTCGGCCACTTCGCATCGACCGAGCCCGAACTAGGCTCCGTGGCGGCGATCCCGGCCGTCGGCAACCGACCGGACGTCTGGCTGCTGGGCCAGTCCAGCGCCAGCGCCCGGCTCGCCGGAGCGCACGGACTCCCGTACGCGGTCGCCCACCACCTCAACCCCGACTGCCTGGAGCAGATCCAGACCTACGAGGAAGCGTTCCGGCCCTCCGCCGCGAACCCCGCACCACGAGTCCTCATCAGCGTCGCCGCCATCGCAGCGGAATCCGACGCCCGAGCGGACTGGCTCGCCGGCTCCACCCGGGTGAAAACCCTCAGCCGGCTGAGAGGCAGCAGGATCCGCCTGCCCACCCCGCAGGACGCGGCCGAGCTCAGCTGCTCCCACGACGAACGCGCCGAGGTCGCCCACCGCACCCGAGGCCTGCTCACCGGAACCCCGGACACCCTCCGCCAGAAGCTCGACGCGCTTCTCAGCAAGACCAGCGCGCGAGAACTCATGGTGACCACCCCCGTTCACCACCACGAAGACCGCCGCCACTCCTACGAACTGCTGGCCGAGCTCCTGCCGGAATCCGCAGGTCCGGGCTCTCGCGCAGCAGATCGTTCCTGATCCGGTCGTCGGCGGTTCCGGTTCTCGCCGTCACCACGCGTGATGATGTCGAGCGCGCACGAGCAGCGCGGCGAAGATTCATCGTGAATGCGTCTGGGTGGGGTCTCGACCTGGCGTGTCGTCGCGACTAGACAGACATCCAACACACCGACGACGAACGACGAGGTTCCAGGCATGTCGGACTCCGTGCAGCGCGCTGCGAGTGCTGGCCGGACCAGGGACGAGCGGCGGTTGCTGGCCAGCACGCTCGTCGGGACGACCATCGAGTGGTACGACTTCTTCATCTACGCGCAGGCGGCGAGCCTGGTGTTCGCGCCGCACTTCTTCGGGCCGGTGAGCCAGGACGCGCCCGGAGTGGCGAGCCTGCTGTCGCTGGCGACCATCGGCATCAGCTTCCTGTTCCGGCCGCTCGGGGCCGTGGTCGCGGGACGGTTCGGCGACCGGCTCGGGCGCAAGGCGATGCTGGTGATGACCCTGATCATGATGGGGTCCGCGACCGCGCTCATCGGGCTGCTGCCCACCTACGCGCAGATCGGGGTCGCAGCGCCGGTCCTGCTGATCGTGCTTCGCGTCGTGCAGGGCTTCTCCGCGGGCGGGGAGTGGGGTGGTGCCGCGCTGATGGCGGTGGAACACGCGCCCCAGGGCAAGCGCGGGTACTTCGGGTCCTACCCGCAGACCGGTGTTCCGCTGGGCCTGATTCTGGCCACCGGTGTGCTCTGGCTGATCAGCTCCACCACCAGCGAGGAGCAGTTCCTGGCCTGGGGCTGGCGGATCCCGTTCCTGCTGTCGGTCGTGCTCATCGTGTTCGGGTACCTGGTGCGGCGGCTGGTCGAGGAGAGCCCGGTGTTCCAGGAGATGCTGGAGCGCAAGGCCCACTCGTCCGCGCCGCTGCGGGAGCTGTTCCGCAGCAACAGCCGCAACGTGGTGCTGGCCGCGCTGATCTTCGTGGCCAACAACGCTGCCGGATACCTGGTGATCGCCTATTTCCTCAGCTACGGCAAGAGCCTCGGGCTGTCCCGGCCGACGGTGCTGCTGGCGACCATCGTCGGAGCCGTCGGATGGCTGGTGTTCACCGTCCACTCCGGGGCGCTGTCCGACCGGATCGGGCGGGTGCGCACCTTCCAGATCGGCTACGGGGCCGTCTTCGTGTGGATGCTGCCGATGTTCATGCTGATGGAGACCGGCAGCGCGGTGATGTTCGCGCTGGCCATCGTCGTGCTCTCGTTCGGGATCGGGCTGTCCTACGGGCCGATGTCGGCGATGTACGCCGAGATGTTCCCGGCCCGCGTGCGCTACTCCGGCGTGTCCATCGGCTACGCGTTCGGTGCCATCCTCGGCGGTGCTTTCGCGCCGACCATCGCCGAAGCGCTCACCCAGGCCACCGGCAGCGCCTACGCGGTCGGCGGCTACATCATGGTGCTCAGCGTGATCTCGTTCCTCGCCGTCACGCTGGTCCGCGAACCCAGGGGAGCCGATCTGAACGAGTGAGGGCGATCGCCTCCGGCCCCGCGGACCTGGGACGTATCGTGGCCGGACCAACCGGGCGAGCGGTAGGAGACGGAGATGGGCCGCGATCTCGCGGATGGGTCGGAGTGCGACGAGCGCGGGAACACGCGCGGCGTTGAGGTGGAGGTGCTGCGGGCCGAACTCGCGCGCGCCGATGCCGCGATCGCCCGCACCGACACGAAGGCGAGCACGCTGCTGGCCACCTTCGGGCCGATCGTGACGGTGGGAGCCGCGGTGCTGCCGCGGATCCCGATCCCGCCCGCCGGGCGCGTCGCTCTGTGGTGCGCGCTGGTGCTGCTCATGCTGGCGGTTCTCGTCCTGCTCGCGGTGGTGCGCCCGCACCTGCGCGGCAGCGGGTTCCGCAGTCGGCGCACGACCGACGAGGAGATGACGGCGTTCGTCGTGCGGATCACCGCGGACCCGCAGCGCTGGTACCGGCAGCAGCTGCTGACGATCTCGCGGCTCGGCGCGATGAAGTTCCGCGGGCTCCGGCTGGCGACCTTCCTCATCGGCGCGGGGGTGATCACCGCCGTGATCGCCGTCGCCTGGTCGCAGCCTTAGGGGTTCTTGCGCAATCACCTTGCTTGGCGGTGCGGGTAGCGGAACCTCACACGCCGCCTGGACTCCGTGCGCCACGACTGATGTATGCCAATACACGGCGTCGTGTCGTCCTCAGCGAGACGACGTGTGAGAACCCGCGGCGGTGCCGACTGAGTCCCACACCTGAGACAGCGGCTCCGCCGCATTCTGAAACGACCCCTTAGACACGGCCGGGACGCGGTCACCGCATCCCGGCCGCAGTCTCATCGTGGCAGGTTGTCGCCCTTGTGGTTGATCGCGTTGCGCGCGATCTCCAGTGGTGCCCAACCCTTTTCCGTGGTGTACGGGCCGCCGTCGGCGCCGTGGTGCCAGTAGCGGAGGCAGTAGTCGCCGTCGCGTTCCAGCCGGATGGCCTGGTGGTCGATGTTCTTCGGGCTCGTGCAGTCGGCCGTGCCGTTGTTGTTCAGGTCCTCGTCGAACCCGTACTTCTGGTGCGCCCAGAAGCCCTTGTCGATGGCCCGGTCGTAGGCCACCGTCGTGTCCTCCTCCGAGCCGACCAGGCTCCAGTCGATCCCCTCGGCCCACGCGTCGTCGAACCCGCGGTCGTGGGCGCCCTTCTCGGACTCGTGGAGCTTGCTGATGAAACCCGACCCGCCGTCTTCCTCGCGCGTCATCTGCCACCACTGGTAGGTGCACTCGTCCGGGCCGGAGCAGGGTTTCTTGGTGATGCCGCCGTGCGGCGTGCCGAGCGTGACGACGTCGTCGACGTCGATCTTCGGTGGGAAACCGCTCCAGCCCTCGCGGGTTCCGAGCACGGCCACCCGGGTGACCAGGCCGCCCATCGAGTGAGCGACGATGTCGACCGACTGGCCCTTGCTCGTGTACTGCGAGTGGACGTGGTTGGCGAACTCCTTCGCGAGGTCCTGGATCTTGGTGTTGTTGTCGTTGTTGCCCCGGCCGTCGACGAATTCGGTGCAGTGGTCGTCGTTCTCGTAGTAGCCGATCGTCCTCACCGACCGGCCGGTGAACTCGTCGCGCGCCGCGCCCCACAGGTCTTCGCAATCCGCGTCGGCGCCCTCGTTGTAGCCGTGGACCAGCAGCACCGGCTTGGAATCGGCCAGCGGCTGGTCCGCGGCAGCAGCGGTCGCCGGCACGCTCATGCCGAGACCGACCGCGAGAACCGCAGCCGACACCCGGCGCCATCGTTGATCGCGCATCGAACATTCCCCCAGAAATTTTCGAACGTTCGATCAACGCTAGAGGCGGGAGGCCGGCTTCGCAACGGAATATCGAGCAGCGTTGCTTCCGCTCAGCGCTTGAGGAGGTCGTGCACTACGCCCGGATCGCGCCCGCGCCGCCCTGGCTCCGAACCCGGGCGCGGCGGGCGAAGACCCACAGGCGCAGCGCGAGGAACCGGCTGGTCCCGCCGAACAGGGCCATCGCGGCCACGGCAACGGCCTCCGCCGTGTTCGACGGCTGCTCGACCGCCAGGCCGAGCAGCCACAGCGCGATCTGGTTCGACGCGCAGTAGAAGCCGAACACCGCGAGGGACTGGAGGTGCATCCGCATCGGGTGCTCGTCGCGGTCGGAGAACACCCACCGGCGGTGCGCGAGGCTGCTGGCGATCGTGGTCGTCAGCACCGACAGCACGTTCGACAGCTCGGCGCTGAACGTGCCGCGCAGCAGCAGGAAGAGCACGGCGTTGGCGAGCGTGGTCGCGGCACCGACCGCGGTGAACATCGCGGCCTGGCCGACGACGTGACCGCGAAGCCGCCCCAGGAACCCCGAGGGCGGCGCGCTGAGACCACTCATGGTCGATCCTCCCGCCCGGTGTGCTTCCGATCACCAAGTTAGCCCGGAAATGCGCACGCGTGCGGGGAATGAGCTGGGAAACACCTGGGAAGGGGTCGATCACCACCGCCGGCGCCGGAGCGGTGGGAGGTGCCGGAGGGCGCTCACCCCCGGCGAGAGGCGGGCTCGCTCCCGTCGCTCTCCTCGCCGTAGTCGTCCTGCTCCTCGTCGAGGGCTTCTTCGTGGGTTCTGACGACCTGCTCGTCCCGGATCTCGCCGCGCCAGCCCTCGATCTCGTCCTGTTCGAGGATGGTGCGCGTCATCATGTGCCGCTTGATGTGCTTGAAGTCCGAGCGAACGCGTCGTCCCTGCGCACGCCAGAGGTTCGCGGTCTTCTCGAAGAAGCCCTTGGGGTAGTACTCGATGACCAGCAGGACGCGGGTCATCGTGGGCGCGAGCTCGTGGAAGGTCACCGCGCCGTCGGCGTAGCCCTTCGACCCGGTCGACCTCCACACGATCCGCTCGTCCGGAACCTGCTCGACGATGGTCGATTCCCAGTCCCGGTGGGAGAAGAAGATCTGGGCGCGCCAGGTGATCGTCTCGTCCGATTCCTGCTCGACCTTCTCCACCTTCCTGGTGAAGCTGGGGAAGTCCTCGAACGTTGTCCACTGGTCGTAGGCGACGCGAACCGGGAGACCGACGTCGAACTGCTCGATGATGTTGACGACCTTCCCGCCGTCGCTGCTCCCGCCGCCACCGCCGCCCAGCGCCTGCTGGACCTTGTCCTTGGCGCCTGCGGCTCCGGTGTTCAGCACGGCCTTGACCGGTGACTTGCCCTCGACCACGTCCTTCGCTCCGGTGAGCGCGGCGGTGATCCCCGAACCGCCGCTGTCGGCGACATCGGTCAGCTTGCCGGTGAGATCGGTGATCTTGCCGGTGACCGAGCCGACCGCCCGGGAGACCATCGCTTCGAGGAGGTCTGCAGCGGCGTCCTTGAGGTGGTCGAACGGCAAGTCCTTCACCAGTCCGCGCGTCTCCTGGCGCTCGTCGTCAGCCATCGTTCCCACCGGCCTTGCGGGTAGAAGCCCTGGGCTTCCTCGGGGCGGACGGCTTGCGGGGTGCGCGCGCGGGCGCGTCCTGGGCCTCCGGCCGCTGCGAGGACGCCGACTTCCGGCCACCGGACTCGGCAGGCTGGTCGTCGGACTCGTCCTGCTGGTCGCTGGACCCGGCAGGTTCGTCCTCGGACTCGTCTTGCTCGGCGGGCTCGGGTTCTTCCTTCCCGGCACGGATCTTGGCGGCCCGCTCGGACAGGTCGTCGCCCAGGGAGTCGATCTTGTCGCTGGCGGCGGCCACGGCAGCGGATCTGGCGGCATCGACCAGGCGATCGCGGAGCGTGCCGGTGAGCTCGGTCGGCACCGCGCTCCCCGCCTTCGACAGCAGGTCGGTGGGGCTCTTCACACGCCGCCCCAGCAGGACCCCGCCGGCCATGAGCGCCAGCTTCATCCGGCGGGTCCGGCCGAGGGCATATCCGACCGCTACGGCCGTCGCGATCTGCACCTTGCTCATCCGGGCCTCCTGCTCGCGTGCTCGTGAGCGCAAAACTAGGAGCGCCAGCTGGTGCCGGGTAGGGCCGAAGTCCTCTTACCCGGGGAGAACGCAGCCGACTAAGGCTGTTGGTGACGTCGAGCGAGTTGCCGTTGGAGGAGGGGATTCGGCCATGGCAGCAGAGGACGAGCGCCCGGAGAACGCGGAGCTCGTGGAGTCGGGTGTCGAGGGCGAACCCGTGTCCGAGGGCAAGCGTCGTGATGAGCATCCGGACGTCCATCTCGACATTCCCGTGGTCGAGGTCGACGAGATCAGCCTGGAGGTGGAGGACCTCCGCGCGCGGGTGTCGCTTCAGGCGGAGGTCCTCGACCTGCTCAAGCTCAACGTCGGGGTCGACGCGGAGCTCGGGCGGGTGGCTCTGCAGCTCAAGGGAGTGCGAGCGCAGGCCCTGCTCAACGTCCGGCTCGACAACGTCGCAGATGTCCTCGACCGGGTGCTGACGACGATCGACCGCAACCCCCAGATCCTGGAGAACCTCACCAGCGGCGTGGGCCGCGCGGTAGCGGACGTGGGCGAAGGTGCGGGTGAGGCGGTCGAGGAAGTCGGATCTGGTGCCGGCGGTGCCGTGGAGAACGTGGGCGAGGGGGCCGCCGAGGCGGTCGAGGACGTGGGCGCTGGTGCCGGTGGTGCGGTCGAGAGCGTGGGCGAGGGCACGGGCTCCGCCGTGGAGGACGTGGGTGCTGGTGCGGGAGAAGCCGTCGAGGACGTGGGAGACGCGGCCGAGCAGGTCGGCCGGGGCGCCCGCGATGTCGTCGGAGGCGACGGCTCCGGAGGTGAGAAGTCCCCGAAAAGGCGTGCTGCGCCGAGGGAACCGGAGACCCGACCGCGCCGCAGCAGTCGCGGCGCCCCCTCCAGGAGGGAACGACGCCGGTGAGCCGGGAGCATCGCGCGGACGTGTCGTTCACCAGCACCGCGCGCGCCGAGGAGATCACGTTCCTGGAAGCGCCGGAGACCATGGTCGACTTCTCCGGGGGCACCGACGAGCGGTCCAGCTCGGGAAGCGAACGCACCAACCTCCCGAACCGGGTGGCGCCCGGCACCACCTACCGGGACATCGAGGTCAACTACCGGATCATGGCTTTCCTGAGTCGAAGGAGTCCGGGTGAGTGAGTTCGGCCGCGCCCAGACCTGGTCCACGCTGAACGGGCATCTCGGCATCGAGGATCCCGGTTGGACAGGAACTGGGAGTTGCTGAAGATCTCGCGAACGCGCCGGTCAGCTGCGGCCTTGATCTCGCCAGGTCTCGCCGTAGAGGTCGCGGAGGTCGAGGAGGTGGTTGCGCATGACCTCCTCGGCCTCGGCCGCTTCGCCGCGCGCGATGTGGTCGACGATGCTCAAGTGGCAGGTGTCGACCTGGTCCCACTGCTCCTGGGCGACCGAAGCGCGGTCGAGGCGCGTGCGCAGCACGTCGCTGACGGGCTGGCCCATCATCGTGAGCATCAGGTTCCCGGTCGCCATGAGGATCATGGTGTGGAAGTCCATGTGCGTGACGAAGCCGCTGGGGTCGCGGGAATCGCGCGGGGCTTCGGCAGCCGCCCGCAACGCGTCGATGGTGTCGGTGTCCGCCCGTTGCGCGGCCAGGCGGGCCGCAGCGGGTTCGAGCAGCAGCCGCGCCTCCAGCAGGTCGCCGATGCCCAAGCGCGGTGTGGCGACCAGAACGCCGAGCATGCCGCCGAGGTCGTCGACGAGCTTGTCCGGTTCCGGTGCGGCGACGAAGGATCCGCCCTGCACGCCGCGCCGCGTCTCGATCAGGTGCTGGCTGGCCAGGGCGCGCAACGCTTCGCGCACGGTGGAGCGGCTCACGCCGAACATGCCGGTCAGCTCGGACTCCGACGGCAGCCGGGAGCCGGGTTCGAGCACTCCGCGCATGATCTGGGAGCGCAGCTCGTCGGCGACCTGCCGGTAGGCGGGCCGGACCTTCTGCACCCGCAGGTGCGCTCGGGGCGCGGCCGGGGACGGGTTCTGCCCCTCGCCGGTCGGCGAGGTCGCGGTGCCCCGGTGGTCCTGGTTCGAGCTCATCTGTTCACGCTCCGGAGTGCTGCTCGCGGTGCCACGGCCTCGTGACCCGCTCTGACTGCCATCCCACCTTATCCCGCACGGCTACCGAACGTGGGCCTTCTGTGTAAAAGTCAGACGTATGAGTGAAGAATCGTTGATCGGCGCCCGAACCGTCCTATTCGTTCCCGGTGACCGAGCTGACCGCTTCGCGAAAGCCGTTGCGTCCGGTGCGGATCTGGTGATCCTCGACCTGGAGGACGCGGTCGCGCCCGACGCCAAGCCGGAGGCGAGGAGGGCCGTCGCCGACTGGCTGGCCACCGGGCCGTCCCGCGTGGCCGTGCGCATCAACCCGCCCTCGACCCCGTGGTACGCCGCCGACGTCGCGGCCGTTCCCTCCGTGCCGGTGATGCTGCCGAAGGCGCAGGACCCCGCGGAGGTCGCCGCGCTGGCGGCCGAGCTGGGGTCGGGCGCGCGCGTGATCCCGCTGATCGAAACGGCTCTCGGCGTGCACCTGGCGGCCGAGGTCTGCGCCGCGGCGGGCGTCGTCCGGCCGGCCTTCGGCAGCGTCGACCTGGCGGCCGAGCTCGGTGTCGACCCGGCCGACTCGGAGGCGCTGCGCCACGCGCGTTCCGCCCTGGTCCTGGCCGCGCGGGTGGCCGGCGTCGGCGCCCCCATCGAGGGCGTCACCACGGCGGTGCGGGACGAGGAGGCGCTGCGGGCCGACTGCGCGCACGCGCTCTCCCTCGGCTACACCGCGAAGCTCTGCATCCACCCGAGCCAGGTGCCGGTGGTGGCTCAGGCCTTCGCGCCCAGCGGGCAGGAAGTCGAGTGGGCGAAGAAGGTGCTGGTCGCAGCCGGATCCGGCGGGGTGGCGGTGCTCGACGGGAAGCTCATCGATCGGCCGGTGGAGCTGCGGGCGCGGGCGGTCCTGCTCCGCGCCGGCGAGGCTGGAAACGACGCCTGAGGTCTTGCGCTTTTAAATGTCTGATGATTAATGTCGCCGGTGTGGCCGGGACCACCCGGTCGCTCCGCGCGGCAGGCGCGGAGCCCGTGAGGCGCGCAGCGTTGCGTGCCGGAGGGAGGACGACCCATGGCGTCTCGACCATCCGATCCCGAAACCGGGGTGTCCCCGCCGGGCAGCGGGACAGCCGATCTCGCCGCTCGCCTCGACCGGATCCCGGTCGTCACCAAGACTCATCACCGCTGGGCGTGGCTGCTCGGCTCGCTGTTCGTCTTCGACCTGGTCGACCTCAACTCCTTCGCCTTCGCCGCCCCGGCCCTGCGCGCGGAGTGGGGCCTGTCCATCGGCGGCGTCGGGGCCATCACCTCGGCGGGCTTCGTCGGCATGTTCTTCGGGGCGATCGTCGGCGGCAGGCTCTCCGACCGCATCGGCCGACGCCCGGTGCTCATCGGCGCGGTGTTCTTCTACTCGCTGTTCTCGTTGCTGAGCGCCTTCGCGGTCGGACCGTGGTCGCTGGGAATCCTGCGCGTGCTCACCGGTTTCGGCCTGCAGGCCATGACCGGCGTGCTGCTGGTGTGGGTCAGCGAGATGTTCCCGCGCGCCCACCGCGGCCGGTACCAGGCGCTGTTGCTGGCCATCGGCCTCACCGGAGTCCCGATCGCGGCCTGGGCCGCGCGCCTGCTGGTGCCGCTGGGAGAGGGCGGCTGGCGATGGATCTTCGTGGTCGGTGCCCTGGGCGCGATCGCCGGCGTCGTGGCGCTGCGGGTGCTGCCCGAGTCGGTGCGCTGGCGCGCCGCGCACGGCCTGACCGGCGGCGAGGAAGAGCTCGTCTCGAAGCTCGAAGCGCAGGCCGAGTCGCGCACGGGACAGCCGCTCCCGGAACCCACCCCGGACCGCCCGGTCGTGGCGGGCAAGGTGAGCGAGCTGCTGCGCGGCGCCACCCTGCGCAAGACGATCGTCGCCTCGGCGGCGTGCGTGTTCCTGATCCTGTCGTTCTACGGCTTCAGCTCGTGGGTGCCGACGCTGCTGGTCGAGCGCGGTTACACCACGGCGCAGAGCCTGACGTTCTCCTCGATCCTGGCGATCGCCGCGGTGCCCGGTGCGCTGATGGCCATGCCGATCATCGACCGATTCGAGCGCAAGACGGTGATCTTCGGGCTCCAGGTCGCGGTCGCGGTCCTGCTGCTGCTGTTCGGGCTGATTCCGCACTCGGCGGCGATCCTGATCTGCGGTTTCGGCGCGGCGATGCTCATGCAGACCGGCGTGGCGACGCTCTACACCTACATCGCCGAGGTCTTCCCGCTGCACCTGCGCGGGCTCGGTTCCGGCATCGCCAACGGATCCGGCCGCCTGGCCGGTGTGGTCGGGGGCCTGCTGGTCGCGGGTCTGTACTCCGGGCTGGGCATGTCCGCGGTGTACGTCTACCTGGCCGTGGCGGCGCTGGCGATGGGACTGGTGATGCAGCTGTTCGGCGAGCGCACCACCAACCGCCGCTTGGAAGAAATCGAACGCGCCTGACATCGGCGCACTCTCGGAAGGGAACGTGGCTGTGGCTGTGAAACCCGGCTGGCAGGGCCGATTCTTCGAGGACTTCGAGATCGGGGACGTCTACCAGCACCCCCTCGGCCGAACCGTCAACGAAACCGACAACACGTGGTTCACGTTGCTGACGATGAACACCAACCAGGCGCACTTCAACGCGCAGGTCGGTTCCTCGTCGGAGTTCGGGCGGATGCTGGTGGTCTCGCCCCTGACGATCGCCATCGCGATAGGGCAGTCGGTCACCGACCTCACCCAGAACGCCTTCGCGAACCTGGGGCTCGACGAGCTCAAGCTGACCGCACCCGTCTACGCGGGCGACACCCTGTGGTCGGAGTCGATCGTGCTGGCCAAGCGCGAGTCCGGATCGCGGCCGCAGGCGGGCATCGTCACGGTCAAGACCCGCACGCTCAACCAGGACGCCGCCGAGGTGCTGTCGTTCAAGCGCACCTTCTACGTGCACAAGAGCGAAGCGGGCGGGGCGGGATCGCTGTTCCCGCAGGCGGCCGAGCCGCTGAGTCTGGAGAAGCCATGAGACCCCTGGAAGACGTGCGGATCATCTCGCTGGAGCAGTACGGCGCCGGCCCGTTCGGGTCGATGCACCTGGCGGAGCTCGGCGCGCAGATCATCAAGGTGGAGGACCCGTCGGTCGACGGCGACGTCGGGCGCACCGTGCCGCCCTACGCCGCCGAGGGCGACTCGCTGTTCTTCCAGTCCTTCAACCGCGACAAGTCCTCGATCACCCTCGACATCCGCTCCGCCGAGGGACGCGGGGTGTTCGAGGACCTGGTCCGGGAGGCCGACGCGGTCTACTCGAACCTGCGCGGCGACGTCCCGGAGAAGCTGCGGATCCGCTACGACGACCTCAAGGACATCAACCCGCGGATCGTCTGCTGCTCGCTGACCGGGTTCGGCATGACGGGACCGAGGTCGAAGGAGCCGGGCTACGACTACGTGCTGCAGGCCCTCGGCGGGTGGATGTCGCTGACCGGCGAACCCGGAGGCGCGCCGCAGAAGACCGGACTGTCCCTCGTGGACTACTGCGGCGGGTACGTGGCGGCGATCTCGCTGCTGTCGGGCATCCACGCCGCCCGCCGCGACGGGGTGGGCACCGACTGCGACCTCTCGCTCTACGACACCGCGATCAGCCTGCTCACCTACCCCGGGACCTGGCACCTGACCGCCGGGTACGAGCCCGCGCGCACCCGGCAGTCGGCGCACCCGTCGCTGGTGCCGTTCCAGGCGTTCGAGGCCTCCGACGGGTGGCTGGTGGTGGGCTGCGCCAAGGAGAAGTTCTGGCACCGGCTCACCGAGGTCATCGGGAGGCCCGAGCTGGCCGAGGACCCGCGCTTCCTGACCTTCGCCGACCGCGACCGCAACCGGGAGGAGATCCTCCCGCCGCTGGAGGAGATCTTCCGGGGGCGCACGGTCGCCGAATGGCTGGAACCGCTGTACGCGGCATCGATCCCGTGCGCGCCGATCAACGACGTCGCCGCCGCGATGACCGATCCGCACACCCTGCAGCGCGACCTCATCGCCAGCACCGAGCACCCCGACTTCGGGACCGTGCGCACGCTGCGCAGCGCGGTGCGCGTCGGCCCGCCGGGTGCCGACCGGGTTCCCACCCGGAGCGCGCCCCCGATGGGTGCCGACACGGGCCGCGTGCTGCGGGAACTGGGCTACGACGACGACAAGATCGACTCGCTGCGCCGAGCGGGCGTGCTGGGGAAGGGTTGAGGCAGTGGACTTCAAGCTCAACGACGAACAACGGCTGTTCCGCGACACGCTGCACGACTTCGTCGACCGCGAGATCGTGCCGGTCGCTCGCGACTGGGAGCAGTCCGGCCGCTACCCGACGGAGATCGTCGAGGGGATGAAGCGGCTCGGCCTGTTCGGCCTGGCCATCCCCGAGGAGTACGGCGGGCTGGGCGCCGACACCGTGTCGTTCGCGCTGGCCTTCGAGGAGATCTCGCGCGGCTGGATGGGCATCGCAGGCATCCTCGGCAGCCACTCGGTGTCCTGCTTCATGCTCTCCCGGCACGGCACCGAGGAGCAGAAGGCGAAGTACCTGCCGGAGCTCGCGACGGGGCAACGGCGCACCGGCATCGCGCTCACCGAGCCCGGTGCGGGTACCGACCTGCAGGGCATCCGCACCACCGCGCGCCGCGACGGCGACCACTACGTCGTCAACGGCACCAAGATGTGGATCACCAACGCCCGGCACGCCGACCCGCTGCCGGTGCTGGTCAAGACCGATCCCACGGCCGACCCGGCGCACCGGGGCATGAGCGTCCTGCTGGTGGATGCGGACACGCCCGGGCTGGAGGTGACCCGCGACATCGGCAAGCTCGGCTACAAGGGCACCGAGTCCTGCGAGGTCGTGCTGACCGACGTGCGGGTTCCCGCCTCGCAGCTGCTCGGCGGCGTGGAGGGCCGGGGCATGCAGCAGGCGCTGTCGTCGCTGGAAACCGGGCGGATCAACATCGCCGCCCGCAGCGTCGGCATCGCTCAGCGCGCCTACGAGGAGGCGCTGGGCTACGCCCGGGACCGCACGGCCTTCGGCCAGGCCATCGGCGAGTTCCAAGCCGTGCAGCTGCGGGTCGCCGAGATCGCCGTGCGGTTGCAGTCCGCTCGCCTGATGACCTACTGGGCGGCGTCCCGGATGGACGACGGGGTGCGGATGGACACCGAATCGGGCATGGCCAAGATCTTCGCGTCCGAGCAGGCGCTGGCCTGCGCCACGGCCGCGATGCGCATCCACGGCGGCTACGGCTACTCCACGGAGTTCGAGGTCGAGCGCCTGTACCGGGACGCCCCGCTGATGTCGATCGGCGAGGGCACCAACGACGTGCTGCGCGGCGTCGTCGCCAAGGCCCTGCTGTCGGGCAAGGCGACGCTGCGGTGACTGGAACTGGAGGATCGACCATGACGCTGTCCCGCCAGGTTGCCGAATTCGCCTCGAAGGCAACGCTTTCCGACATCCCCGACGAGGTCCTGGTGCGGGCCCGGCACCTCGTGCTCGATGCCGTCGGCCTCGCCTTCGCCTCCACTCGCTACCCGTTCGCGGCTGTGGCGCGCGATGCGCTGACCGCGTTCGGCACCGGTGACCACCCGGTGCTGGCCATGCCGGACCGGCTCTCGGCCAGGGACGCCGCGGTGCTCAACGGCGTGCTCATCCACGGCATGGACTTCGACGACACGCACATCCCCGCCGTCACCCACGTGTCGGCGGGTGCGCTGCCCGCAGCGCTGTCGGCCGCAGTGGGGCGGGGCGCCGGCACTCGGGATCTGCTGCTGGCCTACATCCTGGGCGTCGAGGTCTCGGCGCGGGTCGGCATCGGCGGGGCCGGCGGGTTCCACGACGTCGGCTTCCACCCGACCGCGGTCGCGGGCGCGTTCGGCGCTGCGGTGGCGGCGGGCAAGGTCGCCGGGCTGGACGCCGAGCGGTTGGCGATGGCGCAGGGCGTCGTCGGCTCGATGAGCGCCGGCCTGCTGGAATTCCTCGCCGACGGCGCGTGGACGAAGCGGCTGCACCCGGGGTGGGCGGCGATGTCCGGGCTCACCGCCGCGAGCTTCGCCCAGGCCGGGTGGAGCGGGCCGAACGAGGTCTACGAAGGCCGGTTCGGGCTCTACAACACGCACCTGACCGGGCGCGACGTGCGTCCGGACGCGGTGACCGAGGGCTGGGGCGAGACGTGGGAGCTGATGCGCACCGCCGTCAAGCCGTACCCGATCTGCCACTTCATCCACGCCTTCGCCGACGCCGCGCTCATCCTGCGGCCGGAGATCGGTGACACCGAGATCAGCCGCATCCGGTGCGCGATCCACCCGGTTCCGGGCAAGGTCGTGTGCGAACCGCTGGAGGCGAAGTGGGCGCCGCGCGACGAGTACGACGCGAAGTTCAGCTTGCCGTTCGTGGTCGCCACCGCGCTGCGGCGAGGTCGCTTCACGCTCACCGAGCTGGAGGACGAGGCGCTGCGGGACCAGGACGTCCTCGCGCTGGCGGGCAAGGTCGAGGTGCGCGATGACGACGAAAGCGCTTTCCCCGCAGCCTATTCGGGTCACATCGAGATCGAGCTGGCCGACGGGCGGGTGCTGCGGCACCGCGAGCAGGTCAACCGCGGTCACGACGAGCGGCCGCTGAGCAACGACGAGATCGTCGCGAAGTTCCGGGACACCATCGGCACGGCGACCTCGGCAGGCACCGCCGAGAAGGTCCTCGACGCGGTGCTCTCGCTCGGTGACGACACGCCCGCGTCCGACTTCGCTGAGGCCTGTCGTGGCTGACCGGGCGGTCCAGGTCGGGGTCTTCCTGACCCATCAGCAACCAGGCGGACGGGACCCGGTCGAGGCGCTGGGCGAGCAGCTCAGCCTCGTCCGGGCCGCCCGCGACGGCGGGCTCGACTCGGTGTTCGCCGGGCAGCACCACCTGCCGGAGACCTTCTCCCACATCCAGCCGCTGCCGTGGCTGGCGCGGTTGGCCGCCGAGGCGGGGGAGATGCGCATCGGCACCGGGATTCACCTGCTCGCGCTGCACAACCCGGTGGACACCGCGGAGAACTTCGCGAGCCTGGACACCGTCACAGGCGGGCGGTCGATCTTCGGCGTCGGGCTCGGCTACCGCGAGGTCGAGTACGCGGCCTTCGGCATCCGCCCCGAGCAGAAGGTCGAGCGGTTCACCGAGAACCTCCGCATCGTCGAGGAGCTGTGGAGCGGGCGGCCGGTCCACGCCGACAACCCGTGGTGCCGCCTCGACGGCGTCCGCTCCACCGCGCTGCCGCGCACCAGACCTCCGGTGTGGATGGCGGCCAACGCCGACGGCGCCGTCCGTCGCGCGGCCCGGCTGGCCGACACCTGGCTGATCAACCCGCACGCCACGGCCACCACGATCCGCAGGCAGCTCGACCTCTTCCACGCCGAGCGCGCAGCGGCCGGTCGCGGACCGGTCGGCGAGCTGCCGCTCATGCGCGAGATCTACTGCGCCCCCACCCGCGCACGCGCGTTGGAACTCGCCCGGCCGCACCTGGCCCGCAAGTACGAGGTCTACGCCGACTGGGGTCAGGACAAGGTCCTGCCCGGGAAGGACTCGTTCCGGGCCGACTACACCGACCTCGCCGATGACCGGTTCATCGTCGGCTCCCCGCAGGACTGCCTGGAGGCGCTGCTCCCGTGGCGCGACGAGCTGGGCGTCAACCACTTCGTGCTGCGCACGGAATGGGCTGGAATGCCGGTGGAAGACGCCCGCGCTTCGATCGACCTCCTCGCCGCGGAAGTCGCCCCGGCCCTCCGCGGCGCGTGACCCGGGCAGTTTTGGTCCGAATTTACCGGGCAAATCGGTCGTTGATCATGGACGGTTCGGACCAAAACTGCCCCTCGACCACCGCCGCTCATGGCCCCACTCTCACCGTCCGTGCGCAGGGCGTGGGCGGGTGGAGGCCTTCGTGCGAGCATGGGGTCGACGTGCTCGGGCGGAGCAGGGGAGGGGTTCGCAGTGGTGGCGCCTTGGATCGGGATCGGCGAGCCGGGGTCGTTCGGGTGGCGGGTGTTCCACGAGCGCCACCCGGTGATGATCGAACGGCTCTGCTCGGCGCACCCGTTCGGGCCCGACGTGCGGGACGCCTTGTCGGCGCTGCTGCGGGAGTCGACCGAAGGGGTCGTCGAGCCGCTCGACGACGACGCGCCCGACCACCAGGTGTGGGCGGACTGGGCCGCCGACCAGCTCGGGCGGCCGTGGGCGGAGACCTCGTTCCTCTGGGCGGAGAGCTACTTCTTCCGGAAGCTGCTGGCGGCGACCGGCTTCTTCGCCCCCGGACCGTGGCGGGGTGTCGACCCGTTCGCGCCGATGAAGCGCGCCGAGCTTCACAACGACGCCACGGCCGAGACTCTGAAGGCTCTCGACGAACTCCCGCACCTCGACGGTGCCGAGCGCGATGCCGCCGTGGTCCAGGCCGCGGTGTGGGGAAACCAGGCGGACCTGGCCTTCCAGCTGTCCACTGACGCCGCCGGCGGCACGTCCGGGCTGATCAGCGGGTCGCCGGAGGAGTTCTGGTCGCTGTTCGGGGAGCCTGGCGCGGTCCACCTCGTCGCCGACAACGCGGCCGGTGAGCTCGCGGCCGACCTGGTGCTCGTCGACCGGCTGCTCACCACCGGACGTGCCGGGCGCGTCGTGCTGCACGTCAAACCGAGCCCCTACTACGTCTCCGACGCCACCCCGACCGACGTCCTGGAAGTCCTGAACCACCTCACCGAACTGCCCGGCGAGGCAGGGGAAATCGGCACCCGCGTGCAGAACGCGTTGCGGGCAGGCGACATCTCGGTTCGGTCGCACCCGTTCTTCTGCGCTCCGAGGGAGTTCAGCGAGATGCCGCGCGACCTGCGGGCGGAATTCGAGTCGTCGGCCGTCACGATCTTCAAGGGTGACCTCAACTACCGGCGGCTCGTCGGAGACCGGCACTGGCCCGCGACCCGGCCCTTCGCCGACGCCGTCTCGTACTTCCCCGGGCCGGTGGCCGCGCTGCGCGTCCTGAAGTCCGAGGTCGCCGTCGGCCTGGACGTCGACGTGGTGGCCGCCCTCGACACCAGCGACGAGCCCTGGCGGACCACGGGAGCGCACGCCCTCATTCACACCAGCCGTTAGGTCCGCGCAATTCTGCCGGAGCCGCGCTGAACAATTCCTCGAATTCAATTGTGGTGCTGAACACCTGAGCGCAACCTGTTCGAATATGGCCGCCAGGCGATGGACGACCGCGACAACAATGCCCCCGCGGCCTGCCTGAACAGTGCGCTGAAATGCGAAGATGGATCGCTGCGATGCCGACCCGCCGAATTTCCCCGAAATCCCGAACCGCCCGCGGGAAATGGCGGTAACGTCGATCAGGTGACCGAGATGGGGGCATGTCGGTCGATTTCATCGTGTGGTGCGCTACGAAGAGGAGAACTCCTATGCCCGGCTTCGAAACCGGCCCGCACCCGAACCGCCGGTCCCTGCTGCTGGGGGCCGCCGGTGCACTGGGGATGGCGACCTTCCTGCCCGCCGCGAGCTGGGGGGCAGGGGTGTCGCCGCAGCAGGAACACCCGCCGAACTGGCCTCCGGTGGAGCCCTACGGCGACGCCGACACCCGCGTGGACCTCAAGCCCAGGGACGACAACTCGCGGGTTCTCGATCTGGAACTCCGTCCCCGCGACGAAGAGCTCGGCAGGGTGTGGATCCGGGACACCTACGTCAACCGCTTCGTCGTCGACGGCAGGCAGGTCTACGTCGCCACCGGCACCACCAAGGTGGCGAGCAGGCCGGGAGCCGCGCCGTGGAACGACGGCATCTTCCTCTGGACCGCCGACTCCCTCGACGGCCCGTGGACGCTCGTGGACACCACCGGCATCCGCCCTGACGCGGAGAAGGGCAAGGTCTGGTCACCCGAGTTCGTCGGCGAGAACGAGCCGGGCCGCACGGTGGTCGCGCCGTGGCAGCGGTACGCGGGCGAAGGCGCCGACAAGCGCGGCGACGTCTGGGCGCCGGAGGTGCACCACGTCCGCGGCACCTGGTACGTCGTCGCGTGCATGGGTGACCACTCGCGCAAGGTCGGTTCGTTCCTGCTCAAGAGCGAAGGCGGACTCGCGGGCCCGTACCGCGTGGTGCGCGGCAACCTCGACAAGCCCTTCGGCGAGCTGAATCCCGGTGCGCCCGACGGAGTCGACCCGAAGGTCTACTACCACATCGACGGCGGGATCTACGCCGAAGGCGACAAGACGTGGCTGGTGCTGCACAACGACCTCTACGCCGAGTTCACCGACGACATGGAGGACATCGTCCAGAAGACGAACCTGCCGAAGTTCCGGCAGACGCGCTACGACCCCGAGCCCTACCTCGAAGGCGCGCACGTGCTCAAGCACGAGGGCAAGTACTACCTCGTGCACGCGGCCTGGAACAAGAAGACGAAGCCCGACGGCAAGGTTCGCCATGCTTACACACCGGAGGGCGAGCGCGACCAGTACGACGCGATCATCGCGGTCTCGGACCACTTCGAAGGTCCTTACTCGAAGCGCTGGACCGCCGGGATCGGCGCGGGCCACAACAACCTGTTCGTCGACGGCGACGGTCAGGTCTGGGCCACGTTCTTCCGCAACCCGGCCGCCGGGTACTGGGCCGACCCGTCGCGGGTGGACGACGCGGCGGTGGCCGGTGTCGTCCGCGTGGAGTGGACCGGCCCGGAGGGAAACCGGCTCTACGTCCAACGCCGAGGCTGAACAGGGTGTGTGGGGTGCAGGGTGTGTGGGGTGGGGAAGTTTTCATGAAAACTTCCCCACCCCACACACCCCACACCACGTGACTCCGCGGGTTTCGGTCGTCCGGGCGCGTTCCCGGACGACCGGAGGTCTAGGGCGCTAAGACCTCGTTCTTCTTGTCCACCTGGAGCGTCCAGACCATCTTGTCCTTCGGCACGCGGTTGTTGGTGTCGGTGCCGAAGTCGATGGTGCCGGTCACCAGGTGGTACGGAGACGGCAGGTCCTCCTCCGCCCTGTGCTGGTCGGCGTTGATCTGCCGCCACACGGTGCCCGGGGTGATCGGGAACGGCCCACCTCGCTGGAGCTGGTCGGCCGCCCGGAGCAGGACGCTCGCCGCGTCGTGGGCGAGCGCGGCGTGCCCGTCCAGCGACAGGTCGCCTTCCCGGGGTGGGCACGGGTCGGTGCTCGCGGGCTGGTCCAGCTTCAGGAGGAACACGTTGAGCTTGCAGTAGAAGTCCTGCGCAGCCGGGTTCAGCCCGTTCGTCAGGGAGTCGTCGGGGTCCGGGGTGCGCGGGGCGACCGCGAAGGACTGGAAGTAGTAGGGGATGCCGCGTTGGGCGTTGCGCGCTTCCCGGTTGGCAACGTGGCTGGCGACGTCGTCGCCACCGAGGATCACTGGAGGATCGCTCGGGCAGCTCGACGCGACGCCGTCGAGGAAGACCCGGAAATCGGCTCCCCGGCCCGCGTAGTACACGAGATCGTTCTGGCCGGCCAGGCACGCTTGGCGACCGGCCACGTGCGGGTCGGCGGCCAGCCACTCGGCGTTCGTTCCCGGATTCCTGGCGGTGAACTCGGCGGCTACGTCGTCGGCGAGGTTCGTGCTGTAGCGGTCCCGGGCACTGGCGCGGTAAATCCTTGCGTGCTCGGTCAAACCCCGCTGGGCGGCGAACTCGACCGCTCGTGCCGCTTGCGTTCGGTTCGACGGCGAGACCTGGAAGTACGTAGGTGAGAACGTCGGGACCCCGTCGTAGGACAGCGTGGAGGCAACGGTCGGCAGACCTGCCGACCCGAGCTCCTTGATGGCGTTGAAGGTCTCGTCCCGGCTGTAGTTCAGGCCGACGACGCCGATGATCGTCGGATCCTGCTTGGCCAGCGCGGCGATCTGGTTCTGCACGACCTTCTCGCCATGCTTCATGTCCTTGCCGCCGTTGGCGATCAGCACGCGAACCAGCGGTGTGTCGGTGCCCTCGTTCTGGTTGTCCTGGGCCACGGCGATACCGGCCAGCGTTTCGTGCTGCGCGGAGAGGTTGAACGCGTCCGCTCCCGGGGACAGGTCGCCCAGGTACACCAGCGTGAGGACCGGTCGGGCGGTGGCTGCAGCGGTGTCCAGGGCGGTCCGGTTCTCCTGTGCGATGGCCTTGCCGATAGATCCCAGCTCGGACAGGAGCGTGCGCACGCTCTCCGCGGTCGGTGTCGTCTGGCCCGAAGGGGTCGCGCCGATGAAGGCTTCCAGGAAGGTGCCGTCGGTGACCCCGACGCACTCCTGACCCGCGGTCTGCACGTGGCTGAGGTCCGGTGATGCTCCGGCCCACTGCCACGGCGGCTGGAAGGGGATGCCGCAGTGCGCCTCGGACCACGACGAGTAGGTGAACACGCCCGCGCCGAGCAGGACCAGCAGCAGGGTGGCGGGGATGGCGCGCTGGGACCACCACGGGGGCGAGGGGAGCGCGTACTCGTCGGCGGCGGCCAGGTGACGGCGGATCTCGCTCTTGTCCGCGTCCGTCGTGGCGGCCGTGGGAATCGCGACAGGCAGGTACCAGGTCATGTCCCTGCGCGCCCGCCTGGCCCCGGCGAGCTTGTGCCGCCACGCGCGGTATCCCTGCTTGTCGGCCTCGTGCGCCTGGGACACCACGTCGAGGACGTTGTCGACGGTCGGCTCCACGGCGTGCGGCGGCACCAGCGAGCTGGTGGTGATCAGCAGCAGCGGGTCGACGAGCCCGGTCTCGTTGCGGATGTCGTTGACCAGCTTGAGTAGCGCGTAACCACCGTTGGAACGCGTGACGTTGTCGAGCAGGACCGTGGTGTAGGTGGTGCGCCACTTGCCGCGCAGCCGCCAGGGAAAACGGCGGTAGGAGCGGCGCAGGTCCTCCAGCAGCGTGTTGGTCAGGAACTTCGCGACCTGCTCGGGAACTTCCTTGTTCCACTCGTTCTCGGTCAGGCGTTCGGCGAAACCGAGGAAGTTGCCGGGAACTTCGGGTGCGAGGTAGCGCTGCCGCCGGAACCACCGGTATCCGCCGGGGAACGGCATTCGCCAGCGCAGCTTGACCTGGAACCACAACCACGGCACGAGCGCGAGCACCTTGAGGACCGACCAGATCGTGCGGTCCGGCGCGTCGGCGGTGTTGGCGTTGATCAGTTCCGCGATCCGCTGGGCGGGGTCGCGCCGCCACAGGCGCTTGCGGAGTTCGGCCTCCCGCCTCGGGATCTCGGTTCCGGACAGGTCCTGGCGCATCAGCCACAGCGCCAGGCTGAACCGGGGGAAGCGCATGCGTCCCGCTTGCGCGTTGAGCGGTCCGGTCAGCTGTTCGGCGATGTCGGCGAGAAGCTGGCGGATCGTGTCGACCTCGGGCGGCGGGAGCGGCTTCTGCGCGGCCTGGTGGTCGTCCTTGGGTTCCGTCCCAGCGGGTTCCAGGCGGATGTGGGCGTGCGGCACGCGATGTGGTTCGGCGTCCTTGAGCAGTTCACCGATCGCGGGCAGCAGGTCCTCGTGCTCTCGCGACCTGACCAGGCACAACATCGGCAGTCCGCGATGATCGCCGGTGCCGGAGTGCTGCTCGCGGGAGCGCTCGTGCCGTCGTCCGTAGAGTTCCCTGATCAGTTCCAGGACCTGCACGACGCCGTGGAACAGCGGTAGTGCCGGTGCGTCGTCCTGATCCTTCGCCGCAGCGAGTGCTCTGCTCACAAGCCCAATCCCCACATTGCGCATCCAGGCAGATGAAGAACGACGAGAGTAGCCACGCCGCGCTCGCCGTGGCAATCGGCCGTTGGCGGGAACTGGTGCACTCCCCGAGCGCAACGGCTCGGGGAGTGGTCCGGGTCAGGGCTTCGCGCGGAAGTCGGCGGCCGTGGTGGCGTCGGCGAGGTGCGGCCAGCGGGGTTCTTCGCCCTTCGGGTCGTCGCCGAGGATCGTGACGCGACGGCCGATGCGGCGTTCGGTGTAGTCGTTGACCGCGTAGTGCTGGGTCGCCCTGTTGTCCCACACGGCGATCGCGCCCTCGGTCCAGCTGAACCGGCAGACGTTCTCCGGCCTTTCCGACGAGGTGAACAGGTGCTGCAGCAAGGCGTCGCTCTCCGCTCGGCGCAGCTGCGGGATGCGCGTGGTGAACATGCGGTTGACGTAGAGGGAGCGCCGTCCTGTCACGGGGTGCACCCGCACCACCGGGTGCTCGGCCTCGAACACGGTGCCGTTGGGGTGGGTGAAGGCGTGGATGGCCGTGAACCCGTCGAGCAGATCGCGCAGCGGCGCGGAGAGGTTCTCGTAGGCCAGGTGCTGGTTGCTCCACATCGTGTCACCGCCGCGCGGCGGGCACTGCACGATCTGCAGGACCGAGGCGATCGGCGGGCTCGCCTGGAAGGTCACGTCGGTGTGCCAGACGTCGGCCTTGGCTCCTTGCTCGGAGTCCAGGACCACGACCTCCTGGTGTCCGTCCAGCTTGGGCAGGAACGGGTGCACCTCCAGCTCGCCGAGGAAGCGGCCGAAGGTCTTGTGCGCCTCCGGTGAGAGCTGCTCGGCCTCCGGGAACAGCAGCACCAGGTTCTCCAGGAGCAAGGTGTGCAGCTGCGCGAAGGAGTCCTCGGTGAGCTGCTCCAGATCGACTCCGCGGACCTCGGCACCCAGTGCGCCGGACGCGGGCCTGACGTCGATGGTCGTCATGGTGAATCACCTCGTTCTCGTTGTGGAACAACGGTTTCCGGGCGCGCTCGCACCCGCTCGTGTCGGGGGAGTGCGGATCTCATCGCGGTCGTTGACGCGGTGTTCGGCGGTCGGTAAGGATGAAAAGCACGGAGGCGGACGGGTCTTCGATCCCGAAGAAAGCAGAGATCCATGGATTCCGAGGAATCGCGCGAGACGAGTCTCGAACTCGCCAGTCTCATCGACCTGGCAACACCTTTCGCCATCCGGACGGCGGTGACCCTCCGGCTGCCGGAGCTGATCGCCGAGGGCGGCGCCGAGATCGGGTCGCTGGCGACCGCCACGGGCGCTCATCGCGAATCCCTCGAACGGCTGCTGCGGCACCTCGTGCGCATCGGTCTCTTCGCGCAGACCGACGAGGGGACCTACGGGCTCACGGCGCTCTCGCGGCAGCTCCTGGCCGAGGACGGCAAGTGGCTCAAGGACTGGCTCGTGCTCGACGGGCCGGGCGCGCGGATGGACATGGCCTTCAGCGGGATGCTGCACTCGGTGCGGAACGGCACCTCGGCCTACGAGACGGTGCACGGCACGCCGTTCTGGGACGACTACCAGCGCAACGACGACCTGCGTCGGTTCTTCGGCGACGTGATGGCCGCCTACGCCTGGCAGACCGGGCCGGTGTTGGCGGCCGAGTTCGACTGGGCTCCGGTCAAGAGCGTCATCGACGTCGGCGGGGGGCAGGGCGCGCTGCTGTCGGAGATCGTCCGGGTCAACCCGCACCTGGCGGGTGAGGTCCTCGACCTTCCGGCCGTCGCGACGGAGGCCGACCGGTTCCTCGCCGAGGCGGGAGTGGCCGAGGCGGCCGAGTTCGTGCCGGGCAGCTTCTTCGAACCGCTCCCGGAAGGCCGGGACGTCTACCTGGTCTCCCGGGTGCTCACCGACTGGAACGACGAGAACGCGGTGCGGATCCTGCGGCGCTGCGCCGAGGCCGCCGGTGACGGCCGCGTCGTGATCGTGGAGGTCCTCGCCGGGGACGACCACGCCAAGCAGAACACCTCCTTCGACCTGCAGTCGCTGGTGCTGCTGGGCGGTCAGGAGCGCAGCGCGGCGGACTTCGAGGTGCTGGCCGCCGAGGCGGGCTTGAAGGTGACCGAAACCCGCACGTGGCCGGGTGGTCTGGTCGTGGTGGAGTGCGGCAGGCCCTGAGCAGCGCACGGCGCCGGCCCTCATGCCCATCGAGGCCGGCGCCGTGACCGCGGGTCCGGCAGCAGTCCGAGCTGGCACAGGCGGTCGAACGGCGACATCGGGTGCAGTCCGAGCCCGGCCAGGTTGTGCATGACGGTGAAGCTCAGTCGGTCGTTGGCGCCGGTGTTGCGCAGCGCGCGCCGCCCGATGGCGCGACCCGCCCACGACAGGTCGGTGAGCATCCGCGAGGCGTTGTGGCTGATCTTGCCGATCTGGGCGATCTCGGGAAGCCGCTGGGCCTCGTAGGCGGTCAGCGCGGCGTCCACATCGGAGTGATCGGCGACGCAGCCGCTCAGCGCGTGCGCGTCGTAGATGGCGCTGTTCATGCCCTGCGCCGCCATCGGGTGCACCGAGTGCGCCGACTCGCCGACGAGCGCGATGCCGGGAGCGGAGATCCCGGAAGCGGTGAAGTGCGACACCGGCAGCGTCTGCCGGTCCGCCACGCACGCCCGCAGCTGGTCGCCGAACGCGCCCAGCTCCGGAAGTTCCGCGATGAGCGAGTCGGTCCAGCGCAGCGTGCCGGCGTCGTCGAGTCCGCGGAAGTCGTCCGGCCGGATCTGCACGTAGAGGCGGATCCTGTTGCCCGGCAACGGGTATCGCATCCGGAGACCGCGCTCGGTGGTGTAGGCGATCACCTCCGGTGCGACGTCGCCGACGTCGGGAACGTCGAGCGCGACCAGCCGGTGCGGGTAGTCCTTCCGGTCGGCTGCGATGCCCGCCGCCTTGCGCAGCCGCGAGGACACCCCGTCGGCCGCCACGACCAGCGGTGCGCGGACCTCGCCCGCGCCCTTCACCGCGAGTCCGGCGATCCGCCCGTCGTCGTCGCGGACCACGTCCTGGACCGCGACGCCCCGGCGGACTTCCACGTTGCCGGGAAGGTTGTCGGCGAGAGCGGTGAGGATCTGCTCGTGGTCGGCCGACAGCAGCCAGTTCGACCCCTCGGGCAGCTGCGTGTAGTCCAGCGACATCCGGCCCCGGGACTCGACCGCGACGAGGGAGGAAAGGCGAACGGCCCCTTGGTCTTCCAGGACCTTGGTGATGCCCCAGGACTCCAGGATCCGCAACGCTCCGGGTTGCAGGACCTCGCCCTTGGGGATCCGGGGGACGGTCGGCCGCTTCTCCACGACGACGACCCGCCGGCCCAGCGAACCGAGCGCGTGGGCGGCGGCGAGGCCGGCCACGCCCGCCCCGCAGATGACGGCGTCCGCGTGCTCTGGAGCAGGGGAGCTCATGTCGGGAGGACCTCCTCGTCGGCGATTTCGTGGCGCGCCCGCATCACGGCCTGGGACCAGGCGGTGAAGGCCAGTACCGGGACCAGCAGGCCGATCGCGGCGAACGCGGGAACCGTGCGGGCGAGGATCGCCGTGGCGAGCACCAACCGTTCAGCGACCAGCAGCTCGTGCGCCCGCAGCGCGCGGACCTGGCTCAACGCCGGAGCGAGCCACAGCAGCGGGACCACCGCGCACAACCCGGCGCACGCCGCCACGACCAGCAGAACCGGATATCCGGGCCGGTGCGGGAGCAGCAGTCCGAGCGCGGCGATGCCCAGCGCCGAGACATGGAGGAGTACAGCGAGTCCGGCGGCGTGGCGCTGCCCGCGCTGGACCGGCACCGAGCGATAGCCGGCGGCGCGATCGCCGTCCACGTCCCGCATCGTGCCCACCAGGTTCGACGCGGTGTCGTGCAGCAGGAAGACCACGGAGAAGCCGAGGGCGGTCCAGCCCGGCAGCGGTGCCGCGACCATCGCGCCGATGAGGAACGCCGTGGCCGTGATCAGCCCGCGCACCAGGTTCCCGGACACGCCGCGCGCTTTGCAGAACCTGCTGTAGGCCACGACCCCGCACAGCGCGAGCACGACCAGCGGCAGCGTCCGCACGTTGGACCAGGCCAGCAGAACCGCAGCAGCGGTGGCGAATCCGACGCCGGTGGCCAGCGCGACGTCCGGCGCGAGTCGGCCGGACGGGATGGGGCGCTGCGGTTTCGCGACCTCGTCCAGCTCGCGGTCGAAGTAGTCGCCCAGGTAGTGCGCCGACAACCAGCCGAACGCCGTGCCCGCGCCCGCGACGGTGAACTCCGCTAGGCCTGCCGCACCCGTCGTCCCGGCGCCCGCGATGCCCACCAGCACCGGGTAGCTCAGCGTGTACGGGCGGCAGGTCTGCACGTGCGCCCACAGGCTGCGGCGGGCGCGGTCCGCGATGTCGCCCACGGCTACCGGCTCCGGTCGATGGCCATCTCGGCGATCCGCACCATCTGCTCGACCGCCGCCTCGCCCGGCAGCCCGTCGAGGCTGTGGCGGGCAGCCGCGATCTCCTCGGCCGCGCGCTCCCGGCTGCGCTCCAGCGCCCCGGTGGTCACCAGCAGTTCGCGCATCAGCTCGTGCGCGTCCTCGGCGGGCAGCTGGCCGGAGAGCGCTTCGGCGAACCGCTGCCGGTCACCTTCCCCGGCCGTCTGGTAGCCGAGGAGAACCGGATGGGTCGGTCGCAGGTTGGCGACATCGCTGGTGGCCGGTTTCCCGGTGGCATCGCCGAGATAGGGCAGCAGGTCGTCGAAGATCTGGAAACCCACGCCCAGGTGCTCGGCGTAGCGGGTGACCGCGTCGGCGTGCTCGTCGTCGGCGCCGCCCAGGATCGCCCCGGCCCGGCAGGCGCCGCGGAACAACGCACCGGTCTTGAGCGACGCCATCTCCTGGTAGTCGCCCACGGGACACGTGAGGTCGCCCGCCATCTCGGCCTCCCGCACCTGACCGCGGCACACGTCGGCTCCCGCGCCCGCGATCACCCGGGCCGCTTCGAGCACGGCGGCGGCCGGGACGGCTGTGCACTCCGAGAGCGCCGTGACCACGTTGAGGATGAGGAAGTCACCGGTGACCAGCGCGTCGGCCATGCCGTAGCGGGCGTGCACGGTGGGCTTGCCGCGGCGCAGCTGGTCGTCGTCGATGATGTCGTCGTGCACCAGCGTGGCCACGTGCAGGTACTCCACCGCCAGCGCGGCCGGCAGCAGCTTGGCGCCATCACCGCCGGTGGCCTCGGCCGAGTTGAGCAGGAGTACCGGTCGCACCATCTTGCCGGGTGTCAGCAGGGCGGATCCGGCCATCTGCTCCGTGCGGTCGGCGACCGCCGACCACCGCTTGCGCATCTCCCGGTCGAGCAGCTCGACCCACTCCGGTGACGTGAACCCGTTGTCGTCGCTCATGTCACGCGCTGTCCGACCGAGGCGTGCCGGCCCGATCACCGCTGAGGAATCGGCGGGTCAGCTCCAGCACGAGGTCGTTGGCCTCGGACGAACCGACGGTGACCCGCACCCCCGCTCCGTCGGCGAGGGTCCGCACCTGCACGCCGGACTCGTCGCAGAGGCGCACGAAGTCCTCGTTGGCCTCGCCGAAGCGCAGCCAGTGGAAGTTGCCGTGACTGCGCGGGACGTCGAGCCCGAGCTGGGTGAACCCGTCGTGCACCCGGTCGCGTTCGGCCGCCACCTCGGCGCACTGCTTGCGCATCACGTCGTCGGCGCGGAGCGCGGCCAGCGCGGCGTCCTGCGCGACCGTGCTGACCCGGAAGAAGTACGAGCTGGGGGTGAGGGCCGTGACCACGGCTTCGTCGGCCACCAGGTAGCCGACCCGCAGACCGAGGAGCCCGTGGGACTTGGAGAAGGTGCGCACCACCGACACGCGCCGGTCCTCGGCGGCGAGCCGGATGCCGTGGGCGATCGCCGACGGGTCGGCGAAGTCGGCGTAGGCCTCGTCGATGAGCACCCGGACACCCGAGGGCAGCCGGTTCAGGAAGTTCCGCAGCTCGTCCTCGCCGAACGTGGTGCCCGTCGGGTTGTTCGGGTTGCACAGCAGCACGATCTTGGTGCGGTCGGTGACCGCGTCGGCCATCGCGTCGAGGTCGTGCGCGTCATCGCGCAGCGGCACGGCGACGGGCTCGGCACCCGCGCAGCGCACCAGCAGGGGGTACATCTCGAACGACGGCCAGGCGTGCACGATCTCGCCACCACCGGCGAAGGCCGCGAGGAACTGCTGCAGCAGCGCACCAGAGCCGGGGCCGACGAAGACCTCGCTGGGGTCCAGCCCGACGTGCTCGGCGATCGCGCTGGTCAGCCCGGAGGACATCGCGTCGAGAGTCAGGTTGACCCGGTCGGCGGCGTGCACGATCGCCTCGCGCACGCCCGGCAGCGGGGGCGCGAAGTTCTCGTTGAGGGACAACTGGTGCCGGATGGTGGGCACAGGCTGATCTCCGTTCATGACGTGCGCACGTCGATGCGGCAAGCGAGCGGGCTTGACCCACGACGTGGAGACCGGAATCAGGCGGGATGGACCAGCGGAGTCTGTCGCCGACGGCCTGACGAACACGATCTTTGAGCGTCACCGCGGCCGTTGTCAACGAATCCGCGCCGATGCACGTCGAATCTGGCGGATATACGGGAAATTCGATGATTCCGTCCGGCGTTCTCCGAACGGTTCACTGTGGATGACCCGAGAATTTCACGGAACTCCGGGAATTTGCCGGAAGTCGGCGAAGGAAGATCCGGTTCGTTCCCGGTCATGCCTGGTCCGGGACCGGCGTGCTCGCGTAGAGTCCGCCCAGCCGAAAGCGTCCAGCGGGCAACGAGTCTCATCCGAGCTCCCGCGATCGCGAGAATCGGCGGCATCCTTGTGGAGCAGGTCGTGGGTGCACGCCCGCGGCCGGACTGGAGGAACCCGCATGACGACGGTGCAGCCCGACACCGACGCCCTCGATCAGGCGATCAGCGAGGGCGCGGAGGCACTGCTGCTGTCCCAGCGCGCCGACGGCGTCTTCGACTACTCCGCGGACAACCTGACCTCCACGCTGGGCACGGTCGGTGCTCTCTCCGCGCTGCACTACGCCGACCCCGAAGGCAGCGCCGACCTCATCGAGGCGGGAGCCGGGTGGCTCCGCCGGACCCAGAACTCCGACGGCGGATGGGCGATGGTCCCGGGCCTGGACAGCGAGGCGGGCCCCACCGCGGTCGGCTCGGCGGTGCTGCACCTGGTGGACCCGGAGGGCAGTGCGTCTGCGGTGTCGGCCGGACAGCGCTGGATGACCGACTTCGGCGGGCTGGACGCGATCCCGCACCCCGAGGTCGTGTCGTGGTGCCGGCAGTACTACGGCTTCGTCGGATGGCTCGGGCACGAGGAGATGCGCCGCTTCCCGCTCGAAGTCGCGCTGCTGCCCGGCCTGCACCGCAAGCTGTTCGACCTGCGCATCCCGATGGCGTTCGCGCTCGGGCTCGCCCAGGCGCGGCACAAGCCGCTCAACCCGTTCCACCGGTTGCTGGCGAAGCTCGGGAAACCCAACGCGCTCAAGGCGATCCGGCAGGTCCACGAGCACGAGGGCTCGACCGGAGCGTGGTGCGAGAACGCCTGGGTCACCGGTCTGGTCTGCACCGGGCTGGCCCGCGCCGAGCTGGCCCCCGACCTCGTCGAGGCCGCGGTGGGCTGGTTCCGCAGGACGATGCACCCCGACGGCTGGTGGCAGACCGGGCCGCTCGACGCCGCCTGGACCATGTACGCAGTGCGCGGACTGGCCGAGGCCGGTTACGCCCAGGACCCGCGGCTCACGGCCTCGACGGAGCTGTTCGTGCGGCTGCAGCAGCACCGCCCGTTCCTGGCGTTCGGCTGCCCGCCCGGCTATTGGGGCTGGGCCGGGACCGCGGGCTGGCCCTCGACGCTGGAGACCGGCGAGATCCTGTCCGTGCTGTGCCGGCTCCCGGGCGAGCAGCAGGCGGAGGCGGTCGAGGCAGGTGTCGACTGGCTGACCCGGATGCAGGACACGCGCGGCTCTTGGGGGTTGTGCGTGCGCAACACCAAGGTCGCCAACAGCGGGCCGTGCCCGATGACCACGGTTCAGGCGGTCGACGCGCTGCTGGACTCGGGAATCCCGGCCGACGACAGCAGGATTCGGCGCGCGCTGCGCTGGCTGTCCGAGGTGCAGCTGCCCGACGGCGCCTTCGAATCCGTCTGGTACCGCCACCACACGATGGCCACCGCCGCCGTGCTGGAGACCTTCGCCAGGGCCGGCCGCGCCGACGACGCGACGGCGCAGCGCGCGAAGACCTGGCTGGAGCGGGCGCGGCGGGACGACGGCTCGTGGGGCGACGGGCATGGCGCTCCGCCGACGGTCGAGGAGACCGGGTGGGCCGTCTCGGGGCTGCTCGCCGCCGGGGCCGACCCCGGTTCGGTGCAGCCGGGCGTGAGCTGGCTGCTGGGCCGTCGCGACCCGGGCGGTGGCTGGCCGTCGGAGAGCGTCAACGAGTACGTCCGCTACGTCAGCCGCTACACCAACCCGGCCCTCGCGCAGGGCATGGCCCTGCGCGCGCTCGGCCGCTACCGCGACTCCTCGCGCTGAACCCGCGCTTCACGGAACGGAGAAACCGATGACCGGTGCGACGCAGAAGGATTCCTTCACCGAGCACTACTGGGAGGACCCGCACGCCGCGTTCGCCGAAGCGCGCCGGTCCTGCCCCGTCCAGGAGGTCGACTTCGAGGGCGGCCGGAGCTGGCTGGTCACCCGCTACGACGAGGTGCGGGCGGGGCTCACCGATGAACGCCTCGCCAAGGACTGGCGCTCCAGCCTGCCCGAGGAGGAGCGCGCCGCCGCGCCGCCCGGCCTGCCCGCGCCCATGTCGCACATGCTGACCTCGCTCGACCCGCCGGAGCACACCCGGCTGCGCGCGCTGGTCACCCAGGCGTTCACCGCACGGCGCATCGCCAGGCTGCGCCCGCGCGTGGAGGCCCTCGCGGAGGAACTGCTGGCGGAGCTGCCCGAGGACGAGCCGGTCGACCTCGTCGCCCGCTACGCGATCGTGCTGCCGATGGTGGTGATCAGCGAGCTGCTCGGCGTCCCCGAGATCGACCGCGAGGAGTTCGCGCGGCTGTCCACGGTCCTCATCGACGAGTGCCCGGACGAGGAGCTCGCCCGCGCCTCGGCGCAGATGGCCACCTACCTGGAAGGGCTGGTCGCCGCCAAGCGCGCGGCGCCGGACGACGCCCTGCTCTCCGCGCTCATCTCCGCCTCCGACGAGGGCGACCGGCTCTCCGACCTGGAGATCGTCGCGATGGCCATGCTGCTGCTCATGGCCGGTCACGAGACCACCGCGGTGTTCATCACCAACAGCGTCCGCGCCCTGGTCGACGACGACTCCGCGCGCGCTCGCCTCGCGGAACCCGCGAAGGTCCCGGCGCTGGTCGAGGAGCTGCTGCGCTGGCTGTCCCCGGCGCTCAACGCCTCCCTGCGCTTCGCCACCGAGGACCTGGAGATCGGCGGAGTGAAGATCGCCAGGGGCGAATCGGTCACCCTCTCCACCGGAGCCGCCGACCGCGACCCGGACCGCTACCCCGATCCCGACCGCCTGGACCCGGATCGCGACACCACGGGCCACCTGGCCTTCGGCCACGGGATCCACCGCTGCCTCGGCGCGGCGCTCGTCCGCCTGGAAGGCGAGATCGCGCTGGCCGCCCTGTTCAACCGCTACCCGGATCTGCGCGTCGTCGCCGACCCGGCCGAACTCACCTACCGCAGGAGCGTCCACGTACACGCCCCCCGAACCCTCCCGGTCCTGCTGCGGCCGTGACCCTGGTGTTCGAAGTGGATTCGTTCCCCCGGGGAGTGATCCCGGGCACACCCGAGCTCGGCCCGCTCGCCTGAACGCTGCCGGCTTTCGCCGCACCACCAGTGGTTTTGGTGGTGCGGCGAGCCGGGATGGCGCGTTGAGAAGAGTGCGTTATCGAACCATAGGTGTCGCTTCTTTGACTGCGCTCCCGCGGTCGGCCTTAGCTGGGGTGACCGAGATTCGGGCGCATCGGTGCGCCGGTCGAGAACAGGGGAACGGCCACAGCATGAGTGGGTGGGAAGATCCGAGCGACGACCTCAAGGTGACCGCGCCGAAGGAGTGGGCCACCGGTGCCCCTGCCGTCGCGCACGCCCTGCAGTACTCGCTCAGCCAGACCTCGCCGCGTCGGACCGCGCTGACGCTGCTGAACCTCAACCAGGGCAAGGGCATCGACTGCCCCGGTTGCGCGTGGCCCGATCCGGACCCGAAGCACCGGCCGATGAACGAGTACTGCGAGAACGGTGCCAAGCACGTCAGCGACGAGGCGACGTCCAAGCGCGTCACGGCCGAGTTCTTCCGGCAGCACTCCGTGTCCGAACTGGACGAGAAGTCCGACTACTGGCTCAACCAGCAGGGCAGGCTCACCGAGCCCATGGTCAAGCGGTCGGACTCCGACTTCTACGAGCCGATCAGCTGGGACGACGCGCTCGACCTGCTCGCCGAGGAGCTGCGCTCCCTCGACTCGCCGAACGAGGCCCTGTTCTACACCTCGGGCCGGGTCAGCAACGAAGCCGCGTTCCTGCTCCAGCTGTTCGCGCGGGCCTACGGCACGAACAACCTGCCGGACTGCAGCAACATGTGCCACGAGTCCAGCGGCTCGGCGATGATGGAGACGCTGGGAACCGGCAAGGGCAGCGTCAGCCTCGACGACCTCCACCAGTCGGACCTGATCTTCGTCATCGGCCAGAACCCGGGAACCAACCACCCGCGGATGCTGACCGCGCTGGAGCGGGCGAAGCACAACGGCGGCGAGGTCGTCGCGGTCAACCCGCTGCCCGAAGCCGGGTTGATGCGGTTCAAGAACCCGCAGAAGGTCAGCGGCGTCCTCGGCAAGGGGACGACCATCGCCGACCAGTTCCTGCAGATCCGTCCCGGTGGGGACCTCGCGCTGTTCAAGGCGCTGAACCTGCTGCTGCTCGAAGCCGAGGACGCCGCGCCGGGCACGGTCCTGGACCACGAGTTCATCCGCGCGCACACCACCGGGTTCGAGGAGTTCGCGCGGCAGGCCAGGCAGCTGTCCTGGGACGCCGTGCACGCCGCGACCGGGCTCACCCGCGAGGAGATCGAGCAGGTCCGCGACAGGGTGCTGGCCAGCAACAGCGTCATCGCCTGCTGGGCGATGGGGCTGACGCAGCAGAAGCACGGGGTCGCCACGATCCGCGAGATCGTCAGCTTCCTGATGCTGCGCGGCAACATCGGCAAGCCCGGGGCCGGGGTGTGCCCGGTGCGCGGTCACAGCAACGTGCAGGGCGACCGGACGATGGGGATCTGGGAGCGGGTTCCGCAGTCCTTCCTGGACTCGATCGAGCGGGAGTTCGGCTTCACGCCGCCGCAGGAGCACGGCTGGGACTCGGTGGATTCCATCCGCGCGATGCTCGACGGTCGCGCGCGGTTCTTCCTCGGTGTGGCGGGGAACTTCGTCCGGGCGACCCCCGACAGCGAGGTCACCGAGAAGGCGATGCGCCAGTGCCGGCTCACCGCGCACATCTCCACGAAGCTGAACCGATCGCACACCGTGTGCGGCGAAACCGCCCTGATCCTGCCCACTCTGGGGCGAAGTGACCGGGACGTGCAGCGAGGTGTCGAGCAGTTCGTCACCGTCGAGGACTCGATGAGCATGGTGCACGCGTCCTACGGCCGGCTCGAACCCGCGTCCGGGTCGCTGCTCAGCGAGGTCGCGATCCTCTCCCGCCTGGCGCGCCGGGTGCTGGGGGAGGACGACGGCGTCCCGTGGGAGGAGTTCGAGGGCGACTACGACACGATCCGCGACCGGATCTCCCGCGTGGTACCGGATTTCGAGGACTTCAACCGCCGCGTCGCCGACCCCGCCGGGTTCCGGCTGCCGAACCCCGTCAACAGCGGGGACTTCCGCACCGACAGCGGCAAGGCGGTGTTCAGCTCCAACGACTTCGAGTGGCTGGACGCGCCGGACGGGTACCTGGTGCTGCAGTCGCTGCGCTCGCACGACCAGTGGAACACCATCCCGTACGCCAACGACGACCGCTACCGAGGCATCCACAACGCCCGCCGGGTCGTGATGGTAAACCCCGCCGATCTGGAGGAGCTCGGCATCGCCGACCGCGCTCTGGTGGACCTGGTCAGCGTCTGGCACGACGGGGTCGAGCGGCGGGCGACGGACTTCCGCGTCGTCGCCTACCCGGCCGCACGCGGGTCGGCGGCCGCCTACTACCCGGAGACCAACGTCCTGGTCCCGCTCGACAGCGTCGCCGACACCAGCAACACCCCCACCTCCAAGGGAGTCATCATTCGCCTGGAGCCCGCCTCCGACCCCGCCTGACCCCGGTTCCGAGGTTCTCACTCCCGGGCAGTTTTGGTCCGAACCGTCCGTGATCGAAGTCCGTTTTGCCCGGTCAATTCGGACCAAAACTGCCCGGGAGTGCGGACGACGGCGCGCGAGGGGCGCTCCTGCGGTGCGGAGCGCCCCTCGCGCGTGGGTGTGTGGGGGTCACATCCTGGTGGCGCCGTCCTTGATGGCTTCGCGGATGCGGAAGTAGGTGCCGCAGCGGCACACGTTCCGGATCTCCTCGATGTCGGCGTCGGTGATCTCGCGGCCCTTCGCCCGCGCTTGCTTCACCTTGGCCACCGCGGCCATGATCTGACCGGGCTGGCAGTAGCCGCACTGCACGACGTCGTGGTCGAGCCACGACTCCTGCATCGGGTGCAGCTCCTCGCCCACGGTGTCCGGCAAGCCCTCGATCGTGGTGATCTCGTCGGTCGGCTCCACGTCCTTGACCTGCACCGAGCAGGGGTTGAAGGCCTTGCCGTTGATGTGGCTGGTGCAGGCCTTGCAGACGTTGATCCCGCACCCGTACTTCGGCCCGGTGACGCCGAGCAGGTCGCGGATGACCCACAGCAGGCGGACGTCGTCCTCGGCCTCGACGGTGATCTCCTTGCCGTTCAGCTTGAAGGTGTGCTCAGGCATTCCGCCTCCTCAGTAGGTGTGGTCGAGGCCGTTGGTCGGCGACGGCGGCAGCGGTGGGACGTGCGGGTAGGGCTCGAACGCCAGCGGATCGTTGTGGTTGATCGGGAAGTGCGTCGGCGTCGTGCCGGTGGCCGCGCGGTAGGCGCACGCCGTGGCCGCGAACGCGGGCGCCACACCCATCTCTCCGCCACCGGAGGGCATCTCGCTCTCCTCGGCGGGCAGGATGACCGGGGTGAACTCGAACGGCAGGTTCCACTGCCTGCAGTAGAAGAAGTTGTCCCAGCTCGCCTCGGCGATGCGCCCCTCGTTGAGGTGGACGCTGGCGGTGAGCGCCTGGGCCATGCCGTCGATGAAACCGCCCTGCATCATGGCTTCCAGCCCGAGCGGGTTCACCACGACGTGCCCGGGGATGGTGACGAGCACACCGCGCGTCACCCGCGGACCCGTGACACCGTCCCGCACCGGCCGGTTGACCGTCTCCGGGCGGCAGTCGATCTCCACGAAGCACGCCATCGAGTTCTTGTACTCGTGGTGCAGGGCGATCCCGTGGCCGACTCCGTCCGGGGTGGGCTGACCCCACCCGCCCACTTCGGCGGCCTTGTCCAGGACCTTCAGCAGGTTCTCGTTCTTGACGTACTTGCGCCGGAAGTCGTACGGGTTCATGCCCATCTTCTCGGCCAGCTCGTCGACGAACAGCTCCCGCGTGGTCGCCACGTCCGGCGAGTAGACGTTGCGCGTGCTGCCGGTGTTGAAACCGCCGCCCTTCTGGACGTTGGACGGCGAGTGGTTCGTCTCGGTCAGCAACGTCTTGGTGACGCCGAAGTTGTACAGCGACGGGGTCGTCAGCGTGAAGATGACCTCGGAGACGGTGTAGTTGCCCAAGGGCAAGCGGTTCGCCACCGAGGTGAGCGCCTCGCCGAAGCCGTGGCTGAAGTCGGTGCGCACGCCCGCGAGGTGCTGCTCCAGGCTGATCACGTCGTCGGTGAACGAGGCCCGGATGGTGCCGACCGACATCGGGTGGACCCGGCCCTGCCTGCAGTCGTCGGCCCGGTGCCACATCAGCTTGACCGGCTTGCCGATCTTCTGGGAGACCTCCGCGGCCTCGGACGCGGCGTCGTGGAACAGGCACCGTCCGAACGAACCGCCGCCGGGAACCACGTGCACGGTGACCTGCGGCTGGGTCAGCCCCAGCTCCTGGGCGATGGTCGCCTGCGCGACGATCGGTACCTTGACGGTCGACCAGATCTCGGCCCGGTCGGGCCGGACGTCGGCGATCGCCGAGTTGACGCCGAGCGCGCTGCCGTTGACGAAGCTGAAGGTGTACTGCCGCTCCAAGGTCTGGGTCGCCGGTGTCGGCGGGATGACCGCCGGTGGCGTCGCGTCCTTCAGCTGCTGCTCGACCGTCGCGTCGGACTCGTGATCCACCGGGCCGGGGCCCCAGTCCACGTCGAGCGCGTTGACCGCGTCGATGCACTGGCCGAACGTCTCGCCGCGCACCGCGACGCCGGTGGTGATCTGAACGACGTCGGTGACGCCCGGCATCGTGCGCACCTGGTCGAGGTTGTTCACCTTCCGCACGGTGCCGTTGATCGTCGGCGGCCGGCACACCATGGTCGGCTTCGCGTTGGGGACCTTCAGGTCGGTGGTGAACTGCTTGCGGCCGGTCACCGCGTCGAGCGCGTCGGTGCGCCTGGTCGGCTTGCCGACGACCTTGAACTCCGACTCGGGCTTGAGGTTGACCTCGATCTCGGTCGTCCGGTCGCTGGCCGCCTTGTGGACGAGGTCGGCGTAGGACAGGACGTTGCCTGCGGCAGAGGTGATCGAACCGGCCTTGGCCGTGAGCAGGTCGACCTGCTCACCGAGCACGTGGCTCGCGGCCTCCAGCAACCGGCCCTTGGCGATCGCGGCCGCTGTGCGCACCGGCCAGTACAACGCGCTGATCGACGCCGAACCGCCGGTGAGCTGGTTGAACACCAGCTCCGGCCGGGCGTCGGCGAGCGTGATGTGCACCTTCTCCAGGGGGAGTTCCAGCTCTTCGGCGATCAGCATGCCGATCGCCGTGCTCAGCCCCTGGCCGACCTCGGTGCGGTTCATCGCGAACGACGCCGAGCCGTCCTCGTTCATCTGCACGGCGATGAGGTTGGCGGTGGGGCGCGCCGCGTAGACCAGGCCATCGGTGAGGTCGACGTGGTCGGCGACCTGCGGTGTGGGCGGCACTCCTCCGCCGGGAGCGGCTGCCGCCTCGGGGGTGCCGAAGACGGATCCGCCGCCGAGTTCGGCCGCGGCCACCAGGGTCGGTGCCGCCAGCAGGTATCCGAGGAAGCGGCGCCTGCTGGGAGCGGTGGCGCCGTCTGTCGTGGTGGTGTCGGTGTCCGTGCGACTGGCTCGCATGAGGCTCACCCTTTCGACGGGCTGATCAGTTCGGAAGCGTCGCGAGGTTCGGGAAACGTCATTGTCACTGTGGGTTTTCGTCCGGTACTCGCCGGAGTGAGTCGGTTGGCGAGACATGTTGCAGGACCGGATTCCGCTTCCAATACCCCCGAAGAAGGGTGTTCCGGGCGTGACGGACGGTGCTCGGGCAGCGTGATCGGGGTTGCCGGTGGTCAGCGGATCGAACGCTTGATCAGGGTGATCGATCTGTTACGCGAGGTGATCGCAGAACCACTCGGTTGGACGCCCCCGTAAGTGGGTAGCCCGCGTGCCGTGCGTGAGGCGAATCGGTTCAGACGCCAAATGGCCGGTATAGTCTTGCAACCCGATGCCACGAACGAGTGGCGGTGTCTTCGACGCGAACCGGAACGCGTCGATCAGCCGATGGAGGACGGACACTATGGCCGGAAGCGGCAACGGCGCTGCGACGCGGAGATCCGGGAACCAGGCGGGCTCCGAAGCGCGGCTGCGACCCGACGACCGCGATGCGCTGCGCGCCGAATTGCGCGCGGTGTCAGCCGAACTCGACTTCCCGGTCGCCTTCGGCGGCGAGGTCACCAGCACCAGCGTCCGGCTCACCGAGTACTTCGGAACCCGGACCAACTGCCTGCGGAACCTGGAGGTCGAGGAGGGGCGGGGAGTCGGCGGCCAGGCGCTCGTGTCCGGCAGGCCCATCGGCGTCGTCGACTACGGCGCCGCCCGGCACATCACCCACGACTACGACGGCCCGGTCATGGCCGAGCGGCTGTCGGCGGTGCTCGCCGTCCCGGTGCGGGTGCGCGGGAAGTGCCGCGCCGTGCTCTACGGCGCCATCCGGCAGCGCGTCGCTGTCGGCGACCGCACCAGGGATTCCCTGATCATGGCTGGTCAGCGGCTCGCTGACGAGCTGGCGGTGCGGGACGAGGTGGACCGGCGGCTGGCGATGGCCGAGACGATCGCGGCCACGCAGCGACCCGACGTGCCGGACGTGGCCAACCTCGAAGAGCTGCGGTCGGTGCACTCGGAGCTGTGCGCGATCGCGGGTTCGGTGGAGGACGACGGCCTGCGGTCCCGGATGTACGAGGTCGCGCAGCGGCTCACCGATCTGAGGTCTGGCCAGGCCGCACCGGTGCCGGAGTTCCGGCTCTCGCGCCGGGAGATCGACGTGCTCTCGCAGGTGGCGCTCGGCTGCACCAATGCCGATGTGGCGGAACGGCTTTCGCTCTCGCCTGAGACCGTCAAGGCCTACCTGCGGACCGCCATGCGCAGGCTGGGTGCGCACACCCGGCACGAGGCCGTGGTACGCGCCCGGTCCGCCTGGCTGCTGCCGTGAGCCCGGGGCCTACCCCGATTCGGGGGTAATGCGCCGCGGACGCGATCCCTACAGTGTGCGGGCACGAACACGCCCCACCTGCTTGGAGGAAATCGTGCCTGCGGTCGAACTGTCCTACGCGTCCGGCGTCTCGGATGTCCCGTTGCTGGGTGACACCATCGGCGCGAACCTGGATCGGACGGCGGCGCGCTTCCCCGATCACGACGCCCTGGTGGAGTTCTCCACGGGCCGGCGCTGGACCTACCGGGAGTTCACGGCGGAGGTCGACCGCATCGCCCTCGGCCTGCTGGAGTCCGGTATCGCCAAGGGCGACCGGGTCGGCGTGTGGGCGCCGAACCGCGCCGAGTGGACGTTGACGCAGTACGCGACGGCCCAGGTTGGCGCGATCCTGGTGAACATCAACCCGGCCTACCGGGCGCACGAGCTGGAGTTCGTCCTCCAGCAGGCCGGTGTGCGGATGCTGGTGTCGGCGCAGTCGTTCAAGAGCTCCGACTACGTGGCCATCATCGACGGGGTGCGCGGTCGTTGCCCGGCTCTGGAGCAGGTGGTGCTGCTCGACGACCCGAGCTGGGACCGGCTGGGGGAGCTCGGGCGGGCCGCCGATCCGCAGCAGCTCCGGACCGCGCAGGCGGCGTTGTCGGCTGATGATGCGATCAACATTCAGTACACGTCGGGGACGACGGGTTTTCCG